>NZ_JBHVYA010000009.1:0-311116 GCF_042881255.1 Streptomyces sp. NPDC058279 | reverse complement strand
AAAACGCTCGGCTGGAGAACCCCAGCCGAGCGCCTGCGTGATCTACTGACGACCGCGTAAGCCATCAGGTGTTGCGAGGACCCCAAGAATCTGCCTACGGTGCGGGGCCTTGCCGTTGCCGGTAGCCCGCTCAGAAGTCCTCGTCGAGGTCGACCGTGCCCTCGACGGCGACCTGGTAGGCCGAGGGGCGGCGCTCGAAGAAGTTCGTCAGCTCCTGGACGCCCTGGAGCTCCATGAACGAGAACGGGTTCTGCGAGCCGTAGACGGGCGGGAAGCCGAGACGGACCAGACGCTGGTCCGCGACGCACTCCAGGTACTCGCGCATCGACTCGGTGTTCATGCCCGGCAGGCCGTCACCGCACAGGTCGCGGCCGAACTGCAGCTCCGCCTCCACGGCCTCCTTCAGCATGTCGGTGACCTGCTGCTGAAGCGCGTCGTCGAAGAGCTCCGGCTCCTCCTTGCGGACCGTGTCCACGACCTCGAAGGCGAAGTTCATGTGCATGGTCTCGTCGCGGAACACCCAGTTGGTGCCCGTCGCCAGACCGTGCAGCAGACCCCGCGAGCGGAACCAGTAGACGTACGCGAACGCGCCGTAGAAGAACAGGCCCTCGATGCAGGCGGCGAAGCAGATCAGGTTCAGCAGGAAACGGCGGCGGTCGGCCTTCGTCTCCAGCCGGTCGATCTTCTCGACCGAGTCCATCCACTTGAAGCAGAACTGCGCCTTCTCGCGGATCGACGGGATCTCCTCGACCGCGTCGAAGGCCGCCGCCCGGTCGTCCGGGTCGGGCAGGTAGGTGTCGAGCAGCGTCAGGTAGAACTGGACGTGCACGGCCTCCTCGAACAGTTGGCGCGACAGGTACAGGCGCGCCTCCGGGGAGTTGATGTGCTTGTACAGGGTCAGCACGAGGTTGTTCGAGACGATCGAGTCGCCCGTCGCGAAGAACGCGACCAGCCGGCCGATCATGTGCTGCTCGCCCGGCGTCAGCTTCGCGAGGTCCGCGACGTCCGAGTGGAGGTCGACCTCCTCCACCGTCCAGGTGTTCTTGATCGCGTCCCGGTAGCGCTCGTAGAAGTCCGGGTAGCGCATGGGACGGAGGGTCAGCTCGAAGCCCGGGTCGAGCAAATTCTTCGTGTCAGTGGAGCTCATTACTGGCATGCCTCGCAGGACTCGGGGTTCTCAAGGGAGCAGGCCAGCGCGTCGGCGTCGACGGCCTGCGGGAGGGGCGTGGCGGCGGCCGGGGCGGCGGCGCCGGACGCCGCGCGGGCGATCTTCGTCGCCGGGCGGGAGCGCAGGTAGTACGTGGTCTTCAGCCCCTGCTTCCAGGCGTACGCGTACATCGAGGACAGCTTCCCGATGGTCGGCGTCTCCAGGAACAGGTTCAGCGACTGCGACTGGTCCAGGAACGGCGTACGGGCCGCCGCCATGTCGATCAGGCCGCGCTGCGGGATCTCCCACGCCGTGCGGTACAGCTCGCGCACCTCGGCCGGGATCCAGCCGAAGCCCTGGACGGAACCGCTGGCCTCGCGCAGCGCCTCGCGGGTCTGCGCGTCCCACACGCCGAGCTTCTTCAGCTCGTCCACCAGGTACGCGTTGACCTGGAGGAACTCGCCGCTGAGCGTCTCGCGCTTGAAGAGGTTCGACACCTGCGGCTCGATGCACTCGTACACGCCCGCGATCGAGGCGATGGTCGCCGTCGGGGCGATGGCGAGCAGCAGCGAGTTGCGCATGCCGGTCTTCGCGACCCGGGCGCGCAGCGCGTCCCAGCGCTCCGGCCAGTTCAGCTCGACGTCGTAGTGGTCCGGGTGCAGGACACCGCGGGCGGTACGGGTCTGCTCCCAGGCGGGGAGCGGGCCGCTGCGCTCGGCGAGGTCGCAGGACGCCTCGTAGGCGGCCAGCATGATCCGCTCGGAGAGCTTGGTGGACAGGGCCTTCGCCTCGGGGGAGTCGAAGGGGAGCTTCAGTCGGAAGAAGACGTCCTGGAGGCCCATCGCGCCCAGACCCACCGGGCGCCAGCGGGCGTTGGAGCGGCCGGCCTGCTCGGTCGGGTAGAAGTTGATGTCCACGACGCGGTCGAGGAAGGTGACGGCGGTGCGGACGGTCTCGTCCAGCCGCTCCCAGTCGATGTCGCCCGACTCTGCCAGGACGAAGGCGCCGAGGTTGACCGAGCCCAGGTTGCACACGGCGGTCTCGCCGTCGTTGGTGACCTCGATGATCTCGGTGCACAGGTTCGAGGAGTGGACGACGGTGCCGGGTTCGGCGGTCTGGTTCGCCGTCCGGTTGGAGGCGTCCTTGAAGGTCATCCAGCCCTGGCCGGTCTGCGCGAGGGTGCGCATCATCCGGCCGTAGAGGTCGCGGGCGGGCATGGTCTTGCGGGCCAGGCCGGCCGCTTCGGCCTTGCGGTAGGCGGCGTCGAAGTCGTCGCCCCACAGGTCGACCAGCTCGGGGACGTCGGCGGGGGAGAACAACGACCAGTCGGCGTCGGCGTTCACCCGGCGCATGAACTCGTCCGGCACCCAGTGGGCCAGGTTCAGGTTGTGCGTACGGCGCTGGTCCTCGCCGGTGTTGTCGCGCAGTTCGAGGAACTCCTCGATGTCCGCGTGCCAGGTCTCCAGGTAGACGGCGGCGGCGCCCTTGCGGCGACCGCCCTGGTTGACGGCGGCGACGGAGGCGTCGAGGGTCTTGAGGAACGGGACGATGCCGTTGGAGTGGCCGTTGGTGCCGCGGATCAGCGAACCGCGGGCGCGGATGCGGGAGTACGACAGACCGATGCCGCCGGCGTGCTTGGAGAGGCGGGCGACCTGGTGATAGCGGTCGTAGATCGAGTCCAGCTCGTCCAGCGGGGAGTCCAGCAGGTAGCAGGAGGACATCTGCGGGTGCCGGGTGCCGGAGTTGAAGAGGGTGGGCGAGGACGGCAGGTAGTCCAGGCGGCTCATCAGCCGGTACAGCGAGGCCACTTCCTCGACGGCCGGCACGCTGTCGTCCGCGGCGAGACCGCAGGCCACGCGCAGCATGAAGTGCTGCGGGGTCTCGATCACCTGGCGGGTGATCGGGTGGCGCAGCAGGTAACGGCTGTGCAGGGTGCGCAGGCCGAAGAAGCCGAAGCGGTCGTCGGCGCCCTCGGTGAGCGCGTGCTCGACCAGCGCGTCGAGGCGGCTCGCGTGGGTGGCGACGAACGCGGCCGTGCGGTCGGCGATCAGGCCCTCGCGGTGGCCGACGGCGACGGACGCGGCGAAGGAGGTCGCGCCCTGGCCCGCGGCCTCGTCGCGCACGGCCAGCGTGAGCAGGCGGGCGGCGAGCCGGGAGTACGCCGGGTCCTCGGAGATCAGTCCGGCGGCGGCCTCGGTGGCCAGCGACCGCAGTTCGGCCTCGTCCGCGGCGGCGCTGCGGCCCCGCAGGGCGGCGGCGGCGACCCGGCCGGGGTCGGTGTCGGGGAGGTCGGCCGTCAGCTCGGTGAGGGTGCGCAGCAGCGCGGCCCCATGGCCCCCACCGGTGGTCGCGGTGTCGGACGGGTCGGACTCGGCGCGTGGTGCGGCGGGCGCGATGGTCACGGGGGGAGCTCTCCCTCACTCGGCTCCGGGGCACCTTCGGTGCGGAGCGCGAGCGGGCGCGCGCGGGCGCGTCCCCGACTCCGGGCACGCTTGCGCCGCGCTGCGTCCACCGGCCCAACCGCGAGGCCCGGACGTGGCTGTACCCGGTTCGGTCGAGCCGGGCGCGCTGTCGGCAGGTCCTCGGACTTCGGATGCGCCAATGGGCGCAGTTCATACCGTTGCGGGACAGTTCCGGATTCGCACCGGATTCCCCTGCGGCGACAGCGAGCATGAGCATACATGTGGGGGCACCCTCCTGTGGGACCCCCTAGATGTTGTGTCGCGCACCGACTACAGCGCGAGACCGTACGTGAGCAAGGTGAGGTCGGGGACCGGCTCCCAGTCCCGCTCGGGCGAGCGGACGAAGCCCAGGCGCTCGTAGATCCGGTGGGCGCCGAGCATGTCCGGGGTGGTCGACAGCACGAGTCTTCGTACGCCGTCCACGGCCCGGGCGCGGTCGACGCAGGCCCGCACGAGCGCCTCGCCGGCGCCCCGGCCGCGGCCCTCGCGGGCGACCGCCAGCATCCGGAACTCGGCCTCGTCGGGGCGGGCGATGTCGCAGAGGGCGCTGCCCGGCGCGGCGAAGGTCACCCCGCCCACCACGCGTCCGTCGTCGAGTACGGCGACGAGCACTTCGGCCGCCGCGGTCGCGGCGCGTCCCGCCACGTCCTTGAGCCGGGCGAGGTACGGGTCGTCCGCGCCGTAGGTGAGGAGGCCGTCCCCGAGGTAGGCCCGGGCGGTGATGTCCCCGAGGGCCTCGTACTCCGCCGGCAGCGCCGGTCTGATCGTGATGTCCATACCGTCGAGTGTGCCCCGGGGGCACGGAAAGGGCCGCCGCGTTTTCCCGGGGGAACGCGCGGCGGCCCGTGGCCGGTTCAGCAGCAGCGGAAGCCCTCGCGCGGGTCGGCTTCGCGGGCATCGGTGCGGGCGCGTTCGAAGGCGCGCCGGGTGAGGACCTCGGCGTCCGGGGCGTGGGAGCGGGCGTGGGCCACGTAGCGGTCGTAGGCGGCCTCGCCGGAGAACTCCCGTACGTAGTAACGGGCCTTGGCCAGCGCCTGCCGGACGCCGCTCACGCCACCGGCTCCTTGGCCTTGCCGCCGCCCGAGTCGAGGCCGGCGGCGGCCAGCTCCGCCCGCTCCTCGGGCGTCGCGATCAGACCGGCCGGGGCGACGATCCGGGACTCGGTCCAGGGGACTTCGGTGAGGGCGACGTCCTGCGGGGCGCGGACCGCCTTGACGCAGGTCCGGGCGGCGTCCACCAGGACGATCACGATGAGCAGGGCGAAGAGCACCGACAGCACGCCGTCCACCGTGGCGTTGGTGACCACGGTGTGCATCTGGGCGAGGTCCTTCGCCGGCTTGATGACCTTTCCGGCGTCGATGCCGTCCTGGTACAGGTCGCGCTGTGCGAAGAAGCCGATCTTCGGGTTGTCGGAGAAGACCTTCTGGTAGCTGGCGGTGAGGGTCACCGCCACGTCCCAGGCCAGCGGGACGCCCGTCACCCACGCCCACTTGAGTCGGCCGGACTTGACCAGCAGCGTGGTGCACACCGCGAGGGCGACGGCCGCCAGGAGCTGGTTCGCGATGCCGAACAGCGGGAACAGCTGGTTGATGCCGCCCAGCGGGTCCTCGACGCCCACCCACAGGAAGTAGCCCCAGCCGCCGACGACGACCGCGCTGGCGATCCACACACCGGGCTTCCAGCTCACGTCCTTGAAGGACTTGTGCAGGTTTCCGAGGGTGTCCTGGAGCATGAAGCGGCCGACGCGGGTGCCGGCGTCGACCGTCGTCAGGATGAACAGGGCCTCGAACATGATGGCGAAGTGGTACCAGAAGGCCTTCATCCCGGCCCCGCCGATGACGGAGGAGAAGATCTGCGACATCCCGAGTGCGAAGGTCGGCGCGCCGCCCGTACGGGAGAGCAGGGTGGTTTCCTCGACGTCCTTGGCGGCTTGGGCGAGGGCGTCGGGGGAGATGGCGAACCCGAAGTGGGTGACCGCCTGGGACGCGGTCTCGACGGTGGTGCCGATGACCCCGGCGGGGGAGTTCACGGCGAAGAACAGGCCCGGCTCGATGATGCAGGCGGCGATCACGGCCATGACGGCGACGAAGGACTCGGTGAGCATCGCGCCGTAGCCGATGACCCGGACCTGGGTCTCCTTCTGGATCATCTTCGGGGTGGTGCCCGAGGAGACCAGCGCGTGGAAGCCGGACAGCGCGCCGCACGCGATGGTGATGAAGACGAACGGGAACATCGAGCCGGCGAAGACCGGTCCGTCGCCGCGCGAGGCGAAGTCGGTGACGGACGGCATCTTCAGCATGGGCATCGCGATGACCACGCCGACCGCCAACAGCGCGATGGTGCCGACCTTCATGAAGGTGGAGAGGTAGTCGCGCGGGGCGAGCAGCATCCACACGGGCAGCACGGAGGCCACGAAGCCGTAGGCGACCATCCAGATGACCAGGGTCTGCTTGTCCAGGGTGAAGACGTGGGCGAGCGAGGAGTCGGCGACCCAGCCGCCCGCGACGATGGCGAGCAGCAGCAGGGCGACACCGATCAGGGAGACCTCGGTGATCCGTCCCGGGCGCAGGACGCGCAGGTAGAAGCCCATGAAGAGGGCGATCGGGATGGTCATGCCGATGGAGAAGACGCCCCAGGGGGAGTCGGCCAGCGCGTTGACGATGACCAGGGCCAGCACCGCCAGCAGGATGATCATGATCACGAACACGGCGACCAGTGCGGCGGCGCCGCCGACCGGGCCGATCTCGTCCCGCGCCATCTGGCCGAGCGAACGGCCGTTGCGGCGGGTGGAGAAGAACAGCGTCACCATGTCCTGGACGGCGCCGGCGAAGATGACGCCCGCGACGATCCAGATGGTCCCGGGCAGGTAGCCCATCTGCGAGGCGAGCACCGGACCGACCAGCGGGCCCGCGCCGGCGACGGCGGCGAAGTGGTGGCCGAAGAGCACCCGGCGGTCGGTGGGGTGGAAGTCGACACCGTTGTCGAGGCGTTCGGCGGGGGTGGCCCGGGTCTTGTCCACGCGCAGGACGCGGTCCGCGATGAAGCGCGCGTAGAAGCGGTAGCCGATGGCGTACGAGCCCAGCGCGGCGGCGAGCAGCCAGGCGGCCGAGATCTCCTCGCCGCGCGAGAGGGCCAGTACGCCCCAGCCGATGGCCCCGACGAGGGCCACGAGCACCCACACGGCGATCGACTTCGGCGAGAGCCCCCCTGACGAGGCTCCCGCCGTGTCCCGTGTCGTGCCTGTTGCTTCCGGTTCCGGCATGATCCTCGTCCCCTCGTTGATCACTGTTGAGCGGTACGAGCGTCCACCGAGGGCGGATCAGGAGTCAACGGTGTATCAGAGTGCGGGTCGCTTGAGACGGGCAACGAACTTGTAACGGTCGCCGCGATACACCGAACGTACCCATTCGACCGGCTCGCCGTCGGCGTCCAGCGAGTGCCGGGAGAGCATCAGCATCGGCAGGCCGACGTCCGTGCTGAGCAGGCCGGCCTCGCGCGGGGTGGCCAGCGAGGTCTCGATCGTCTCCTCGGCCTCGGCCAGGCGCACGTCGTACACCTCGGCGAGGGCGGTGTAGAGGGAGGTGTACTTGGCCAGCGAACGGCGCAGCGCGGGGAAGCGCTTGGCCGAGAGGTGGGTGGTCTCGATGGCCATCGGCTCGCCGCTGGCCAGGCGCAGTCGTTCGATGCGCAGGACCCGCCCGCCGGTGGAGATCTTGAGGAGCCCGGCGAGGGTGTCGTCGGCCGTCACGTAGCCGATGTCCAGGAGCTGTGAGGTGGGCTCCAGGCCCTGGGCGCGCATGTCCTCCGTATAGGAGGAGAGTTGCAGCGGCTGGGAGACCTTGGGCTTGGCGACGAAGGTGCCCTTGCCCTGGATGCGTTCGAGCCGGCCCTCGACCACGAGCTCTTGCAGGGCCTGGCGGACGGTGGTCCGCGAGGTGTCGAACTCGGCCGCGAGCGTGCGCTCCGGTGGCACCGGTGTGCCGGGGGGCATGGTCTCGGTCATGTCGAGCAAGTGCCGCTTGAGTCGGTAGTACTTGGGAACCCGGGCCGTGCGAGTGGCCGCCCCGCCTTCCGGCTCCGTGGTCGCCCCTTCGGTGGCCATCGCCGCCCGCCTTCCCGACTCCAGTTTCGCTGCCGTCACCGGCTCCTCCGATATGTGCGGTCACATCGTGACACGGGTGGGAGGACGGGCCTCTCCCCTCCCCCAGGTGTCGGTCCGATAACGGACCGATCACCCGCTCATTAGACCCTTGACACCCCTAAAGGTCTAGGCCAAGCTCCGGTTACTGGTCTACACCAATATGGATCGGATCCCGGCCCCACGCCCAGTACTTCGCGTATGTCACCGCGGCGGGCAAGGGACGTGCATGAAGGCATCCCTGAGGAGGGTGGCGTGAAGCGCAAGCTCATCGCGGCGGTTGGAGTCGCGGGCATGGTGATCGGCCTGGCGGCCTGCGGTGGCTCGGACGGCAAGGGCGGGGACACGGCCGACAAGGCGTCCGGTGCCAAGGAGCTGACGGTCTGGCTGACGGTCGACGCCCAGAAGAACTGGCCCGAGCTGGTCAAGGCGGCCGACGACGCGATCGTCGCGAAGCACCCCGGTCTCACCATCAAGCACGAGTACTACGGCTGGCCGGACAAGAACGCCAAGCTGGACGCCGTCCTCGCCACGGACAAGGCCCCCGACGTCGTCGAGATGGGCAACTCCGAGATGATCGGCTACATGTCGACCGGCGCCTTCTCCGAGGTCGACCCGGCGAAGTTCGACAACTCCGCCGCCTGGCTGGACGCGCTGAAGCAGTCGGTCACCTTCGACGGCAAGACCTACGGCGTCCCCTACTACGCCGGTGGCCGCGTCGGCACTTGGCGCAAGGACCTGGCCGCCGAGGTCGGCGTCACCGCCGCCCCGAAGAGCTGGGCCGACCTGACCTCCGCCCTGGACAAGATCCAGGCCGCGAAGGGCGACAAGTTCAGCGCCCTCTACCAGCCTTCTCCCGACTGGTACGCCGCGATGTCCTTCGTCTACGACGCGGGCGGCGCCATCGCCAAGAAGGACGGCTCCGCCTGGAAGGGCTCCCTGTCCTCCCCCGAGTCGGTCAAGGGGCTCAAGCAGTACAAGGAGCTCCTCGACAAGTACATGCACGCGGACAAGACCAAGGACGAGTCCGACCGCCCGGTCGTCTTCGGTCAGGGCAACGCCGCCGCCATGTTCGCCGCCGCATGGGAGGGCGCCGACGCGGCCGACCCCAAGAGCGACAAGGTCGGCGGGCTGAAGGACAAGATCGAGAACTTCGTGATGCCCGGCCCGAACGGCAAGAACCTCCCGGTCTTCCTCGGCGGTTCGGACCTCGCGGTCCCGTCGAAGTCGAAGGCCAAGGACGTCGCGGCCGAGTGGATCAACGCCTTCACCGGCTCCCAGGGCCAGAAGGGCCTGATCGCCAAGGGCAACCTGCCGAACAACAAGACGGACCTCGGCCCGCTCAAGGCCGACCCCAAGACGGAGGTGCCGGCCACCGCGGCCGAGTCCTCCTGGTTCGTCCCGACCGCCCCCGGCTGGGGCCAGGTCGAGAAGGGCAAGGTCCTCCAGACCATGCTCCAGGACATCGGCACCGGCAAGAAGTCGGTCGAGGACGCGGCCAAGGCCGCCGACGCCGAGATCGACAAGGTCATCAACACCAAGTGACCTGAAGTGAGGGGCCCCGCCGGATCGGCGGGGCCCCGCTGCCCGTCAAGAGAGGGACCCCCGAGGAGCACGCGATGAGTGCCGCACAGACAACCACCGCCGATCTGCCGCCGGCACGGCGCCAGACTTCCACCGGACCCGGGACAGGCAAGACCTCCGCGCCGCGACAGCGGAACCGCAAGGGCCCCGGCGCGACCCCCTGGCTGCTGCTGGCCCCCTGCCTGCTGATCATCGTCCTCGTCATGGGCTACCCGCTGTTCAGACTGGTGTCCCTCTCCTTCCAAAGCTTCGGCAAGTCCGAGCTCTGGGGCTTCAAGGACGCGGAGTTCGTCGGATTCGACAACTTCACCAAGGTCCTCGGCGACGGCGTGTTCTGGTCCGTCGTGCTGCGCACCGTCGTCTTCGCGGCCGGCGCGGTCGTCCTGACCATGGTCATCGGCATGCTCGTCGCCCTGCTGCTCCAGAAGGTCTCCGGCTGGGTCAAGGCCCTCATCAGCGTCGCGCTGGTCGCGAGCTGGGGCATGCCCATCATCGTCGCCACCGCGATCTTCAAGTGGATGTTCGACGCCGACTACGGCGTCCTCAACTACCTGATGAGCCGACTCCCCGGGGTCGACATGATCGGCCACAACTGGTTCGCCGGCGGCCCCCAGGGCCTCGCGGTGATCATGCTGCTCGTGGTCTGGGGCGCGGTGCCCTTCGTCGTCATCACCCTCAGTGCGGGCCTGACCCAGGTGCCCAAGGAACTGGAAGAGGCGGCGCGCCTGGACGGCGCCGGCGCCTGGGGCGTGTTCCGCCACGTCACCCTCCCCATCCTCAAGCCGATCATCGTGATGCTGACGACCCTGTCGGTCATCTGGGACATGGGCGTCTTCCCGCAGGTCTTCGTGATGCGCAACGGCAACCCCGAGGCCGAGTTCCAACTGCTGACCACCTACTCGTACAAGCAGGCGTTCGTGGTCAACGACTACTCGGGCGGCTCCGCGATCGCCCTGGTGACCGTCCTGCTCCTGCTCGCGGTGGTCGCCGTCTACATGCGCCAGATGCTCAAGATCGGAGAGGTGGAGTGACCTCGACCACCGCGACCACCCCGACCACCGCGACCCCCCCGACCGCCGGCGCCCCCCGCCTCAGGCAGCGCAAGAAGTCCAGGCTCGGCTGGAACCTCATCGGCCTGCTGGTCTTCGTCACCGCCGGGTTCCCGGTCTACTGGATGCTCAACACGGCGTTCAAACCCGCCAAGGACGCCATCGACCCGCACCCGCACTTCTTCCCGACCACCATCACGTTCGACAACTTCAAGCGGGCGCTGGAGATCTCCGACTTCTGGGGACCGGTCGGGCGCAGCCTGATCGTCTCGCTGACCGTGGTCGTCATCGGCATCGCCGTGGGCATGCTGGCCGCCCTCGCCATCTCCCGGTTCGCCTTCCGGGGGCGCAAGATCGTGATCGTCGGCATCCTCGCCGTCCAGATGATCCCGCTCGTCGCGATGATCATCCCGGTCTTCCTGCTCCTGAACGACCTGGGCCAGTACGACAAGCTCAGCGGTCTGATCATCACCTACCTGACCTTCATCCTGCCCTTCACGGTGTGGACGCTGCGCGGATTCATCGTCAACATCCCCAAGGAGCTGGAAGAGGCCGCCATGGTCGACGGCTGCACGCCGACCGGCGCCTTCCTCCGCGTCGTCTTCCCGCTGCTCGCCCCGGGCATGGTCGCCACGTCCGTCTACGGCTTCATCCAGGCGTGGAACGAGTACCTGTACGCGCTGATGCTGATGAGCCAGCAGAACCAGACGGCCACCGTCTGGCTCGGCAACTTCACCACGCTGCACGGCACCGAGTTCGCCCCGATGATGGCGGGCTCCACCATGATGGCGCTCCCCATCGTGGTCCTCTTCCTCATCGTCCAGCGCAAGATGGCCGCGGGCCTCACCGCCGGCGCCGTGAAGGGATAACGGCCCATGACTGTCCTCGCGCACCAGACGGACACGCTCACCCGCGACGCCCTCGCGGTCCTCCAGCCCGGCTTCGAGGGCACCACCGCCCCCGCCTGGCTGCTGCGCCGGCTCGGCGAAGGGCTGCACGCCGTCGGCCTCTTCGGCCGCAACATCGCCTCCCCCGAGCAGCTCGCGCGGCTCACCGCCCGACTGCGCGCCGAGCGCGACGACGTCCTGGTCGCCATCGACGAGGAGGGCGGCGACGTCACCCGCCTGGAGGTCCGCGACGGCTCCTCCTTCCCCGGCAACCTGGCGCTGGGCACCGTCGACGACACCGGACTGACCCGGGGGGTCGCCCACGAGCTGGGCCGCCGGCTCGCCGCCTGTGGGGTCAACCTCAACTGGGCGCCCTCCGCCGACGTCAACTCCAACCCTGACAACCCGGTCATCGGCGTACGGTCCTTCGGCGCCGACACCCACCTCGCGGCTCGGCACACCGCCGCCTACGTCGAGGGCCTCCAGGCCGCCGGGGTCGCCGCCTGCACCAAGCACTTCCCCGGCCACGGCGACACCAACGTCGACTCGCACCTCGCCCTGCCGCGCATCGACGCCGACCCGGACACCCTGACGGCGCGTGAACTCGTACCGTTCCGGGCCGCCGTCGAGGCCGGCACGAAGGCCGTCATGAGCGCGCACATCGTGGTCCCCGCCCTCGATCCCACCCGCCCCGCCACCCTCAGCCCGCGGATCCTGACCGGTCTGCTGCGCAAGGAGCTGGGCTACGAGGGCCTCATCGTCACCGACGGCATG
Source organism: Streptomyces sp. NPDC058279 (assembly GCF_042881255.1). Classification (NCBI taxonomy): domain Bacteria; kingdom Bacillati; phylum Actinomycetota; class Actinomycetes; order Kitasatosporales; family Streptomycetaceae; genus Streptomyces; species Streptomyces sp. NPDC058279. The sequence goes on along the minus strand of NZ_JBHVYA010000009.1, from coordinate 299,075 downwards.
GAGATGAACGCCATCGCGGGGACCTACGGCATCGAGCGGGGCTCCGTCCTCGCCATCGCCGCGGGCGCCGACGCGATCTGCGTCGGCGGCGGACTCGCCGACGAGGCCACTGTCCTGCGGCTGCGGGACGCGCTGGTCGCGGCCGTACGGGACGGCTCGCTGCCCGAGGAGCGGCTCGCCGACGCCGCCGCCCGGGTCCGCGCCCTGGCCGAATGGACCCGCGCCCGGCGGGCCGCCGCGACGCCGGGCGCGCCGGAGGGGGGCGCGCCCGGCATCGGTCTGACGGCGGCCCGTCGCGCCCTGGTCCTGACCGGCCGGGTGAGCGCCGTCGGCACCCCGTACGTGGCCACGCTCGCCCCCGAACCCAACATCGCGGTGGGCGACGAGACCCCCTGGGGCGTGGCGGGCGAGCTCGCGGCGCTGCTGCCCGGCACCGCGTCGGGCGTCTACCACGAGGGGGTCGGCGTGGGGGAGGTGCTGGCCGCCGCCGGGGACCGCACGGTCGTGGCGGTGGTCCGGGACGCGCACCGCCACCCCTGGATGACCGAGGCGCTGGACGCACTCGTGGCGGCCCGGCCGGACACCGTGGTGGTCGAGATGGGGCTGCCCCGGGCCGAGCCGCGCGGCGCGCTGCACATCGCGACGCACGGCGCCGCGCGGGTGTGCGGCAGGGCGGCGGCGGAGGTCATCGCGGGCGCGTAGCACCGTGTACGCACGAAGGCCGGGCCCCCGTGGAGGGGGGCCCGGCCTTCGTGCGCGAGCGCGCGGGCGCGCGGGTGTTCGCGGTGTTACAGGCCCTGCCAGGCGGGCTTGTCGGCGTAGGTCTGACGGAAGTAGTCGGCCAGCTTCAGCTTGGACGCGGCGGCCTCGTCCACGACCACCGTCGCGTGGCGGTGCAGTTGCAGCGCGGAGGCCGGGACGAGGGCGGACAGCGGCCCCTCGACGGTCTGCGCGACGGCTTCCGCCTTGCCTTCGCCGGTGGCGAGCAGGACCAGGTGGCGGGCGTCGAGGATGGTGCCGATGCCCTGGGTGACGACGTGGTGCGGGACCTGGTCTATGTCGTCGTCGAAGAAGCGGGCGTTGTCGACGCGGGTCTGGTGGGTCAGCGTCTTGATGCGGGTGCGGGAGGCGAGCGAGGAGCACGGCTCGTTGAAGCCGATGTGCCCGTCGGTGCCGATGCCGAGCAGTTGGAGGTCCACGCCGCCGGCCTCGGCGAGCGCGCGGTCGTACGCGTCGCAGGCGGCCACGATGTCCTCGGCCGAGCCGTCGGGGCCCATGAAGGACGCCTCGGACAGGCCCAGGGGTTCGACGACCTCGCGCAGGACGACGGCGCGGTAGGACTCCGGGTGCCCGGCCGGCAGGCCGACGTACTCGTCGAGCTGGCAGACGCGGGCCCTGGAGACGTCGACCTCGCCGGCCTTGACCTTGGCGGCGAGGGCCTCGTACACGGGCAGCGGGGTGGAGCCCGTCGCCACCCCGAGCAGGGCGTCGGCCTTGCGGCGTACCAGGGCGGCCATGGCCTCCGCGATGAGCTCGCCGCCTGCCTTGGCGTTCGGGACGATGACAACTTCCACGCGGAGCCTGCCAATCAGGAGAGGGTGGTGTGGTATAGACCAATCTAACAGAATCCGCCCGTGTGCGGCGGGCCTTCCGCCCCTCTTCCATCGTGATCCGATTCCCGCCCGGTGGCCTCTCGGCGGCCCGCGGCGCCGGCTACAGCAGCGCGAGCTGGAGGCCGCCCGTCGCGTCGAGGTGCTTGCCGGTCATCCAGCGGGAATCCGGCGAGGCCAGGAAGGCGACGATGTCCGCCACCTCCTCCGCCGTCCCGGTGCGGCCGAACACCGAGCGGGCCGATACGTGCGCCCGGGCCGCCGGGTCGGCCAGCCACCCCGCGTTGAGGTCGGTCTCGATGACACCCGGCCCCACCGAGTTGACGGTGATGCCGCGCGGCGCGAGCGCGGCGGCCAGCGACACCGTCAGGGCGTTCGTCGCCCCCTTGGCCGTGATCGTCGCCAGGATCGCCGGCAGTGCGATGTCCGGAGTGCCCGTCACGTTGACGATCCGGCCCCCGTCCCGCAGGCGCGTCAGCCCGTGCTTGATCACGAAGAAGGGTGCCTTCGCGTTGAGCGCGTGCGTGCGGTCGTAGGTCTCCTCGTCCGTCTCCTCGATGCCCGCGAAGGCGGCGGCCCCGGCGTTGTTGACCAGGATGTCCAGTTCCTCCGTCGCCCGCGGGTGGGCGTCGTACGCGGCCCACAGCGCCCGCGCGTCCCCCGGGACCCCCAGCTCCGCCCCGATCGGGAAGGCCCGGCCGTCCTCCGCCTCGATCGCGACGACCGTCTCCCGCGCCGCCGCCTCGTCCCGGCCGTAGTGCACGGCGACGAGCGCCCCGTCCCGCGCCAGCCGCCGCGACACGGCCCGACCGATTCCCCGGCTGCCGCCCGTGACCAGTGCCGTCTTCCCCTTGAGCACGCCCATGACGCGCCCCCCTTCGCAATCTCTAGTGGTCGCTACAGAAGGGACCGTACCAGATTCCTTAATGGCCGCTATAGAATCGGCGCATGGTGACCGGACAGCGCGGCAGGCCCCGCTCCTTCGACCGCGACGCCGCTCTCGACACGGCCATGCGCGTCTTCTGGGAGCGCGGCTACGAGGCGACCTCGATCTCCGACCTGACCCGTGAACTGGGCATCGGCGCCCCCAGCCTCTACGCGGCCTTCGGCGACAAGCGCACCCTCTTCGAGGAGGTCGTGACGGCGTACGGGGGCCGATACGGGGGCTTCGCCGCCGTGGCGCTCGCCGAGGAGCCCACCGCGGGCGCGGCCGTACGGCGCCTCCTGCGCGAGGCCGCCGACATCTACACGGACCCGAACCACCCCAAGGGCTGCCTGGTCAGCAGCGCGGCGATCAACACCACCTCGGACGAGGTGGCCGAAGCCCTGCGGGAACGGCGCAACGCCAACCTGGCCGTGTTCGAGAGCCGGATCACGGCGGACATCGCCACCGGCGCGCTGCCCGTCGACGCGGACGCGCGGGCGCTCGCCCGTTACGTCGGGGCGGTGCTCCAGGGGATGTCGCAGCAGGCGCGCGACGGGGCGGGCCGCGAAGAACTGGAGGCGGTGGCGGAGACGGCGATGCGGGCCTGGCCACGCTAGCCGGCCTCGGACGTCGTCCCGGCCTCCGGGGCTGCTTTCCGCGGGGTCGTTTCCTCTGGGCCACGGTGCGGGACGGGACCCTCAACCCGTCCGGCACCGTAGCCCGGAGTACTTACGGCCGGCGGGTGTGCGGTTCCCGGCGGCCGGTTGGGAGGGGCCGACGCGGTCAGGGCAGAGCGCGCGGCTTCCTCGATCCGTCCTCCTGTGCGGGGAGGGCGGAAGCTTAAACCATAGTGGACTAGACCAATCTGTCCTGTCCATCCAAGGACAGGGGTCTTGTTCCCGTCACTTCCTCCAACCCTACGCGGCGCGGGGCCCTCCTGGATACTCCTGGGTATTCGCCGTGGGGAAAGTCATGGCCGTACCCGGGGTACGCTCGGCCCGTGCCCTCCATGAACGACCTCGTACGCCAGCACACCGCTCTCGGTGAAACCGACCTGGAGTGGCTTCACCTGCTGGTCTCGGAGTGGCAACTGCTCTCCGACCTGTCCTTCGCGGACCTGGTGCTCTGGGTCCCCACCCTCGACGGCACCCGGTACGTGTCGGTCGCGCAGATGCGCCCCAACACCGGCCCCACCTCCTACCAGGACGACATGGTCGGCCACCTGGTCCCGCGCGGCCGCCGCCCGCTCCTCGACGCCGCCCTCGACGAGGGCCGGATCGTCCGCGAGGGCGACCCGGAGTGGCGCGAGGAGGTCCCGGTCCGGGTCGAGTCCATCCCCGTCCGGCGCGAGGGCCGGGTACTGGGAGTGATCGCGCGCAACACCAACCTGCTCACCGTGCGTACACCGAGCCGGCTGGAGCTCACCTACCTCCAGTCCGCCTCCGACCTCGCCCAGATGATCGCCGCGGGCTCATTCCCCTTCCCCGGCCAGCAGGTCGACATGGACGCCTCCCCGCGCGTCGGCGACGGGCTGATCCGACTCGACGCCGAGGGCGTGGTGACGTACGCGTCCCCGAACGCGCTCTCCGCCTACCACCGCCTCGGGCTCGCCTCCGACCTGGTCGGTCAGGACCTCGGCACCACCACCGCCGAACTGGCGCCCTCCCGCGGCCCGGTGGATGAGGCCCTGGTGAAGCTGGCCAGCGGCTGGGCCCCCCGCGAGACGGAGGTCGAGGGCAACGGCGGGGTCATCCAACTGCGCGCCATCCCGCTCAAGCCCAAGGGCACCCGCATCGGTTCCCTGGTGCTGTGCCGCGACGTCACCGAACTGCGCCGTCGCGAACGTGAACTGATCACCAAGGACGCGACCATCCGGGAGATCCACCACCGGGTCAAGAACAACCTCCAGACGGTGGCCGCGCTCCTGCGCCTCCAGGCCCGCCGGATGGATTCCCCGCAGGGACGCGAGGCGCTGAACGAGGCCGTGCGGCGCGTCGGTTCGATCGCGATCGTGCACGAGACGCTCTCTCAGAACCTCGACGAGCGCGTGGAGTTCGACGAGATCGCCGACCGGGTCATCGCGATGGTCGCCGAGATCTCGCCCGGCAAGGTCGCCTGCCGGCGCACCGGCCGGTTCGGCATCCTGGACGCGGAGGTCGCCACCCCGCTCTCGATGGTGCTGACCGAGATCCTCCAGAACGCCCTGGAGCACGCCTTCGGCCAGGGGGAGGGCGGCACGGTCGAGGTCTCGGCCACCCGCTCGGGCACGGGCCGCGCCGACGCGCGACTGCTGATCAAGGTGCTCGACGACGGGTGTGGTCTGCCCGAGGGCTTCGACCCGCAACGGGCCGGGAACCTCGGACTCCAGATCGTCCGCACCCTGGTCGAGGGAGAGCTCGGCGGGACCTTCGACATGGTCCGGGTCGAGCCGCACGGCACCCGCGTCGTCCTCGACATCCCGGCCAGCCCGCAGAAGTAGGGTCGGCGACGGTCACGCAGAGCGGCGACCGGCCCGTCACGCTACGTCACCACGGCGGGTCTCCGGTAGCCGGTACAGCACTGAGCCCCGGACCTGGCGTCCCTCCCAGCGGTGGCTGGGGGAACCGGTCCGGGGCTCAAGAGCACGTTGCCGATCGCTTCTCGGGGTTCTACGCGCTGCGGCTCGAGGCTCGAAAGTCGTGTCAGGCGCTGGCGTTGCGCGCCCGGTTGCGAGCGGCGCGGCGCTTCATGGCGCGGCGCTCGTCCTCGCTGAGACCGCCCCAGACGCCGGAGTCCTGACCGGACTCGAGCGCCCACTGCAGGCACTGCTCCATGACGGGGCAGCGGCGGCAGACGGCCTTGGCTTCCTCGATCTGCAGCAGCGCAGGACCGGTGTTGCCGATGGGGAAGAAGAGCTCCGGGTCTTCCTCGCGGCAAACGGCGTTGTGACGCCAGTCCATGGCTGCTCCATCTCCTTGTATTGCGGGCAGGTTGCTTGTGAATGTGAACGCTTTCACGAATCCCCCCGTGAGGGAAGGGCTGACCCCCAGAATGACGACTGGGGGGTCCGAAGATTCGTGGTGGGGTTCTGGCGGTCTGTGTGGGTGCCGGGTTGTGCGGGCTGTCCCGATCGCCATGTAGAGATTCGCAAACCTCGGACGGGGATACAACCCCTTCCGGAAAGTTTTTTTGGATTCGTCGGTGTCGACTAGGTCACAGCCCTAGTTCCTGGGGGTGTACCGGCGTGTAAACGTTCGAGTGAAAGGACTTTGGGCTCTTCTACTCACACAATCACACGCAGTGCACGGCGAACGCCTGTGAACCGAACGCTGGTCCGCAGTCCCAGGTGATCGCCGTCCATCTGGAAGGGGAGTGAAACCTTCGAATGCAAGGTGAAGTCGGTCAGATCGTGCAGAGTCACCGCGTGCTTGCCCTGCGGACCGCGCTCAGGAGTCGAGGTCAGGAGCTGTGTGGCGTACTTGGCGACCGCCGGAGTTGACAAACGATCCAGGGCCAATACGTCAAGTGCGGTATCGAACGACGCGTCCGGGGACGCGTACAGCGGACGATTGCCCAGATACGTCCAGGGCGAGGTGTTGCAGACTATCGACAGCACCAGGTCCGTCACGGGCTCCACGCCGGGCCGCTCCAGGGTGACCGTCCCGTGCCGGCGATTGGGTTCGTCGAGGAATTGGCGCACCAGCTGTCGCACATAGAGGGCGTGCGTCGAACGCTTGCCGCGCTCGCGCTGCTGCTCGACCCGACCCACCACCCCCGCGTCGAAACCGAAGCCCGCGCAGAAGGTGAACCAGCGCGCCGGGACCGACTCGTCCTCCGTGCCGGGGACGCCGGCCGCGAGACCGAGGCCCACCGTGCGCTCGCGCCGCTCCCGCAAGGCGTCCAACAGGGCGCCGGTCGCCTCGACGGCGTCGTTGGGCAGTCCGAGCGCGCGGGCGAACACGTTCGTCGAACCGCCGGGGACCACCGCCAGCCTCGGCAGCCGGTCCGGATCGGGGCCGTCGTGCAGCAGGCCGTTGACCACCTCGTTGACCGTGCCGTCGCCGCCGAGGGCGACGACGAGGTCCAGGCCGTCCCGGGCCGCCTTGCGTCCCAGGTCGCGGGCGTGTCCCCGGTACTCGGTGGTGACCGCCTCCAGCTTCATCTCGCTGGCCAGCGCGTGGGTCAGGACGTCGCGCGTACGTGCACTGGTGGTCGTCGCTGCTGGGTTGGCCACGAGAAGTGCACGCATGAGCGCCAGCCTACCCACCCGCTCCCGGGCGCCCGGTACTGCCCGTCCCCGACCGGTCACCGTCCGGCCACCGGCCGCTTCCCGGCCGCCGCCCGCCCCGCCGCCCCGGTACCGTCCGCTCCGGCGCGGGCGGGGCGCGGCTACCCTGCTGGAGTGAGTGAGAAGCCGACGCCGAACGCCCCCGCCACCGCCCCCGCCGACGCGACCGCCCCCGGCGGCGCCGCCGCGCTGCCTGGCCGGCTGACCGTCGCTGCCGTACTGTGCGCGCTCCAGGGCCTGGCCCTGGTCGGCCTCGGCGGCTACCTGCTGTTCGACGGGATCACCGGACACGTCGACTCCGTGCGGCAGGCCGAGACCGGGGGCCTGACCCTGCTCGCCATCGCCGTGCTCCCGCTGATCGCGGCGCGCGGGCTGCGCCTGGGGCGGCGGTGGAGCCGGGGCCCGGCGCTGATCACGCAGCTGACGGCGCTGCCGGTGGCGTGGACGCTGTGGACCGCCGGCGGGGCGCTGACCGCCGCCGCGGTGGCCCTGGCGGCGGCCGCGCTGGCGGTCGTGGCCCTGCTGGTGAACCCGACGGCGACCCAGGCCCTGGGCATCGGTCCCGCCGCCTGACCGCGCGGCCCGTCGACACGGGCCGCGCCGCCTACTCCTCCACGAGGAGCTTCTCGCGCAGCTGGGCCAGGGTGCGGGCCAGCAGGCGGGAGACGTGCATCTGGGAGATGCCGACCTCCTGCGCGATCTGTGACTGCGTCATGTTGCCGAAGAACCGGAGCAGCAGAATCCGCTTCTCTCGCGGTGGCAGCCCCTCCAGCAGCGGCTTGAGGGACTCGCGGTACTCGACCCCCTCCAGCGCCTCGTCCTCCGAGCCCAGCGTGTCCGCGACCGCCGGGGACTCGTCGTCCGTGTCCGGGACGTCCAGGGAGAGCGTGCTGTAGGCATTGGCCGATTCCAGACCCTCCAGCACCTCCTCCTCGGAGATCCCGAGCCGTTCGGCCAGCTCGTGGACCGTGGGGGAGCGGCCGTGCTGCTGGGACAGTTCCGCGGTGGCCGTGGTCAGCGAGAGCCGCAGCTCCTGGAGGCGCCGGGGTACTCGTACCGCCCAGCCCTTGTCGCGGAAGTGCCGCTTGATCTCGCCGACGACCGTGGGCGTGGCGTACGTCGAGAACTCCACGCCCCGGTCCGGGTCGAACCGGTCCACCGACTTGATCAGGCCGATGGTGGCGACCTGCGTCAGGTCGTCGAGCGGCTCGCCCCGGTTGCGGAACCGCCGGGCCAGGTGCTCGACCAGCGGCAGGTGCATCCGGACCAGACGGTTGCGCAGCTCCGCCCGCTCCGGCGAACCGTCGGGCAGCTCCCGCAGTTCGAAGAACAGCGCCCGCGCGCCACTGCGGTCGCGCGGGTCCGGCAGCGCCGGAGCCGCCTGGGCCACGGCCGCGGGTGGCTGTGAGGGTTGTGGTTCGTCGTGCCGGTTCTCGCTCATAGGGCCCGCCCGTCGCTCCGCCGAGTCCAAAAAGCCGTTGTCCGCATCCGCGTCAGCCGGGTGCGGCCGGGCGTGCTGCTGCTCCGGGATGCCGCCGTCGACCTCATGCCGTACCCGGGGCCGATCCCCGCCCCGCACCGGGATCTCCCCGCCGCTCACGCCGGGCCTGGCCCCGCGCCGCGTTGTTTGTACAGGCTGATGCACACGGTGCGGTCCTCCTCGACCGTCGCCTCGACCTTGCCGGCCAGCGCCGACAGGACCGTCCACGCGAACGTGTCGCGCTCGGGTGCGCGGCCGTCCGTGGTCGGTGCCGAGACGGTGACCTCCAGCGAATCGTCGATCAGCCGGAACACGCAGCTCAGGACGGAGCCGGGCACGGCCTGCTGGAGCAGGATCGCGCACGCCTCGTCCACCGCGATGCGGAGGTCCTCGATCTCGTCGAGGGTGAAGTCCAACCGTGCCGCGAGACCGGCTGTCGCCGTACGCAGCACCGACAGGTAGGCACCCGCAGCCGGCAGCCGGACTTCTACGAAGTCCTGGGTCGCGGGCTCGCCTGCGATCTGGGACACCCTCACCTCCAAGGTGGTACGAGCTCTGTTCGCCGGTGACGCTATCGCGATCCGGGCGATCGTGTCGCGGCACCCCTCGTGGCGCCCGCTGGGAGCGCCCGGGTCACCCGCCGTTCCTGCGGCCGGTGACCGATGGTAAGCCCATCGGTACGCACAGTGGCTAGGGGTCTGCGGGCCCAATTCGGGGGAACCGGCGGAGGGTTGACCTACCCCGCCTCAGACGATCGAACCGTCGACAAAACACCACCTCCACGTCTCGCCCGGTTCGAAGCTGCGCATCACCGGATGGCCGGTCTCGTGGTGGTGCGCCGTGGCGTGGCGGTAGGGCGAGGAATCGCAGCACGCCACGTATCCGCACCCCAGACACATCCGCAGTTGCACCGGATGACTGCCGAGCGCCAGACATTCCGGGCAGGTCGGGGCAAGCGGGATGGGCTCGGGGCGCGGCAGTTCGGCAACGTGGGTGCACTCGCTCATGATGGCCAGCGTACTGACGTGCGGGCGCACCGGACGGTTGATACCGAGGAGGATGGATCTTCGATGGAGGTATTGCAGCTGGTGGCCCTGGTGGCGGGCAGCGCGGTGGTCGCCGGGATGGCCCGCCGTACCCCGGTTCCCGCGCCGCTGCTGCTCGTCGCCGTCGGTCTCATCGCCGCTTACATCCCGGGCGTGCCGTCGTACGCCCTCGACCCCCACATCGTGCTGCCCCTGCTGCTGCCGCCGCTGCTGTACACGGCCTCCATGGAGAGCTCGTACCTGGACCTGCGGGCCAACGTACGGCCGATCGCGCTGTTGTCCGTGGGATACGTGCTCTTCGCGACCGTGGCCGTGGGGTACGCGGCCTACCTCTTGGTGCCGGGCCTGTCGCTGCCCGTGGCGCTGGTGCTGGGCGCGGTGATCGCGCCGCCCGACGCGGTCGCGGCGACGGCGGTCGCCCGCAGACTCGGACTGCCGAACCGGATCACGACCATCCTCCAGGGCGAGTCGCTGGTCAACGACGCCACCGCGATCACCGCCTACAAGGTGGCGCTGGCCGCCGCCGTCGGCGTCGGCGCCGGCTGGGCGGGCGGGATCGCGGAGTTCCTGCTCGCGTCGGTGGGCGGCGTCGGGGTCGGGCTGGTGCTGATGGTGCCGATCCACCTGCTGCGCAAACGGCTGCGCGAACCACTGCTGCAGAACACCCTGTCGCTGCTGATCCCGTTCGTCGCGTACGCGGCGGCCGAACGGGTGCACGCCTCGGGCGTCCTGGCGGTCGTGGTGGTCGCCCTGTACCTCGGGCACCGCAACTGGCAGGTCGACTTCGCGACCCGGCTCCAGGAGACCGCGGTGTGGAAGGTGATCTCCTTCGTGCTGGAGTCGGTGGTCTTCGCGCTGATCGGCCTCCAACTGCCGGTGGTCCTGAAGGGGCTCGGGGAGTACGAGGGCCCGCAGGCGGCCTGGTACGCGCTGGCGGTGTTCCTGGCCGTGGTGGTGGCGCGCTTCGTGTGGGTGTTCCCGGCCACCTTCCTGCCCCGGGTGCTGTCCGAGCGGATCCGCCTGCGGGAACCCGAGACGAACTGGAAGGCGCCGGTCATCGTGGGATGGGCCGGGATGCGCGGGGTGGTCTCGTTGGCCATCGCCTTCTCCGTCCCCGTCGGCGTGCCGCACCGGAACCTGATCCTCTTCCTGACCTTCACGACGGTCATCGCGACGCTGGTGGTGCAGGGGCTGACGCTGCCGCCGCTGATCCGGCTGCTCCGACTGCCGCCGCGCGACCTCCAGGCGGAGACGCTGGCGGAGGCCCAGGCGCAGAGCGAGGCGTCGCGGGCGGCGGAGGACCGGCTGAACGAGCTGCTGGAGGAGCCGCGCAACGCCCTGCCGGGGCCGCTGGCGGACCGGCTGCGGACGGTGCTGGAGCGGCGGCGCAACGCGGTGTGGGAGCGGCTCGGCGAGACCAACCCCGTGACGGGGGAGTCCGCGGACGACATCTACCGGCGGCTGGCGGGCGAGATGATCGAGGCCGAGCGGGAGGTGTTCGTGACGCTGCGCGACCGGCGGCGGATCGACGACGAGATGCTCCGGGTGCTGCTGCGCCGGCTGGACCTGGAGGAGGCCGCGGCCTACCGGGAGGAGTCGGCCTGAGCGGGTCGCGGGCCCGAACGGTCCGCGCGGGTCGGACGGGGTGGGCCTGAGCGGGTCGTGGGGCGCGGGGGCCGGGCGGGGTCGGAGCGGTCCGGTGGGCGGTCCGCGGGGGCGGGGCGCCGGTCGGACCGCGCCGTCCGCCGTCCGCCGTCCCTCGTCCGGGCCGGAGCGGGCCGGAGCGGGCCGGGCCTACCGGGAGGGATCGGCGGGGGCGGGGCCCGGGCACGGGTCGGGGGCGCCGGTGATCACCGCGGCGAGGGTCGTGCCGCGGGGGAAGGTGCCCGCCGCCGTGAGTTCCGTCAGGGCCCAGAGCAGCTTGGCGACGTAGACCCGCTCGACCGGGACGCCGTGCCGCGCCTCGAACCCGGCGGCGAAGTCGTCCAGCTCGGCCGGGATTCGGGCGTAGCCGCCGTGGTGGAAGCCCTCGGCCAGCGTCCAGTCGCCCGCCGGGCCGTCGAACGCCGCCCGCTGGAGGGAACGTATCTCCGCCGCGAGGAAGCCGCCGGCCAGCACCGGGACGCCCACGGCCCGCTGACCCGGCCCGAGCCCCGCCGCCAGACCGGCCAGGGTGCCGCCGGTCCCGCAGGCGACGGCGACGACATCGGCCGCGCCGCGCAGCTCCTGGCCGAGTTCCGCGCAACCGGACAGGGCGAGGGCGTTGCTGCCGCCCTCCGGGATCACGTACGCGTCGGCCGCCCCGGCCGCGGCCAGCAGCCCGGCCCGCACCGCGGGTTCGGCCTTGCGGCGGTACTCCGAGCGGGAGACGAAGTGCAACCGCATCCCGTCGGCGGCGCAACGGGCCAGCGAGTCGTTCAACGGCCGCCCGGCCAGCTCGTCCCCGCGCACCACCCCGACGGTCGCCATCCCGAGCAACCGCCCGGCCGCGGCGGTGGCCCGCAGGTGGTTCGAGTACGCCCCGCCGAAGGTCACCAGCCCGGGATACCCGCCCGCCACGGCGACCCGCAGATTCGGCGCGAGCTTGCGCCACTTGTTCCCGGGCAGCTCGGGATGCACGAGATCGTCCCGCTTGAGCACCAACCGCACCCCGTGCCGCTCGAACCGGTCGTCACGCACCTCCCGCACCGGCGACGGCGGTCGCGCCCGCAGCAGCACGTCAAGGTTCGCGGAACGGTTCACGCCTCCATTGTGAGCCGCCCGTCCATCGCCGCCGCACGTCGGCCCCCCCGGCCCTCCCTGGCGGGCGCGAGCGGCGCGGGTGTCCGCGGGACACTCCGGGTCGTCCCGCGTGGGGGCGGCTATTTCAGGCGGCCGGCGACCCGGTCGCGGAACCAGTCCATCGTGAACCCCTTCGGGTCGATCTTCCCGGGCTGCCATTCGAGGTGGCCGAGCACCGAGCGCTCGTGCCAGCCGTGCACCCGGCACACCGCGGCCGCCGCCTTGACCATCGCGTCCAACTGCACCTGCGGCCAGGGGTCGTCACCGTCGCCGAGGTTCTCGCACTCGAAGCCGTAGAAGTATCGGTTGCCGTCGGTGTCGGCCTCGTCGACGGGCGGGAGTCGCCTCTCCGCGATCACCGCCGCCAGGACGTCGGAGTCGCCCGCGCCCGCGTGGTTGGCCCGGCCGTAGCCGACCAGGTGGACCCGGCCGTCCTTGGTGATCACGCCGTGGCAGAGGGGGCCCGGCAGGTCCTCGTCGCCGTCGCGGCAGAGCGAGACGGTGTAGGCGGTGCCGTGCGTCACGGTGTGGTGGATCATCACCCCGTGCACCGGACCCCAGGGCCCCTTGTGGTTGCGGTTGTGGGTGCGCCAGGCGCCGACCTCCACCACGGTCAGGCCTTCCTGTCGCAGTGCCTGGATGAACCGGTCCGCGGACATGGGTGCGGACATGGCCGCCTCCTCTGCGATTCGGGGCGGTCACCTTACGTGCCCGTCTCGTCACGTACCGGTGTAATGGAGGGAACCCTTCCGGGCTAGTGCGTTCGTACGGCGAGCGAGCGGAATCAGCCAACCGGGCCGTGTGCGCGCGGCTTTCGCGGACGGCCCATGAGGGTGCCCAGGTCACGTACGGAGTAGTCCCACCCTTTTGTGTAATGGTCTCATTACATTCCGTGCTGAAAGCTGGACCCGCAGATCCATGGAGTGATCGAAAGGGAAACACATGTCGGTCCAGGCGGGTTCCGAGTCCGAAGCGCAAGGCCAGACCCCCCAGCGGAGTCTGGGCACCTCGGCCGCGCGGAACTTGGCAACCACGACCAAGTCCGCGCCGCAGATGCAGGAGATCAGCTCGCGGTGGCTGCTGAAGACGCTCCCATGGGTGTCGGTGCAGGGTGGCACGTACCGCGTCAACCGACGACTGAGCTACTCCGTCGGCAACGGCATCGTGGAATTCATCAAGACCGGCACCCAGGTGCAGGTGATCCCGGCCGAACTCGGTGAGCTCCCGCTGCTGCGCGACTACGAGGACCTCGACGTACTCGCCGAACTCGCCGCCCGCTGCCAGCAGGTCGACTTCCAGCCCGGCCAGGAGCTGACCTCCTTCGGCAGCGCCTCCGACAAGGTGTTCCTTCTCGCCCACGGCCGCATCGAACAGGTCGGCCCCGGCCCCTACGGCGAGGACGCGGTGCTGCGCACCGTCGCCGACGGCGCCTTCTTCGGCGAGGACGCCCTCGTCGACGAGGAGTCGATCTGGGAGTACACCGCCCGCGCGGTCACCTCCGGCACCGCCCTCGTCCTCTCCCGGCAGGACTTCCAGCTCCTCGCCGACCGGGTCGACTCCCTGCGCGCCCACGTGGACCGACAGCGCGCGCTGCCGCCCCAGCGCACCAACAAGCACGGCGAGGCCGAGATCGCGCTCTCCGCCGGCCACGAGGGCGAAGCGGTACTGCCCGGCACCTTCGTGGACTACGAGGCACGCCCGCGCGAGTACGAACTCTCCATCGCACAAACGGTTCTTCGCGTCCACACGCGCGTCGCCGACCTCTACAACCAGCCGATGAACCAGACCGAGCAGCAGTTGCGGCTCACGGTCGAGGCGCTGCGCGAGCGCCAAGAGCACGAGATGGTCAACAACCCCGACTTCGGCCTGCTCCACAACGCCGACTACGACCAGCGCATCCAGCCGCACGACGGCGCGCCCAGTCCCGACGACATGGACCAGCTCCTCAGCATGCGGCGCGGCTCGAAGCTCTTCCTCGCCCACCCCAAGGCCATCGCCGCCTTCGGGCGCGAGTGCAACAAGCGCGGCCTCTACCCCGAGTCGATCGACGTCGGCGGCAACCGCGTGCCGTCCTGGCGGGGCGTACCGATCTTCCCGTGCAACAAGATCCCGATCAGTGACGCCCGGACGACCTCGATCCTGTGCATGCGCACCGGCGAGGACGAGTCCGGCGTGATCGGCCTCCACCAGCCGGGCATCCCGGACGAGATCGAGCCGAGCATGTCGGTGCGCTTCATGGGCATCAGCGAGCAGGCGATCATCTCCTACCTCGTGACCGCCTACTTCTCCGCCGCGGTCCTGGTGCCGGACGCACTCGGCATCCTGGAGAACGTCGAGATCGGCCGCTGGCGCTGAGCCGGCCGGCTCGGGGCACGGCGGGGCACACGATGGCGACGACCGAGGCGGTCGGCACGGGCGAGGGGCAGGAAGCGGCGGCCCTGCTCGAACGGACGAGGGAGGCGGTCAACCCGCGACTGCGGCGGACCGTCGAGGGCCTGCCGGGTTCCATGCGCCGCGTGGCGATGTACCACTTCGGCTGGGAGGGCGCGGACGGCACCCCGGCGGCGGGCAACGCGGGCAAGGCCATCCGCCCCGCCCTGGTCCTCGCGGCGGCGCGGGCCCTGCGCGGCCCGGGCGGTGCGGAGAAGGAGGATCGCGGGAAGGAGGGGCGCGGGAAGGAGGAGGACGCCGTACGGGCGGCGGTCGCCGTGGAGCTGGCGCACAACTTCACGCTCCTGCACGACGACGTCATCGACAAGGACGTAAGGCGGCGCGGGCGGGCCACGGCCTGGACCGTCTTCGGCATACCGGACGCGGTCATCACGGGCGACGCCATGATGGCGCTCGCGTTGCAGCAGCTCACGGAGGACCCGCATCCGGCCTCGGCCTCGGCCGCCACCCGGCTGGCGAACTGTGTCATCGAGCTGTGTGCCGGGCAGCAGGCGGACTGCGCCTTCGAACAGCGACCGGACGTCTCCCTCGACGAGTGCCTGCGGATGGCCACCGCGAAGACCGGGGCCCTGCTGGGATGCGCCTGCGCGCTGGGCTCCCTGTACGCGGGGGCCGGGCCGGACGAGGCCGACGCGATGGACGCCTTCGGCCGGGAGGCGGGGCTGGCGTTCCAGCTGATCGACGACCTGATCGGCATCTGGGGGGACCCCGCGCACACCGGGAAACCCGCCGGTGCCGACCTGATCGCCCGCAAGAAGTCCCTCCCGGTCGTGGCCGCCCTCACCTCGGGCACCGCCGCCGGTGCGGAGCTCGCCGAGCTCTACGCCGGGCCCATGACCGGGGACGACGTGCGCCGGGCGGCCGACGCGGTGGACCGGGCCGGCGGCCGGGACTGGGCGCAGGCCCACGCGGCGGACCGGATGGGCCGGGCGGTGCAGCAGTTGTCGCGCGCCGTACCGGACCTCGGGGCGGCGGGCGGGCTGCTGGCGCTGGCGGAGTTCGTCACGCGCCGCACCCGGTGAGCCCGTAGGACCCGCGGGGGACAGGCCGGTTCCGGCACCGCATGGTGCCGGAACCGGCCTGTCCGGGTACGGAGCCCAACTCTAGGATCACTCAGGGTTGTTGAAACCTGAGCGAGGATGGGTTCCGTGGTGCTGGAGATACGTAGGGCGGATCAGTCGGACCGGGACGCGGTGGCCCGGCTGCTGGACGAGGCGTTCCGCGACGACCCGGTGAGCAGCTGGGTCTTCCCCGACCCGGCGCACCGGGCGGCGGTGCACGGGAAGTTCCTCGGCGTGTTCGTCGACGTGGCGCTCGCGGAGGGCCGGATCGACTACGCGGCCGACGGCTCGGCGGCGGCGCTGTGGTTGCGGGTACCGGCCGGGGAGCCGGAGGGGGAGGACGAGGTCCCGGCGAAGATGCGCGCGGTGGCCGACCCGGACAACGAGCGCTGCGAGCTGGTCGGCCGGCTGACGGGCGAGGTGCACCCCACGGCCGAGGAGCACGAGTACCTGCTGATGATCGCGGTGGCACCCGGGCGGCAGGGGGAGGGCCTCGGTACGGAGCTGATCCGGCCGGTGCTGGAGCGCTGCGACCGCGCGGGCGTACCGGCCTACCTGGAGGCGAGCAGCGAACGCAGCAAGGCGCTGTACGAGCGGCTCGGGTGGGAGTTCACGGGCACCGCGGTGCGGCTGCCGGACGGGCCGCCGATGTGGCCGATGTGGCGCAAGCCCCGGTCCTGAGGGCTCCCGCCCCGCCGGATGCGCCGGACCGGCCTACCGTGGAGGTATGGCCGGTGATGAGCGACAGGGCGCGGGAGCGGCGGACGCCCCGCCGGCCGGGCACGAGCAGGAGCCGTGCCCGGTCTGCGGACGACCCGTCGAGCGGGTGATCGTCGGGCGGCGCAAGTCCCTCGGGATCTTCGTACCGGAGTGGGGTCCGGGGCCGTGCAGCGCCCCGGACTGCCCCAGGAGGTATGCCTCCCACCGGGGCGCCGGCTAGACCCGCCCGGCGGAAGGCCCGGGGCCGGGCGGCCGGAGCAGCCGGGCCCCGCTTCGGGAGCCCGGTGCCGGATCGGCCCGGTGGGTCGGCTCCCGGTCAGCTCTTGGTGCCGAGGCCCGAGGCGGCCGGCCCCGAGGCGGCGAGGCCGTTCGCCCAGAGCTGGTTCACACGGGAGCGCTCGGTGCCGTTCGGGTAGGGGTTGGTGCACGAGGTGCCCGGCCCACCGCCCGACATCAGCTCGCTGCACGGGCCCGAGTAGTGGTCGGGCAGGCCCAGTACGTGGCCGGTCTCGTGCGCGGTGACCCGGGTGGAGTCGTACTGCTGGTTCTGCGCGTAGTCCAGGAAGATGTAGCCGCGGCCGTGGCCGTCGGTGCTCGCGTACGAACCCCGTGAGTCGTTGCCCTCGTAGTACGAGAAGTTCCCGCCCGAGGACACCTCCTGGAGCTTCACGTTGGACACCGAGCCGTTCCAGATCTGCGTGGAACGGGCTATCACGGTACGGAAGCTGGGCGCGTTGCGGGTGTTGTAGGTGACGGTGACGGACTGGAGGCCCGGGTGCGCGGCGCGCTGCTCCGCCACCGAGCGCTGGACGGCTTCGAAGAAGGCCCGGTTGGCGGCCTGGTTCTCCTGCGAGCGCTCGTAGGCGGTGTAGCTCGCGGTGTTGCCGGACGGGGCCGGGGCGGCGGAGGCCGTGGGGGCGACGCCCGCCAGGGCGGCGGCCAGGACGAGACCGATGGTGGCGGCCGGAACGGCCGTACGGGAGTGGCGCATGTGGGGGAGCTCCTACTCATCCGGTGTGGGGGGTGGATGGTTCGAACCGGAGTCTGCGGGAGCGCGGGTGCCGGGCGGATGATGTCAGCCACCGATAACACCGGGCTATCGGTGGGTTTTCGGTAGGTCGACTTCCGGGAAATTGGCGGGATTCGGGGGGATACCTGTGGCTGGTGCGGCCGCCAGGGACCGCCCTACCCTCTGGTCATGGAGCTTGAGGTGAGGCACCTGCGCGCCCTGTGCGCCATCGCCGACGCCGGCAGCCTGCACAAGGCCGCGCGGCAGCTCGGCGTGAGCCAGCCCTCCCTCACGACGCAGCTCCGCCGGATCGAACGGGCCCTGGAGGGAGAGCTGTTCCTCCGCGAACGGACCGGCTGTCGGCCCACGCCGTTCGGTCGCACCGTACTGGGTCGGGCGCGTCCGCTGCTGGCCGAGATGGCCGCCCTGGTCGCCGACGCCCGCGCGGTGGCCCGCGGGCCCCGGCTGCGGATCGGCTCCACGGCCAGCCGGGCCCTGCCGGGCTGGTTGCGCCGACTGCACCGGCGCTCGCCCGAGACGGAGACCTCGCTGGTGGTCGACGTGTCGGCCAACGCCCTGCTGCGCATGGTGGAGGCGGGGCGACTGGACGTGGCGTTCGTGCACGAGGTCGAGGGGTGTCCGCTGCGGGTGCCGCCGGGGCTGGAAGTGCGCGTGCTGATGGAGCGTGAGCCGCAGTTCGTGTCGATGTCCCGGGACCATCCGGCCGCGCGCCGGCCGGTGGTGGAGTTACGGGAACTGGCCGCCGACCGCTGGACGGTGGACCCGTCGGTGGACGGCGAGTGGGACGGCCTGCGGCGGGTCTTCGCCGGCGCCGGGGTGGACCCGCCCGTGCTGCACGCCGATTACCACACCGCGACCTCCCTGATCGTCTCCGGCGAGGCCGTCGCCCCCTGCCAGCCGACCTCCGGCCCCCGCGACGACATGGCGATCCGGCCGCTCTCGGGCGACCCGCTCGCCGTACGACTGCTGCTGGCGAGCCGGCCGGGCGCACCCGCCGAGGTGTACGAGGATCTCCGCGCCGCCTATCGCGAAGCCGCCCTGCGCACCCCGCCCTACCGGGCCTGGCTCCATCACCACGCGAGCCCTTTGCTGGCGGCGTAGACCGAGATCCTTCCTCGCCGGGCCCGTCCGGCGCCTCCTGCGGCCCACGCGGGCCCCCGCTGCGGCGTGTCGACCGCTTGACTTCGCCGAACCGCGATATATCGTGTTCTCAGAAGACGCGATATGTTGCGAGCGTTGCGCTTGCGCGTTGAGCGTCGAGCCCGTTCGTGCGCCCGAGGAGGATCAGAATCATGGCAGAGCAGACGACGTGGTCCGTAGCCGAACCGCAGAAGCTCACCTTCGAGCAGCCGGTGACGGAACTCCGCGTCCGCGTCGTCGGCGGCACCGTGAACGTCGTCGCCGCCGACGAGGGCCCGGCCCGACTCGAAGTGGCCGAGGTCACCGGGCCGCCCCTGCACGTCGTACAGGAGGGCGGAACCCTCACCCTCTCCTATGAGGACCTCCCCTGGAACGGTTCCCAGGGCTTCAAGAAGTGGTTCGAGGGCAAGCCCTGGAAGGCGTGGTCCGGCGGCTCCGCCGACGGCCGCAAGGCCTGGGAGCGCAGCGTCACCGTCACCCTCACCGTGCCCGCCGCCACCGCCGTCCAACTGGCCACCGTCAGCGCGGCGGCCTTCGTCTCCGGCATCAGCGGCGCCACCGACGTCAATGGCGTCAGCGGCGACACGACCCTGGTCGGGCTCTCCGGCAAGGTGAAGGCCAACACCGTGTCCGGCAGCGTCGAGGCCCAGTCGGTGAACGGCGAGTTCGCCTTCCACTCCGTCTCCGGCGGCCTGACCGTCGTCGACGGCGCGGGCGGCAGCGTACGGGCCGACTCGGTCAGCGGCGACATGCTCATCGACCTCGTGCTCGACCCGGCCGACTCCCGGCCCGTCGACATCTCCCTGAACTCCGTCTCCGGACAGGTCGCGATCCGCCTCCCGCACCCGGCCGACGCCCGCGTGGAGGCCAACACCGCCACCGGCGGCGTCTCCAACGCCTTCGAGGACCTGCGGGTCACCGGGCAGTGGGCCGCCAAGCGGATCACCGGAACGCTCGGCGCCGGCACCGGGACGCTGCGCGCCACCACGGTCTCCGGCGCCATCGCCCTGCTGCGCCGGCCGGCGGCCGACAGCCCCGACGGCGCCCCCGTCACCCCGCTCGCGCTCGACAAGAAGGTGCTCTGACATGCCGCCCGTCTTCGCCCACGGACGCCTCCGCCTCTACCTCCTCAAGCTGCTGGACGAGGCCCCGCGCCACGGGTACGAGGTGATCCGCCTGCTGGAGGAGCGGTTCCAGGGGCTGTACGCGCCCTCCGCGGGCACGGTGTACCCGCGGCTGGCCAAGCTGGAGGCGGAGGGACTCGTCACCCACGCCACCGAAGGCGGGCGCAAGGTGTACTCCATCACCGACACGGGCCGCGCCGAACTGGCCGACCGGGGCGGTGAACTCGCCGACTTGGAGCTGGAGATCCGCGACTCGGTCTCCGAACTGGCCGCCGAGATCCGCGACGACGTCCGGGGCGCCGCCGGGGACCTGCGGCGCGAGATGCGGGCGGCGGCCGCCTCGGCGTCGGCCACCCACGTCGACGACGAGGGTTGGAAGGCGGCGAAGGAGGAGCTGCGCAAGGCGAAGGCGGAGTGGAAGGAGCAGGCGCGGCGGGCGAAGGACGAGAGCCGCCGGGCGCGCGAGGAGGCGCAGCAGGCCCGGCGCCAGGCGAAGGAGGCCCAGGAGCGGGCGCGCGAGGAGGTGCAGCGCATCGCGAGCCAGTTGCAGGAGCAGTTCGCCAAGTCCGGCGGTGTGCTGGGGAGCCTGGCCGGGGCGTGGCTGGGCGGCGCCGGGGGCCATGGCGCCGCGGGTGCGGACGGCGGTGCCGGTGCCGGTGCCGGTGCGGGGACGCACGCGGGTGCGGCGGCCGGGGCGGGGTGGGCCGAGGACCTGGCGCCGACGGCCGACCCGGTGCGGGACCTGGACCGGTTGCTGGACCGCTTCCGCGACGACGTCCGGGACGCGGCCCGGGACCACGGGGTGTCGCCGGCGCAACTGGCCGAGGCCCGAGCCCATTTGGCCGCGGCGGCGGCCCGGGTGACGACGGCGCTCCGCCCGGACCGGCCGTAGCCCCGCCGCCGCGGACCCCTCGCTCCGCTCGGAGCCGGAGCCGGAGCCGGAGCCGGAGCCGGAGCCGGGGCTCGGCCCCGCCGAGGTCGTCAGACCGTGAGGACGATCTTGCCGAAGAGGTCGCCCGAGGCGAGTTTGGCGAAGCCTTCCCGGGCGCGGTCCAGGGGGAGGACCTCGTCGATGACGGGGCGGACGCCGGTGGTCGCGCAGAACGCCAGGAGGTCCTCCAACTCGTCCTTCGAGCCCATCGTGGAGCCGACCACCTTCAGCTCCAGGAAGAAGATCCGGGTCAGTTCGGCGTGCGCCGGCCGGTCGCCGCTCGTCGCGCCCGAGATGACCAGGGTGCCGCCGGGGCGCAGGGACTTCACCGAGTGCGACCACGTGGCCGCGCCCACCGTCTCGATGACGGCGTCCACCCGCTGCGGGAGCCGCGCGCCCGGCTCGTACGCCTCCACCGCGCCCAGCTCGACCGCGCGCTTGCGCTTGGCCTCGTCCCGGCTCGTGGCGAAGACCCGCAGGCCGGCCGCCTTGCCGAGGACGATCGCGGCGGTGGCGACGCCGCCGCCCGCGCCCTGGACGAGCACGGAGTCCCCCGGTCGCACCCCCGCGTTGGTGAACAGCATCCGGTAGGCCGTCAGCCAGGCCGTCGGCAGGCAGGCGGCCTCCTCGAAGGACAGCTCGGCGGGCTTGCGCAGCACATTCCAGGCGGGGACGGTCACCTGCTCGGCGAAGGTTCCCTGATAGCGCTCGGTCAGGATCGACCGGGGCTCGTCCGGGCCGACCCCGTGGCCGCTCTGGCCGATCACGGAGTGCAGGACGACCTCGTTGCCGTCCTGGTCGGTCCCGGCGGCGTCACAGCCGAGGATCATCGGGAGCTTGTCCTCGCCGAGACCCACCCCGCGCAGCGACCACAGGTCGTGGTGGTTGAGGGAGGCGGCCTTGACGTTGACGGTCACCCAGCCGGGGCGGGCCCCGGGAGCCGGGCGCTCGCCCAGTTCAAGGCCGTTCAGCGGCTGGTCGCGGTCGATTCGGGCGGCATAGGCAGCGAACATGCCGCGACGCTACCGCCCGGTAGCGCGCGGGGCCACCCCTGTCGGGAGCCGGCGGGTGAGGTGTTCGTCGCAGTCCCCCGCAGCGGGTCACCGCCGGGTGCGGGAACCGGACAGGGGTCTTTCGACGTCTGTAACGGGCCATCCGTCGTGGCTGCGCGGAAGGATTAGTTCGCTCCTCAACTGCCACCCGTACCAGTCGGTTTGGCCGTCCCCGGCGGCAAAGCGGAATGTCGGGGGAGCCCTCGATCGGGGGTAACATTCTGGCCATGCGGCGCGCTCGCCATGAGCCTGTCATTTGCGCCGCGGTTTCTCTTCGTGTGGCCGGTGCGTCGCTTTCCCGCGCGCCCGGACCCCACGACAGGCGCGGCGACCCCTCCCGGTTCGGGGGCCAGGAGGGTGCGTCCGCGGCCCGCGTCCGTCGTACGTGGGGCAAACGGAAGGGCCCGGCCTGATGGATCCGGGGATCCATCAGGCCGGGCCCTTGCCCGTACGTCACACGTGGGACCGCGGTGGCGGTCAGGCCAGCCGGGCCACGCCGTCCGCCTTCGCGGCGGCGGCGACCGCGGTCGCGACGGCCTCGGCGACGCGCTCGTCGAACGGCGACGGGATCACGTAGTCGGCGGCGAGCTCTTCACCCACGACGCCCGCGATGGCGTCGGCGGCGGCGATCTTCATGCCTTCGGTGATCCGGGTCGCACGCACCTTGAGGGCGCCCGCGAAGATGCCGGGGAAGGCCAGCACGTTGTTGATCTGGTTCGGGAAGTCCGACCGGCCGGTGGCGACGACCGCCGCGTACTTGTGCGCGACGTCGGGGTGGACCTCCGGGTTCGGGTTGGCCATGGCGAACACGAAGCAGTCCTTCGCCATGGTCGCCACCGCCTCCTCGGGAACCGTGCCGCCGGAGACGCCGATGAAGACGTCCGCGCCGACCAGGGCCGCTTCCAGCGGGCCGGACTGACCGGTCTTGTTGGTCAGGCCCGCGATCTCGGCCTTGACGTCCGTCAGGTCCGAGCGGTCCGCCGAGACGACGCCCTTGCGGTCGGTCACGCACACGTCGCCGATGCCCGCGTCCACCAGGATCTTGGCGATGGCGATGCCCGCCGCGCCGGCGCCCGAGATCACGGCGCGCAGGTCGCCGAGGGTGCGGCCGGTGAGCTTCGCCGCGTTGCGCAGGGCGGCCAGCGTCACGATGGCCGTGCCGTGCTGGTCGTCGTGGAAGATCGGGATGTCCAGGGCTTCCTGGAGTCGGCGCTCGATCTCGAAGCAACGGGGGGCGGAGATGTCCTCCAGGTTCACCCCGCCGAAGGACGGCGCGAGACGGATGACCGTCTCGATGATCTCGTCCGTGTCTTTGGTGGCGAGCGCGATCGGGACCGCGTCCACTCCACCGAACTGCTTGAACAGAATGGCCTTGCCCTCCATCACCGGGAGGGAAGCCTCGGGACCGATGTCCCCGAGGCCGAGCACGGCCGTGCCGTCGGTGACGACGGCGACCACGTTGGACTTCCACGTGTACTCGTTGACGAGTTCCGGATTCTCCGCGATGGCGCTGCAGACCTTCGCCACGCCGGGCGTGTACGCGAGGGACAGGTCGTCCTTGTCGCGGACCGGCACGGTGGCCTGCACGGCCATCTTGCCGCCCCGGTGCAGTGCGAACACCGCGTCGGGGTTGTTGTCCGTCACGCTGTCGCTGCGAGGATTGACGATCTCCGCTGCCACTTGTTTGACCCCTTAAGTCTTAAATCGTTGAGGGTGGCCACTCCTGGTTAAGGGGTGGGCGGGCACCGCGTCCGTCTCCGCATCGACGGGTTCGGCCCGCCTCCGCGAAGGGGAGGTTTCGTACGCGCGGGCGCGCCGCACACGCGCCCTGAGCCCCGGATGAGGGGTGTAAGGATCTGTTCTACCTGAAAAACGGGCGCCCGGACGAGTCGATTGCCTCACGTTCGCAGGTCTCTTGCCCCGGTTTCGGCGAAAAGT
The DNA here is from genome assembly GCF_042881255.1 of Streptomyces sp. NPDC058279. Taxonomy (NCBI): domain Bacteria; kingdom Bacillati; phylum Actinomycetota; class Actinomycetes; order Kitasatosporales; family Streptomycetaceae; genus Streptomyces; species Streptomyces sp. NPDC058279. Next base: position 275,519 of record NZ_JBHVYA010000009.1, on the reverse strand, counting down.
CCGGACGTTGCTGTCCGATAGACGAGACCGACAGTAAAAACTGCGGCCAAAAGACCTGGCGGCAGTGCATAGTGCGGCCGCCTGGCCCCCTCGCCGCAGTCCTGTTGGGAACCCCGGGTGGCCCGTTATCCGATTTTGACCTGACGGCCACCCTGAATGTCGTGGTCCGAATGGCAAGATGCCGTAATCACACAGGTCGCTGCACTCGATGGTGCGTGCCCGACCGTTCTCGGATGCTTCTTTCCCCACTGCCGGAGGAACCAGCTCATGACCGCAAGCACCACCCGTCGTACGACCGCCGCACGGTCCCGGATCGCCGCGGTCGGCGCGATCGCGGTCGCCGGAGCCATGATCCTCACCGGCTGTGGCGACCAGACCAAGAACAACTCCGGGGACACCGCCTCGTCGGGCACCAAGTCCAGCAGCGCCCCGCTCTTCTCGGCCCTGCCGAAGAAGGTCCAGGACGCCGGTGTCATCAAGATCGGCACCGACTCGGCGTACGCCCCGATGGAATTCGTCGAGAACGGCAAGATCGTCGGTGTCGACCCCGACATCGCGGACGCCCTCGCCAAGCAGCTCGGGGTGAAGGTCCAGTTCACCGCGGGCACCTTCGACGGCCTGATCACCTCGATCTACACCGGCCGCGAGGACGCGATCATGTCCTCCATCACGGACAACAAGCAGCGCCAGGAGGGTCTGGACGACAAGGGCCAGAAGATCGGAAAGGGCATCGACTTCGTCGACTACTTCTCCTCCGGCCTCTCGCTCCTGGTCAAGAAGGGCAACCCCGAGGGCATCAAGAGCCTCGACGACCTCTGCGGCAAGACCGTCGCCGTCCAGCGCGGGACGACCTACGAGGACGAGTTCAAGAAGCAGGCCGACAAGTGCGGTGACAAGAAGCTCACCATCCAGGCATTCGACACCGACGCCGAGGCGCAGACCCGCGTCAAGGCCGGCGGCGCCGTGGCCGACCTGAACGACTACCCGGTCGCCGCGTACACCGTGAAGACCTCCGGCGGCGGCAACGACTTCGAGATCGCCGGCCAGCAGACCGGCGTCGGCCTCTTCGGCATCGGCGTCAGCAAGGACAACACGCAGCTGCGCGACGCCCTCAAGCAGGCACTGGACGCCGCCATCAAGGACGGCTCCTACGCCAAGGCGCTGGAGAAGTGGAACGTGCAGGACAGTGCAGTCAAGTCCGCGACGGTCAACGCCGGTCAGTAAGTCCCGCGCTCCACGCTCCACTGAAGGGCAGTCATTGTGACTGACAAGATCGACAAGGGTCCGGCCGCAACCCCGCCGGCCGGACCCGGCGCCTCGGGAACCCCGTACGAGGCGATCAAGGCAATTCCCGTACGGCACTACGGCCGCTGGATCAGCGGCGTCATCGTCGTCGCGCTCCTGGCCTGGCTCGTCTACGCCTTCTCCCAGGGCAACGTCATCTGGGCGACGGTCGGCGACAAGCTGTTCGACCCGGCCGTTCTGAGCGGCCTGTGGAACACGGTGCTCATCAGCGTCGCGGCCATGGCGCTGGGCCTCGTGCTCGGCATCGTCTTCGCGGTGATGCGCCTCTCGAACAACCCGGTGACCAGCGCCGTCTCCTGGCTCTACATCTGGTTCTTCCGCGGCACTCCGGTGTACGTCCAGCTACTGGTGTGGTTCAACCTGTCGCTGATCTTCGAGTACATCAACCTCGGACCGATCTACAAGAACTACACCGTCGCCGTCATGACCCCGTTCATGGTCGCCCTGCTGGGGCTGGGCCTGAACGAGGGCGCCTACATGGCGGAGATCGTCCGGGCCGGCATCCAGTCCGTCGACGAGGGCCAGACCGAAGCCTCGCACGCGCTCGGCATGCCCCAGACGAAGACCATGCGCCGGATCGTGCTGCCGCAGGCGATGCGGGTGATCATCCCGCCGACCGGCAACGAGTTCATCAACATGCTGAAAACCTCCTCACTGGTCTCGGCCGTGCAATACACGGAACTCCTACGGGCCTCGTCGAACATCGGCAACACCGCCGGTGCCATCATGGAGATGCTGTTCGTGGCATCCATCTGGTACCTGGCCCTGACCAGCGTGTTCAGCGTCGGCCAGTACTACCTGGAGCGCCGCTTCGCCCGAGGTTCCACGCGGAGCCTGCCGCCGACGCCCTTCCAGCGCCTGCGTGCCAACCTCAACATGTTCCGCCGTACGGAGGTCGCGCGATGACCGCCCAGCCGATGGTCAAGGCAGAAGGCGTCCACAAGTCGTACGGCGCCGCCCACATCCTCCGGGGCATCGACCTCGAAGTCGCCCCGCGCGAGGTCTTCTGCCTGGTCGGCCCGTCCGGCTCCGGCAAGTCGACCTTCCTGCGCTGCATCAACCACCTGGAGCGCATCAACTCCGGGCGGCTCTCGGTGGACGGGCAGCTGGTGGGCTACCGCCAGAAGGGCGACAAGCTCTACGAGCTGAAGGACAGCGAGGTCGCGGCGCAGCGCCGCGAGATCGGCATGGTCTTCCAGCGCTTCAACCTGTTCCCGCACATGACGGCCATCGAGAACGTCATGGAGGCCCCCGTCCAGGTCAAGGGCGAGAGCAAGGCGGTGGCGCGCGAGCGCGCCGTCAAGCTGCTCGACCGCGTCGGCCTCGGCGACAAGGGCGGGAACTACCCCTCGCAGCTCTCCGGCGGCCAGCAGCAGCGGGTGGCGATCGCCCGCGCGCTGGCGATGGAGCCCAAGCTGATGCTCTTCGACGAGCCCACCTCGGCGCTCGACCCGGAGCTCGTCGGCGACGTTCTGGACGTCATGCGGGACCTGGCCGAATCGGGCATGACCATGATCGTGGTGACCCACGAGATGGGCTTCGCCCGCGAGGTCGGCGACAACCTCGTCTTCATGGACGGCGGTGTGGTGGTCGAGTCCGGCCACCCGCGCGAGGTCCTGGGCAACCCGCAGCACGACCGGACGAAGGCGTTCCTGTCCAAGGTGCTGTAGCCGCTGCGGCGGCTGACTCGCCCGTGAAAGGGGCGGTACGGATTCCCGTACCGCCCCTTTCGCGTTGCCGGGCGGCGACTCGGGAACCGTGGGCGGTCGCGGTCCGTAATACTTCCCGTACCGCACGCGAGACCGAGCCGGCCGGTGCCCCTCGCCGCGCTCACGAGCCCCTCCAGCCGTAATACCCTTGTAGCTGCCGCAGGCGTTACAGGGATATCATCCGCAGCCGTAAGGACTACAAGTGGAACTGGCCCAGTACTCGGACTACGCCGTGCGCCTGGTCAACACCGAGGAGCCGGCCCGCAACAAGGACTCCCTCACCTCCGTCGACGCCGTGCGCGCCCTCTTCGGCGCCGGGGTGCAGGCCGCACGCCGGGTCACCGACGCCGACGTGACGCGCTTCCGCAACGTGCGCGGCCGACTGCGCGCCGTCTTCGAGGCAGCCGACGGCGGCGACCACGTGCTCGCCGTCGACCTGCTGAACTCCCTGCTCATGGAGTTCCCGGTCAGCCCGCAGGTGACCGGCCACGACTCGATCGGCGAGGACGGCCGCCCCCACTGGCACATCCACCTCGCCGACCACCCCTCGAACGCTTCCGCCGGATACGCGGCGCTCGCCTCGTTCGGGCTGGCCTTCCACCTCACCGAGCACGGCCCCGACCGCCTCGGCCTGTGCCAGGCGCCGCCCTGCCGCAACGCCTACCTCGACACCTCCACCAACCGGTCCCGGCGCTACTGCTCCGACCGCTGCGCCACCCGGGCGAACGTGGCGGCCTACCGGGCCCGCAAGCGGCTCGAGGCCGAGGAGTCGGCCCGCAGCGGCCGCAGGGCCGAAGCCCCCCAGGACAGCCACGCCCTCAGCGAACGCTGACCCCAGGGCAGCGGCCGCAGTCGCAGCACGGCCGTCGCCAGCACCAGTTCCTCGGGCACCGTCCCGTAGTCGGTGCTGTCGCCGGTCGTGTTGTACGGGTTGTCGCCCAGCACCCACCAGCCGCCCGGCCGCCGCTCCACCGCCCGCTTCACCACCAGCAGGTCCTGCTGGAAGGGATGGCGCAGCACCACCACGGCCCCCGGGCGCACGACCGCCCCGTAGCGGACCAGCAGCCGGTCCCCGTGCAGCAGGGTCGGGACCATCGACGGCCCCGACACGTCGGCCAGCCCGAACCGGGTCTCCGGGCGCTTCTTCTCCACCATGTACGACCTCCTCGTCCCTCCCGCATGCTGCCGCACGGCCCCGTACGTTCGCTCACCGCCGCCGGCACGAGGCTGGACTTTTGTCCGAAGCCCATGGGGCCGCCCGCGAATTCCGCTTTCCAAGCGAGTAATCTCGCCCTTGAGAAGACGATCACGAGGAGGACAAACTCCATGCTTTCCCGCCTCTTCGCCCCCAAGGCGAAGGTCTCCGCCCACTGTGACCTGCCGTGCGGCGTGTACGACCCGGCCCAGGCCCGCATCGAGGCCGAGTCCGTCAAGGCCGTTCAGGAGAAGTACCAGGCCAACGACGACGCCGACTTCCGCGCGCGCGCCATCACCATCAAGGAGCAGCGCGCCGAGCTGGCCAAGCACCACGTCTCGGTGCTGTGGAGCGACTACTTCAAGCCGCCGCACTTCGAGAAGTACCCGCAGCTGCACACGCTGGTCAACGACACCCTGAAGGCCCTCTCGGCCGCCAAGGCGTCGAACGACCCGGCGACCGGCCAGAAGGCCCTCGAACTCATCGCCGAGATCGACCGCATCTTCTGGGAGACCAAGGCCGCCTGATCCGCGCCCGAGGGATCTTGCTGCGTTGCTGGTCAGAGCGCAGATGACAACGGCCCGACCGCTTCACGCGGCCGGGCCGTTGGTTTCTCCCGAGCCGTTCGGAAAGCGCGGAAGACGAACTCGAACCGTGCGTCTACACCGTGTGAAAAAACGATTTCGAGCGTTCTCGATCACACAGAACCGGCCCCCCCCTACCCTGTCAGTGACGAGCTGCAAGGAGAGGGGCAAGGCTGCTATGTCTACGGACGCTACCCCGGACCCGCTGGTGTTCGGTCAAAGACTCCAGATCCTCCGTACCAGGCGCGGCCTCACCCAGGACCAGCTTGGCGGCCTCGTCGGGCGTTCCGGCTCATGGGTCAGAGCCCTTGAATCCGGCCGATTGAAGACGCCGAAGCTGGATGTGATCCTTCGCTTCGCCGAGGTGCTCCGCATCCGGGAGCTGGCCGACCTCACGGGGGACCAGTCCAAGCGCGCCAACCTGTTCGCCGGCCCGGGCCACCCCCGGTTCGCCGCCGTCCGTGAAGCCCTCAACACACTCCAGCTCGGCGCCGGCCGGGAAGCGCCGAGTCCCGCGCATCTCACCGCCCGCCTGGCCCGAGCGTGGTCGGCCCGGCACGCCGCGCCCCGCCACCGAGACGTGATCGGAGCGCTCCTCCCCGACCTGATCTATGACGCCCAGGCAGCCGTACGGCAGTCCGGGACGGTCGCGGACCGCAAGGCCGCACAGGCCCGCCTGGCGGAGGTCTACTTCCTGGCACAGTTCTTCTGCGCCTACCAGCCGGACGCGCCGCTCGTCTGGCGGGTAGCCGAGCGCGGCATGGTGGCCGCGCAGGACTCCGAAGACCCGCACACGATCGGCCTCGCCGCTTGGTTGACCACGCAGGCCCACCGTGAAAGCACCCACCTGGACGCGGCGGACGCCGTCACCCTGGAAACTCTCCGATACCTGGAGCCGCTCCTCCCGGACGCCGACGCCGACGTGCGTGCCGTGGCAGGCGCGCTTACGGTCGAAGCCGGTCTCACGGCTGCCCGACGCGGCGAGACCGGCACGGCGTGGCGGTACTGGGACGAAGCACGCCGCCTGGCCGAGACGCTGCCCGGCTCGTACTTCCACCCGGTCACCTCGTTCTGCCAGGCGGTCATGGGCGCTCACGCGGTCACCGTCGCGGTGGAGCTGCACGCAGGCCGGGAGTCCACACGGCAGGCGGCTCGTGCGGAGGCAGAGGCCATTCCGTCGCGGCCACGCCGGGCCCGGCACCGAATCGAGCAGGCACGCGCCTACCACCTGGACGGCCAACCCGACGTTGCCCTGGCGACGCTGGCGCAGGCCAACGAGACGGCCCCCGAAACCGTCCAGTACAACGGCCACGCGCGCCGCATCATCCTTGAAGAGCTGGAGGCCAAGGGCCCACAGCGACGGCGGCGCGCCTCCGAACTCTCGGCTCGTCTTGGCCTGCTGACTACCTGAAAGGCAACCGCACGATCTGTGCGGTTCTCGACTGCCGGCGCCCCTACCGTCGTCTCACCATCCGCTGACGAGGGTAAGGAGGGCGCCTTGACCATGCGCACGATGACGGAGTGGTTGGCCGGGAGCGACGGGCGGCCCGAAAGGGTTCATGCCGCGTGGCGGAAGCAGGGCGTCGCTCTCCTTCCCATCGGGAGCCGGTTCGACGTCATCCGGCTCCCGGAACCGCTCGTACAAGCGGCGGTCGAGACGGTCGGGCTCGGCCACAGCCACACCGACTTCGCTCTCGGGGAACGCCTCGACGGGCCCGTCATCCACGACGGCCGTGGGCGGAACTACTACCCGCTCGTCCCGCCCGGAACGGTCCACGGGTGGCGCTCCTGTGCCCCGGGCGTCGAGTGCCTCGGACGTGGCACGCACGTCGGGATTCCGGCCCCGGACCTCTTCGCGTACGACCCTACGCACCCGGTTTACTGGGCGGCCATCGGGCCGATGCCGGGCTACTGCGATCCGTCGTCGTTGGCGCTGCTCGTACGCGTCGGAGCCGCCCGGCTCGCAGAAGCCGAAGCGGCTGTCGTCAGCGCTCAGGAGACGCAGTGACGCCCTCCCACGGGGACGAGTCGTCGACCCCGGCGGTCGCGGAGTCCGACCACCACCCCGGCGGTGCGTGCTCACAGACACACGTGCGCTGTGGCTGTGGCCTGCCGGCGCCCATCGCCGTCAGGTACGGCGGCCCCATGGCCGACTGTCGGCGCTGCTCCTACGCGTGGGCCGTCCACCACGACCCCGAGCTGTGCTGGCTCCGCAGCGACTTCTTCGACGGTCACCCGGACGCGGAGGCGCTCCTCGCCGTTCGGGTACGTGAGGCGGCGCCGCTGCTCATCGCCGCGTGCGTCGCCCTCGGCGGCATCGTCGACACCCTCTGACCGCGTCTCGGCAGGGGCCCGCCGGGCCGTCTCTTACTCGTCGTCGTCCTCGGCGTCGTCGAGGCGCGCCAGCCAGGTCGCCAGGCGTTCCACCGGGACCTCGAAGTCCGGGTTCAGGTCGACGAAGGTGCGGAGCTGCTCGGCGAGCCACTCGAAGGTGACCTCCTCCTCGCCGCGCCGCTTCTCCAGCTCCTCGATGCCGCGATCGGTGAAGTACAAGTCCGGCTCCGTGTGCGTGGTGACGTGGTGACGTCATGGGGTGTTTCCCGCCAGGATAATCCGCGTCCCACGGACACCTCCCGTCCTCCCCGTCCCGGGCACTAGCCTGGACCGTCTCGACCTGAGGGGGACAGGGATGCCGGACGGGCGCACGGGCGGCTCCGCGCACGCCTTCGAGCTTCTGGAACCCCTCGTCAAAGCTGCCACCGTGCGCGTCCACGCGCCCGCGGACGGGTATGGAAACCCTGGGACCGGTCCGACCTGGGGGAGCGGTTTCTTCATCGCCCCCGGCTGGGTCCTCACGTGCGCGCACGTGGTCGGCGAAGGGGGTGCTGCGGTGCGTCTGGTGGGCCGGGAGGTCGGCATCACCTTCTCCGTCGCCGGCTTCCCCGGCGAAGCGGGAGGCACCGGGACGGTCGCCGGGCGCGTGGAGTGCGTGCTGCCCGAGCGGCTGGAGGAGCGCCGGCCCGCCCCGCGCGCCCTGTGGGACCTGCCCGACCTCGCGCTGGTACGGGTCCTCGCGCCCGTCTCGCACGCCTGCGTCTGGCTGACGGACCGGGCCGGCCCCCGGCTCGACGACGCCGCCTACTTCGGCGTCACCGAGGACCTCGGGGTACGGGAGATCACCGGCCGGACCACGCGGCTGCGCGGCACCGCCGCGAACGGCGCGGCCATCCGTCTCGGTGACGACGACGAGATCGAGCCCGGCATGTCGGGCGGCCCCCTGGTGGACCTGGCGCGCGGCGAGGTCATCGGGATCGTCAAGGCCCGCCGACAGGCGGGCGGCGGGGGGATCGCCGTGTCGGTGGCGCAGTTGCGGACCCTGCCGACCGGCACGACCGGGCAGGTCGGCCTGTACCGGCGGGTGATGCAGGGCCACGACCTGTACCACTACGACCAACACGTCAGCGATCTCGACAGCCGCCGCACCTGGACCGACGTGCACGCCGAGCTGCCTTCGGACGAGGACGACGCCACCGGCGGCCCCGAGCGTCCCACCCGGCTCAGCCGTCTCAGCCGGCTCACCCCGGCTGAGCGCACCACCCTGTGCGGGCTGCTCGCCGAACTGCCGCCGCCCGGCTCCTCCGAGATCGTCCGTGCCCTCGCCGAGGCGGCCCGCGGCGAGGAACCCGACACCGGCTTACCGGCCCCGCTGACCTGGCGCGACGGGTTGGGCCTGCTGCACGACCCGCCGTCCGCGGGCGGTGAGGCCGCCGCGATGCTCCGCTACGCCACCGACGTCAGCGTCGCCGACCACCGCGAGCCGCCGTCACCCGGCGCGGACGAGGAACTCTGGGACTGGGTACGGGCGACCGCCGCCCGGCTCTGGCGCCCGCTGCGCCGCGAACTGGGCGAGCGCTACGAGCGCGGCCTCGCGGAACGCGAACGGCGCCGGCGCGCCGGCGCCGGGCGGCAGGCGCACGGCCCCTTCCGGCGGGTCGCGGGAGCGCCCCCGGGCCCGTCGGTGCTGCTGGAGACCTGGGCGCACGTCTGGGAGGACGTCTACGACTGGCGGGTCTCCGTGCTGGCCGGCCCGGCCCGGCCGGGCGACGCCACCCCGGTGGCCTCCGGCAACCGGGTCACCCTGGCGGCCCTGCCCGAGGCGGTGCGGGCGCCGCTCGCCGAGGGGTTCCGGCGGTGCGACACCCACGAGGCGGCCGCACTGCTGGAAGTGGTGGTGGCCGAGGAACTGTTCGGGCTGCCGGTCGACGAGTGGACGGTGTCGGGCGGGGTCCCGGTCGGCGTGCAGCGGCCCGTCGTGCTGCGCTACCCGGGCGGCGACCCGCCCGCCGACGCCGCCGAGCGGTGGGCGCGGGTGCAGGCGGGCCCGCTGCTGGGCCGGCGGGCCGACTGCTCGCGCGGTCGCAAGTGGCGCCCGGCGCCCGGCTGGCTGGCCGGCCTGGTGGACCACACGCTGCCGGTGCTGTGCCGGGCGGCGGCGGAAGACCCGACGCGCGCGGTACTGCGGGAGGCGCGGGACGCCGGCTACGGGGTGGTGGTGTGCCGGCGGCCCCCCGCCGACCCCAGGACGTCCTGCGAGCCCTTCCACCGCGGCCTGCGCGAGGAACTGGCCGAGGCGGGCAGGGGAGCGGCACTGCCCGCCCGGCTCCAGGCGCTGCGGGGGCGGGCGTACGCGGCCGACCCGGACGCCTACTGGGCGATCGGGACGGCGCTGCTGTGGCAGGACCCGCAGCGACCGCTCCCGGAGGACGAACCACTGCAGGGGGACCTGTGAGGGGCCGGCGGCCGGACACCGCCGGATCGACGGGAGGGGCACGCACATGACCGAGGAGTGGCTCATCTACCGGGGCGTCGGAGAGCCCCACGACGGGATCGACGCCCTGCCGGACCCGCCGCCCTGGCGGGACTTCGACGGCGGCCCCGTCGAGGACGGCCCCGCCGCCGCGGGCCCGGCCGACGGGAACGTGGCCCGCCGGCTCGGCGCGCACCGGCAGGCCGCCGAGTTGCACCGCCCCGAGCCCGAGGAACTGGAGGCCATCAACGCCGCCCTGTACCTGCGGCGGCCGTTGCTGGTCACCGGCTATCCCGGGACCGGGAAGTCCACCCTCGCGCACGCCGTCGCCCACGAACTGGGACTCGGCCGCGTCCTGCGCTGGCCGGTCGTGTCGCGCACCGTGCTCCAGGAGGGCCTGTACCGCTACGACGCCATCGCCCGGCTCCAGGACGTACAGATCGCCGCCAGTGGCGGGACGGCCGCCGGCGGGGTGCCCGGGATCGGCAAGTACATCCGGCTCGGACCGCTGGGGACGGCGCTGCTGCCCACCACGCGTCCCCGGGTGCTGCTCATCGACGAACTCGACAAGAGCGACATCGATCTGCCCAACGACCTCCTGAACGTCCTGGAGGAAGGGGAGTTCACCCTGCCCGAGCTGGAACGGGTCGCGGACTCCGAACCCGAGGTGCGGGTCCTCACCGACGACGGGACGAAGGTGACCGTGCGGGACGGGCACGTGCGCTGCCGGGCCTTCCCGTTCATCATCCTGACCAGCAACGGCGAACGGGACTTCCCGGCCGCGCTGCTCAGGCGGTGCATCCAGCTCAAGCTCGGACAGCCCGGCGAGAAACGGCTCGCCACCATGGTGCGGGCCCACCTGGGGGAGGAGGCCGCGCAACTCGGCGCCGAGCTGATCCGCGAGTTCCTCAGCCGCTCCCAGTCCGAGCTGGTCGCCGCCGACCAACTGCTCAACGCCATCTACCTCACCCACTACGCCGCCCCGCCCACCCGGGAAGACCTCGCCGACCTGCTCATCCAACGCCTCGACCGGCCGAGGTGACACCCGTGCCGGCCGCCGACCCCGTCCGGGACCTCGTCACGCTGCTGCGCGGCGCGGGGCTCGACCCGACCGCCGAGGAACTCGCCGACGCGCTGTGGCTCGCCGGGCGCACCGGCGCGCCGGCCGGGGCGCCGGGAGCCGGGGACGACCCGGCCCGGGAGCCGGTGTCCGGGCCGGGGAGGCGGCAGGACGCGGCGCGGGAGGCCCCGCGCGCGGACGGACCCGTACGGGAGGAACCCGCGCCGGAGGACCCGGTCCGGCTGTACGCCACGAGAACGGCCGGGGCGGCCGACGCCGACGCGGACCTCCCGGCCGGCGACGGGGTACCGGTACGGGTGCCCGGCGCGGCGGCGCTGCCCCGCATCCTGGAGATCCAGCGGGCCCTGCGCGCCCTCCAGCGGCACCGCCCGCCCGGACCGCCCACCCGGACCGTCCTCGACGAGGGCGCCACCGCCGAGGCCAGTGCCCGGGCCCTCGGGCTGGTCATCCCCGTGTTCCGGCCGGACAGCCGGCGCGAGGCGACCGTACGCCTGGTCATGGACGCGTCACCGTCGATGGCCGTGTGGCACGACCTGTTCGAGGAACTGCGCTCCGTGTGCGAACGGTTGGGGGCCTTCCGTGACGTCCAGGTCGCCTACCTGCACCGCTTGGCGGACGGCAGCGCCGTCGTCGGCCGGGGTCCGCGCCCCGCCGCCGGGGTCCGCTCCGGCGAACAACTGCGCGACCCCACCGGCCGGACGCTGACCATGGTGGTCTCCGACTGCGCCGGGCCCGTGTGGCGCGAGGGGCGGGCGCAGCGGCTGCTGTACCGGTGGGCCGAGTGCACCCCCTGCGTGGTGGTGCAACCGCTGCCGCAGCGCCTGTGGAGCCGGAGCAGGCTGCCGACCGAGCGCGGGGTGCTCTCCCGTACCGAGGCCGGCCCGCGGAAGCTGGAGTTCCGCCCGGACCGGCCGGCCCGCAGTGGCCGGCCCACCGGAGGACTGACCGTGCCCGTCCTGCCGCCGAACGCCGGCGCGCTCGGCGCCTGGGCCCGGCTCGTCGCCGGGCTCGGCACCGGCCCGGTGCCGGCCGAGGTCGGGCGGGTCCTGGCCCGCCACCCGGCCGGGCCCGAGGCCCCGCCCCGGGCCGCGCGGCCGCCACGCGAACTGGTCCGCCGCTTCCGCTCCTCGGCCGCGCCCGGCGCGGTGCGACTCGCCCTGTACCTGGCGGCGGCCCCCCTCACGCTGCCCGTGATGAGGCTCGTACAGCGCACCATGCTCCCCGACTCGGAACCCTCCGACCTGGCGGAGGTCCTGCTGAGCGGGCTGCTGCGGCGCGCACCGGACGCCGGGTGGTACGAGTTCGTCCCCGGCGTGCAGGACGTACTGCTGGGGCCGCTCGGCCGGGACGAGGCGGCACTGGTGCTCAAGCACTGCTCCGCGTACGTACGCTCCCACTTCGGGCGCGGCGTACGGAACTTCCCCGCGCTCGCCGTCTCCGAGCTGACCGGCGCGCCCCTGGAGCCCGACGGCGAACGGGTACCCGCCGGGCGGCTCCCCCAAGCCTTCGCCCAGGTCTCGGCGAAGGTCGTCCGCCGCTACCTGCCCGGCCCGCCGCCCGACGGACCGGATGCCGAACCGCCGCTCGCCGCGCCCGCCCGGGAGCGGGCCGTACGGACGGCCAGGGCCCGGATCGCCGAGGGCGGCCGGGGCGGTCTGTACGAGGCCGTCACCCTGCTGCGCCGGGCCGTGGCGGCGCCCCCGGGTCCCACCGACCCGGCGGAGGAGGCCGAGGTCGAGCTCGCGGGCGCGCTGCTGCGGCTGTGGACCCTGCAACGCGACCCCGAGCTGCTGACCGAGGCGGAGCGGGCCGTGGCCGCACTGGGCACCCCGCGCGCCCGGGCGGCGCGGGGCCGGGTGCTGTACGAGCTGGCCCTGGCCGGGGACGCCCCGGACGCGCGGCTCCTGGAGGCCGCCGAGCGGGAGTTCGCGGCGGTCGGGGCAGCGGCCGGTCCGGAGTCCGGCGCGGACCGGGAGCTGCGGCTCGACTGCGTCGTGCGGCGGGCCCGCGCCCTGGTCCGGCTGGGCGAGCTGCGCGGCGACCCGGCGCCGCTGCGGGAGGCCCGGGCCGCGCTGGAGGCCGCCGGGGAGGACGAGCCCGGGGTCGGCCCGGCCCTCGGACGGGTCCTGCTCGCCCTGCTGCCCCACACCGCGGACCCGGCGCGACGCACCGCCCTGGCCGAACGGGCCGCGGACCGCCTGGAGGTGGACCCGGAGGCCGGCGCGGAGGACCGGGCCCGGGCGCGGGTGGAGCGGGCCACGGCGCTGCGGTACCTGCCGGCGCGGCTGGAGGAGGCGGCCGGGCAACTGGCCGAGGCCCTGCGGGAGGCGGAGGACGCCGCCGGGGAGCCCCGGCTGCGGCTCGCGGCGCTGGTGTGCCTCGCGCGGGTGCACCGGGCGCGGTACGCCCGGGACGCCGACCCGGCCGCCCTCGACGACGCGGCCGCGGCGTACGAACGCGCCCGCAGGCTGCTCTCCCGGGACGGGGACGCCTACGGGGAGCTGCTGCCCGAGTGGGGCGACGTCCTCCTGGACCGGGCCTCGGCCGCCCACCCCGACGGGCGGCGGTACGCGTCCACCGCCGTCCGGGTGCTGCGCGAGAGCCGGGCGGCGGTCCCGCAGTCGGACCCGGGTGCGGCCCGGCGGTTGCTGCGGCTGGCGGCCGGGTTGCGGCTGCGGCACTCCTACGACGGCGACCTGGTGGACCTGAGGGAGGCCGAACACCTGCTGGAGCTGGCCGCACGGCAGAGCCGCAGCCCGCTGGAGCAGGCGCGGGCCTGGCGGGAGCACGGGGACGTCCAGCAGGAGATCCACGCCCACACCCGGTCCGTGGACCGGCTCGACCGGGCCGCCGACTCCTACCGCAGGTCGTGGCGCGCGGCCCTGTCCGCGGGCGGCGACGACCTGGAGCGGGTCGCGGTGGAACTCGCCGCGCGGGTGCAGGAGCTGCGCGGCGAGGTGCTGGAGCGGCTGGAGCGGCCCAGAGGGGCCCTGGAGGCATACCGGGCGGCGTTGGAACTGTGGCTGCGGGCAGGCACCGGGGAGGCCCGTGCGGCCTGGGTGGGGGAGCGGATCCGCGCCTTGGAGGCGGGCCCGTGACCGGGCGGCGGTACCGCTCCCGCCCGCAGCGACCGTTTCCGGCGGGCGCGGGAAGGGAAAGGGCAGTGGACCATACGGGCAAGAGGGGGACGGACAGCACATGGTGACTCAGGATCAGCGGGTGCCGACGGCCGGGCGGGAGTGCGGCGGCGGGCGGTTGCCGGACCTGTCCGGACTGGATCTGGCCGAGTTGCGCGGGATCGGGCACCCGGTGCTCGCCCAGGTGATCGAGGGCCTGGTCGAGCGGGTCACGCACCCCGCCGAGATACTCAACGCCTTCGACTCGGGGGTGGTGTGAGCGGGTGGGGTTGACCACTTTCCGCCGTTAGTCCGGCTCGTCCGCAGGGCAGGGATGGACCGTCCGCCGGGGAACCGGGCAGCTCCGGGGAGCGGGCCGCCTCCGGGGAGGCGGCGGGGAGGGGAGGCGCAGGCCGATGACGCAAGCGATCACGAGCGACGCCGTGCTGCCCGCGCACCGGCCGCCGCCCGACGCACCGCGAACGGCGGGGCGCGGGGACGGGGTGGCGGACGCCCGCCCGGCGGGGGCCGACGCCGGCGACCCGCACGCGCTCCACGCGCCCTGGCCGCACACCCGGCTCGACGTCGCCGCCCTGCGCGCCGCCGGCCACCGCCCCTCGCCCGTACGCCAATTCGTCCTCAAGACGCACAGCCGCTGCAACCTCGCCTGCACCTACTGCTACGTCTACGAGATGGCCGACCAGTCCTGGCGCGAGCGCCCCGCCGTGATGTCCGCCGGCACCGTCCGCCGGGCCGCCCAGCGGATCGCCGAGCACGCGGACACCCACCGGCTGACCCGCGTCGACCTCGTCCTGCACGGCGGCGAGCCGCTGCTGACCGGCCCCGCCGCGCTCGCCGCGCCCGTCGAGGCGGTCCGCGCCGCCGTCGCCCCGGACACCCGGGTCACCGCGACCGTCCAGACCAACGCCACCCTGCTCACCCCCGGCCGGCTCGCCGCGCTGGCCGCCGCCGGCATCCGGGTCGGCGTCAGCCTCGACGGCGGACTGCCCGCGCACAACACCCGCCGCGCCGACCACGCCGGACGCCCCGGGTTCGGGGCCGCGGCGCGGGGACTGCGGCTGCTCGCCCGGCACCCCGAGAGCTACGCCGGCGTGCTCTGCGTCGTCGACCTCGCACAGGACCCCGTCGAGGTGTACGAGTCGCTCCTCGACTTCGCCCCGCCCGCCATCGGCCTGCTGCTGCCGCTGGCCAACTGGAGCGACCCGCCGCCCGGTCACGGCCCGCACGCCACCCCGTACGCCGACTGGCTGCTCGCCGTCTTCGAACGCTGGTGGCACGACGGGGAACGCCGCACCCGGGTACGGATCTTCGAGGAGATCATCGCCCTGCTGCTCGGACTGCCCACCGCCACCGAGACCCTGGGACTGGCCCCCGCCGGCACCGCCGTCATCGAGACCGACGGCAGCATCGAACAGGCCGACTCGCTGAAATCCGCCTACGAGGGCGCCGCCACGACCGGCCTGCACATCGACACCGACGGCTTCGACCGGCTCCTGGACCACCCCGGCTTCGCCGCCCGCCAGCTCGGACGCGACGCCCTGGCCGCCGCCTGCCGCTCCTGCGAACTCGTCGAGGTGTGCGGCGGCGGCCACTACCCGCACCGCTACCGCGCCGGCGAAGGGTTCCGTACGCCCTCCGTGTACTGCGCCGACCTCCAAGTCCTGATCCGGCACATCGCGCGGGCCCTGCACACCGCCGCCACCGGGCGGGCCGTCTCATGAGCGAAGCCCCGGCCGCCCTCGCCCCCTTCGCCGTCAGCGCCCCCACCCTGCGCGCCCTCGCCTCCACCGAACCCTCCCCGGAAGGCACCCGGCTCGTGCGCGACGTACGCCGCTCCAAGCGGCTGCTGCTGCTGCGCGCCGTACTCGACCGCGCCCCCGGCGCCGAGGCCGCCGAGCACTGGGCGCTGCTGGAGGAAGCCGAACGGCACGACCCCGACGCGGTACGGGACGTACTGCACTACCCCGCCACCGGTGTCTGGGCCGAGGAGACCCTGCGCCGGCTGCACGCGCCGGACGGGCCCCCCGCCGACCTCGGCCACCTCGGGGCGCTCGCCGCCGCCGCCGCGCTGCGCGCCGGGATCACCTTCAAGGTCACCCTGCGCCCCGCGAACGGCCGGCTGGTCCTGCCCACCCTCGGGCTGCTGCGCCCCGACCGGCCCGGCCCGCTCGCCGTCACCGAACGGTCCTGGTCCGGCGCCCCCGACCCGCTGCCGCTGCACGCCCTGCCCGACGGCCGTACCGCCCTCGACGACCTCGACCCCTACCGCGCCCCGGCCCGCGACGAACCCGCCCAAGTGCGCCCCGCCCGGCGGCTCACCCCCAAGGGCCACAAGCGCTGGGACACCCAGTGGTCCGGCGCCCTCACCCTGCTGCGCCGCTACGACTGCGCCCGCGCGGACGAGATCGGCCGGTTGCTGCGCTCGGTGGTCCCCCTGGCCGGCGGCTCCCGCTCCAGCGGCGCGACACTGCCCGCCGCCGCCGGGTCCGTACTGGCCCGGGCGCAGGCCCCGCCCGCCCTGGCCGCCACCCTGGTCCACGAGGTCCAGCACGGCAAGCTCACCGCCCTCGCCGACGTACTGACCCTGCACACCGCGGACCGCACGCCCCGCCACTGGGCCCCCTGGCGCAGCGACCCCCGACCGCTCGACGGGCTGCTGCACGGCGCGTACGCCCACCTGGCCCTCGCCGGATACTGGCAGCACGCCGCCCTCTACGGGGCGCGCGGCGCGTGGGCCCGGCACGCGCGGCTGCGCGCCCAGGTGGCGGCCGTCCTGCCCGCCATCCGCAGCCACCCCCAATTGACGTCCGGAGGAGCGGAGTTCGCCGACGCCATGGCCGCCGCCGAGCAGGCCATGGACGAACTCCCACCCCCCGGAGACCAGCACGCCACGGCCCGCCGGACCCTGGAACGCGAACGCCACGCCTGGTGCGAGAGGCACCCCGAACTCGCCGATTTCCCGGGGTGCTGAGGGGCTCTGACGGACCGTCCGTTGCGGTACCTTTTCAACCCCGTCCACCGCCCGGTTTCAGGGAGACGGCCGCATGACCACCGGAATTCGGCAGGACCGTGACGGAGCGGCGCAGCCGCCGCAGCGCTTCGTCATCAGCTTCGCGGGCTTCAACCGGCCCTGGGCCGTGTGGATCGCCCACCGCTTGGAGGAGCACGGCCACCGCGTCGCCCTCCAGCGCTGGGACCCGCAGACCAGCCCGGGAATCACCGAGGCCCTCGACGACCTGGCCCGCGCCGGCGGGAGGGTCATCGTCGTCCTCAGCGAACGGTACTTCTCCGCGGGCACCCACACCGAGGAGGAGTGGAACGCGGCCCTGCGCACCGTCACCGAACACCACCCCGACCGGTTCGCCGCCGTCTGCCTCACCGACGCCCCGCTGCCGAGCGCCGTGGCCGCCCTGGAGAAGACCGACCTGTGGGGCCTGGACGCCTACGAGGCCGAGTACCGGGTACTGCGCCGGCTGGAGCTGCCCACCGACCGCATCGGCATCGAGAGCGGCCGTCGCGGCCCCCGCTTCCCCAACGACCCGCCCGAGATCTGGGGCCGGGTACCGCGCCGCAACCCGCGCTTCACCGGCCGCAACGACGTCATCGGCCGGCTCCGCGCCGCCCTCACCGAGGCCCCGCCCGGGGCCTCCACGGTCACCCTGCTGGGTCTCTCCGGGGTGGGCAAGACGCAGGTCGCCACCGAGTACGCCTACCGCTTCGCCTCCGAGTACGACGTGGTGTGGTGGGTCCCGGCCGAGGACCGGCCCACCCTGCGCGAGCGGCTCGCGGACCTGGCGCCCGCGCTCGGCCTGCCGCGCGGCGCGGGCAGCTACGGGGAGCAGATCCGGGCGGTGCTGGAGGCGCTGCGGCGCGGCAACCCGTTCTACCGCTGGCTGCTGGTCTTCGACGGCTGCGACAACCCCGACGACCTCACCGACCTGCTGCCCTCCGGCGCCGGCGACGTGATCATCACCTCCCGCAACCGCGAATGGGCGGCTCGCCACACCAGCCTCGTGGAAGTCCCGCTGTACGCCCGCCCCGAGTCGGTGACCTTCATCCGCCGCCGCGCCGGGCGGCTCACCGCCGCCGAGGCCGACCAACTCGCCGAGGCCCTGGAGGACTACCCGCTCGCCCTCGACCAGACCGCCGGCTGGCTCGCCGACTCGCCGATCGGCGTCGGCGAGTACCTGAACCTGCTGCAACGCCGGCTCGACTCCCACGAGGCCGTCACCCTCTCCGACGACTACCCGCTGCCCTTCCCCACCGCGCTGGCCATACTCCTGAACAACGTACGGGAGAACTTCCCCGACGCCCTCGCGCTGCTGCGGCTGTTCGTCTTCTTCGCCCCCGGCCGGGTCCCGCTGCGGCTGCTGAGCGAGTTCCCCGCGGACGACGTGCCCGAACAGCTCGCCGGGCTGATCAACGACCAGATCCGGTGGAACGCCGCCCTCAACAAACTCGTCCAGTTCTCCGTCGTCCGGCTGGAGTACTCCGACCTCGCCGTCGAGGAGGGAGGCGGCCTGGAGACCGTCCAACTCCACCGGATGGTCCACAACATCGTCCGCGGCGACCTGGGCGACGACGAGTCCGAGGAACTGTCCCGCGTCGTCCGCCAGGTCCTCGCCGCGGCCGACCCCGGACAACCCTCCGACTCCCGGCTCTGGCCCCGCTACGCCGAACTCATCCCGCACCTGGAACCCGCCGGGGTGCTGCGCAGCTCCAACCCGCGCATCCAGAACTTCCTGCTGAACTGCCTGCGCTACCTGCTGCGCGCCGGGGAGTACCGCACCTGCCTGCGGCTGGCCGAGGAGACCGACGGGATCTGGCGGCCCATGCTCGGCGAGGACCACGACCAGGTACGCGAACTCAGCTACCACTACAGCAGCGCCCTGCGGATGCTCGGCCACTTCCGCCAGGCCGAAAACCTCGCCAAGGCGCGGGCGGAGCGGCTGGTGGCCGAACGGGGCCCGCGCGACCTCGAATCGCTGCGCGCCACCAGCTCCTACGCCGGGGTGCTGCTCAGCACCGCCAAGTTCGAGCAGGCCCGCGAACTGCTCGAACACGCCTTCGCCAGCTACCGCGAGCTGCTCGGCGAGGACGACGCGACCACCCTCGCCGCGCAGAACAACGTAGCCGTCGCCCTGCGCCTCCTCGGGCGCTACCAGGAGGCGTACGACACCGACCTCGACACCCTGCGGCGCCGCGAACGGGTCCTGCGCGTGCGGCACATCGCCACCCTTTCGTCCGGGATCGGCTGCGCGATGGGCCTGCGCCTCATGGGCCGCTACCGGGAGGCACTGGCCCGCCAGGAACAGGGGCTCAAGATCAACGCGCAGGTCCTGGGCACCAACCACCCGCAGACCCTGCGCGCCGAACACAACCTGGGCCTGTGCCTGCGCCGCTCCGGGGACATCCCCGGCGCGGGGGCCCGGCTGCGCAGCGTACTGGAGCGCTCGACGCGGGTGTTCGGCGCGGAGTTCCCCTGGACGCTGATGGTCGCCTCCGACTACGCGACCTACCTGCGGGAGTACGGCGACGTGGACGAGGCCCGCCGGATCTCGGAGGACGTCGTACGCGGCTACCAGTCGCAGCTGGGCCTGGCCCACCCGTACAGCATCGGCACGGTCGGCAACCTCGGGCTGGTGCTGAGGGCACAGGGCGAACGGGCGGAGGCCCTGAACCTGGCGGAGCAGGCGCTGGTGGGGATGCGGGGTGCGCTGGGCGACGGGCACCCGTGGACCCTGGGCTGCGCGCTGAACGCCTCCGGGCACCGGAACATCACCGGGCGGCCGGAGGACGCGGTGGAACTGAGCCGGGAGACCCTGCGGGGGGCGGAACGGGTGCTCGGCCCCGACCACCCGATGACGCTGAGCGCACAGATCGCGCTGGCGGCGGACCTGCGGGCGGTACGGGAGGACGCGGAGGCGGCGAAGCACGAGGACGCGGGCCTCAAGGCGCTGACCCGCACCTTGGGCGCGCAACACGTCCACACGGTCTCGGCCCGCCAACAGGCCCGGCCGTACTGGGACTTCGAGCCACAGCCGTAGCCACTTCCAGCCTCGTGGGGGTCGGCGCCTCGGACGACAGCGGGCTGGATTTGGTCGGCGCCGCCCGAGGTGGCCGGAAGGCCCGGGCCCCGATCGGGGCCCGGGCCTTCCGGGTGGTGCGGGTGGTGCGGGTCGGCGGGGCGACTACGCCTCGAAGACCTCGTTCAGCAGGAGCTGCTGCTCCGCCTGGTGGCGCTTGGCGGAGCCCACCGCCGGGGACGAGCCGTGCGGGCGCGAGATGCGCCGCAGGCGCTCGCCCGCCGGGATGTCCGCGCCGACCGCCAGGTCGAGGTGGTCGATCAGGTTCAGCGCGATGAACGGCCACGCACCCTGGTTCGCCGGCTCCTCCTGCGCCCAGATGTACTTCGCCGCGTTCGGGAACTTGGCGATCTCCGCCTGGAGCTCGGCGCCCGGCAGCGGGTACAGCCGCTCGATGCGGATGATCGCCGTGTCCGTGACGCCGCGCTTCTCCCGCTCGGCCTCCAGGTCGTAGTAGACCTTGCCCGCGCAGAAGACGACCTTGCGGACCGCGTTCGGGTCCACCGTGCCGTCGCCGATGACCGGACGGAACGAACCGGTCGTGAACTCCTCCGCCTTCGACGCCGCCGCCTTCAGACGCAGCATCGACTTCGGCGTGAAGACGATCAGCGGCTTGTGGTGCGGGTTGTGGACCTGCCAGCGCAGCAGGTGGAAGTAGTTCGACGGCAGGGTCGGCATCGCGACCGTCATGTTGTTCTGCGCGCACAGCTGGAGGAAGCGCTCCGGGCGGGCGGACGAGTGGTCCGGGCCCTGGCCCTCGTAGCCGTGGGGCAGCAGCAGCGTGACGCCGGAGGTCTGGCCCCACTTCTGCTCCGCGGACGAGATGAACTCGTCCACGATGGTCTGCGCGCCGTTGACGAAGTCGCCGAACTGGGCCTCCCAGAGGACCAGGGCGTCCGGACGGGCCAGCGAGTAGCCGTACTCGAAGCCCATCGCCGCGTACTCGGAGAGCAGCGAGTCGTAGACGTTGTAGCGGGCCTGGTCGTCGGACAGGTACTGCAGCGGGGTGTAGTCCTCGCCCGTCTCCCGGTCGATGAGGACCGCGTGACGCTGGCCGAACGTGCCGCGGCGGGAGTCCTGGCCCGACAGCCGGACCGGCGTGCCCTCCATCAGCAGCGAACCGAAGGCGAGGGTCTCGCCCATGCCCCAGTCGATGGTGCCCTCGTCGATCATCGCCGCGCGGCGCTGGAGCTGCGGCAGCAGACGCGGGTGGACGGTGACGTTCTCCGGGATGTTGACCTGCGCCTCGGCGATCCGCTTGACGACCTCCTGGGAGACCGCCGTGTTCACCGGGACCGGGAACTCCGGCTGCGCGGCGGCCGGGGCCGGGGCGGCGACCGCGGGCTGCGTGGCGGCCTCGCGGACCTCCGCGAAGACCTTCTCCAGCTGGCCCTGGAAGTCCTGGAGCGCCTGCTCGGCCTCTTCCAGCGTGATGTCGCCGCGACCGATGAGGGACTCGGTGTACAGCTTGCGCACCGAGCGCTTCTTGTCGATCAGGTCGTACATCAGCGGCTGCGTGAACGCCGGGTTGTCGGACTCGTTGTGGCCGCGACGGCGGTAGCAGATGAGGTCGATGACCACGTCCTTGTTGAACGCCTGACGGAACTCGAAGGCGAGCCGCGCGACGCGGACCACGGCCTCCGGGTCGTCACCGTTCACGTGGAAGATCGGGGCCTCGATCATGCGGGCCACGTCGGTCGCGTACATGGACGAACGCGAGGACTCCGGGGCGGCGGTGAAGCCGACCTGGTTGTTGATGACGACGTGGACGGTGCCGCCGGTGCGGTAACCGCGCAGCTGCGACATGTTGAGCGTCTCGGCGACGACACCCTGGCCGGCGAAGGCCGCGTCGCCGTGCAGCGCCAGCGGCAGGACGGTGAAGTCCGTGCCGCCCTTGTTGATGACGTCCTGCTTGGCGCGGGAGACGCCCTCCAGGACCGGGTCGACCGCCTCCAGGTGCGAGGGGTTCGCGACGAGCGAGACCTTGATCTGCTCGCCGTCCAGGCCGGTGAAGGTGCCCTCGGCGCCCAGGTGGTACTTCACGTCGCCGGAGCCGTGCATCGACTTCGGGTCGAGGTTGCCCTCGAACTCGCGGAAGATCTGCGCGTAGGACTTGCCGACGATGTTGGCGAGGACGTTCAGCCGGCCGCGGTGGGCCATGCCGATGACGACCTCTTCCAGGCGGGCCTCGGCGGCCGAGTCGATGACGGCGTCCAGCAGCGGGATGACGGACTCGCCGCCCTCCAGGGAGAACCGCTTCTGGCCGACGTACTTCGTCTGCAGGAACGTCTCGAACGCCTCCGCCGCGTTGAGGCGGCGCAGGATGCGCAACTGCTCCTCGCGCTCCGGCTTGGAGTGCGGGCGCTCGATGCGGTCCTGGATCCACTTGCGCTGCTT
This sequence comes from Streptomyces sp. NPDC058279, assembly GCF_042881255.1. Classification (NCBI taxonomy): domain Bacteria; kingdom Bacillati; phylum Actinomycetota; class Actinomycetes; order Kitasatosporales; family Streptomycetaceae; genus Streptomyces; species Streptomyces sp. NPDC058279. Next base: position 253,218 of record NZ_JBHVYA010000009.1, on the reverse strand, counting down.
CGGGTCCTGGATGTGCATGAACTCGACGCCGGTGGTGCGGCAGTACGAGTCGCGCAGCACACCGAGGATGTCGCGCAGCTTCATCATGGACTTGCCGGAGAAGCCGCCGACCGCGAACTCGCGCTCCAGGTCCCACAGGGTGAGGCCGTGCTCGGTGATGTCGAGGTCGGGGTGCTTGCGCTGCTTGTACTCCAGCGGGTCGGTGTCGGCCATGACGTGACCGCGGACCCGGTAGGAGTGGATCAGCTCGAAGACGCGGGCGGCCTTGGTGACGTCGTCGTCGTGGGAGGCGTCGATGTCCCGGAGCCAGCGGACCGGCTCGTACGGGATGCGCAGCGCCTCGAAGACGTCGTCGTAGAAGCCGTTCTCGCCGAGCAGCAGGTTCGCGACGATGCGCAGGAACTCGCCGGAGGCCGCGCCCTGGATGACCCGGTGGTCGTAGGTCGAGGTCAGGGTCATGACCTTGGAGATGCCCAGCTTGTTCAGGGTGTCCTGCGAGGTGCCCTGGAACTCGGCGGGGTAGTCCATCGAGCCGACGCCCATGATGACCGACTGACCGGGCATCAGACGCGGCACCGAGTGGACGGTGCCCAGGCCGCCGGGGTTGGTCAACGAGACGGTGACGCCGGTGAAGTCGTCCATCGTCAACTTGCCGACGCGGGCGCGGCGGACGATGTCCTCGTACGCCTGCCAGAACTCGAAGAAGTTGAGGGTCTCGGCCTTCTTGATGCCGGCGACGACGAGCTGCCGGTCGCCGTTGGCCTTCACCAGGTCGATCGCCAGGCCGAAGTTCACGTGCTCCGGCTTGACCAGGGTCGGCTTGCCGTCCTTCTCCGCGAAGGAGTAGTTCATCGACGGCATGGCCTTGATGGCCTGCACCATCGCGTAGCCGATCAGGTGCGTGAAGGAGATCTTCCCGCCCCGGGCGCGCTTGAGGTGGTTGTTGATGACGATGCGGTTGTCGAACAGCAGCTTCACCGGGACGGCGCGGACGGACGTGGCCGTCGGGACGTCCAGCGAGGCGTTCATGTTCTTGGCCACGGCGGCGGCCGGACCGCGGAGCGTCACCAGCTCGGGCCCGGTGGGGGCCTCGGTGGCGGGCGCGGACTTCTGGGGGGCGACCGGAGCGGCAGCCTGAGGGGCGGGCGCGGCCGGTGCGGCGGCCGGGGCCTGGGAGGTGACAGTCACAGCAGGGGCACCAGAGGGGGTGGCAGGAGCAGGGGCAGGAGCTGACACGGGCGTGGCGGCAGGGGCTCCGGTGGAGCCGGTCCCCGCGACGGGGGGTGCGGCGCTCGCCGCCCCCGTGGCGGCTGCGACGTCGGCCCGCGGGACCTCGGCGGTGACGGTGGCGGCGGCCTGTGCGGAGGCGCCGTCCGTCGTCGTGGACTTCTCGGGACCATCCGCCTTCACGGGAGCGGCAGCGCCCCCGGTCTTGTAGTCGGCGAAGAAGTCCCACCAGGCCCGGTCGACCGAGTTGGGGTCCTGGAGGTACTGCTGATAGATCTCGTCGACGAGCCACTCATTCGCACCGAAGCCTGAGGCAGGGGTCTTCCCGCCCTCTGCTGCTTCGGTCGTGGTGCTCGGGTTACTGGGGGACTGTGGCGACACGGCGGCAACCGCCCTCTTCCGCTTCACAAGGTATGGACAGCGGGAATAAAGGCTACGCCTCCCGGACGGGGTGATGCAGGCCGGACGGGACTTACGTCGTGCAGGTCACATCGAACGGCGGGTTTCACCGCCGGGAATGGCGGGAAACAAGCGTGGTTCGGGTAGGGGGCACCCAGGTTGCGGCCCCCTTGGCTACGCACCCCTTGTGAACCCGGCCGGGTGTGGCCGAGATCATGTCCTTTCCCACTCGAACCCTACGTCAACGCGGCACCCGCGAGCTGCCCGGAAGCGTGACGAGGATGCGGCAGCCCCGTGACGATTCGGCCACGCGGATGTCCCCGCCGTGCAGGCCGACGGCCCAGCGGGCGATCGCCAGGCCCAGCCCGGTACCGCCGTCACCGCCGCCCGCACTGCCCCGGTTGAAGCGCTCGAAGACCCTGTGGCGTTCTTCTTCCGGGATTCCGGGCCCTTCGTCCCGGACCTCGACCACGAGGCTCTCGGGCGCGTCGCCGGCCCGGGCGCGGACCGTGACCCGGCCGTGCGGCGGACTGTGCTTGACCGCGTTGTCGATCAGATTGGCCACCACCTGGTGCAGCCGCTCCGCGTCCGCGTACGCGGTCAGGCCCGAGGGATGCACGTCCAGGTGGAGGTGGACGTCGTTGCGGGTGTGTCCGCCCGACCCGGTGGCCAACCCCGGCCGCCCGGCCGCCGCCAGCCCCGACTCCTTGAGCACGCCCGACAGGTACGGCCACACCTCGAAGCGGCGCGCCCGCAGCGGCACGACCCCGTTGTCGACCCGGGACAGGTCCAGCAGGGTCTCCACGAGCCGGCCCAGTCGCTCGGTCTGCTTGAGCGCCGTCCGCATCGTCTCCGGATCGGCCTGCGAGACCCCGTCCACCACGTTCTCCAGCACGGCGCGCAGCGCCGCGATCGGCGTGCGCAGCTCGTGCGAGACGTTGGCGACGAGTTCCTTGCGGTGGCGGTCCACCGCCTCCAGGTCGTCCGCCATCAGGTTGATCGTCGAGGCCAGGTCGCCCAGCTCGTCCCGGCGGCCCGCCCCGCGCACCCGGCGCGTGTAGTCCCCGCGGGAGATCGCCCGGGCCACCCTCGTCATGTCGTCCAGCGGCGCCGTCAGACCGTGCGCCACGAACTGCGTGATCAACATCGAGGCGATCACCGAGAACACGGTGATGAACCGCAGCTCCGTGTCGGTGCGCAGGGCCACCATCAGCAGCCCCGTCGTGATGAACACGGACACCACGACGAGCGTGCCCAGCTTCGTCTTGATCGAGAACGGCGAGAACGGCCGCAGTGCCCCGGCGCGCTCGGCGGCCCCGTCGGCGGCACCACCGGTGCGGCCGACGCCACCGGTGCGGCCCGCGCCGCGCACCCGACCCGGGCGGGCGCCGCTCACGACTGGGCCGGGGTCTCCAGGGCGTACCCGACGCCGTGGACCGTACGGATCCGCTCGGCGCCGATCTTCCGGCGCAGCGCCTTGATGTGGCTGTCGACCGTCCGGGTCCCCGACGCGTCGGCCCAGTCCCACACCTCGGCCAACAACTGCTCCCGCGAGAGCACCGCGCGCGGCGTCCCGGCCAGGCACACCAGCAGGTCGAACTCGGTCGGCGTCAGGTGCACGTCCTCCGCCTGCACCCGCACCCGGCGCTGCGCGTGGTCGATCTCCAGATCGCCCAGGCGCAGCGTCGCCCCGCGCGGGGCGGTCGCCGCCTGCGTGGCCCGCTCCACCCGCCGCAGCAGGACGTGCACCCGCGCGGCCAGCTCCCGCATGGAGAAGGGCTTCGTCATGTAGTCGTCGGCGCCGACCCCGAGCCCGACCAGCATGTCGGTCTCGTCGTCCCGGGCGGTGAGCATCAGCACCGGCACCGGCCGCTGCGCCTGGACCCGGCGGCAGACCTCCAGCCCGTCGAAGCCGGGCAGCATGACGTCCAGCACCAGCAGCTCGGGCAGCCAGCTCTCGGCCGCGGCGACCGCCGCCGGGCCGTCGTACGCCGTCTGCACCTGGAATCCCTCGGCGCGCAGCCGGGCCGCGATCGCGTCGGCGATGGTGCGGTCGTCCTCGACCACGAGCACGCGCCGCTGGGCACCTGGAGTGGCCGCGGCGCCGCTGTGGGTGGTGTGTGTCTGTTCCATGTCCCGCCCCTGAAGATCCCGCGTGATGGGGTGCAGCGTAGAGGAGGCATCGGCCCGCGGCCATGTGGGGTTCCGACGGACCGCCGCGGACGTCCGGAACCCGCTCAGCCCTCGAAGGGGGGCAGCGCGTCCAGCACCTTCGTCAACACCGCAGGGACGGAACCGTCGTTGGTGACGACCTTGAGGCCGCCGCGGACGAAGGTGTACGTGAACCCGTCGAAGACCGTCCCGCCGCTCTTCGTGGTCCGGGACAGCTGCGCGAAGTCCGCCGCCTCGACCGCCGCGCGCAGCCGGCCGAGCTGGATCGACGAGAGCAGGCCGCCGCCCTCGGGCTCCGCGTGCGCGCCCCGCCGGGTCCAGGAGCCGTCGGGGGAGACGCTCAGGGTGTGCGTCCGGCCGGCGAAGCCGCCGCCGCGGGTGACCGTGACGATTCTCTCGGCGGTGGCGGGCGGCGGGGAGGGCGCCCCGGTCTCGGTCTCGGGCGCCGTCGTGTCCCGGGGCGCGGGCCCGCTCGCGCCGGCCGTGGCCTCCGCGGTGAACGTCACCAGCGCGTGGTCCGGCCGGGCCAGTCCGCACCCGCCGAGGACCACCACACCCAGCAGTGCCGCCGTCGTCGCCGTTGCCGTCGCCCGGAACGCTCGCACAACCCACCTCCGCTGGAACGGGGGCCGACCCGAACCCCGAGTATGGAGCCCGCACCACTCGCACGGAAGCACCCGGAGGCCGACATCAGCCGCACAGCCCTGTGGGGCCGCACGGCCCTGTGCCGCGGGCTGCCGCCGCTCCTCGCCGTCGTCCTCGGCCTGTGGGGCCTGGAACGCGGCCCCGCCGGCGGCAGCATGTGGCGCGACGAGTCCGTCACCGTCCAGGTGGCGCACCGCCCGCTCGGCGACCTCCCGGGACTCCTCGGGCACGTCGACGCCGTCCACGGCCTGTACTACCTGCTGATGCACGCGGTCTACGGCGTGTGGGACGGCGGCCTGTGGGCGCTGCGCCTGCCCTCCGTCGCCGCCACCGCCCTGGCCGCCGCCGGCGTGGCCGCGGTGGCACACCGGCTGGCGGGGCCCGGCGCGGGGACCCCGGCCGGGCCGCGGTCCGGGACCCGGGCGGGGACCCGGGCCGGGGCGGCGGTGATCGCCGGGAGCGCCTACGCCCTGCTGCCGCCCGTGCAGATGTACGCGCAGGAGGGGCGCTCGTACGCCCTCGTCGCCTGCGCCGTGGTCTGGGCCACCTACCTGATGCTGGCCGAGCGGTGGCCGGCGTACGCGGTGGTGCTGCTGCTCGGCTGCTGGCTGCACGAGTTCGCGGTACTCGGCCTGCTCGCGCACGCCTGCGCGGCGTGGCGCTCGCGCGGCTGGCGGTGGAGCGCCGCGGCCGTCGTCGCCGCCCTGCTGCCGCTGGCCGTCCTCAGCGCCCGCCAGGCCCGGCAGCAGCTCGGCTGGCTCGGGCGGCCGAGCTGGCAGGACTGGACGGCGTACGGGGTGCTCGTCGTCGCCGTGCTGCTCTTGGCCCGGGGCCTTCGCGAGGAGCGCCGGGCCCTGCGGGTCGCCGTGCCGCTCGCGCTGCTGCCGCCGGGACTGCTGATGACGGTCTCGCTGGTCCACCCCTGGTACGTGGACCGGTACGTGCTCTACGCCCTCGCCGGGCTCGCGCTGCTGATCGGGCTGCGCCTGGCGCCGGCCGACGGCGTGTGGGCGCGCCCGGTGCGGGCGCGCCCGATCGGGGCCCGCGCGGTGTGGGCCTCGGTACTGGCCGCCGTGCTGCTGGTGGCGTGGGGAGGCTGGTCGGGCCGGCTGCGGACCCCCGAGAGCCGCAAGGACGACGTGTTGGCGGTGGCCGCCGCCGTCCGGGAGCGGGCCCGGCCGGGGGACGCCGTGCTGTTCATGCCGGCGCGCCGGCGCGAGTGGCTGCTGTCCTCGCCCGGGACCTACGCGCCCCTGCGCGACCTGGCCCTGGCCCGGACCCCCACGGCCTCCCACAGCCTGTGGGGGACCGAGCTGCCCGCCGCGGGGATACGGGCGCGGCTGGCCGGGGCGGCGCGGGTGGTGGCGCTGCTCGACCCGCCGGGCCAGCCGCTCGACCCGTACCCCGCGGAGGCGGCGAAGCGGGAGGCGCTGGCGGCGGGGTTCCGGCTGTGCTCGGTCACCGGGGTGCGCGGGGCGCGCGTCGCCGTGTACGGCCGGACCGACGCCGACTGCGGCTGAAGGCGCCGCCTGGGCACGGTGGTTGGATGGGCGGACCGACACACCGGAGGATTTTCACGATGGAGCCCGAGAACCCCTTCGGACCCCTGATCGGGGCCGAGCGGCTCGCCGTCCGCCTGCTCGAACCGGACCTGGTGCTGTTCGACGCCTCCGTCGGCGCGTGGCGCGGCGCGGACCGGCGGATTCCCGGCGCCCGTCCCTTCGACCTCGACGGTGCGCTGTCCGACCACGGCTCTCCCCTCCCGCACACCATGCCCACGCCGGCGCGGTTCGAGGAGGCGATGCGCGACCTCGGGCTGGGGGAGGGCGACACGGTCGTCGTGTACGACGGCGCCGGGATCCACTCCAGCGCCCGCGCCTGGTGGATGCTGCGCGCGATGGGCTTCGACCGGGCCGCCGTCCTGGACGGCGGGCTCCCCGCGTGGCAGGCCGCCGGGCTGCCGCTGGAGAACACCGGCCCGGCGTACGACGGCCCGCGCGGCTCCTTCACCGCCCGACCGCGCCCGGGACTGCTGGTCGACGCCGACACGGTGGCCGCGGCCCTGACCGATCCGGGCGCCGCGGTGCTCGACGCCCGCAGCCGGGAGCGGTTCGCGGGCACCGCACCCGAGCCCCGCCCGGGGCTGCGCGGCGGCCACATGCCGGGCGCCGTCAACCTCCCTTTTACGGAACTCCGGGCACCGGGCGGCCTGATGCGACCGCCGGGCGAACTCCGGGAGGCGTTCCGGGCGTCGGCGGGCGAGCGGGAGCGGCTCTACCTCAGCTGTGGCTCCGGGGTGACGGCCTGCGTCCTCGCGCTGGGCGCCGAACTGGCCGGCTACCGGCAGACGGCCGTCTACGACGGCTCGTGGAGCGAGTGGGGCCTGCCCGGGACCCCGGACCGGCCGGCGGTGACGGGGGGTTAACCCCCGCCCGCGCCCGGGTAGCGACCCCCTCGTGGCTGGGGCCGGAGCCCGACAGACTTCCGCACATGACTTCCCACCGGCCCGTCCTCCTCGCCGTACCCGCCCTCGCCGTCACCGCGGGACTGCTCCTCAGCGGCTGTTCCCTCGGCCGGCTCGCCGAGGGTGGGCAGAAGACGGCGACCGACGACGCCACCGTGACCGAGGTCGTCCACTCCGTCGAGGTGGCGGACGGGCGGCACGGCTCGGTCGAGGTCACCCCGGGCAGCGGCCCGGGCGTCACCGTCCACCGCACGGTGCACTACCGCGGTGGCACCCGGCCCGAGCCCGGGCAACGGGTCACGGGGGGTCTCCTCAGCTTCACCGACGGCTGCTCGGACACCTGCTACGTCGACTACCGGCTGGAGGTGCCCGCCTCGGCGACGGTGAAGCTGCGGACCGACAGCGGTCGCCTCAGGGTCACCGGCGTCGCCGCCGCCGACCTCCGTTCCTCCTCGGGGGACGTCACGGCCGAACGCATCGCGGGCCCGCTGACGATCCGTACCTCCTCGGGCGACATCCGGGCCGCCGGACTGTCCGGCCCGCGCGCCGACGTCCACTCCGACTCGGGCGACGCCCGCCTGGTCTTCAGCACGCCCCCGGCCTCGGTCACCACCGACACCGGCTCGGGCGACCTGACGCTGCGGGTGCCCCCGGCGGCCTACCGGATCGCCGCCTCCACCGCATCCGGCTCGCGTGACATCGGCCTCCCCGCCGACCCGGCCGCCCCGGCGAGCCTCTCGGTGCGCACCACCTCGGGCGATCTCCACCTCTCGGCCGGCTGACGCCCGGCGTCGATTCGCCCGAGCACGCGTTCGCGCCGAGCGTGTTCGCCCCGGGCGAACTCAGGTTGGGGAACATCGGGGGGCTCCGGGACATTGAGTCGGCATAGCTCAACTTCACTGCCGGAGGGAAGATCATGGCTTCGACGTCCGTTACGCTCACTCTGCCCGTGCTGCCGCTCGATGACGAGGTCGTGCTGCCCGGAATGGTGGTACCGCTGGACCTGTCCGACGCCGAGGTGCGCGGCGCCGTGGAGGCCGCGCAGGCCGCCGCGGGCAGCGGGAAGCCGCGGGTGCTGCTCGTACCGCGGGTCGACGGGAAGTACGCCGGGATCGGGGTGCTCGGGACCGTCGAGCAGGTGGGACGGCTCTCCGACGGTGATCCCGGGGCGCTGATCCGCGGTCGCGGCCGCGTCCGGATCGGCGCCGGCACCACCGGACCCGGGGCGGCGCTCTGGGTCGAGGGCGAGACCGTCGACGAACAGGTGCCCGACCCGCTGCCCGGGGCCGTCACCGAACTCGTCAAGGAGTACAAGGCCCTCGCCACCAGCTGGCTCAAGAAGCGCGGGGCCTGGCAGGTCGTGGACCGGGTCCAGCAGATCGAAGGGGTCTCGGCCCTCGCCGACAACTCCGGGTACTCGCCGTTCCTCACGGTGGCCCAGAAGGTGGAACTGCTGGAGACCACCGACCCCGTCGCCCGCCTCAAGCTCGCGATCAAGGCGCTCCGCGACCACCTCGCCGAACAGGACGTCGCCGAGTCCATCGCCAAGGACGTCCAGGACGGCGTCGACAAGCAGCAGCGCGAGTTCCTGCTCCGCCGCCAGCTGGAGGCGGTCCGCAAGGAACTGCGCGAACTGAACGGCGAGAAGGAAGGCGAGGAGTCCGACGACTACCGGACCCGCGTCGAGGGCGCCGACCTGCCCGAGAAGGTACGGGAGGCCGCGCTCAAGGAGGTCGAGAAGCTGGAGCGCGCCAGCGACCAGTCCCCCGAGGGGTCCTGGATCCGCACCTGGCTCGACACCGTGCTGGAACTGCCCTGGAACGAGCGCACCGAGGACGAGTACGACATCCGCGGCGCGCGCGCCGTGCTCGACGCCGAACACGCCGGGCTCAGCGACGTGAAGGACCGGATCACCGAGTACCTCGCCGTGCGCAAGCGGCGCTCCGAGCGCGGCATGGGCGTCATCGGCGGTCGCCGCGGCGGCGCCGTACTGGCCCTGGTCGGGCCGCCCGGCGTCGGGAAGACCTCCCTCGGGGAGTCGGTCGCGCACGCCATGGGCCGCAAGTTCGTCCGGGTCGCCCTGGGCGGCGTACGGGACGAGGCCGAGATCCGCGGCCACCGGCGGACGTACGTCGGGGCGCTGCCCGGCCGCATCGTGCGGGCCATCAAGGAGGCCGGGTCGATGAACCCGGTCGTGCTCCTCGACGAGATCGACAAGGTCGGCTCCGACTTCCGCGGGGACCCGGCGGCGGCGCTGCTGGAAGTGCTGGACCCGGCGCAGAACCACACCTTCCGGGACCACTACCTGGAGGTGGAGCTGGACCTGAGCGACGTGGTGTTCCTGGCCACCGCCAACGTGCTCGAAGCCATCCCCGAGGCGCTCGCCGACCGGATGGAACTCGTCCGGCTCGACGGCTACACCGAGGACGAGAAGATCGTCATCGCCCGCGACCACCTGCTGCCCCGCCAACTGGAACGGGCCGGCCTCGCCGCCGACGAGGTGGTCCTGGCGGAGGACGCGCTGCGCAAGCTGGCCGGGGAGTACACCCGGGAAGCGGGCGTGCGCACCCTGGAGCGGTCGCTGGCGCGGCTGCTGCGCAAGGTCGCCTCGCAGCACGAGCTGGGCGAGCGGGACCTGCCCTTCACCATCGGCGCCGACGACCTGCGGGCGCTCATCGGGCGGCCGCACCACGTCCCGGAGTCCGCGCAGGACCCGGCCGAGCGGCGCACCGCCGTGCCGGGCGTGGCCACCGGCCTCGCCGTGACGGGAGCGGGCGGCGACGTGCTGTTCGTGGAGGCGTCGCTGGCCGACCCCGAGACCGGGGCGGCCGGGCTGACGCTGACGGGGCAGCTGGGTGACGTGATGAAGGAATCGGCGCAGATCGCGCTCAGCTTCCTGCGCTCGCACGGCGCCGAGCTGGAGCTTCCGGTCGCCGACCTGAAGGACCGGGGCGTGCACATCCACTTCCCGGCCGGAGCGGTGCCGAAGGACGGCCCGAGCGCGGGCATCACGATGACGACCGCGCTGGCCTCGCTGCTGTCGGGCCGACAGGTGCGGACCGACGTGGCCATGACCGGCGAGGTCTCGCTGACCGGGCGGGTGCTGCCGATCGGCGGGGTCAAGCAGAAGCTGCTCGCCGCGCACCGGGCCGGGCTGACCACGGTGATCATCCCGAAGCGGAACGAGGCGGATCTGGACGATGTGCCGGCGGAGGTGTTGGAGGGACTGGAGGTGCACCCGGTGACGGATGTGCGCCAGGTGCTGGAGCTGGCCCTCGCGGAGGCGGAGGTGGCGGCCGTGACGGCTGCCGCGTAGCGCCTGGCCGGCGGGTGCAGGGCGCCTCGTGGGCGGGGCCGGGGGTACCCGGCTCCGCCCGGCGGCCGTGGGGCTCGGCCCCACACCCCGGCGTCGCGAACACCGGCGGGGCCGACGACACCCCGGCGCCGCGAACACCGGCGGGCCGACCACACCCCCGCCGGGCTGCGCCGGGCGGGCCGACGACACCCCCACGGGGCTGGATCGGCGGGCCCGCTGCGAAATACTGGGGGAGGCAGCGGGAGAACATCAGCGACGGGAGCCGGACGTGCACGGGAGAGAAGACCAGGAGTTCCTTGCCCTGGAGCGGGAGCTGTCCGTCTTCCTCCGGCGCGCCCGCGCCTCGTCCGGCGAGATGGCCCGCGCCCTCCACCCCGAACTGGAGCCGGCCGCGTACGGGCTCCTCGTCCGGCTGGAGGCCGCCGGTCGCCAGCGGGCCACCGAGCTCGCCGCCTACTTCGGCGTCGGCAAGGCCACCATGAGCCGCCAGCTGCGCGCCCTGGAGCTCCTCGGCCTGGTGGCCCGGGAGCCGGACCCCGCCGACGGCCGGGCCTTCCTCGTCGGGCTCACCGAGGAGGGCCGGGCCCGGTTCCTGCGGGTCCGCGGCGCCCGCCGCGAGCAGTACATGCGCACGCTCGCCGACTGGGACCGCGGCGAGGTCGCCGAACTGGCCCGGCTGCTGCACCAGCTCAACCAGGGCGCCGAGTAGCAGCCCGGGCCCGTCCTCCTCACAGCTCCGCGTACACCGCCGACGCGTCGTCGTGGCGCTTGTGGGGGGCCGACGGGCGGGCCGGGTCGGACTCGACCGCCCGGACCCGGCCGATCAGGCCCTCGGCGCCCTCCTTGCGCAGCACCGTCATGCAGTCGGCCCAGTCGCCTTCCCGGAACGTGTCCGTCCACCGGCCGGCCCCGTCCGTGAGCGCCGCCACCGCCCGCACCCGCGCCCTCGGCGTGCGCCCGGTCACCGCCCGGACCGCCACCGCCGGGTCCGCCGCCGCCGTGAAGAAACCGCCCTCGGCGTTGCGCAGCGCGTCCGCCGCGGCCACCGAGCGCAACGCCTCCCGCGGGACCAGGTCCAGCCGGTCGTCCCGTACGGCCGTGACCTCACCGCCGGGCGCCTGGAGGAGCAGGACCGAGTCCGACAGCACCAGATGCTCCACGTGCGTCTCGTCCCAACGGACCAGCACCACCGTCGCCTGCGGGGTCCGCACGTGAGAAAGGTCACAGCCGTCGCCGTGCGCCGCGGCGGTCGCCCCGATGGCCTCCGCGAGAATCCGCTCCAGCGGCATGTCCCGCCGCGAGCCGGACAGTTCGGTCAATCGGCCGCCGAGCCGGGCCGTGAACCACGGCACCCCGTGCACGCACCCGTCGTCGCCGCGCGGTGGGGTGACTCCGTCGAGAACCACCACAACTCCGCCGCCCAACGCGGGTGTCGCCACCGAGACCCAGTCCTCGTTGGGACGTTCCGGGCTGCCGGCCACCGAGGCCAAGTCGATGCGCATGCGGACATTCTGCCCCGCCCCACGGCCGTTGGGCGGACCCCGGTTCAGGGAAGGTCCGTACCAAATCGGGAGGGGTGGGACGCCCCCGCGCGCGACCCCCGGGGCCGGAAGGGCGGGGCATCTTGCCAAAGCGTCCCGCGAACTTTCAACCGCCCGTCCACGAACGACACCTGGCACGCGCCGGCCGAGTTGGCCGCCCCCTCCTCCGTGATGTTCACTCCTTCGAGTGGCGGGGTGGGCGATGTGCGGCTCTGTTCCCATCGCACTGCGAAGGTCTGAGGCGGTACGAGGGGGCAGGGAGCGTTTACTTGTTGACCGGCCGTTACCTCGGCCACACGAGTAGACGAGCACGAGCACACGTACAGGATTGCGAGCACCGGTGCAGAAGAAGCGGTCTCGGAAGAACGGCACCGCCAGCGCAGACGGACCCGCCCCCGCAGGACGTCGCGTCCGCGTGCGCAGCAGGCTGGTGGTCGGCGTGGCCGTCGCCGGCCTCACCGTCCTCGCGGCAGGCGCTCCCGCCGTCGTCTCCGCAACCAGGGAACTGAACGACTCCCAGCGGCTGGTCACCCTCGCCGAGCAGGCCCAGGGCAGCCTCACCCTGGCCCACCTCCTCGGCGACGAGCGCGACGCCGTGGTCGAGTACGCCGCCAAGGGCCGCCCCACGGGCGCCAAGACGGTCGTGCAACAACGCGTCGCGGGTACCGACCGACAACTGTCCGAGGTCCGGGCCGACGCGGACGGGCAACTCGCCGGTGTCCTCGGCCGGATCAAGGCGGTGCGCGCCGAGGCCGTCGACGGCAAGGGCGGCGCCCTCGCCGCGCACCAGGCGTACACCGCCGTCATCGCGGAACTCCTCGCGCCCGGCGACCGACTCGCCGAACTGACCCCGCCGCGCGCGGAGGCCGCCCTCGCGACCACCCGCCCGCTCGCCCCCCTCGGCCAAGCCGTGGAACAGGCATCGGCGACCCGCGGACTGCTGCTGGCCGCCCTGGCCGCCCTGGCCGTCCCCGTCCCCCGGAGCGAGCAGTCCTCCGGCTCGGCCGCCGCCGACGAACTCACCGCCGCCGCCCAGCGCGCCCGGGTACGGGAACAGGCCGCCCTCGACGACTTCGCGCGGGCCGCGCGCCCCGAGGTACGGCAGACGCTGACCGACACCGTCACCGGACCCGAGGTCAAGACGGCCGACGACTACCTCAAGCGCCTCGCCGAGCGGCCGGCGCCGTCCACGGCCGACCGCAACCCGACCGACCGCAAGGCCGACGCCGGTTCCGTCGGCTCGGCCCTCACCGCCCGGATCGACCGGATGCGTTCGGTGGAGTCCACCCTGGCGGGCCGGCGGTCCACCGCCCTCGCCACCCTGCGCGACGACGACGTCCAGCGGCTGGAGCTGCTCGTCGCCTTCCTCGGCGTGCTGTTCCTGCTCGTCGTGGGCGTCTCCACGGCCGTCGCCCGCTCGCTGACCCGACCGCTGTCGGTGCTGCGCCGGGGCGCGGAGCGGCTGGCGACCCCGGAGGGCTCGGTCGAGCCGGTCCGGTTCACCGGCCGCAACGACGAGTTCGCCCAGGTCGTCGGCCACCTGAACGCGGTACGGGACCAGACCGTCGCCCTGCACACGAAGATCGCCGGACTCGACGCCGACCGGCGCCGGCTCATCGGCCGCAACGAGGCGCTGTCCTCGGGCCGGGGCGCGCTGGAAACGGAGCTCAAGGAGGTCCGGGCCCGGTTGGAAGCGGAGCTGGAGGAACTGCGGGCCGGGCTGGAAGAGCACCGCCGCATCATGTCCACGACCTCCGTCTCCCTCTCGCTGCGGACCCTCGGCCTGGTCGAGCGGCAACTGGCCGTCATCGAGGAACTGGAGTCCAAGGAACAGGAGCCCGAGCGGCTCGCGACCCTGTTCAAACTGGACCACCTGGCGACGGTGATGCGCCGTCACAACGAGAACCTGCTGGTCCTGGCCGGGCAGGAGCACGGCCATGGGCAGGCGTTGCCGGTACCCCTGGTGGACGTCCTGCGGGCGGCGGTCAGCGAGATCGAGCGCTACGAGCGGGTCGACCTCGCCGCACTGCCGTCGTACACGCAGGTCGCGGGGCACGCCGCCGACGACATCTCGCACGTCCTCGCGGAACTCCTGGAGAACGCGACGACGTTCTCGCCGCCGGACGCCAAGGTGAAGGTGTCGGGCCGGCTGCTGGACTCCGGTGAAGTGGTGCTGTCCGTGCTGGACGAGGGCATCGGGGTCACCGCCGACCGGCTGGAGTCCCTCAACGCGCGGCTGGCCACGCCGGAGGCGTACGACGAGGAGCCCGAGGCGGAACACGGGCTGGGGCTCGGCCTGTACGTCGCCGGCCGCCTCGCCGCACGCCACGGGGTGACGGCGGAGCTGCGGGCCGGCCGGCACGGCGGGACGGAGGCCCTGGTGGTCGTCCCGGCCGCCCTGCTGCCGACGGCGCCGCCGACCTCGCCCGTGCACACGCTGGCCACGCCGGGGCTGCCGGAGTTCCGGCTGCCCGGGGTGATCGCCGAGGCGAACGAGAACACGCTGCCCCCGAGGGTGCCGCCGGCGCCCGAGCCGGCGCCTCCGGTGGCGGACCCGGGCGCGGGCGCCGCGCCCGAGGTGGCTGCGGGCGCCGGCTCGGAACCGGCCCCGGGCGAGGCAGCGCGGGAGTTCCCGGCCGCGGAGTCCGACGGTGCGGCCGACGGGCCCCTCCCGGACGCCGACCAGGACGCGCGGGCCACCGCCCCGCAGGGGCCGTCGACCGGGAGCGCCGCCGACGCGGGCCGGGCCGAGCCCGCCGAAGAGCTGCCGACCCGGGTCGTGCCCGAGGCCGGCGAAGGGACCTTCGAGGCTCCCGCCGGGCAGTTGCCCCCCGCCGAGCAGGTGTTCACGGCGGCGGCCCCCGCCGCCGGGGCGCCGGGCGGGGCGGGTCCCGAGGAGGAACTCCTCGCGAGGGTCGTGCCCGCGCCGGACGCGGTGGCCTTCGCGGTGCCCGACGCCGCCCCGGGGAGCGCCGAGCCGCTGCCCGAGACCGCGCCCGGGGCCGACGTACAGCCGGAACCGGGGTCCGCGCCCGCGCGGCCCGACACCGACCCGGCGGACGCCGCCCCCCACGGCCGGGCCGCCGCCGAGGACAACTGGCTCCCGCGCCAGGGCAACCACGGCCACCCCGAGGAAGCCGTCACCGACAAGGGCCTGCCGAAGCGGACCCCGCGCCCCGCGGCCACGGCCCCGACGACCGACCGGCCGGCCGGGGCACGGCCCGAGCCGCGCCGGGTGGACGCCGACGAGCTGCGCCGCCGACTCGGCGGCTTCTACCAGGGCTCCCAGGACGGGCGGCGCGTCGCGGCGGCCGAACTCGCCCAGGACCGGGGCTCGGGCCGGGACCAGGACTCCGACCGAGGCCAAGGCCGAAACGCCGGCCGGGACCGGGACCGGGACCAGGACCAGCGCCGGCAGCAGGGGCAGACCGACCGGGGGGACACCGCACAGGAGGCACGCACATGACCGCGCCCAGTACGTACGGACTGAGCACCCAGGCCCGCAACCTGCAATGGCTGCTGACCGACCTGGTCGAGGAGGTGCCCGGCGTCAACTCCGTCGCCGTCGTCTCCTCGGACGGGCTGCTGCTGCTCTCCTCGGAGCCGACGGCCCCCGTGGAAGCGGGCCGGCCCAAGGGCCCCCGGGGGGCCTCCGCCGACCTCGCCACCATCGTCTCCGGGCTCGGCAGCCTCACCAGCGGTGCCGCCGACCTGATGGAGTTCGGCTCCGTCAAGCAGACCATGGTGGCGATGGAGCACGGTTCCGTCTTCGTCATGGTCATCAGCGACGGCTCGCTGCTCGGCGTGCACGCCACCCCCGACTGCGACATGAGCGTCGTCGCCTACCACATGGCCCTGTTCGTGGGCCGGGCCGGGCACGTCCTGACCCCCGAAGTCCGCAGCGAGCTGCGCCAGTCGATGGAGAACACCCCGTGAGGAGTCCGGCTTCCGACCGGCTGCCCATACGCGGCGCCGACCGCCGCCCCGCCCGGGTCCGGCCGTACTCCCTCACGGGCGGCCGAACCCGCTTCGCGCAGATCCTGCTGGTGGAGACGTTCGTCGCCGCCCTCGACACCGGACCGGCCGCAACGGCCGACCGGATGCCGGAGATGCCGGCCATCGTCGAGGTGTGCCGGCGCATGCGCACGATCGCCGAGATAGCGGCGCTGCTGAAACTGCCGCTCGGCGTGGTCCGCGTCCTGGTCAGCGACCTCGCCGACCAGGGACGCGTCCGCGTCTACGGCACGGGCCACGGCGCCGGCCGTCCCGACCGCGCGCTGCTGGAAAGGGTGCTCAGTGGCCTTCGTCGTCTCTGATCCGGCCGTGGCCGAGGACGAGCCCGTCCAGCCGTGGCAGTACGACCGTTCGAGGGCGCCCGTCGCCGTGAAGGTGCTGGTCGCGGGAGGCTTCGGGGTCGGCAAGACCACGCTCGTGTCGTCCGTCTCCGAGATCACCCCGCTGCGCACCGAGGCGGTGATGACGCGGGCCGGTCTGGCCACCGACGACCTGTCCGCCACCCCGGACAAGGCCACCACCACCGTCGCCATGGACTTCGGCCGGGTCACGCTCGCCGACGACCTCGTCCTGTACGTGTACGGCACCCCGGGCCAGGAGCGGTTCTGGTTCATGTGGGACGACCTGGCGCGGGGCGCGATCGGCGGCCTGGTGCTGGCCGACACGCGCCGGCTGCGCGACTGCTTCCCGGCCCTCGACTACTTCGAGAGCTGCGGGCTGCCGTACGCCGTCGCCGTCAACCACTTCGAGGGCTCGCGGGAGTACGAGGAGGCCGACGTGCGCGAGGCGCTCGGCATCCCGCCGTACGTCCCCGTCGTGATCATGGACGCGCGGCGCCGGGACACGGTCGTCGAGTCCCTGCTGGCCCTGGTCTCGCACGCCCTGGACGTCACCCCCGAATAGCGCGAAGCGCAGCCCCCGAAGCACCGTCGACCTCGAATCGAGAACGTGAGATGCGCAAGATACTCGTCGTGGGGGCCGGCCAGTCCGGTCTCCAACTCGCCCTCGGACTCCAGTCGAAGGGGTACGACGTCACCGTCATGTCCAACCGGACGGCGGACGAGATCCGCACCGGGCGGGTCATGTCCACGCAAGTCATGTTCGACACGGCGCTCCAGCACGAGCGGGACCTCGAACTGGCCTTCTGGGAGCGGCAGGCCCCGCGGATCGAGGGCGTCGGCGTCTCGGTCGCGGCCCCCGACGGCGGGCGCGCCGTCGACTGGCTCGGCCGGTTGAAGGGCTTCGCGCAGTCCGTCGACCAGCGCGTGAAGATGGCGGGCTGGATCGACACGTTCGTCCAGCGCGGCGGCCAGTTGGTCATCCACGGCGCGTCCGTCGCCGACCTGGACTACTTCTCCCGCACGTACGACCTGGTGCTGGTCGCCGCCGGCAAGGGCGAACTGGTGTCGATGTTCGAGCGGGACGCGGCGCGCTCCCCGTACGACGCGCCGCAGCGCGCGCTGGCGGTCTCCTACGTGCACGGGCTCGGACCGCGCCCCGAGCACCCGGACACCGAGGCGGTGCGCTGCAACCTGGTGCCGGGCGTCGGCGAACTGTTCGTCATGCCGACCCTGACCACCTCGGGGCGGGCGGACATCCTGTTCTGGGAGGGCCTCCCGGGCGGTCCGGTGGACGTCTTCAAGGGCGTCAAGGACCCGTCGGAGCACTTGGCGCTGACGCTGGAGCTGATGGAGAAGTTCGCGCCCTGGGAGTACGCGCGGGCCACCAAGGTGGACCTGACGGACGGGGGCGCCACCCTCGCCGGCCGGTACGCGCCGGTCGTCCGCAAGCCGATCGGCCGGCTGCCGGGCGGCGGCGTGGTGCTGGGCGTCGCGGACGTGGTGGTGGCGAACGACCCGATCACGGGACAGGGCTCGAACTCCGCGGCGAAGTGCGCGGCCTCCTACCTCTCGTCGATCCTCATGCACGGCGACAAGCCGTTCGACGAGCCGTGGATGAAGGCGACCTTCGACAAGTTCTGGTTCCGGACCGGCAAGCCGGTCACCCAGTGGACCAACGCGATGCTGGGCGTGCCGCCGGAGCACGTGCTGAACCTGATCGGCGCGGCCGGGGAGCTGACGCCGGTGGCGGATCGATTCGCCAACGGCTTCGACAACCCGGCCGACTTCGACGGGTACTTCTACGACCCCGAGGACACGGCGGACTACCTGGCGGAGGTCTCGGCCTCGGTGTCCGCGTCGGGCCCGGACCCCGAGTAGCCGGTGTCGTCCCCCGTCGTGGCCGACTCGGGCAACGGCGGGAGGGTGAACGAGGCGAGCGGGGTGCCCGCCGGGTCGGGGCGGACGGCGCCCAGGACCGGGTTCGCGGCGATCGGCGAGACCTTGACGGTCGCGCCCGGGCGGGGCGCCTGGATGACCTTGCCGTCGCCGATGTAGAGGGCGACGTGCGTGGCGGTGGGGAAGTACACCACCAGGTCCCCGGGACGGAGCCGGTCCAGCGGCACCTTCGGCAACTGCGCCCACTGCTCCTGGCTGGTGCGGGGGATGGGCCGCCCCGCGTGCTCCCAGGCCCGGGAGGTCAGCCCGGAGCAGTCGAAGGAGGCCGGGCCCTCGGCGCCCCAGACGTACGGCTTGCCGATCTGGGCCACCGCGTAGGCGAGGGCCGCGCCGCCGGCGGCGGTGGGGGTGGCGGCCGGCAGGGCGGCGGCGCGGGAACCGGCCCGACCGGCGGCGGGGGGACCGGCCCGGCCGAGACGGCCCGAGCCGATCAGCTCCCGCTGTGCTTCGGCGGTGACCTCCGTCTCGCGGGCGCCGAGCCGTTCCAGTTGCCCGGGGGTCAGTGAGGCCAGGAGCCGCTCGACCTCCTTGAGCCGGCCGGTGACCTCCTCCTTGTGCCGCTTCTGCTCCGCGGTCAGCGTCCGCTGGGCCTCCAGCGCCTTGCGGGCGGCGTCGGCGAGGGACCCGGCGCGCTGCTCGCCGTGTGCGAGGCGGCTGAGGAGCCCGGCGGTGCGGGCGCCTTGGAGGGTGGTGAGCCGGCGCTGGTCGGAGGCGTGGCGGAGGTCTCCGGAGAGGAGCATCAGCAGGTAGGGGGAGAGGCCGCCGCGGGACCCCTGGTACTGCTCCCGGGCCAGCCGGCCGGCGCGGGCCCGCTCGATGGTGAGGGCGGTACGGGTGTTGCCGAGTGCGGTGGTGAGCCGGTGCTCCTCGTTCTGGCGGGCCTTGAGGGCGACTTCGGTGGCGTTGTACGCCTCGGACGCCTGCTCCGCCTTCTGGTACAGGTCCTGGAGGCGGGTGAGCAGCGCCCCGACGGACTCGCCGGTGGCGGGCCGCGCGGTGGCGGGCCGGGCGCTCGCGGACTCACCGGTGGTGGGCCGGGCGGCGGGCCCGGTGCCGGGAAGCGGCGCGGGCACGGGCGCCGCGGCGGGCTCCGTCGCGGGGAGGGGTTCGGCGTGGGCGGTGGCCGGCGGGCCGGCGGCCGTGAGCAGGACGGCGGCGGCGACGCAGACGGTGCGGACAAGACGTGGTCGGTTTGTCATGTAATCACCTCCGGGGCGGCCGATGCTGCCATGTCCGGTATGACGAATCGCCCAGCGGGGACGGCGAGGTGAGGTCGCGTCACCTGTTCGGAGGCACAGGGGTGGGCGCTCCGGCGGTCGTCACGGCTCCCGATCGCCGCACGTTCCGACCGTTTGTGGCGACTCTTCGGCGCACTGTGACATAAACGGACATAGCGTTCCCGTGCTTGCTACGTTCCCCCTATGACCGCTCTGACGGCGAAGGTGGCGGAGCCCGCTCCGCCCCCGCCCCCCGACGCCCGGACCCGCAAGGGCCGCGGCATCGAGCTCACACTGCTCGTCGGGGCGGTCCTGATCTCCGTCCTCGGTCACCTCTACGTCGGGTTCGCCGCCACCGGCCGCTTCCCCGACGCGATCACCCGGCACACCGTCGGGTTCGCCGTCGCCGCCCTGCTCGCGCACCTCGCCGTGCGGCTGCGCGCCCCGTACGCCGACCCGCTCGTCCTGCCCATCGCCGTCCTGCTCAACGGACTCGGCCTGGTCCTGATCGAACGGCTCGACCTCGCCACCCCCGGCCCGGCCGCGGCCGTGGGGCAACTGCGCTGGTCGGGCGTCGGGCTGGCGCTGTTCGTGCTGGTCGTCGGCGTACTGCGGGACCACCGCGTGCTCCAGCGGTACGCGTACCTCTCCGTCACCACCGCGCTCGCCCTGATGCTCGTCCCCGTCTTCTTCCCGGCCGTCAACGGCGCCCACATCTGGATCCGGTTCGCCGGGTACTCCTTCCAGCCGGGCGAGTTCGCCAAGATCCTGCTCGCCGTCTTCTTCGCCGCCTACCTCGCCGCGAACCGCACCGCCCTCGCGCTGACCGGGCGCCGGCTGCTGTGGAAACTGCGCCTGCTGCCCGGTCGCGTCCTCGGCCCGATCCTCACGATCTGGCTGCTCAGCGTCGGCGTGCTGGTCCTGGAACGGGACCTCGGCACGTCCCTGCTGTTCTTCGGCCTGTTCGTGATCATGTTGTTCACCGCCACCGGACGGATCGGGTGGATCGCGATCGGGCTGCTGCTCGCGGCGCTCGGCGCGTACGCCGTGGGGACGTTCGAGCCGCACGTGCACACCCGTGTCGAGGACTGGCTGAATCCTTTCGCCTCCATCGCGCGGGGCGACGGCCCCGGCCAGCTCGCCCAGTCCCTCTTCGCCTTCGGCGCCGGGGGCCTGCTCGGCGCCGGCCTCGGCCACGGCCAGTCCTTCCTCATCGGCTTCGCCGCCAAGTCCGACTTCATCCTCGCCACCGCGGGCGAGGAACTCGGGCTCGCCGGCCTCAGCGCGATCCTGCTGCTCTACGGGCTCCTCGTGGACCGGGGCTTCCGCGCCGGACTCGCGCTGCGCGACCCCTTCGGGCGCCTCCTCGCCACCGGGCTCGCCTCGATCCTCGCACTCCAGGTGTTCGTCATCGCGGGCGGCGTCACCGGCCTGATCCCGCTCACCGGCATGGCCATGCCGTTCCTGGCCCAGGGCGGCTCCTCCGTCGTCACCAACTGGATCATCGTCGCCCTGTTGATCCGGCTCGGGGACAGCGCCCGCAGACCCCTGCCGGCCGCGGAGCCGGCCCCCGCGTGACCCGAGAGGCGGCCCCCGCGTGATCCGCTACATCCGCTGGTGCGCGTACTTCTGCGCGGCCCTGCTCGTCGCCCTGCTGGTCAACATCGGCCGGGTACAGGTGTGGGAGGCGTCCGCCTACGGCGCGAACCCGGCCAACAAACGCACCGCCGTCGAACGGTACGCGAAGCCGCGCGGGGACATCCTGGTCGACGGCCGGCCCGTCACCGGCTCCCGCGACAGCGGCCAACTGCTGCGCTACGAACGCACCTACGCCGACGGCCCGCTCTACGCGCCCGTCACCGGCTTCGCCTCCCAGACGTACGGGACCAGCTTCGTCGAGCGCGCCGAGGACACCGTCCTGGCCGGCACCGACCCCGGCCTGTCCGCCTTCCCCCTCTGGTACGACCTCGCGCGCGGCCACCCACCGGGCGGGAACGCCGTCACGACGCTCCGGGCCGGGATGCAGCGGGCCGCGTACACGGGGCTGGCGGGCAAGCGGGGCGCGGTCGCGGCCCTGGAGCCGGCCACCGGCAGGATCCTGGCCCTGGTCAGCAGCCCCTCCTACGACCCGGGGGCGCTCTCGGGCACCGGCGCGCGGGTCAAGGAGGCATGGACGCGGCTCAACGCCGACCCCACCAAGCCGATGCTCAACCGGGCGCTGCGCGAGACGTACCCGCCCGGCTCCACCTTCAAGATCGTGACGGCGGCGGCCGCGCTCGACGCCGGGGTGGTCAAGGACGTGGACGCTCCCACCAAAACCCCCGACCCGTACCCGCTGCCCGGCACCAGCACCCTGCTGCCGAACGAGGCCACCGGCTGCGAGGACGCCTCGATGGCGGAGGCGGTGCAGTGGTCGTGCAACACGGTGATGGCGAAGATCGGCGTACAGGTGGGCCTGAACCGCATGGTCGAGGCGGCGCGGCGGTTCGGCTTCAACGACGACGGGCTGCGCGTGCCCGCCTGGGTGTCGCCGTCGACCTTCGACACCGACATGAGCCCCGACCAACTGGCACTGTCCTCGATCGGACAGTTCAACACCAGGGCGACCCCGCTCCAGATGGCGATGGTCGCGGCGGCGGTCGCCAACGGCGGCGAACTGAAGCGCCCCTACCTGGTGGAACGCACCACGCGGGACGACGGCAGCCAGGTGCGCCGGGGCGAACAGCGCACGCTGGGCCGGGCCATGAACCCGGCGACGGCCCTGCGCGTACAGGAACTCATGGTCAAGGTGGTGGAGAACGGAACGGGACGCAACGCCGCCGTCCCGGGCGCGGTGGTCGGCGGCAAGACCGGCACCGCGCAGCACGGCGTCGGCAACAAGGGCACCCCCTACGCCTGGTTCATCGCCTGGGCCAGGGCGGAGGGCGCGCCGCTGCCGGCGGTCGCGGTCGCGGTCGTCGTCGAGGACGCGGCGGCGGACCGCGGCGACATCAGCGGCAACAGCGCGGCGGCCCCGATCGCCCGCGCCGTCCTGACGGCCGCGCTCCAGGCCGACCCGCGCCGGCCTTAGGGCCGTGCCCGCAGGGCCGGACACCCTAGGCGCACGCCAGGACGCCGCGGCCCGTCTCGTGGGCGTAGCGGGTCGCCCGGTCGCGCGGGGAAGGGCCGACCGCGGCCCCGGGGATCGGCGTACGCACCGAACGGCGCATCGTGGCCGACCTGATGGACCGTCTCGGGGCGTCGAACCGCTTCGAAGCCGGAGTGACGGTCGGGGGCCGCGCTCAGGCGCCGGCGGCGTCGCCCCCCGCACCCTCCTCGATGGCGGACCGGACCTCCGCCACCCGCTCCCGCTCCTCGGCCGCGAACCGCTCCCGATCCAGGGCCTCGGCGACCTCCTCGTCCTCGCTCATCAACAGGTCGAGGTTGGAGTCGCCCATCTCGAAGACGCCCATCTCCACGTAAGCCCGCTGCAGCCGGTCACCCCACAGCCCGATGTCCTTCACACAGGGCACGATCCGGCTGAACAGCAGCCTGCGGAACAGGTGCAGGAACTCCGACCGCTCGCTGAACTCCTCCGCCTCCTTCCTCGGGACGCCGAAGTTCTCCAGCACCTCCACCCCGCGCAGCCGGTCCCGCATCAGGTAACAGCCCTCGATCACGAACTCCTCGCGTTCGCGCAGCTCGGCGTCCGTCAACTGCTTGTAGTAGTCCCGCAACGCCATCCGCCCGAAAGCCACGTGCCGGGCCTCGTCCTGCATCACGTACGCCAGGATCTGCTTGGGCAGCGGCTTGTCGGTCGTGTCGCGGATCATCCCGAACGCCGCCAGCGCCAGCCCCTCGATCAGCACCTGCATGCCCAGGTACGGCATGTCCCAGCGGGAGTCGCGCAGCGTGTCGTCGAGCAACCCCCGGAGGCTGTCGTTGATCGGGTAGAGCATCCCGACCTTCTCGTGCAGGAAGCGCCCGAAGACCTCCGCGTGCCGGGCCTCGTCCATGGTCTGGGTCGCCGAGTAGAACTTCGCGTCCAGGTCCGGCACGGATTCGACGATGCGCGCCGCGCACACCATCGCCCCCTGCTCCCCGTGCAGGAACTGGCTGAAGTTCCAGGCCGCGTAGTGGCGGCGCAACTCGCCCTTGTCCTTGTCGGTGAGTTTGGCCCAGTACCGGGTGCCGTGGAGCGTCAGCGCCTCGTCGGGGGTGCCGAGCGGGTCGTACGGGTCCACCTCCAGGTCCCACGCGATGCGCTTGGCGCCGTCCCACTGCTTGTCCTTGCCCTTCTGGTACAGGGCGAGCAACCGCTCCCGGCCTCCGTCGTACTCCCAGCTGAAGCGGGCGGCGCCGGAGGCCGGAACCTGCCAGACGCCCTCGCCCGGGTCCTTGGTGTAGAGCTCGTGCGTCGACACTGACGCCCCCTTGGTCTCATGTACTCGCGTACCGGACTGCACAGTTGGCCACCGTCCGCAGCGTCACACGTTGCTAGACGCGGGGTCAACAAGTCGCGCCCAGGGGATTGACGGTCTTGCTGACAGGCAGTCTCATAAGCAGTGACCGCCGGTAACTCGACGAGCGAGGTGTCCGAAGCCATGACGACCGTGACCGATCGAGCAGCGCCGAGGGACGCGCTCGGCCTCCTCAAGGACCGCGAGGAGACGGCCGAACGACTGCTGGAATCATCGGCCAAGCACTCCTTCGACCCCGACAAGGAACTCGACTGGGACGCCCCGCCGATCGACGGCAAGTACTACTGGCCGCCCGAACTGCTCTCGCTCTACGACACCCCGCTGTGGAAGAAGATGGGCGAGGAGCAGCGCATCGACCTCTCCCGGCACGAGGCGGCCGCGCTCGGCTCCCTCGGCATCTGGTTCGAGATCATCCTGATGCAACTGCTCGTCCGGCACATCTACGACAAGTCGCTGGTCAGCAACCACGTCCGCTACGCGCTCACCGAGATCGCCGACGAATGCCGGCACTCCATGATGTTCGCCCGGATGATCCGCAAGGCCGACACCCCCGCCTACCCGGTCTCGCGCACCCACCACAACCTGGCCCGCGTCCTCAAGACCGTCTCCACCACCCCCGGCTCCTTCGCCTGCACCCTCCTCGGCGAGGAGATCCTCGACTGGATGCAGCGCCTGACCTTCCCCGACGAGCGCGTCCAGCCGCTCGTGCGCGGGGTCACCCGCATCCACGTCATCGAAGAGGCCCGACACGTCCGCTACGCCCGCGAGGAACTGCGCCGCCAGATGCTGACCGCCCCGCGCTGGGAGCAGGAACTCACCCGCGTCAGCTGCGGCGAGGCCGCCCGCGTCTTCTCGCTGGCCTTCGTCAACCCCCAGGTCTACGAGAACATCGGCCTGGACCGGCGCGAAGCCGTCGCCCAGGTCAAGGCCAGCGGCCACCGGCGGGAGGTCATGCAGACCGGCGCCAAACGGCTCACCGACTTCCTCGACGACATCGGCGTCCTGCGCGGCGTCGGCCGCAGGCTCTGGCGCAGCTCGGGACTCCTCGCCTGACCCGCGCCGCCCGGGGTTACCCTGCGGGCATGACAACCGTACGGGCGTACCGCAGGCTGAGCGTCGAGGAGCGTCGGGCCCAACTCCTCGACGCGGCCCTGTCGCTGTTCGCGCACCGGGCGCCCGAGGAGGTGTCCCTCGACGACGTCGCCGAGGCCGCCGGGGTCTCGCGCCCGCTGGTCTACCGCTACTTCCCCGGCGGCAAGCAGCAGCTCTACGAGGCCGCCCTGCGCTCGGCGGCGGAACTGCTGGCACAGTGCTTCGCCCAGCCCCAGGCCGGGCCGCTGACCCAGCGGCTGTCCCGGGCCCTGGACCGCTACCTGGCCTTCGTCGACGAACACGACACCGGCTTCGCGGCGCTGCTCCAGGGCGGCAGCGTCGTGGAGACCTCCCGCACGACGGCGACCGTGGACGGCATCCGCCGCGCGGCGGCCGAACAGATCCTCGTGCACCTCGCCGTCCCGGAACCCGGGCCGCGGCTGCGGATGATGGTGCGGACCTGGATCACGGCGGTGGAAGGGGCCTCGCTGAACTGGATCGACGAGGGCAAGCAGCCGGAGGTCGGCTCGCTCCGCGACTGGCTGGTGGACCAGTTCATCGCCCTGCTCACCGCCACCGCCGCCACCGACCCCCAGACGGCCGCCGCCGCGCGGGCGGCCCTGGCTCTGGAATCGGCGGACGGCCCGGTCGGGGTGCTGGCCCGGCGGGTGATCCCGGTGGTCTCCGAAGCGGCCCACCTGCTGTGACACTGGAGGGGTGAGAAGCGAATCCACCCCGTTCGAGGGCGGTCCGATGGACGGCCGGTCCCTGCCGATCCTGCTGGGCCCGACCGGTCACCCGCCGAAGTGGTACGAGATCCCGGTGCCCGACCCGGACGGGGCGGCCCCGACGGTCCTGCTGTACGAACGGGTCCCGGCGGGCCAGACCAAACGCCTGGGCCTCCAGAAGGGCTGGAAGTACACCTTCCGTCCGGAGGGCACCCGCCCCCGCCTCCGCGCGCGCTGGCCGTGGGCCGGGCCGTAGCCCTGGCCGGGTCGTGTTGCGGGCCTCCGCGGGGGTTGCCCGGTGGGCCGGGCCGGTGCCCTGGCCGGGGCGTTGTGCGGGGTCCCGCGGGGGTTGCCCGGTGGGCCGGGCGGGGTGGGTGTTCGCCTCAAAGCTCCCCCAGCTACCGCTGGGAGGTGCCCCCACGGGGCTGGGGATGGGGCCGGGGCCGGGTGGGTATCTGATCCTCGTCCTGCCCTGGGCTGCATGAATGAGTCCGCGGTTGTCTTTCCGCTGGGACCGGCGGTCATCTGAGGTTGACGGCCGGGCGGTGGTTTGTCCCCTCTGGTTGGGCTGGAGGTGTTGGTCGGGGGTGGGGGCGGGGGGGGGGGTCGACCGGGGCTAAAACGTGATTTGTGGCGGGTCGGCCCGCCCGGCAGTGGAAGCCGGTTCGGGCGCCATAAATCATGCCCACCCCGTCCACGCCCCGACCCCCCCGCCCAGGCGCAACCACCCCCAGCCCCGCCGGCGTTTGAGGCGAACACCGACCCCGCCCGGCGGCACGGGCAACCCCCGCGGTGCCCCGCAAAGACGCCCGGCCAGGGCACCGGCCCGGCGGCACGGGCAACCCCCGCGGTGCCCCGCGAAGACGCCCGGCCAGGGCACCGGCCCGGCGGCACGGGCAACCCCCGCGGTGCCCCGCAAAAACGGCCGGCCAGGGCAACGTCACGGCAACCGCAGCACCGCCTCCGCCCCGCCCCCCTCCGCCCGGCGGAATTCCAGCCGCGCCCCGATCACCCCCGCCTGGCCGACCGCGATGGTCAGCCCCAGCCCGTGCCCCTTCCCGGCCCGGGGCCCCGACCCCTCGCTGCGGAACCGCTGCGGCCCCCGCGTCATCAGGTACTCCGGGAACCCGTCACCGTGGTCCCGTACCGTCACCACCGGTCCGTCCACCGTCAGGACGACCGGCTCGCGCCCGTGCCGGTGCGCGTTCGCGACCAGGTTCCCCAGCACCCGCTCCAGCCGCCGCCGGTCTGTCTCCACCAGCGCGTCCCGCACCACGACCACCTCGGTCGGCGTCCCCGACGCCCGCACCACGCGCCGCGCCAGCCGCGCCAACTGGTGCAGGTCCGTCTCCACCACCTCGCGGCCGGAGTCCAGCCGCGAGATCTCCAGCAGGTCCTCCGTCAGCCCCCGCATCGTCCGTACCCGCTCCCGCACCAGCTCCGTCGCCCGCCCCTCGGGCAGCAGCTCCGACGCCGCCTGCAACCCGGTCAGCGGTGTCCGCAGCTCGTGCGCGACGTCCGCCGTGAACCGCTGTTCGCGCTCCAGCTTGCCCTGGAGCGTCGCCGCCATCGTGTCGAGCGCGCCCGCCACCGTCGCGACCTCGTCCTGGTGGCGCGAGGCGTCCCGCGTCCGGGGGTCGCCCACCCGCGCGTCGAGGTCCCCCTGGGAGATCCGCCGCGCGACCGTGGCCGTCTGGTGCAGCCGCCGCGTCACCCGCCGCACCGCGAACGCGCCCAACAGCAGCGTGCCGCCGATCGCCAGCACCGAGGAGCCGACGATCGCCTGGTCCAGCCCGCTGATCGTGCGCGCCGCCTGGCTGTAGTCCACGGCCGTCGCGAGGGCCCGGCCATCCGCCGGTCCGGCCGCCCACATGACCTGCCGCCCCCGGTACTCGGCCACCACCGTGCCCCGCCGTCCGCCCACCGCCAGCCGCCGCAGCGACTCCGGCAGACCCGCCGGGTCCAGCGACGAACGCGGCGGCAGCGCCTCGCCCGCCTCGTACGCGCGCGTGGCGTCGGCCAGCTTCTCCAGGGCGCGGTCGCGAGCGTTCGACACCGTCTGTCGGGTGACCTCGACGTGCACGAGCGCGCCCAGCGCCGCCGCCAGCGCACAGCACATGACCACGATGAAGCACGCCGACTTCCAGGTGAGCCGGGCGGTCCACGCGGGCAGCCGGGCCCTCATGACGTCCGCGGGCGCGCCGGCACCCGTACGATCTGCTCGCGCGTCGGCAGCATGCTCCGCTGCTTGTCGTCCCACGACCACGTGCTGATCAGCTCGTATCCGGGATGCCCGCTCGGCACGCGCAGCACCACGTTCTGACCGGCCAGCTCGACGTCGATGACGGTCTCGGTGGTCGCCATGATCCGGTTGAGCCGTCCGTCCGGGTCGGCCGTGTAGGCGCGTACGGACATCATGTGGTCGGGCAGTTCGATCCCGACGACGACCTCGTCCTTCCCGTTCCCCGTGAGGTCCCGGTAGTACGGGTCGAGCACCGGGCACCGCTCCGGGGCCTCCGTCCCGCAGGCCCCGATCGCGTCGGCGGTCTCCTTCGGCATCCCGTCCGGGCCGACCACGGCGCCCCGGTGGGCGCTCAGATCGGCCCGCACCAGCGCCACCGCGTCCACCTCATGCACGTTCTGGTCGTGCACCGGCGCCAAGCCCTGCACGTACACCGGCGGCACGCCCCCGGGCGGTGCGGGCGGTACGTCGGCGCCCGCGCGCCACGGCCACAGTCGTACGGGCCCGCTCGCCGTCGGGGTCGGACCGGCGGAGACCAGCCCGCCCGGATCACCGCACGCCGCCAGCGGCGGCAGCAGGAGCAGCCCGATGACCGTGCGGAAGACGAGCGTGCGCACAGCGGCGGGCCTCCTCTGACACGGTCCGGGGTGACGGTCGGGTTCCCGCCAACCTTAGGCCGACCCGGTCCGCTTTCGCCCGCACACATGGGCGACGCCCGGGCGGCGGGGGAGCGTCACCCGCGTGACGCGCAGCCGGCCGGGCGCGCGGTGTCAGGCGTCCGTACGACCCCGCCGCAGCATCGCGAAGCCCAGCCCGGCGGCGCCGACGGCCGCGATTCCGCCGCCCGCGGCGAGCAGCAGCGCCCCGTTGCCGGGCCCGTCCGGCACGGCGTACGAGCGCAGCGCCGCGACGGCCGCGCTCCGCGGCGCCACGGCGGCGGAGACCGGCCGGCCGCGGGTCGCGGTCTTGTGTCCGTCGCCGGCCAACGCGTGGCCGCCCGGCCCGGGGGCGATGGCGCCGACCCAGGACGAGAGCCGGCCGTCCGCCCGCAACGCGATGTGCAGTCCCCGCGTCTCACCGGTGCCGGGGGCGCCGGGACGGCTGGTCAGCGACGCCACGCGGGCGCCGTCGCGCAGCACGTCGGCCTCGTACGTGTCACCGGGGAGCCGGTAGACCCGGGCCGTGGACCGGCCGTCGGCCAGGGACAGGCTGCTCACCAGGGTCCGCGTCCCCGCCGAGGCGGCCGGCGGCCCTTCGGCGAGCGCGGCGGCGGTCGGCGCGGCGAGCAGCGCGCCGGCGCAGACGGTCACGGCGGCGGCGCGCACGAGGGTGCGGCGGCTGACGGTGGTCACGGGACTCCTCCTGCGGTCGGGCTCGGCCGGGGACGTCCCAACGTAGGGGCGCGCCGTTGCGGTAGGGCGATGGCCTTGTAACGGTGAGCCGACAGCGTCCCGTAGGAGTCGTCGCACGGTGTGCCGCGTACGGGGGATTGCCGGGCGGCGCATCGCCTGTTCCCATGGACGCCGGGGGTGAGGGCGATGCGTGGACTCACGGTGTTGCCGAGCGGACGGCCCGGGCGCGGCCGGTTGTTCGTCAACCTGCCGGACGGCCGGGCGGTGGCCTGGTACGACCGGCGCGCCAACCGGGTCAGCCTGCTGGAGGAGGCCCGCCGCGAGGCGGTGCTGGCCGCCCTGCGCCCTTACCTGAGCGGTGAACCGGCCGTCGGGCCGCCGCCGGTGCCCACGCCCGCCGAACGGCTCCGGCTGGCCCTTCCCCCGGACCGGGACCTGGCCCCGAACCGCCCGGGTGAACCGCTGCTGGGGGAACTCGGGTACGGCTCACCGGGCACCCGGGCCCGCCACCGGCTGCGCCGGGAGCTGGAGGCCCGGGAACTGATGGGG
This sequence comes from Streptomyces sp. NPDC058279, assembly GCF_042881255.1. Lineage (NCBI taxonomy): Bacteria > Bacillati > Actinomycetota > Actinomycetes > Kitasatosporales > Streptomycetaceae > Streptomyces > Streptomyces sp. NPDC058279. The sequence goes on along the minus strand of NZ_JBHVYA010000009.1, from coordinate 223,503 downwards.
GCGGAGCTGGACGCCCTCGAAGCGATGGACTGGCGGGTCCTGCACGCCGTGCCGCTCCCGGGCGGCGGCCTGATCGACCACCTGCTGATCGGGCCGGCCGGGGTGTTCTGCGTCGTCACGGTGGCGGGCGGGCGCCGCCGGGTCCGGGTCGGCGACCTGCTGGTCACGGTGGGCCGTGCCGACCCCCGCCCCGACGTACGCCACGTCCGCGGCGCGGCGGCCCACGCCGCGCTCGCCCTGCGCACGCCGGTCACCCCGGTGGTGGCGGTGGTCGACGCCTCCGCGGTCGAGGCGGCCGCCACCCTGCGCGACGTCCTCGTCCTGCAACCCCACACGGCGGCCCCCTACTTCACGACGGCCACCCCCACCCTCAAACCCCCGGACCCGGACACCCTCTTCTCCCTGGCCCGCGACACCACGACCTGGCTCCCGTAACCCCCGCGGCCCCACCGACCCCCAGCCCCGCCCCCGGACGGAGTCCGGAGGAGGTGGCGGGGGGAGGTGGCGGGGGAGCTTGAGGCGTACACCGACCCCGCCCGGCGCAACCGGGCAACGCCTCGCGGAGGCCCGCTTGACGTCCCGGCCAGGGCAACCGTGCAGCGTCCCGGCCAGGGCGCGGGATCACGCCGAGCGCCGCTTGCGCGGTGTCGCCGCCTTCTTGCCGGCCGCCGTCGTCTTCTTCGCCGCCGCCGACGTGGACTTGGTACCGCCCGACTTGCCCCCGGCCGACCCCGTCTTCTTCGCGGAAGCCGACGCCGACGACGACGACGCCGACGTGGACTTCCGCCCCGACGCCGTCTTCTTCGCCGCCCCCGACCCGGAGGTCGCCGTGGACTTCTTGCCGCCCACCGCCTTGGGCGCGGCGGCGGCCTTCCGCCGGATCGGCGTCACCTCGGCCTCGCCCCCCGACCCGGCCCCCGCTCCCGCCTTCGCCTCCGCGGGAACGCCACCGCCCTCGCCCCGCGACGCCTTCGCCGCCTGCACGCTCCGCTCCAGCGCCGCCATCAGGTCGATCACCTGCCCGGCCGGTTCCGCCGCGGCCTCGGCCGGCTCGTACGCCCCGCCCGCCTTCGCCGCGATCATCTCCTCCAGGGCCTCGCGGTAGTCGTCGTGCAGCGACTCGATGTCCACCTCGCCCAGCGTCGCCATCAGCGCGTCCGCCAGGTCGAGTTCGGCGTCCCGCACCGTCACCGACGTCTCCGGCGCCACCCCCTCCGGGCGGCGGATCTCGTCCGGCCACAGCAGTCCGTGCATGGCGATCACGTCGTCGACGACCCGCAGCATCCCCAGCCGCTCCCGCCCCCGCAGCGCGAACTTCGCGATCGCCACCTTCCGGCTGCGCTTCAGGGCCTCCCGCAGCAGGGTGTACGGCTTGGCCGCCGTCGCACCGTTCGCCGCGAGGTAGTACGCCGCGTCCATCTGGAGCGGATCGATCTCGTCGGCCGGTACGAACGACACGATCTCGATCGTCTTGGCGGTGGCGATCGGCAGCCGCGCCAAGTCCTCGTCCGTGATCGGGATGATCGAGCCGTCCGCCTCCTCGTACCCCTTGCCGATCTCGGCGGCCGACACCTCCTCGCCGTCCAGCTCGCACACCTTGCGGTACCGCACCCGTCCGCCGTCGGTCACATGGATCTGGCGGAACGAGATCGAGTGGCTCTCGGTGGCGTTCACGAGCTTGATCGGAATGCTGACCAGGCCGAAGGAAATCGCCCCATTCCAGATGGATCGCACAGTTCCTCCCGTTTCGTGGCAATCTCATCGTATGACGCCGATCACCATGGTGGAGGGGCGGCGCATCGCGCTCAGCAACCTGGACAAGGTCATCTACCCGGAGACCGGTTTCACCAAGGGCGAGGTGCTGCACTACTACGCCACCGTCGCGCAGCCCCTGCTGGCCCACGTCCACAACCGGCCGGTGTCGTTCCTGCGCTACCCCGACGGCCCCGACGGGCAGCTCTTCTTCACCAAGAACCCGCCGCCGGGTACCCCCGAATGGGTGCGGACCAGCCCGGTCCCGCGCTCGGAGGACCCGTCCGCCGAACAGGTGGTCATCGCGGACATGCCCACCCTCATGTGGGCCGCCAACCTCGTCGTCGAGTTCCACGTCCACCAGTGGACGGCGGGCAGCCCGGCCGTCGCCGACCGGCTGATCCTCGACCTCGACCCCGGCCCGCCCGCCACCGTCGTGGAGTGCTGCGCCGCCGCCCTCTGGCTGCGCGACCGGCTCGCCGCCGACGGCCTGCACGCCTACCCCAAGACCTCCGGCGCCAAGGGCCTGCACCTGTCCGCGCCCCTGGAACCGACCCCCTCCGCGCGGGTGTCCGCGTACGCGAAGCGGCTCGCCCAGGAGGCCGAACGGGAGCTCCCGGAGCTCGTCGTGCATCGCATGACCAAGGCGCTGCGGCCCGGCAAGGTGTTCGTCGACCACAGCCAGAACGCCGCCGCCAAGACCACCGCCGCGCCCTACACCCTGCGCGCCCGCGCCCGCCAGACGGTCTCCGCGCCCGTCTCGTGGGAGGAGGTGGCGGCCTGCGCCAACCCCGCCGACCTGGTGTTCCTGGCCGACGACATCGCGCCCCGGCTGGCCCGCGACGGTGACCTCTTCGCCCCGCTCACCGACCCCGCGCAGGCCGGGGCCCTGCCGTGAGCCGGGTCCGGGTCGCGCTGGCCGCCACCGTACGGACCCTGCCGCGGGCGCCCGGCCTGGCGTACGAACCGAAGTTCGACGGCCACCGTCTCGTCATCGTGCGCGGTGCGGACGGCGTGGTGCTCCAGGCCCGTTCCGGCCGGATCGTGACCAGTGCGTTCCCCGACCTGGCCCGGGCGGCGGAGCGGTTGCCCGCCGGGACCGTGCTCGACGGTGAGGTGGTGGTCTGGCACGACGGGCGCACGGACTTCGCCCTCGTCCAGCGGCGGGCGGCGGCGACGGCGACCCGCGCCCCGGCGCTCGCCCAGAGCCTGCCGGCCTCGTACGCGGCGTTCGACGTCCTGGAGCTGGCCGGAGTCGACGTGCGCGGCCGCTCGTACGAACGGCGTCGGGCGCTCCTGGTGGACCTGTTGCTCCCGCTCGGGCCGCCCCTGCAGCCGGTGCCGATGACGACCGATCCGGAGCTGGCCGCGACCTGGTACGAGACGCTGCCCGCCAGCGGGATCGAGGGCCTGGTCGTCAAACGGCTGGACCAGCCCTACCCGGCCGGCCGGCGCGCCTGGCAGAAACTGCGACACACCGACGTCCGGGACGCGGCGGTGATCGGCTACACCGGTACGCCGCGCCGGCCGGCGGCGCTGGTGCTGCTCGTGCCGGGCGACGACGAGGCGCCCCTCGTGTCGAGCCCCCTGTCGGCGCCCCTGCGCAGGGAGTTGTCCGAGGCCCTGGCCGCCCGTGCGGGCGGGGCCCCAGGGGAGTCGACGGCGGCGACGGCGGGGGCGGGGGCGGGCGCGCCGGCTCCGGCCACCGTCACGGCCATCGGGCTCGGGGAGGTGGCCTACCGTCCGCTCGACCCGCCGCTGGCGGCGGAGGTCCGGCACACCTCGCTGCGCCATCCGCCGCCGGAGGTGCTCCGACTGCGGACGGACCTCTGACGCGCGCCTCGCGGCAGCGCGGTCAGAGGTCCGAGGTCGAGGTCCGTCCGGGCGGTCGGGGGCGGCGTCAGGTGTGGTCCGTCCCCCCGTGCGGCGGGGCCACCGGCGGCTCCGGCGGGGTCGGTGGCGCGGGCGGCGGAGGCTCGGTGACCTCGGAGGACGGGCGCCGGCCGGCGTGCGGGTGCGAGTGCTGGTACCCCGATTCCCGGGCCGCGCGGACTTCGTCCGGATGCGCGGAGGTGGTGGACCCGAAGTTGCCGAAGCCCTGCATCTCGTGCGGACGCAGGCCGCTCTCGGGGAACTCCACGGGGTCCCGCTCCTCCCGCACCTCGTGCACGGCGCCCCCGTCGGGCAGGTGCGGCTGACTCTCGGGAGTGGGCGGCGGGGGCTCCTTGGCACGCACCCACTGGCCCAGTTTGAAGGCGGCGAGGAGGAACGCGACGATGAAGAACCCGATGAAGAGGAACCAAACGGAATTCGGTGCGTCGTCCGAGGCGAGCATGTTCATACGTACTATTTTCCTCCTCTCCGGGTGTATTGACCTGATCTATTCACCCAAGGTGGGGAGAACCCGTCCGGGGCACGCGGGCGCCACCCCGTCCCGGGCCCTCCCGGGAGCCGACGGCCCCGCTACCCCCGCAGCGGACCTTCGGAGTCCCGCAGCCCCCCGCCCTCCCGGCCCCCGAGCACCCCGAGGATCTCCGCGCAGATGGTCAGGGCCGTCTCCGCCGGGGTCCGCGCACCGAGGTCGAGGCCGATCGGCCCGTGCACCCGGGCCAGCTCGGCCTCCGTCACCCCGGCCGCCAGCAGGCCGTCGCGGAGCCGGGCGGCGGTCCGGCGGGAGCCGAGCGCGCCGACGTACGGGATGCCCAGCGCGAGCGCGGTGCGCAGCGCCGGCACGTCGAACTCCGGGTCGTGGCTGAGCAGCACCAGGCAGGCGGCGTCCCGGTGGGCGCCCAGCACCTTCTCCGCCTCGGCCGCCGACTCGACCGTCACCGCGCCCCACTCCAGCAGCGTCGCCTGCCGCGCGATGATCTCCGCGAGCTCACCGGAACCGCCGATCACCACCTGCGGTTCCGACGGGTACGCCTCCACCAGCACCAGCCCCGAGCCCGCGTACAGGGCGTCCCGGCCGGGCCGTCGCGTACGCAGCAGCTCGGCGGCCCGCCGCGCGGCGTCGTCGGCCGGCGCGGCGACGGCCCGTACGACCTCGCTCACCGCCCGGTCCGCGGCCTCGTTCAACCGGGTCACCAGCGCCACGCCGTGCCCCGCGCCGAGCTGCTCCCACCACTCGGCCGGGATCGCGGACAGCGGCTGGAGCAGCACCTCCGCCTGCCCGCCGCAGGTCAGCTTCGCCTCCACCGCCTCCCCGGCGCCGACGGAGACCTCGCACACCCGCGCGGTGTCGCCGGCCGCCATCAACCGCGCCTCGGCGACGAGTTCGGCGTCGAACACCCCCCGGTACAGGGCCCCGACGCAGTCGCCCCGGGCGTCCACGAGCACCGCCCCGGCCGGGTCGCGCGGCCCGAACCCCTGCTCGGTGACGGGCCGTGCCAGGTACCCGTCCCGCCCCTCGGCCACCCACCGCCGCGCCGTCTCCACCAGCTCACGCATCGCGTCCGCCCCATCCTCATCGTCCGAGCCTGCCACAAAGCGCCTGGTCAGCGGCGCCGGGTGGCTTTCTTGTCAACCTACGCACACGGCCTACGCCTACCCATCCCCCAAAACCCACAGACCCGGCACCACCTCCTTCGTACGAGTTGCGCCACACCGCCGGGAGGCGTTGGTTCGAAGGGTGCTGTTCAACGACCGCGACGACGCGGGCCGCCGCCTGGCCGAGGCCCTGCGCCGCTACGGACCCCGGCACCCCGTGGTGCTCGGCCTGCCCCGGGGCGGCGTCCCGGTGGCCTTTCACGTGGCCCGCGCGCTCGACGCCCCGCTCGATGTGATCGTCGTACGCAAACTGGGTGTTCCGGGCCACCGCGAGCTGGCGTTCGGCGCCCTCGGCGAAGGTGGCGTACGGGTCGTCAACGAGGACGTCGTCCGCCGTGGCCGACTCCGCCCCGAGGACATGGCGGAGGTCGAACGGTCGGAGCGCGCCGCACTCGCCGACCAGGCCCGACGCTTCCGCTCGGGCCGTCCCCGCCTGGCCGTCGCGGGCCGCACCGCGATCGTCGTCGACGACGGCATCGCCACCGGCGCCACGGCGGCGGCGGCCTGCGAGGTCGTCCGCGCGCAGGGCGCGAGCCACGTCGTCATGGCCACGCCCGTGGCCCCGCCGGACGCGGCCGCCCGCCTCGCCGCCTCGGCGGACGAACTCGTCTGCCTCACCACCCCGCCCGGCTTCTCCTCGGTGGGCCAGTGGTACCGCGACTTCTCCCAGACCCCGGACAGCCTGGTCATCACCCTGCTGACGGCGGACGCCCCCGGCCTTCCCGGAGCCCCGGGCACCCCCGACCTCCCGGGAACCCCCGACCTCCCGGGAACCCCCGGCACCCCCGGGCCGGCTCCGGATTCACCCCAAAGAGCAGCGGATCCGCCCTAGGCTGATCGTGTGAAGGCACGTACCGCTCTCGCCACCTGGCTCGGCACCCTCGACGACCGGCGGTTGACCACCCTGCTGGAAGAGCGGGACCTGCCGCGCGCCGCCGGGCCCCGTCCGATCGACACCCTCCCCGCCCTCGCGGACCACCTGCTCTCCGATCCGTCCGTGGGCCGGGGTCTCCTGGCGTGCGACCGCGGGGAGCTGGATCTGCTGGGCTCGGTCGCCGCCCTCGCCCTGGAGCGGTACGGCCCCGCCACCGAGGAGGCCGAGGGCGCCGTCCGGTACCCCTGGCAGCAGCACCGACCCGTCATCCGCGTGGAGCCCGCGGACCGGATGGTGGCCGAGCGGGACGTCCTGGCCTGGTTCGAACCGGGGGAGGAGCGACAGCGCGCGGAACGCGCCCTCGCCCGGCTGCGGGAGCGCGCACTGCTGCTGCCCGCCCCCACCGGCCGGCTGGCGCTGCCCCCGCTGCTGCACGTCCGGGCCACCGACTTCGACGGCTACGGCCGCCCCGTCGCGCACCTGTTGACCGCCGCCTACAACGCCCCCGAGATCAAGCGGATCGCCGCCGACCTCTTCGGCGGGGAAGCCGCGAACCGCACCCGTGACCGGGCCCAGGAAATGATCACCGCCCTCCTCGGCGACCCGGACCGGGTACGGGCCCTGGTGGCCGGGGCCCCGGCCGGGGCGCGGGACATGCTGGACGCCCTGGTGCCCGGCCCGCCGCTGCTGCGCACGCACTGCTTCGTCAGCCGGTACGGGTCGCAGTACGCGGGCCCCGACACCAAGTACGTCTTCCGGGCGAGCGGCAGCGGGGACCCGGACACCGACTGGTTGGCCGCGCGCGGGCTGCTGATCCCCGTCGGGCACGACCTGGTGGAGCTGCCGTACGAGGTCGCCCGCGCGCTGCGCGGGGAGGGCTCCGTACCCGACCCCCGGCTGGAGCCCGAACCGCTCACCGTCACCGCACGGCCGGCCCCGGGGCGGGCGGCGGAGGCAGGAGCCGCCGCGGCCTCCGCCGCCTGGCGGGCCGGACTCGTCCTGCGGGCGCTCGCCGCCGAGCCGGTCGCGATCCGCAAGGCCGGGGGCATCGCCGTACGCGACACCCGTCGGCTGGCCAAGGCGGCCGGGGCGGACGAGGCCCAGACCCGGCTGTGGCTCGACCTCGCCGTCAACGCCGGCCTCGCCGCCCCGCACCGGGAGTCGGCCCCCGCCGCGCCCGGCCGCCGCGCCAAGACCTCCGCCGCCCCGCGGCCCGGGGTCCGGCTCCTGCCCAGCGACCGCTACGACGCCTGGGCCGCCGCCCCGGCCGCCGGCAAGCTCCTGCCGCTGCTGGCCACGTGGGCCGTGATCCCGGCCCTCCTGAGCTACTGGCCGGACCCGGAGGAGACCCCGGTCGCGCTGATCAACGCGCAGGACGAGTCCGCCGTGCGGCTGCGGACCGGAGTGCTCCGGGCCCTCGCCACCCTGCCGGACGGCTGCGGCCGGGACCCGGCCAGGCGGGGGCACGCCGAACTCCTCAACCTGGCGGAGTGGTTCGTCCCGCCCCTGGACAACCACGCGGAAACCGACGACGACCTGCCCGAGCGACTGGTGGCCACCCTGGCGGAGGCGACGCTGCTCGGCGTCGTCTCGCACGGTGCGCTGACCCCCGTCGGCCGGGCCCTGTGCCGGGTGTTGGAGGCGGGCGGCGCCCGCCACTACCCCGCCGTCCCCGGCGCGGGCGCCGACCCCGCCGCCCGCGGCTCCGACGGCCTGGGCGCGGACCTCACCGCACGCCCCGAACTGGCCCGCGCGGTGACCGAGCTGCGCGAGGCCCTGTACGCGGCCCTGCCCGAGCCCAGCACCACCGCCCGCTTCCAGAGCGACCAGACCGCCACCGTGACCGGCGCGCCCGCGCCCGCCCTCTCCGACCTCCTGTCCACCGTCGGCGACATCGAGTCCGAGGGCCACGCGGTGGTCTGGCGGATCACCGCCGGCTCCATCCGGCGGGCCCTGGACGCCGGTTGGAGCGCCGACGAACTCCTCGACCGCCTCACCGCCGCGAGCGAGGGCGGCACCCCGCTCCCACAACCACTCGCGTACACGATCAAGGACGCCGCCCGCACCCACGGCCGGCTCAAGGTCGTCCGCTCCGGCTGCTGCGTCCGCTCCGAGGACACGGGCCTGCTCGCCGAGGTGGTCCACGCCCGCGGCCTGTCCAAGCTGGGCCTGCGCCGCATCGCCCCGACCGTCCTGACCTCCACGGCCCCGCCCGAGGAAACCCTCGCCACCCTCCGCGCGGCCGGCTACGCCCCCACCCAGGAATCCGCCACGGGCACCCCCCTCCTCACCCGCCCCCCATCCCCCCGCGCCCCGTCCCTCGTCCCACCCCTCCCCCCAACGGCCCACCTCCCCGCTTAAGGCGTCCCGCTGCAGCGGACCTCACACCTCTCCGGCCGGTGCGCTATCGGCGTCCCGGGCCGCTCTTGGCGGTCACGTTCGGGCTGCGGCAGCCGGCCGGGCCCGAGCGGCAGTGCTGCAGGCAGGACAACGCCACGCCGGACCGGACGGCTGCTGCGATGGCCCCACTTCCAAGGTCGTCCCCCTGACGGACACCCAGCAGCCCGGCACACAGCTGGGCATACGCGAAGACCCCGTCTCAGCGTTGCCGCTGATGGCGGGGTCTTTGGGCACTTCCTGCGAAGTGCCCCCGGCAGGATTCGAACCTGCGCACACGGCTCCGGAGGCCGTTGCTCTATCCCCTGAGCTACGGGGGCGTGTCGTTCGCGTTGCGGCGACGGGTTGAACACTACCAGCTCGCGGGCGGTGATCAGAAACGGTTTGCGGGGGTGGGGAGGGGTGGGTCGCCCGGAGGGGGTGGAAGTGGGGAAAACCCGGACGCGGAGGCTTAGGCGGACCTACTCTCGAGTTGTGCCAGGCGCCTCGCGCCGGGTGCTTGTTGTCGACGACAACAAGGTCATCCGGCAGCTGATCAAGGTCAATCTCGAGCTGGAGGGCTTCGAGGTCGTGACCGCGAACGATGGTGCCGAGTGTCTGGACGTCGTCCATCACGTGTGTCCCGACGTCATCACCCTTGATGTGGTCATGCCCCGGCTGGACGGGTTCGGGACCGCCGCCCGGCTGCGGGCCGATCCGCGGACGCGACACGTGCCGCTCGCCATGGTCAGTGCCTGTACGCAGCACGAGATGGAGGCCGGGATCACCGTCGGGGTCGACGCGTTCCTCGCCAAGCCCTTCGAGCCGGCCGAGCTGGTCCGGGTCGTACGGCGGCTGGTCGAGCGGCGGGACCGGCGTGAGCGGGAAGGGGCTCCCGCCGGGACCGGCAGGGGGTGACACCGACCACGCTGCTCAGGCGCTGTTCACATGGCGAAACCCTCGGCATGACGTCCGGGGTTCTCCCCTAGGCTGGGTCCCGTGACCCCCGCCGACCTCTCCCGTACCGTCGCGCACGCCGTGCGTGGCGCCGTCGGGGACGGGGAGCTGCCCGCCGGGGTGGAGCTGCCGCAGCGGGTGGTCGTGGACCGGACGCGGCCCGGCGGGGTGGGGGAGTACGCCACCGCCGTCGCCTTCCCCCTCGCCAAGAGCGCCGGACGGCCCCCCGGGGACGTCGCGCGCGTGCTCGCCCGCCGGCTCGCCGGGGCGCCCGGGATCGACCGGGTCGAGGTCACCGGCTCCGGGTTCCTGAACTTCGTCATGGGACGGCCGTCCGCCGAAGCGCTGGTACGGGATGTGCGCGAGCGCGGGCTCCGGTACGGAGTCTCGCCGGAGGTCGCCCCCGGCGTCGTAGGCGCCCGAACCCGAGCCGAGGTCGTGCGTGACGCCGTTCTGCGGCTCGGCGGCGACCTCGGCCTCAACCCCGACCTCGACCCCGACACCCGCGGGCCGCGGATCGCCCCCGTGCCCAAGAAGGAAGGGGACGTCTTCGCCGACTACGGCGCCGACGCCGCCCGGTGGGCCATGCTCGCCGTCCCGCCGCACGAGACCCCCTCCTTCTCCGGTCGACTCCTCGTCCAGGACGAGTCCAACGAGTTCTTCCGCGTGCGGTACGCCCGCGCCCGCGCCCGAGCCCTGCTGCGGAACGCCGCCCACCTCGGTTTCCGCCCCGAGGCGGGGGACGAGCCGGGGGATACGGAACACACCCCGGCCGCCGACGCGCTCCTGCGCGCCCTCGCCGACCACCCCCTCGCCCTCGAAGCCGCCGCGCACCACCGCGCGCCCGAGCGCCTCGCCCGGCAGCTCGTCCGGCTGGCCGACGCGCTGCTCGACTTCCAGTACGACGTGCTCCCCAAGGGAGACGAGAAACCCTCGGCCGCCCACCGCGCCCGGCTGGCCCTCGCCGAAGCCGCCGGGACGGTGCTGGCCGGCGGCCTGTCCCAGCTCGGCATCGCCGCCCCCGAACGCCTGTGACCTGCGAAGAGAGATTCCGATGAGCCGTTCCGCGCACCCCGCCGGGCCCCGCCACGCCGATGTCCTGCCCGAGGGCCACTACGCGCCGCCGCCCGCCGACCTCAACGTCCTCGACGAGAAGGTGTGGTCGCGCACCGTCACCCGCGACGCCGACGGCGTCGTGACCGTCGGCGGGATCGAAGTGACCAAGCTGGCGGCAGAGTTCGGGACGCCCGCCTACTTCATGGACGAAGAGGACTTCCGGGAGCGCTGCCGGGCCTGGGCGCACGCCTTCGGGGCCGACGCCGACGTGTTCTACGCGGGCAAGGCGTTCCTCTCCAAGGCCGTCGTGAAGTGGCTGCGGGAAGAGGGACTCAACCTCGACGTGTGCTCCGGGGGCGAGCTGGCCACCGCGCTCGCCGCCGGGATGCCCGCCGAGCGGATCGCGTTCCACGGCAACAACAAGTCCGTCGCCGAGATCACCCGGGCCGTCGAGGCCGGTGTGGGTCGCATCGTGCTCGACTCCTTCCAGGAGATCGCCCGCGTCGCGCACATCGCCGCCGGCCTGGGCGTGCGCCAGCCCGTGCAGATCCGCGTCACCGTCGGCGTCGAAGCGCACACCCACGAGTTCATCGCCACCGCGCACGAGGACCAGAAGTTCGGCATCGCGGTGGCCGACGGGTCCGCCGCCGAGGCCGTCCGCAGGGCGCTGGGCCACGACTCGCTGGAGCTGCTCGGCGTCCACTCCCACATCGGTTCGCAGATCTTCGACATGGCCGGATTCGAGGTGTCCGCCAAGCGCGTCGTGCGGCTGCTCGCCGCCGTCCGTGACGAACACGGCGTGGAACTGCCCGAGATCGACCTCGGCGGCGGCCTCGGCATCGCCTACACCTCCGCCGACGACCCCCGCGAGCCGCACGAGATCGCCAAGGCCCTGCACGAGATCGTCGCGCGCGAGTGCGAGGCGGCGGGTCTGCGGGCCCCCCGGATCTCGGTCGAGCCCGGCCGGGCGATCGTCGGCCCGACCGCCTTCACCCTCTACGAGGTCGGCACCATCAAGCCGCTGGAGGGGCTGCGGACGTACGTCAGCGTCGACGGCGGCATGTCGGACAACATCCGCACCGCCCTCTACGACGCCGAGTACGCGGTCACGCTCGTCTCCCGCGTCTCCGACGCCGAGCCGATGCTGGTGCGCGTCGTCGGCAAGCACTGTGAGAGCGGCGACATCGTGGTCAAGGACGCCTTCCTGCCGGCCGACCTGGCCCCCGGCGACCTCCTCGCCGTCCCGGCCACCGGCGCCTACTGCCGCTCCATGGCCAGCAACTACAACCACGCCCTCCGGCCGCCCGTCGTCGCCGTGCGCGACGGACAGGCGCGCGTGATCGTCCGGCGCGAGACGGAGGAAGATCTCCTGCGTCTGGACCTCGGATGATGCCGGTATTTCTGGGGTAGGCCCCAGGACCCCCAAAATGGACGTCTCACTCAATGGACCGAGGATGGAAACTACTGTCCATTGCGTGAGACTGGTCAGACCTGGCACGCAAAACCGTGTGCCGGGTGGCGATGAAAGATCGAAAGGCGTAGGTCGAATGATGCGTACGCGTCCGCTGAAGGTGGCGCTGCTGGGCTGTGGTGTGGTCGGCTCAGAGGTGGCGCGCATCATGACGACGCACGCCGAAGACCTGACGGCCAGGATCGGCGCGCCCGTCGAACTCGCCGGCGTCGCCGTGCGCCGCCCCGCCAAGGTGCGCGAGGGCATCGACCCGGCGCTGATCACCACCGATGCGACCGCCCTCCTCAAACGCGGCGACATCGACATCGCGATCGAGGTCATCGGCGGCATCGAGCCGGCCCGCGGCCTGATCACCACCGCTTTCCGGCACGGCATCTCCGTCGTCTCCGCGAACAAGGCGCTGCTCGCCCAGGACGGCGCCGCACTGCACGCGGCGGCCGAGGAGGCCGGGCTCGACCTGTACTACGAGGCCGCCGTCGCCGGCGCGATCCCGCTGGTCCGCCCGATGCGCGAGTCCCTCGCGGGCGACAAGATCAACCGGGTCATGGGCATCGTCAACGGCACCACCAACTTCATCCTCGACAAGATGGACTCGACGGGCGCCGGCTACCAGGAGGCGCTCGACGAGGCCACCGCCCTCGGGTACGCCGAGGCCGACCCGACCGCCGATGTCGAGGGGTACGACGCCGCCGCCAAGGCCGCGATCCTGGCCGGCATCGCCTTCCACACCCGGGTCCACCTCGACGACGTCTACCGCGAGGGCATGACCGAGGTCAGCGCCGCCGACTTCGCCTCCGCCAAGCGCATGGGCTGCACCATCAAGCTCCTCGCGATCCTGGAGCGGGCCGCGGACGGCCGGTCGGTGACCGCCCGCGTGCACCCGGCGATGATCCCGCTCAGCCACCCGCTGGCGTCGGTCCGCGAGGCGTACAACGCCGTCTTCGTCGAGGCGGAGGCCGCCGGGCGGCTCATGTTCTACGGCCCGGGCGCGGGCGGCTCGCCGACCGCCTCCGCGGTCCTCGGCGACCTCGTCGCCGTCTGCCGCAACAAGCTCGCCGAGGCAACGGGGCCCGGCGAGTCGGCGTACACCCAGCTGCCGGTCAGCCCCATGGGGGACGTCGTCACGCGCTACCACATCAGCCTCGATGTGGCGGACAAGCCGGGCGTCCTCGCCCAGGTCGCGACGACCTTCGCGGAGCACGGGGTGTCCATCGATACCGTCCGCCAGCAGGGAAAGGACGGCGAGGCGTCCCTCGTCGTCGTCACTCACCGGGCCCCCGACGCCGCCCTCTCCGGGACCGTCGAGGCGCTGCGGAAGCTGGACACCGTGCGCGGTGTGGCCAGCATCATGCGTGTTGAAGGGGAGTAAGGACCCATGAGCAGCAATCGCACCCACCAGTGGCGCGGCATCATCGAGGAGTACCGGGACCGCCTGCCGGTGACGGACGCGACGCCGGTGGTCACGCTCCGCGAGGGTGGCACTCCCCTCGTCCCGGCCCAGGTGCTCTCCGAGCGCACGGGCTGTGAGGTGCACCTGAAGGTCGAGGGCGCCAACCCCACCGGGTCCTTCAAGGACCGCGGCATGACGATGGCGATCACCAAGGCCAAGGAGGAGGGCGCCAAGGCGGTCATCTGCGCCTCCACCGGCAACACCTCGGCCTCCGCCGCCGCGTACGCGGTGCGTGCCGGGATGGTCTCGGCCGTCCTCGTGCCCCGCGGCAAGATCGCGCTCGGCAAGATGGGTCAGGCCCTGGTGCACGGCGCCAAGATCCTCCAGGTGGACGGCAACTTCGACGACTGCCTGGACCTGGCCCGCGCGCTGTCCGACAACTACCCGGTGGCGCTGGTCAATTCCGTCAACCCGGTCCGTATCGAGGGGCAGAAGACGGCCGCGTTCGAGATCGTCGACGCGCTGGGCGACGCCCCCGACATCCACGTCCTGCCGGTCGGCAACGCGGGCAACATCACCGCGTACTGGAAGGGCTTCAAGGAGTACAAGGCCGACGGCCTGGCCTCCCGTACGCCCCGCGTGTGGGGTTTCCAGGCTTCCGGTTCCGCGCCGATCGTGCGCGGCGAGATCGTCAAGGAGCCGCACACCATCGCGACGGCGATCCGCATCGGCAACCCGGCCTCCTGGGAGTACGCCCTCGCCGCGCGCGACGAGTCCGGCGGCTTCATCGACGAGGTGACGGACCGCCAGATCCTGGCCGCCTACCGGCTGTTGGCGGCGCAGGAGGGCGTCTTCGTGGAGCCCGCCTCCGCCGCGTCGGTGGCCGGTCTGCTCAAGGCGGCCGAGGCCGGACTGGTCGATCCCGGCCAGAAGATCGTGTGCACGGTCACCGGCAACGGTCTCAAGGACCCCGACTGGGCGGTCGCCGGCGCCCCGCAGCCGGTCACCGTTCCGGTGGACGCCGAGGCCGCGGCCGTCCGGCTCGGCCTGGTCTGACCCCGGTCCCACCCCGCCCGGTCCGCCCCGGCTGATCCGAGCCGGTCGGGTCCGACCCGGGCGGGTCGGCCACCCGGGCCCGCCCCGCGCGGGCCCACGCCGTGTCGCCGGATTCCGGAAAGTCCCGGAATCCGGCAACTCGGACGGAAGAACGCGACACGCATCGTGCGCCTCCTGTGCGCCCTATGTCGCGAGAGAACCTTCCTTCGATAGGCTGTACTTACATCCGCCACCGCGCATATGACGCGGTGCTGCCCCAAGGGCCTTCGGGTGTCGTACGTTCTCCAGTACATTCGCAGCGAAGATCCCGCCAAGCACCAGATCTCGCACAGTCACAAGGAGTGTCATCGACCGATGGCAGGTCCAGCGTTCCGCGCCGCCGCCGTACGAGTGCGCGTCCCCGCCAGCAGTGCCAACCTCGGCCCCGGCTTCGATGCCCTCGGCCTGGCCCTGGGGCTCTACGACGACGTGGTCGTCCGGGTCGCCGACTCCGGCCTGAACATCGACATCGCCGGTGAGGGCGCCGACAACCTCCCGCGCGACGAGAGCCACCTCCTCGTACGCTCCATGCGCACCGCCTTCGACCTGCTGGGCGGCCAGCCGCGCGGCCTGGAGGTCGTCTGCGCCAACCGCATCCCGCACGGGCGCGGACTCGGCTCGTCCTCCGCCGCGATCTGCGCCGGCATCGTCGCCGCCCGCGCCGTGACCATAGGCGCGGAGGCCAAGCTCGACGACGCGGCGCTGCTGGAACTCGCCACCGAGATCGAGGGCCACCCCGACAACGTCGCCGCCTGCCTGCTCGGCGGCTTCACCCTCGCCTGGATGGACGGCGGCAGCGCCAAGGCGATCCGGATGGACCCCGCCGATTCCATCGTTCCGGTGGTCTTCGTGCCTTCCAAGCCGGTCCTCACCGAGACGGCCCGCGGCCTGCTGCCGCGCACCGTCCCGCATGTGGACGCGGCCGTCAACGCGGGTCGCGCGGCCCTGCTCGTCGAAGCCCTGACCAGGCGTCCCGAGTTGCTGCTGCCCGCCACCGAGGACCGGCTCCACCAGGAGTACAGGTCCCCGGCGATGCCCGAGAGCGTGGCTCTCGTGGCCCGACTGCGGGCGGACGGCATCCCCGCGGTCATCTCCGGCGCGGGCCCCACGGTCCTGGCGCTGGTCGACAACGGTGCGGCCGACAAGGTCGCGCGGCTCGCGGGCGAGGGGTGGGCGGCCAACCGGCTGGCCCTCGACGTCCCGGGCGCGAGCGTTCTTCCGCTGGGCCCCCAGGGCGGCTAGGCCGCAGGGGCCCGGCCGGCCAGGGGGCCGGTGCGGCGGCTGGGCAGGCCGACCGCGCGGAAGGGCGTGATTGCCGGTGATTGAGAGGGGGAATGTCTGTTGGATCCGGTAGTGTTAATCTCGAGTGCGCATCCGAAGCCGCCATGGCTCGGTGCTCAGTGTCCCGATTCGGGACCACCTTTCTTCCGGGAGCCTCCCCGACTGCTCTGATCGTTGCCGGCAGTTTCGAGCACGCTCCGGAATCGGCGTGACATTCCCACGCTTCCAGCTCGGGGGCTTCTCGCCGTAACCAGCACGCACGTTTTCTTTCCGCCGTATCTCTACCGGCGGACCACCGCCCCGGCTGCAGTCCATGCCCCATCGGGTCACAGACTGTCGCCGGACAGCACAACCGGTCGCCGAGCCAGACAGGCCGACGTCCGCTCCAGGGAAGGACCCTTCGTGAGCGACACCACCGATCTGATGGGCGCTGCCGACACCAACGTCGACACCAGTGCCCCCGCCGCGGGCGCCGCCGCGGCACCTGCCGGACGGCGTCGCCGCTCCGGCACCGGCCTTGACGGCATGGTCCTCGCCGAGCTCCAGCAGGTCGCGTCGGGCCTCGGTATCAGGGGCACCGCGCGGATGCGCAAGAGCCAGCTGATCGAGGTCATCAAGGAGGCGCAGGCGGGCGGAAGCGCCCCCAAGGCCGCCGCCTCCGTCGCGGACACCGCCGAGGCCAAGCCGAAGCGCCGCGCCACCAGCAAGGCCCGTACGGGTGAGGTCGCCGAGGCGCCCGCCGAGAAGCCTGCCACGCAGGCCCAGATCGAGATCCCCGGCCAGCCGGCCAGCGACGACGCCCCGGTCGGCGAGCGCCGCCGCCGTCGGGCCACCGCGCCCACCGGCAGCCCGGAGTCCGCGGCCCCGGTCGCCGTCCAGGTCGAGCAGAAGACCGAGACCGCCCCCGCGACGCAGACCGACGTCAAGGTGGAGGCCGCGACCGCCGTCTCCGCACAGGGCCAGGGCCAGGGTCAGACGCAGCTCCAGGAGGCCGGCGAGGGCCGTGGCCGCCGGGACCGCCGTGACCGCGACCGCGGCGAGCGCGGCGACGGTCGGCGCGACCGTCGCGACCGCGGTGCCAAGGCCGACGAGCCGGGCCAGGGCGGCCAGGCGCAGGGCAGCGGTCAGGCCCAGGGCGGTCAGAGTCAGGGTGGTCAGGGCGGCAGCCGTCAGGACCGCGGTGACCGTCAGCAGCAGGGCGGCCGCGGCCAGGGCCAGAACCAGGGCCAGCAGGGTCGGCAGGACCGTCAGGACAACGGCCCGCAGGACGACTTCGACTCCGAGGACGGCCGGCGCGGCCGTCGTGGCCGCTACCGCGACCGCCGTGGCCGTCGTGGCCGCGACGAGTTCGCGCCGAGCGAGCCGCAGGTCGCCGACGACGACGTCCTGATCCCCGTCGCGGGCATCCTCGACATCCTCGACAACTACGCGTTCATCCGGACCTCCGGCTACCTGCCCGGCCCGAACGACGTGTACGTCTCCCTCGCCCAGGTCCGCAAGGCGGGGCTGCGCAAGGGCGACCACACCACCGGTGCCGTGCGCCAGCCCAAGGACGGCGAGCGCCGCGAGAAGTTCAACGCCCTCGTGCGCCTGGACTCGGTGAACGGCATGGCGCCCGAATCGGGTCGCGGCCGCCCGGAGTTCCAGAAGCTGACCCCGCTGTACCCGCAGGACCGGCTCCGTCTGGAGACCGACCCGGGGGTGCTGACCACCCGCATCATCGACCTCGTGTCGCCGATCGGCAAGGGCCAGCGCGGTCTGATCGTGGCCCCGCCGAAGACCGGCAAGACCATGATCATGCAGGCGATCGCCAACGCGATCACCACCAACAACCCCGAGTGCCACCTGATGGTCGTCCTGGTCGACGAGCGTCCGGAAGAGGTCACCGACATGCAGCGGTCGGTCAAGGGCGAGGTCATCTCCTCGACCTTCGACCGTCCGGCCGAGGACCACACCACCGTCGCCGAGCTGGCCATCGAGCGCGCCAAGCGTCTCGTCGAGCTGGGTCACGACGTGGTCGTCCTGCTGGACTCCATCACCCGCCTGGGCCGCGCGTACAACCTCGCCGCCCCCGCCTCCGGCCGCATCCTGTCCGGTGGTGTCGACTCGACCGCGCTGTACCCGCCGAAGCGCTTCTTCGGTGCCGCGCGCAACATCGAGGACGGCGGCTCGCTGACCATCCTGGCCACCGCGCTGGTCGACACCGGCTCGCGCATGGACGAGGTGATCTTCGAGGAGTTCAAGGGCACCGGCAACATGGAGCTCAAGCTCGACCGCAAGCTCGCCGACAAGCGCATCTTCCCGGCCGTCGACGTCGACCCGTCGGGCACCCGCAAGGAGGAGATCCTCCTCAACGCGGAGGAGCTCGCCATCGTCTGGAAGCTGCGCCGGGTGCTGCACGCGCTCGACTCGCAGCAGGCGATCGAGCTGCTGCTCGACAAGATGAAGCAGACGAAGTCGAACGCCGAGTTCCTGATGCAGATCGCCAAGACGACCCCGGCGGGCAAGAACGACGACTGACCGTCGTCGTAGCCGGACCGTCCGACGGGACCGCCCCCCTCGCAGTCGCGAGGGGGGCGGTCCCTTTTCGTCCGTACCGCCGCTCCTTCTCCCTGCGACCTTCGCCACACCGACGCCCGGTCGGCGGGGCCCCACAGCGCCGCTTTCGTCCGGGTTCCGGTACGGGTGGTAGCCGTGACGTCACAGCCGGTCAGGGCCATTGCCGGCCGACCGGTCGGCCCGGTACGAGCCCCGCCCGGGACCGTGGAACCCTGGAAGGCGTTCCTCCGTCTGTGTCAGAGAACAGCGGGGGTCGCAGACAGGCCGAACGGGTCGCGGGAGCGGGCCGGGGACCGAGGAGAGCATGAGCGAGGACACGAGGGGCCGCGGCCGCCGCGCCGCGGGCAGCCGGCGCCGCAGGAAAGCGCCGAAGCGCCGTAAGGGCCTCACCGTCGTCGCGTGGACGGCCGCCGGCGTGGTGTTGCTGGGCGGCGCGGGCGCGGGCTACTTCTACTTCAAGTTCAACGGGAACCTGAAGACCGTCGACATCGACGCGGCGCTCGGCAAGGACCGTCCCCAGAACGTCGACAACGGCTCGATGGACATCCTCGTCCTCGGCTCGGACTCCCGCGGCGGGGCGAACAGCGAGTACGGCCGGGACGACGGCGGGTCCGCCCGCTCCGACACGGCGATGATCGTCCACCTCTACGACGGTCACCACAAGGCGAGCGTCATATCCATCCCGCGCGACACCATGGTCAACCGTCCCGCCTGCCAGACGGCGGACGGCAAGACGGACCGGGGCAGCACGCGCTCGCAGTTCAACGAGTCGTTCACCATCGGCGGGGCCGCCTGCGCGGTCAAGACCGTCGAGAAGATGTCGGGGATCCGCATGGACCACTACATCGAGGTCGACTTCACGGGCTTCAAGAAGATCATCGACAACCTCGGCGGCGTCCAGGTGACCACCACCAAGCCGATCAAGGACGCCTCCAGCCACCTCGACCTGCCCGCCGGCCCCAACAAGCTCAACGGCGAACAGGCCCTCGGCCTCGTCCGCACGCGCAAGAGCGTCGGCGACGGCAGCGACCTCGGCCGAATACAGCTCCAGCAAGCCTTCATGAAGGCCCTGATCAAGCAGGTCAAGGGGATCGGCGTCTTCGACAACCCCAAGCGGCTGCTCGACCTCGCCGACACCGGCACCAAGGCGCTCACCACCGACAAGCAGCTCGGCGACGTGAAGTCGCTCCTGGGCTTCGCCCAGAGCCTGCGCGGCATCGACGCCCAGAACCTCCAGATGATCACCATGCCGGTGACCGCCGACGCCCTCGACCACGACCGCGTCGCCCCGCTCGCCAAGCAGTCCAAGATGGTCTGGGACGCCCTGCTCGCGGACCAGCCGATCCCGGCCGAGGCGACGGCGGACTCCATGGGCGACAAGGGCACCGCGGGCGGCATCGTCCAGCAGTCCTGAGAGCGCGAACGCCTGGTCACGGGGGTTCGCCGATCGGGTGGAATAGATGCCGGCCCCTCCCCGTTGTGGAGGGTGTCCTCAGAATTTTGACAGGCGGCCCGGTCCTGGCAGACTGGTCTGTCGGCCCCGGTTCACGCAGCGCGCAATTCGGCCCCTGCGACCCGGCGCCCTCCCGAATCTAGGAGACACCTTGAAGCGCGATGTTCACCCCGAGTACGTCGAGACCCAGGTCAGCTGCACCTGTGGCGCGTCGTTCACCACCCGTAGCACCCTGACCGAGGGCACCATCCGTGCCGAGGTCTGCTCCGAGTGCCACCCGTTCTACACGGGCAAGCAGAAGATCCTCGACACCGGTGGCCGTGTGGCCCGCTTCGAGGCCCGCTTCGGCAAGGCTGCCGGCTCGAAGTAGCGAGCCTCCGGCGCCGGACCCCGGCTGCACCGCGTCACACGCGGGCAGCCGGGCCGGCGCCTTTCTCGTCCCGCAGCCATTTCTTCACTTTCACCACAGGAGCCCCCGATGTTCGAGGCGGTCGAGGAACTGGTCGGCGAGCACGCCGACCTTGAGAAGAAGCTCGCCGACCCTTCGGTCCACTCGGATCAGGCCAACGCGCGCAAGCTCAACAAGCGCTACGCGGAACTGACCCCGATCGTCGCGACCTTCCGCGCCTGGAAGCAGACCGCCGAGGACATCGAGACGGCCAAGGAGTTCCTGGCCGACGACCCGGACTTCGCCGCGGAGCTCAAGGAGCTCGCCGCCCAGCGCGAAGAGCTCACCGAGAAGCTCCGCCTGCTGCTCGTCCCGCGCGACCCCAGCGACGACAAGGACGTGCTCCTGGAGGTCAAGGCGGGCGCGGGCGGCGACGAGTCCGCCCTCTTCGCCGGTGACCTGCTGCGCATGTACCTGCGCTACGCCGAGCGCGTGGGCTGGAAGACCGAGATCATCGACGCCACCGAGTCCGAGCTCGGCGGCTACAAGGACGTCCAGGTCTCCGTCCGCACCAAGGGCGGCAATGGCGCCACCGAGCCCGGCCAGGGCGTCTGGGCCCGCCTGAAGTACGAGGGCGGCGTACACCGCGTCCAGCGGGTTCCGGCCACCGAGTCGCAGGGCCGCATCCACACCTCCGCCGCGGGCGTGCTCGTCACCCCGGAGGCCGAGGAGGTCGAGGTCGAGATCAACATGAACGACCTGCGCATCGACGTGTACCGCTCCTCCGGCCCCGGCGGCCAGTCCGTCAACACCACCGACTCGGCCGTGCGCATCACGCACATCCCCACCGGTGTGGTCGCCTCCTGCCAGAACGAGAAGAGCCAGCTCCAGAACAAGGAGCAGGCCATGCGCATCCTGCGGTCCAGGCTGCTGGCCGCGGCCCAGGAAGCCGCCGAGCAGGAAGCCTCCGACGTGCGCCGCAGCCAGGTGCGCTCCGTGGACCGGTCCGAGAAGATCCGCACCTACAACTACCCGGAAAACCGGATCTCGGACCACCGGACCGGCTTCAAGGCGTACAACTTGGACCAGGTGCTCGACGGAGACCTCGACGCGGTCATCCAGGCCTGCGTCGACACCGACTCCGCCGCCAAGCTCGCGGCCGCGCACTGAACCGCGACCGCCTGACCGCGGCGCCTGCCTGACCCCCGCTCCACCCCCGTACGACAGCAGCCCGGAGGACCAGCGTGAACTTGCTGCTTGCCGAGGTGGCCCAGGCCACCCAGCGGCTGGCCGCCGCCGGCGTGCCCTCACCGCGCTTCGACGCGGAGGAGCTCGCGGCCTTCGTGCACGGCGTCAAGCGGGGGGAACTGCACCACGTCAAGGACGCGGACTTCGACGCCCGCTACTGGGAGGCCGTCGCCCGCCGCGAGGCGCGCGAGCCGCTCCAGCACATCACCGGGCGCGCCTTCTTCCGGTACCTGGAGCTCCAGGTCGGTCCCGGGGTCTTCGTGCCCCGGCCCGAGACCGAGTCGGTGGTGGACTGGGCCATACACGCCGTCCGCGCCATGGACGTGGTCGAGCCGCTGATCGTCGACCTCTGCACGGGCTCGGGTGCCATCGCGCTGGCCATGGCGCAGGAGGTGCCGCGCTCGCGCGTCCACGCGGTCGAGCTGTCCGAGGAAGCCCTGCGGTGGACCCGCAAGAACGCCGAGGGTTCCCGGGTCACCGTGCACCAGGGCGACGCGCTGAGCGCGCTGCCCGAGCTGGACGGCCAGGTGGACCTCGTCATCTCCAACCCGCCGTACATCCCGCTGACCGAGTGGGAGTACGTCGCGCCCGAGGCCCGCGACCACGATCCCGAGATGGCGCTGTTCTCCGGCGAGGACGGCCTCGACACCATCCGGGGCATCGAACGCACCGCGCACCGGCTGCTGCGGCCCGGCGGCATCGTCGTCATCGAACACGCCGACACCCAGGGCGGCCAGGTGCCGTGGATCTTCGCCGAGGAGCGGGGCTGGGCCGACGCCGCCGACCACCCCGACCTCAACAAACGCCCGCGCTTCGCGACCGCCCGCAAGGCCCTGCCGTGATCCGCGCGATCCCGCTCCCGGACAACGTCACCACCCCGCTGCATGAGGAGGCCCGCTGATGGCCCGGCGATACGACTGCAACGATGCCACGGACCGCAAGACGGGCCTGCGCGAGGCCGCATCCGCAGTGCGCCGCGGCGAACTCGTCGTGCTGCCCACCGACACCCTGTACGGGATCGGCGCGGACGCCTTCAGCGCGGAGGCGGTCGGTGACCTGCTCGCCGCCAAGGGGCGCGGCCGCGACATGCCCACCCCCGTCCTCATCGGCTCCCCGAACACGCTGCACGGCCTGGTCACCGACTTCTCCGAGCAGGCGTGGGAGCTGGTCGACGCGTTCTGGCCGGGCGCGCTGACGATCGTCGCCAAGCACCAGCCGTCGCTGGCCTGGGACCTGGGGGAGACCCGCGGGACCGTGGCCGTGCGCATGCCGCTGCACCCCGTGGCGATCGAGCTGCTGACCGAGGTCGGCCCGATGGCCGTGTCGTCGGCGAACCTGACCGGGCACCCGGCGCCGGAGGACTGCGACGCGGCCCGCGCGATGCTGGGCGACGCGGTGTCGGTGTACCTGGACGGTGGCCCCACCCCGGGCATCCAGCCGTCCTCGATCGTCGACGTGACGGGGAAGGTTCCCGTCCTGCTGCGCGCGGGGGCGCTGACCGCCGAGCAGCTGCGGGAGGTCGTACCCGACCTCGAGGTGGCCCCGTGAGCCCTCAGGGGCGTGGCATAGCAACGGGGCGTCTTCCGGCGGAGGCCGGCGGAGACTGCTTCCGCATCCTCCACGTCAGCACCGGGAACGTGTGCCGCTCGCCGATCACCGAGCGGCTGACGCGGCACGCCCTGAGCCACCGGCTGGGCGGTCTCGTCGCCGGTGAACTCATCGTGGAGAGCGCCGGCACGTGGGGCCACGAGGGGGCCCCGATGGAGGCCAACGCGGCGGCCGTGCTGGCGGACTTCGGCGCGGACGCCTCCGGTTTCACCGGACGCGAGCTGCTGGACGAGCACGTCATCCGGGCCGACCTGGTGCTGACGGCGACCCGGGACCACCGGGCGCAGGTCATCTCCATGGGCCACTCGGCGGGGCTGCGGACGTTCACGTTGAAGGAGTTCACCCGACTGGTGCGGGCGATAGACCCCGCCACGCTGCCGCCGCTGGACGACGGCATGGCCGAGCGCGCGCGGGCCCTCGTACGGGCGGCCGCGGCGCTGCGCGGATGGCTGCTGGCGCCGTCCGCCGACGCGGACGAGGTGTACGACCCGTACGGGGCGCCGATCACCTTCTTCCGCTCGATCGGCGACGAGATCAACCAGGCCTTGGACCCGGTGGTCACCGCCCTGACGGGCGTCACGGCTTCCCGCTGACGGTTCGGCGTCCCGGAGGTCGGCGCGGTGGCGCGATGCCCGGGAGGCCCTCTGGGGCCGAGTGGTGCGAGGGGCGCGTCCAAGGGGTGTCGGGTGTCACGGCTTCCCGCCGGCGGCCCGGCGCGGCCGGAAGCGGTGTCCGGGGGCGGAATCGTGGGGGCGCGCCTACAGTGGCCGTATCCGGGACAGCACTGGGAGCCGCGCCATGAGCGTCATCACCCCGCCCACGGACCTGCTGCGGCAGCAGGATCCGAAAATGGCCGATGTCCTCGCGGGGGAGGCCCAACGGCAGGCCGGCTCCCTGCAGCTGATCGCCGCCGAGAACTTCTGCTCGCCCGCCGTGCTCACCGCGCTCGGCTCCGCGCTCGCCAACAAGTACGCCGAGGGCTACCCCGGCGCCCGCCACCACGGCGGCTGCGAGTACGCGGACCTCGCCGAACGCATCGCCGTGGAGCGGGCCATGGCGCTGTTCGGCGCCGAGCACGCCAACGTCCAACCGCACTCCGGCTCCTCCGCCGTGCTGGCCGCGTACGCCGCGCTGCTGCGCCCCGGCGACACGGTGCTGGCGATGGGCCTCCCGTACGGCGGGCACCTCACGCACGGCTCTCCCGCCAACTTCTCCGGCCGCTGGTTCTCCTTCGTCGGGTACGGCGTCGACGCCGAGACCGGCCTGATCGACTACGAGCAGGTGCAGGAACTCGCCCGCGCGCACCGGCCCAAGGCCATCGTCTGCGGCTCGATCTGCTACCCCCGCCACCCCGAGTACTCCGTGTTCCGGGAGATCGCCGACGAGGTGGGGGCCTACCTGATCGCCGACGCCGCGCACCCGATCGGGCTCGTCGCCGGCGGGGCGGCCCCCAGCCCCGTCCCGTACGCGGACATCGTCTGCGCGACCACCCACAAGGTGCTGCGCGGCCCGCGCGGCGGGATGGTCCTGTGTACCGCCGAGCTGGCCGAGCGCGTCGACCGGGCGGTGTTCCCCTTCACGCAGGGCGGCGCCCAGATGCACACGATCGCCGCGAAGGCCGTGGCCTTCGGCGAGGCGGCCGGTCCCGCGTTCACCACGTACGCCCACCGGGTCGTCGCCAACGCCCGGGCCCTCGCCGAGGCGCTGGAGGCCGCGGGTCTCGCCGTGACGACCGGCGGCACCGACACCCACCTCATCTGCGCCGACCCCGCCCCGCTCGGCATCGACGGGCCGACCGCCCGGGGCCGGCTCGCCGCGGCCGGCATCGTGCTGGACACCTGCGCCCTGCCCTACGGCGATCAGCGCGGGATCCGCCTGGGCACCGCGGCCGTGACCACCCAGGGCATGGGCGAGGCGGAGATGGCCCGTATCGCCGCGTTGTTCGGGGCGGCGCTGCGCGGGGACGCCGCTCGGACCCGCACGCAGGTCGCCGAGCTGGCCGGTGGATTTCCTCCTTATGGGGCGTAACACGGACGAGCGGGGCGTACCGCAACCGGGGTAGGCACCCCGCGCGTCCTCGGTAGCGGTGACATCGCGGCTAATGTGTGGGGCTGAGATGGCCGGCGATACATCTGGGGCTGCCAGTGCGTGAATATCTGCTGACGCTTTGCGTCACGGTCGCGGTGACCTACCTGCTGACCGGGCCCGTGCGGAAGTTCGCGATCGCGGTCGGGGCCATGCCGGAGATCCGGGCCCGTGACGTGCACCGCGAGCCGACCCCTCGGCTCGGCGGGATCGCGATGTTCGGCGGACTGTGCGCGGGGCTGCTCGTGGCCGACCACCTGCGCAACCTCAACGGGGTGTTCACCGGCTCGAACGAACCCCGGGCGCTGCTGTCCGGCGCCGCGCTGATCTGGCTGATCGGCGTGCTGGACGACAAGTTCGAGATCGACGCCCTGATCAAGCTCGGCGCCCAGATGATCGCCGCCGGTGTGATGGTCATCCAGGGTCTGACGATCCTGTGGATCCCGGTGCCCTTCATCGGCACGGTCTCGGTCACCCCGTGGCAGGGCAACCTGCTGACGGTGGCCCTCGTGGTGCTCACGATCAACGCGGTGAACTTCGTGGACGGCCTCGACGGCCTGGCGGCCGGCACGGTCTGCATCGCCGCCACCGCGTTCTTCCTGTACGCGTACCGGATCTGGTTCGGCTACGGGATCGAGTCGGCGGCGCCGGCGACGCTGTTCGCCGCCATCCTGATGGGCATGTGCCTGGGCTTCCTGCCGCACAACATGCACCCCGCCCGGATCTTCATGGGGGACTCGGGATCGATGCTGATCGGCCTGGTGTTGGCCGCCGGCGCCATCTCCATCACCGGGCAGGTGGACCCGGACACGCTGAAGCTCTTCGCGGGCGGCGAGCGCAACGCGACGCACGCGATGCTGCCGGTCTTCATCCCGCTGGTGCTGCCGCTGACGATCATCGCGATCCCGATGGCGGACCTGATCCTGGCCATCGTCCGGCGCACCTGGAACGGCCGGTCGCCCTTCGCGGCCGACCGCGGGCACCTGCACCACCGGCTGCTGGAACTCGGGCATTCCCACAGCCGCGCCGTACTGATCATGTACTTCTGGTCGGGCCTGATCGCGTTCGGGGCGGTGGCCTACTCGGTGCACTCGACCTCGATGTGGATCGTGCTCGGCATCGCGGGGCTGAGCGCCCTGGGTCTCGTCCTGCTGCTCCTGCCGCGGTTCACCCCGCGCGCCCCGCGGTGGGCGGAGGCGTTGGTCCCGCCGCGCTACCGGCACGCGGAACGGGCGGCGGAGGCGGCGGCCCTGGACGACTCGGGCCTGGAGCCCGAACCGACCCGGCCGATCGCGGCGGGTGTCTCGGGCGTCAACGGGGCGACCGCCATTGGCCCCCGTTCGCGCTTCCCCGACCGGCGTAAGGCCGGATCGGCTCGCTGACGCCCCGAGCGCATGTCCGACATGAACGCCCTTTACCAGACAAGGTTCCCCCGTGTCCTGCACACACGGGCGCGTTAACCCTCATGTGTGACAGTCAGCACACTCCCCGGGTAAAGCTCTCATCAAATACTTTGTGATACCGTTCACTAAACCCGGCGACGGAGCCGAAGGACCGTAGTGCGACGGTCCATTGGCCCGAGGCGCTGCCTCGGACCGGGCTTACGCTCGTCCCCGTACGAGTCCCGTACGAGTCCGTGCCCCCACCACCACGCGGAGCAAACCGCCATGCGGTCAGATGACGTCCGATCCCTCCTGCAAACCGCCGTACCCACGGCTGTCGCCGGCGCTGTAGCCGCCGCGATCAGCGGTGTGGTCGTGGGCGGCAAGGGCGCGATCGGTGCCGTGATCGCGACGGCGGTGGTGATTGTCTTCATGGGTCTCGGATTCGTCATCCTGCAGCGCACGGCGAAATCCCTGCCGCATCTGTTCCAGGCGATGGGCCTCATGCTCTACGCGGCTCAGATCCTGCTGCTCTTCGTCTTTCTCGCCGTGTTCAAGAACACGACGCTGTTCCACCCCCGGGCATTCGCCATCACGCTCGTCGCCACCACCCTCGTGTGGATCGGCGCGCAGACGCGAGCCCACATGAAGGCCAAGATTCTTTACGTCGAACCCGAGTCCACGAAGGGCGACAAGCCCGGAAATCCGGGGTCGAAGCCGTGAGGGGTAGGGCCGGGATAAGTGTGCGTTCGAGATGCTGCTATCGTCCGGTTCAAACTGCGGCACTGCGGGCGCGGGCATCCGAGCTGACGCCTGTTCCATCGCGAGGCGCGATGCCTGACCGCCGCCCCCACATCCGTTACACCAGTCCAGTGCCGAACCGCGGCTGCGCGCCGCGCCGACACAACGAGGTTGCCGTACCCATGCGCCACGCTGAAGGAGCCCGCGGTGAGTCCTGACCCGACGCAGGTGCTCGCTTTCGAGACCGACTGTCACATCTTCGAAGGATGTGGCTTCCCCGGCCCGGGCCTGCACTCGTTCCTCTTCGAGCCGCTGTGGGGCAAAGCCGGCCTGACCAACGCGTACTTCAACAAGCCGATGCTGCTTGCCCTGCTGGGCAGCATCATCATCGTGGCTTTCTTCTGGGCCGCTTTCGGCAAGCCGAAGGTCGTCCCCGGCAAGCTCCAGATGGTCGCCGAATCCGGTTACGACTTCGTGCGCCGCGGCATCGTCTACGAGACGCTCGGCAAGAGGGAGGGCGAGAAGTACGTCCCCTTCATGGTCTCGCTGTTCTTCTTCGTCTGGATCCTGAACGTCTGGTCGATCGTTCCGGTGGCGCAGTTCCCGGTGACCTCGATCATCGCCTACCCGGCGATCCTGGCCCTCCTCGTCTACGTCACGTGGATGTCGGTCACCTTCAAGCGCCACGGCTTCGTCGGCGGCCTGAAGAACCTGACGGGCTACGACAAGAGCCTCGGTGGCGTCCTGCCGCTCGTCATGGTCATCGAGTTCTTCTCGAACGTCCTGGTGCGCCCGTTCACCCACGCGGTCCGACTGTTCGCGAACATGTTCGCCGGTCACACCCTGCTGCTGCTCTTCACGATCGCCAGCTGGTACCTGCTGAACGGCATCGGCATCGCCTACGCCGGCGTCTCGTTCGTCATGGTGCTCGTGATGACCGCCTTCGAGCTCTTCATCCAGGCTGTCCAGGCGTACGTCTTCGTCCTCCTGGCCTGCAGCTACCTCCAGGGCGCGCTCGCCGAGCACCACTGAGCCAGGGCCGCCCCGCTCAGCCCCCATTTCGTCCGGTGGCCAACCCCCACCGGTCCGTGAAAGAGAAGGAAGAACTGGCATGTCCCAGACCCTTGCCGCCGTCACCGGCTCCCTCAGCTCCGTTGGTTACGGTCTCGCGGCCATCGGCCCCGGCGTCGGCGTCGGCATCATCTTCGGCAACGGCACCCAGGCCCTCGCCCGTCAGCCCGAGGCCGCCGGCCTGATCCGCGCCAACCAGATCCTCGGCTTCGCCTTCTGTGAGGCGCTCGCCCTGATCGGTCTGGTCATGCCGTTCGTCTACCCGACCTCCTGATCCTCGGTCTCGACGAACAGCCCATTAGACGAAAGGCACTGATGTGAACCTCCTGGTTCTCGCGGCAGAGACGGAAAACCCGCTCTTCCCGCCGATCCCCGAGCTCGTCATCGGTCTGATCGCCTTCGTCATCGTCTTCGGCTTCCTCGCGAAGAAGCTCCTCCCGAACATCAACAAGGTTCTGGACGAGCGTCGCGAGGCCATCGAGGGCGGTATCGAGAAGGCTGAGGCCGCTCAGACCGAGGCCCAGAGCGTGCTGGAGCAGTACAAGGCCCAGCTCGCCGAAGCCCGGCACGAGGCCGCGCGCCTGCGCCAGGAAGCGCTGGAGCAGGGCACTGCGCTCAAGGAAGAACTGCGCGCAGAGGGCCAGCGGCAGCGTGAGGAGATCATCGCTGCCGGCCACGCCCAGATCGCGGCCGACCGCAAGGCCGCTTCGCAGGCGCTCCGCCAGGACGTGGGCAAGCTCGCCACCGACCTGGCCGGAAAGCTCGTCGGCGAGTCCCTTGAGGACTCCGCCCGGCAGAGCCGCACCATCGACCGTTTCCTCAGCGAGCTTGAGGAGAAGGCCGAGGCCGCCCGATGAACGGAGCGAGCCGCGAGGCGCTGGCCTCCGCGCGTGAGCGTCTCGACGCGCTGACGGACAACACGTCCGTCGACGCGGCGAAGCTCGCCGACGAGCTGGCCTCCGTCACCGCGCTGCTCGACCGTGAGGTCTCGCTGCGTCGGGTCCTCACGGACCCGTCGCAGGCCGGCGAGGCCAAGGCCGAGCTGGTGGGCCGCCTGCTGGGCGGCCAGGTGAGCGGGGAAACCCTCGACCTGGTGTCCGGCATGGCCCGGTCCCGCTGGTCGCAGTCGCGTGACCTGGTCGACTCGCTGGAGGAACTGGCGGCCACCGCCGACCTCACGGCGGCCCAGCGCGCGGGTGCGCTCGACAACGTCGAGGACGAGGTGTTCCGGTTCGGCCGGATCGTGTCCTCGAGCACCGAGCTGCGCTCCGCGCTGACCGACCGTGCGGCGACCGCCTCCGCCAAGAGCGGGCTGCTGCGCAGCCTGCTCGGCGGCAAGGTGAACGCCGTCACGGAGCGGCTGGTCATCCGTCTCGTCACGCAGCCGCGTGGACGTAGCCTGGAAGCGGGACTCGAGTCCCTCTCCAAGCTCGCCGCCGAGCGCCGTGACCGCATGGTCGCCACCGTGACCAGCGCGGTTCCGCTCAGCGACGTGCAGAAGCAGCGTCTCGGCGCGGTGCTGGCCAAGCTGTACGGCCGCCAGATGCACCTGAACCTCGACGTGGACCCCACGGTCCTCGGCGGGATCTCGGTGCGGGTCGGCGACGAGGTCATCGACGGCACCATCGCGGACCGCCTCGCAGAGGCGTCCCGCCGCATGGCCGGCTGACCGGCCACCAATAGAACAACGCATTCCTAGCGGCCCGGTTGGGCCGTGCAGAACTTGCAGAAGATTCCTGGGGGTCGCCCCCAGACCCCTAAGAAGCTTCAGGCCCAACAAGGAGAGCAGGGAACCCAGATGGCGGAGCTCACGATCCGGCCGGAGGAGATCCGGGACGCACTGGAGAACTTTGTCCAGTCGTACCAGCCGGACGCGGCCTCGCGCGAGGAGGTCGGAACGGTCAGCGTTGCCGGCGACGGCATCGCGAAGGTGGAGGGTCTGCCCTCCGCCATGGCGAACGAGCTGCTGAAGTTCGAGGACGGCACCCTCGGTCTCGCCCTCAACCTCGAGGAGCGCGAGATCGGTGCGATCGTCCTCGGCGAATTCAGCGGTATCGAGGAGGGCCAGCCGGTGCAGCGCACCGGTGAGGTTCTCTCCGTAGGTGTCGGCGAGGGCTACCTCGGCCGTGTTGTCGACCCGCTCGGCAACCCGATCGACGGCCTCGGCGAGATCGCGACCGAGGGCCGCCGCGCCCTTGAGCTGCAGGCCCCGGGCGTCATGGTCCGCAAGTCGGTGCACGAGCCCATGCAGACCGGCTACAAGGCCGTCGACGCGATGGTGCCGATCGGCCGTGGCCAGCGTCAGCTGATCATCGGTGACCGTCAGACCGGCAAGACCGCTCTTGCCGTCGACACGATCATCAACCAGCGCGACAACTGGCGCTCGGGCGACGTGAACAAGCAGGTCCGCTGCATCTACGTCGCCATCGGTCAGAAGGGCTCGACCATCGCGTCCGTTCGCGGCGCCCTGGAAGAGGCCGGCGCGCTCGAGTACACGACGATCGTCGCCGCCCCGGCGTCCGACCCGGCCGGCTTCAAGTACCTGGCGCCGTACACCGGTTCCGCCATCGGTCAGCACTGGATGTACGCCGGCAAGCACGTCCTGATCATCTTCGACGACCTGTCGAAGCAGGCCGACGCCTACCGCGCCGTCTCGCTGCTGCTGCGCCGCCCGCCGGGCCGTGAGGCCTACCCGGGTGACGTCTTCTACCTGCACTCGCGTCTGCTGGAGCGCTGCGCGAAGCTCTCCGACGAGATGGGTGCCGGTTCGATGACCGGTCTGCCGATCGTCGAGACCAAGGCGAACGACGTGTCGGCGTTCATCCCGACCAACGTCATCTCCATCACCGACGGTCAGTGCTTCCTGGAGTCCGACCTGTTCAACGCGGGCCAGCGCCCGGCGCTGAACGTCGGTATCTCGGTCTCCCGCGTCGGTGGTTCCGCGCAGCACAAGGCCATGAAGCAGGTTTCCGGCCGACTGCGCGTGGACCTGGCCCAGTACCGCGAGCTGGAGGCGTTCGCCGCCTTCGGTTCCGACCTGGACGCCGCGTCGAAGGCTTCGCTGGAGCGCGGCAAGCGCATGGTCGAGCTGCTCAAGCAGGGCCAGTACCAGCCGATGCCCGTCGAGGAGCAGGTCGTCTCCGTCTGGGCCGGCACCACCGGCAAGATGGACGACGTCCCGGTCAACGACATCCGTCGCTTCGAGTCCGAGCTGCTGGAGCACCTGCGCCGCGAGCGCAAGGACCTCCTCACCTCGATCGCCGAGGGCGGCAAGATGTCCGACGACACCCTGACGTCGATCGCGGACGCCATCGCTGCCTTCAAGCAGCAGTTCGAGACGTCTGACGGCAAGCTCCTGGGCGAGGACGCTCCGGCCGTCAACGTCTCCAAGTGACGACGGAAGGGACCTGACTCATGGGAGCGCAGCTCCGGGTCTACAAGCGTCGCATCCGTGCCGTCACGGCGACCAAGAAGATCACCAAGGCGATGGAGATGATCGCCGCCTCGCGCATCGTCAAGGCGCAGCGCAAGGTGGCGGCATCGATGCCGTACGCGACCGAGCTCACCCGTGCGGTGACCGCGGTGGCGACCGGTTCGAACACCAAGCACGCGCTGACCACCGAGGTCGAGGCGCCGACCCGCGCCGCGGTCCTGCTCATCACGAGCGACCGCGGTCTGGCCGGCGGCTACTCCTCGAACGCCATCAAGCAGGCGGACCGGCTCACCGAGCGGTTGCGCGCCGAGGGCAAGGACGTCGATGCCTACATCGTCGGCCGCAAGGGTGTCGCCTACTACGGCTTCCGCGAGCGCAAGATCGCGGACTCGTGGACCGGCTTCACCGACAGCCCGGCTTACGCGGACGCCAAGCGCGTCGCCGCGCCGCTGATCGAGGCCATCCAGACGGAGACGGCCGAGGGCGGCGTGGACGAGCTGCACATCGTCTACACGGAATTCGTGTCGATGATGACGCAGAACGCCGTGGACGGCCGGATGCTGCCGCTCAGCCTCGCGGAGACCTCCGCTGGGGCTCAGGACGAAGAGCGCGCGAAGGGCGAGATCCTTCCGCTGTTCGAGTTCGAGCCGTCGGCGGAGGACGTCCTCGACGCCCTGCTGCCGCGCTACGTCGAGAGCCGCATCTACAACGCGCTGCTGCAGTCGGCCGCTTCCGAGCACGCCGCCCGCCGCCGCGCGATGAAGTCGGCGACCGACAACGCCGGGGACCTCATCAAGAGCCTCTCCCGGCTTGCCAACGCGGCCCGCCAGGCCGAAATCACCCAGGAAATCAGCGAGATCGTCGGTGGCGCGAGCGCCATGGCTGACGCGACCGCGGGGAGTGACAAGTAATGACGACCACTGTTGAGACGGCCGCCGCCACGGGCCGCGTCGCCCGGGTCATCGGCCCGGTCGTCGACGTGGAGTTCCCCGTCGACGCCATGCCCGAGATCTACAACGCCCTCAAGGTCCAGGTCGCCGACCCGGCCGAGGACGGCAAGCTCAAGACCCTGACCCTCGAGGTCGCGCAGCACCTGGGTGACGGCCTCGTCCGTACCATCTCGATGCAGCCGACCGACGGTCTGGTCCGCCAGGCCGCGGTGACCGACACGGGCGAGGGCATCACCGTCCCCGTCGGTGACTTCACCAAGGGCAAGGTGTTCAACACCCTGGGCGAGGTGCTCAACTACCCGGAGGCCAACTCCGAGGTGACCGAGCGCTGGCCGATCCACCGCAAGGCACCGAGCTTCGACGAGCTCGAGTCGAAGACCGAGATGTTCGAGACCGGCGTCAAGGTCATCGACCTCCTCACCCCGTACGTCAAGGGTGGCAAGATCGGTCTGTTCGGTGGTGCCGGTGTCGGCAAGACCGTTCTGATCCAGGAAATGATCTACCGCGTCGCCAACAACCACGACGGTGTGTCGGTCTTCGCGGGCGTCGGTGAGCGTACCCGTGAGGGCAACGACCTCATCGAGGAAATGGGCGACTCGGGCGTCATCGACAAGACGGCGCTCGTCTTCGGCCAGATGGACGAGCCCCCGGGCACCCGTCTTCGGGTCGCGCTCGCCGGTCTGACCATGGCGGAGTACTTCCGCGATGTGCAGAAGCAGGACGTGCTCTTCTTCATCGACAACATCTTCCGTTACACCCAGGCCGGTTCCGAGGTCTCCACGCTGCTCGGCCGTATGCCGTCCGCGGTGGGTTACCAGCCGAACCTGGCCGACGAGATGGGTCTGCTGCAGGAGCGCATCACCTCGACCCGCGGTCACTCGATCACCTCGATGCAGGCGATCTACGTCCCCGCGGACGACCTGACCGACCCGGCGCCGGCCACCACCTTCGCCCACCTCGACGCGACGACGGTGCTCTCCCGTCCGATCTCCGAGAAGGGCATCTACCCGGCCGTGGACCCGCTGGACTCGACGTCCCGCATCCTCGACCCGCGGTACATCGCGGCGGACCACTACGCGTGCGCCATGCGCGTCAAGGGGATCCTGCAGAAGTACAAGGACCTGCAGGACATCATCGCGATCCTCGGTATCGACGAGCTGGGCGAGGAGGACAAGCTCGTTGTCCACCGTGCCCGTCGCGTCGAGCGCTTCCTGTCGCAGAACACCCACGTCGCCAAGCAGTTCACCGGCGTGGACGGTTCGGACGTTCCGCTCGAGGAGTCGATCACCGCGTTCAACGCGATCTGCGACGGTGACTACGACCACTTCCCCGAGCAGGCGTTCTTCATGTGCGGTGGCATCGAGGACCTGAAGGCCAACGCCAAGGAGCTGGGCGTCTCCTGAAGCCCCGCTCCTCGCGAGCAGAGCTGATTTACGGAGAGGGGCGGGGTACGTCCCGCCCCTCTCCCCACGCCCATTAGAATTTGACCCAACACCCGGCAGACCCGCCGGGTGGTGACCCGAGGAGCCACCTTGGCTGCTGAGCTGCACGTCGAGCTGGTCGCGGCGGACCGCAATGTCTGGTCCGGCGAGGCCACCCTTGTTGTCGCGCGCACCACGTCGGGCGACATCGGCGTCATGCCCGGTCACCAGCCGCTTCTCGGTGTGCTGGAATCGGGCCCGGTGACCATCCGCACCAGCGACGGCAACACTGTCGTCGTCGCGGTGCACGGCGGTTTCATCTCGTTCGCGGACAACAAGTTGTCCCTGCTGGCCGAGATCGCCGAACTCGCGGACGAGATTGATGTCCAGCGGGCGGAGCGGGCACTGGAGCGCGCGAAGGCGGAGGCCGATGCGGCCGCCGAGCGTCGCGCCGATGTCCGGCTGCGCGCGGTGACGGGCCACTGAGCCCCTTACCGAACAGTGTGCGTCCTCAGCCGCGGCCCGATCCGGAGTTCTCCGGAGCGGGTCGCGGCTGAGGCGATGCGGATCGGTTTTTCGTGTGCTGTATTCGATGAGCGAGGAGGTCGGTGAAGATGCTCCTCGCTCTGCTTGTGAGCGGCCTGGTCGTAGCCCTGGTGGTGATCGGGCTGTTTGTCTTCGGGCTGCGCCGCAGACTCATCCAGCGGTCCGGCGGGACCTTCGACTGCAGCCTGCGCTGGGGCGTGGCCGAGGAGCCCGACGTCTCCGGCAAGGGCTGGGTGTACGGGGTCGCCCGCTACAGCGGTGACCGGATCGAATGGTTCCGGGTGTTCAGCTACTCGCCCCGGCCCCGCCGTCTCCTGGAGCGCGCCTCCATCGAGGTGCTGGCCCGTCGCGCCCCGGAGGGCGAGGAGGAGCTGGCGCTGCTCTCCGACGCCGTCGTGCTCGGCTGTTCCCACCGGGGGACGCGCCTGGAGCTGGCGATGAGCGACGACGCGCTGACCGGATTCCTCGCCTGGCTTGAGGCTGCGCCTCCCGGGCAACGGGTAAATGTTGCCTGAAATTCCTTGCCCGTTGGGTGGGGGTCCCCCCGGACGAACTCTGGGGAAGGGTGAACGTGGCCTGAGGCCGGCGAAGCCGGATCGCCCTCGCCGGACGGAGTCTGGCGCAGCGGCGCGTCAAGAAGGAGAAGCCGGGGAGAAGGGGGCGGACCCTGCTCCCCGGCTTCGTCTTTCACCGGCCCCGTGCGTGGGGGCTACTGGAGACCGGTGTGGATGGCGTTCGCGAGTTCACCGTTCGCGGTGTCGCCGCTGAACTCCCAGAAGAAGGCGCCCCTGAGGCCCTGCTGCTTGGCCCAGGTCATCTTGCCGGCGATGGTGGCGGGGGTGTCGTAGCTCCACCAGTTGCTCCCGCACTTCGCGTAGGCGGTGCCGGCGATCGTGCCGGTCACCGGGCAGCTGCTCTTGAGCACCTTGTAGTCCTCGATGCCCTGCTCGTACGTGCCGGGGGCGGGGCCGGTGGCGGCGCCGCCGGGGGCGTCCTGGGTGACGCCGGTCCAGCCGCGCCCGTAGAAGCCGATGCCCAGGTTCAGCTTGGAGCCGGTGATGCCCTTGCCCTTGAGCTTGGTGATCGCGGCCTCGGAGTTGAAGCCGGCGATCGGGATGCCCGCGTAGGAGGTGAGCGGGGAGTGCGGGGCGGTCGGGCCCTTGGCGTCCCAGGCGCCGAAGAAGTCGTAGGTCATCACGTTGTAGAAGTCGACGTACTGGGCAGCGCCCGCGTAGTCGGCGAGGTCGAGCTTGCCGCCGTTGGAGCCGTCGGCGGAGATCGCGGCGGTGATCAGGTTACTGCCGCCGAACTTGGCGCGCAGCGCGGCCAGCAGGTTCTTGAGGGAGGCGGCTCCGCTGGTGTCGCAGGACAGACCGCAGGCGTTCGGGTACTCCCAGTCGATGTCGATGCCGTCGAAGACGTCCGCCCAGCGGGGGTCCTCGACCAGGCTGTAGCAGGAGTCGGCGAAGGCGGCCGGGTTGGCCGCGGCCTGGCCGAAGCCGCCGGACCAGGTCCAGCCGCCGAAGGACCACAGCACCTTGATGCCGGGGTACTTCTTCTTGAGCTCGCGCAGCTGGTTGATGTTGCCGGCGACGGGCTGGTCCCAGGTGTCGGCGGTGCCGTCGACGCTCGACGCGGCGTCGTACGTCTTCTGGTAGTCGGCGTAGGCGTCACCGATCGCGCACTTGCCGCCGGTGACGTTGCCGAAGGCGTAGTTGATGTGCGTGATCTTGGCGGCGGTACCGGAGGTGACGAGGTTCTTCACCTGGTAGTTGCGCTGGTAGATGCCCCAGTCGGTGAAGTAGCCGAGCTTGACCTTGCTGCCGGTGGGCGGGGGTGTGGTGCCGCCGCCGGTCGTGGTGACGGAGAGGGCGCCGGAGGACGGACCGGTCTGGTCGGCGGTGTCACGGGCGGTGACGGTGTAGCCGTAGGAGGTCGCCTTGGTCAGGCCGGAGTCTGTGTAGCCGGTGCCGGTGACGGTCGCGACCTTGGCCCCGTCGCGGAAGACGTCGTAGTTCTTGACGCCCTTGTCGTCGGTGGCCGCGCTCCAGCCGAGGGTCACGGAGGTGTCGGTGACCCCGCTCGCGGTGGGGGTGCCGGGGGCCGAGGGCGGGGAGTCGGTGGGGGTCGTACCGCCCTCGCAGGAGGCGCCGTTGACCTTGCAGCCGGCGGGCGCGCCGGAGCCGGCGCCGTTGAACCCGAAGCTGATGGTCGCGCCGGGGGAGAGGGTGCCGTTGTAGCTCTTGTTCTTGCCGGTCCAGTGGGTGCCGGAGCCGGTGACGTCGGCGTCCCAGGCGGAGGTGACCGTCGTGCCGGAGGGGAAGTCCCACTCCACGGTCCAGCCGGTCAAGGCGGTGGTGCCGGTGTTCTTCACCGTCCACTTGCCCTCGAAGCCGGAGCCCCAGTCGGAGACCTTCGTGTACGTCGCGGTCGCGGAGCCGGCGGCCTGGGCCGGGCCGGCGAGGGCGACGAGTCCCGCCGCCGGCAGGGCGAAGGCGGCCACCGTGGCGGCGAGCCTCCTGAACAGACGGGTGCGGGGTGGGGGTGCTGTGCTCAAGGTCGTCCTCCGTAGGTCCGTCGAAGTCGCGGGGCCGACTTCGACATGGGGGTGGGACCTGCGCCGCCCGTGAGCCTGCCGGGGGGATCTTTTGTCATGGCACGCTCACCACAGTTCCGGTGAGCGTAGAAAGGTCTGGACCAACCGTCAAGAGGTCCAGACCTCCGCCCAGGTGGCCTACCGGGGACCCAACTCACGGACTCGTACGACCGCTTGGGCCCGACTTCGGAACTCCGGCTTTCCCAACAGCCCGCTGACGTGCGTCTTCACCGTCGCCTCCGGCGTCCCCGGGGCACGGGAGGCCGTACCTGCCGCAGGGCCGCGAACTCGGCGGCAGGCGACGCGTCACCGCCGGGTAGGGGCACTACAGCGTCAAGTGGCTCGACCGGCACGCCGGGTACCGGCTGAACGCTGGGACCGAAGCGCCCGGCACGCGGTAGGGCGAGGACCGGGCGCGCCACGAGCGGCGACTGTGGCCGCGCACCCTGGTCGCGGCGGTCGTCGTGCTCGGGCTAGCGTTCGCCGCCCGGCACCCAGAGCACGTCCCCGACCTCCTTGTTGGCGGTGCGGGCCAGGATGAAGAGCAGGTCCGAGAGCCGGTTCAGGTAGGTGGCGGTCAGCGGGTTCATCACCTCGCCGTGTGCCTCCAGCGCCGCCCACGTCGAACGCTCGGCGCGGCGGACCACCGTGCACGCCTGGTGCAGGAGCGCCGCGCCGGGGGTGCCGCCGGGGAGGATGAAGCTGCGCAGCTTCTCCAACTCGTCGTTGAAGCGGTCGCAGTCCGCCTCCAGCTTGTCGATGTAGAACTGCTCGACGCGCAGCGGAGGGTACTGCGGGTTCTCGACGACCGGGGTGCTCAGGTCCGCCCCGACATCGAACAGGTCGTTCTGCACCCGGACCAGGACCTTCACCACGTCCTCGGGCAGGGCGCCCAACGCGATCGCCGTCCCGATGGCCGCGTTGGCCTCGTTGGCGTCGGCGTACGCGGAGATCCGCAGGTCCGTCTTGTGCGTACGGCTCATGTCGCCGAGGGCGGTCGTGCCCTTGTCGCCGGTGCGGGTGTAGATGCGCGTGAGGTTCACCATGGTTCCAGCCTAATGACAAGGACGGCGGTGCGGGCCGGGGAGGAAGGCGCGTACCCGGACAAAGGTGCGCACGGGTCAACTGCGGGCCGCTCAAGCGCCGCTGGGCCGTACCGGTGTGATGTCCGTCAGCTGAGACGTGACGCGTGTTACTTCGCGGTCACACCGTCCCTCACGGACGCTAGTCTCCGCCGGAGAGGCTACGAGACTGGGCCGTAGCGAGAACGAGGGGTGTGCAGTGGCTGGGAAGCTCGCCGTCATCGGTGCCGGACTCATGGGTTCCGGGATCGCTCAGGTCTCCGCTCAGGCGGGTTGGGACGTCGTCTTGCGCGATGTCACCGATGCCGCGCTGACCCGTGGCACGGACGGGATCAAGGCCTCGTACGACAAGTTCGTCTCCAAGGGCAAGCTGACGGCCGAGGACGCCGAGGCGGCGCTCGCCCGGATCACCACGACCACCGACCTCGACGCGGTCGCGGACGCCGACATCGTCGTCGAGGCCGTCTTCGAGAAGCTCGAGGTCAAGCACGAGATCTTCCGCGCGCTCGACAAGCTGGTGCGGGACGACGCGATCCTGGCGTCCAACACCTCCGCCATCCCGATCACCAAGATCGCCGCGGTGACGGAGCGCCCCGAGCGGGTCGTCGGCGCGCACTTCTTCTCGCCCGTGCCGATGATGCAACTGTGCGAACTGGTCCGCGGCTACAAGACCAGCGACGAGACCCTCGCCACGACCCGGGCGTTCGCCGAGTCCGTGGGCAAGACCTGCATCGTCGTCAACCGCGACGTTGCGGGCTTCGTGACGACCCGTCTGATCTCGGCGCTGGTCGTCGAGGCCGCCAAGCTCTACGAATCGGGCGTCGCCACCGCCGAGGACATCGACATCGCCTGCAAGCTGGGCTTCGGGCACGCGATGGGGCCGCTGGCCACCGCGGACCTCACGGGCGTCGACATCCTGCTGCACGCGACCAGCAACAT
The DNA here is from genome assembly GCF_042881255.1 of Streptomyces sp. NPDC058279. Taxonomy (NCBI): domain Bacteria; kingdom Bacillati; phylum Actinomycetota; class Actinomycetes; order Kitasatosporales; family Streptomycetaceae; genus Streptomyces; species Streptomyces sp. NPDC058279. The sequence goes on along the minus strand of NZ_JBHVYA010000009.1, from coordinate 184,203 downwards.
CTACACCGAGTCGCAGGACGAGAAGTTCGCGCCGCCGGAGCTGATGCGCCGCATGGTGGACGCGGGCGACTTCGGCCGCAAGAGCGGACAGGGTTTCTACAAGCACTGACGGCCAACGTTCGAACGCCTTCACCCGTTGGTGTGAATGAGAGTATCGGTTCGCTCACAGTCGGCAACTTCCCCGCCCCCGGGGCAGTCAGTTCCAGTGAGAGTGGCCGACCACGGACCAGTCGGACCATACGTACGCGGCACGTACGCGGGACTGCGGGAGCACACATGCACATCAGGGGCGACCACGCCGAACTCGTTGTCGGGGGTCGCCTCGACGTGCGCAGCGCGGCGGACGCCCGTACGGCCCTGCACACCGCCCTCGATCGCGGCCACGGCGACCTCGTGCTCGACCTCACCGGGCTCGACTCCTGGGACGCGACCGGCCTCGGTGTGATCATGGGCGCGCACCGGCGGGCGGGCCGCACCGGGCGCCGCCTCGTCCTGCGCGGGGTGCCCGCGCAGATGCAGCGGCTGCTCGTCGCGACCCGGCTGCACCGCATCCTCGCCATCGAGGGCGGACTGGAAGCGGAATCCCTCCCGCGGGTGTGATACGAGGGGCGCTTCTTTCCTGCGGAAACGTAACGTTCCGGTGGTGAACGCCCTCTGACGGTTCCCGCGCGCCCGGCCACGGTTTAGGCTCCGGGCGGAAACCGGACCAGTAGCGACAGCGGTGTGTGCGTGCGAAGGCCGGGCGGTACGACGGCGGCAGCGGCGCGGCACGCGGCGCGATCGGGGGACTTGGTCATGGACCGTACTCAGGGGCAGCCCGGCGCGGGCACGGGACGCGGCGTGGGCGATTCCGGAACCGGAACCGCCACATCGGCGGGGCCCGCCGCCGGCGCCGCGTCCACCGGAGGCGTCGCACGCGTCGTCACACTGACCGCGGGCGACTTCGCCCTCACCGTCAACCCCGTCGACGGCAGCGAGATAGAACCCCTGCGTCCCGGCACCGGGACGCCCCGGCCCGCCAAGCGGGGCCCGGCCGCCCGCGCCTCCCGGGAGGCCGCCGGCCGGCCCCCGGCACTGCCCGGCTCCCCCCTCCCCTCCCGCCCGCTGCTCCAGCGCGAGGAGGAACGGGAGCGCCTCCAACGGCTGCTGGGCCGCGGCCGTTCGGTACGACTGACCGGACCGGCCGGATCGGGCCGTACCGCGCTGCTCGACTCGGTTGCCGCCGCGTGCTCCGACCTCGCCCCCGACGGGGTCGTCCGGCTGAGCGGATACGGCCAACAGCAGCCGCTGGAACTGCTGCACGCACTGCACACCGCGGTGTTCGAGAGCGCCGACGAACGACCCGACCGGACCGAACTCCTCGCCCGGGTACGGGAGATCGGCGCGATCGTCGTCATCGACGACCTGGAGCTGGGCGGAGCCGCCCTCGACGAACTCCTGCGGGCCACCCCCGAGTGCGCCTACCTGCTCGCCGCCACCCCCGACGTCAAAGCCCCTTCCGAGCACTCCCACTTGGAGGAGGTCTTCCTCGGGGGCCTCGGCCGGGCCGAGTGCGTCGCGCTCCTGGAGGCCCTCACCGGGCGTCCCCTGACGGAGGAGGAGACGGCGTGGGCGGCAGACCTGCGGTTCGCCTCCGAGGGGCTGCCCCTGCGCTTCGTACAGGCGGCCGCGCTGCTGCGCCGGCGCGACGAGTTGAACCACCGTGACGAGCCGGACGACGAGGACGAGCCCGGCGTCTTCGAGGGCCGGCCGCGAGAGGCCGGGCACGTACCGCTGCCGACGCTCGCCGAGGGCGCGGCGCCGGCGGAGCTGCTGGCCTCCCGGGTGAGCGAGTCGGCGCGGGCCGCCCTGCGGATCGCCTGCGCGCTCGGCGGCGAGATGCCGCACCACGCACACCTGCCGGCGCTGGTGGGGGACACCCACGCCGACGCGGCGGTCGCGGAGCTGTTGGACTGCGGCCTGCTCACCCCGGTCGGCCCGCGCTACCGGCTGGCCCACGGGGTCGCCCGTCAGTTGGAGGAGGCCGGGTACGGGGACACCGCGGCCGAGGAGGCCCGTACCGCCGCCCGGCACTACGCCTGGTGGACCGGGCACGCCTCGGTGACCCCCGAGCGGGTCGCGGCCGAGGCGGACGCGGTGCTGGCGGCGCTGGCGGGCGCCGACGTGGTGGCCGCCGTCATGCTCGCCCGCACGGCGGCTCCGGCCCTGGCGGCCTCCCTGCACTGGGAGGCGTGGGAGCGGGCGCTGCGCTCGGGCGCGGAGGCCGCACGGAAGGCCGGCGAGGTCGCGGAGCAGGCGTACTTCCACCACGAGCTGGGCGTGCTCGCGCTGTGCGAGGGGCGGTTGGAGCGGGCGCGGGCGGAGCTGGAGGCGTCGATCGGGCTGCGGGGCGCGCTCGCGGACAAGCGGGGCACCGTCGCGGGACGGCGGGCGCTGGCGCTGGTCACCGACCGGGAGGCGGCGGCGGCCCAGGTGTCGCCGCCCCTGCGGCTGGAGGCCCCGGCCACGCCCGCGCCGGGCTCGTCCGCGCCGGTCGCGTCCGCCACGTCGGCGGCGGCCGGGCCGCCCGCCTCTGCCCTGCGCGCGTCGGCTTCGGCCGCGTCCGCGCCGGCCCTACCGGCCGCGTCGGCCGCGTCGGCTTCGGCCGTGACCCGTCCGCTCGCCCGTCCGGTGGTCTCCCCGGTGACCCCGCCCGTGGCCCGCCCGGTGACGCCGCCCGTCGCCTCCGAGGCCGTGACCCAAATGGTGTCGGCGGTCCGGCGACCCGAGGCGCCGACGACTCCGTCGACCCTCTCCCAGGTGTTCGAGGACGCCTTCCCGCCCGCACCCAAGCAGGAGCCGGCGCCCGGTGCGCCCCTCGCGCCGGGTCGCGCCCCGGCGGGGGAGCCGGACTCGCGGCGCAGGACGGCGTTCCTCGCCGCGGCCGGCGCCCTGGCGGTGGCCGTGATCGGGACCGTGGTGGGCCTGACGGTCTCCGGTTCGGACACCCGGGCGCCGAAGGACCCGGCGGTGTCGTCGTCGCCGGACACCGACCTGGGCACCGACTCCGGCACGAGCGACCCGGCCGTCGCGCCGGCGCCGGGCACCACCGCCCCGTCGGCGACCCGGTCGGACGCGGCGACGCCCGGGCCGGGCGAACCGGCGGCGCAACCCGTCCCCGGGACCACCCGGGCCCCCGGCTCCACGTCGGGCGGCCGGACCCCTTCGTCCAAGCCCACGCCACCGGCGCAGCCGGGCACCAAGGCGCCGACGTCCACACCCCCGACCGCCGACACACCCCCGGCGAGTCCGTCCAACTCGTCCGTGTCGCCGCCGAGCCCGCCCACGAACTCGCCGCCGGCGGGCAGCTCCGAGTCCGCCTCCGAGGCCGCCCCGTCGTCCACGCTGTGACGTCGCGACGTCGGCGGCGGCCCTCGGCTCAGAACAGGCGGAGCTTGTCGTCCTCGATGCCGCGCATCGCGTTGTAGTCCAGCACCACGCAGTCCATGCCGCGGTCCGTGGCCAGGACCCGGGCCTGCGGCTTGATCTCCTGGGCGGCGAAGACACCGCGGACCGGCGCGAGGTGCGGGTCCCGGTTGAGGAGCTCCAGGTACCGGGTGAGCTGCTCGACGCCGTCGATCTCACCGCGCCGCTTGATCTCCACGGCCACGGTCGCGCCCGAGCCGTCGCGGCACAGGATGTCGACCGGGCCGATCGCCGTCATGTACTCGCGGCGGATCAGCGTGTAGCCGTCGCCCAGCGTGTCGATGCGGTCGGCGAGCAGCTCCTGGAGGTGTGCTTCCACGCCGTCCTTGATCAGGCCCGGGTCGACGCCCAGCTCGTGGGAGGAGTCGTGCAGCACTTCCTCCATGGTGATGATGAGCTTCTCGCCCGCCTTGTTGACGACGGTCCAGACACCCTCCTCGGCTCCGGTCCCCTCCTTGAGGGTGCACGGAGGAGACATCCAGTTGAGCGGTTTGTACGCCCGGTCGTCCGCGTGGATGGAGACACTGCCGTCGGCCTTCACGAGGATCAGACGGGGTGCGGAGGGCAGATGGGCGGTGAGCCGGCCCGCGTAGTCGACGGAGCAGCGGGCAATGACGAGACGCATGGTCGGCAACGCTACTCGACCGATGGGCCTCCACGCGATTCGCCCGTGAAAGCCCCCTTCGTCGATGGCGCGTTGTATGCGCATTCTCCTGGTGCGCCAACCCGGGGGCGCCTACCGTGGTGAGCGGGTGGTTGTCGAACGTGCACGCTGCGTCGCGGCCGCCTTCCCTGCCCGTAGGACTCCGGACACCCAAACCGCCGGGGTCACGAGAGGAGAACCCATGTCGCTCGACGTCTCACCGGCCCTACTCGAACAGGCCGAGCGAGGCGAGGTCGACGAAGCCGCTTTCGTCGACTGCGTCCGGACCTCCCTGCCTTACGCATGGGAGATGGTCAGCTCGCTGGTGGCCCAGCTGGAGGTTGAAGGCGGAGAATTCGCCGACAACCAGACGCCGCCGCCGGACGAGCAGGCGCGCGGGCAACTGCTGCGCGCGCTCGCGAGTGACGCGATACGCGGTGCCCTGCAGCGGCACTTCGGGGTGCGCCTGGCATTCCAGAACTGCCACCGTGTAGCGGTGTTCCCGCTGGACCCCGCGGTGGACGACCGGCTTGCCAAGTTCACCTCGATCCGCGGCCAGCTGCTCAACCAGTCGCCGGAGCTGCGGGACTGTTAGCTCCCGAGCAGGTCCTCCGTCAGCCGGTCCCGCGTCAGCCGGTCCTGCGTCGGTAGGCCCTGCGTCGAAGAGCCGCCCGCTGCCGCTCCGAGTCGCGGGAGGTACGACCGGTACCGGAGCGGCAGTCCGGCTCTCAGCCGAGGCGGGGCAGGACCTCGGCGCCGATGCGCCGTACGTTCTCCTCCGTCGCGGCGAGGTCGCCGGAGCCCTCCGTGAGCAGGGCGAAGCGCGTGATCCCCGTGCGTTCGGCGGTGGCCGCGATGCGGTCCGCCGCGAACCGCGGGGTGCCCACGGGGTGCAGCTCACAGAGCAGCTCCGTGTACGCCACCGGGTCCCGCATCGCGCGCTGTCGGCCGTCCACCGTCACATGGGCGTCCAGGCCCTGGCGCAGCCAGCCCGGCATGGCCTTCACCAGGGTCTCCCGGGCGTCCGCCGTGCGGTCCGCGAGTTGGCAGACCCCGGCCGACACGTGGGCCGCGTCCGGCGCGTGCCCCGCGGCCACGGCGGTGCGCCGCCACAGCGCGACCATGTCCGCCTTGTCCTCGTCCCCGCAGTGCATGCCGAGCAGCATCGGCAATCCGCGCTCCGCGGCCAGCCGTACGGACGCCGGAGAGGTACAGGCGACGATCACTTCCGGCCCCTTCCCGTCACCGTCCAGCGCCTCCGCGGGACGCGGTACGACGGCCACCTCGCGGAAGCCGTACCGGTCGCCGGCCGCGCCCACCCGGGCCTCGGTCAGCCAGCGCCGCAGCAGGTCCAGGGCTTCCGGGAAACCGGTCTCGTACGCGTCCAGGCCCCCGCCGAACACCTCCAGGTCGACCCAGGGACCGCCCCGGCCCACCCCGAGCATGAAACGGCCGCCCGAGGTCAGGTGCAGCAGGGCCGCTTGTTCCCCCAGGGCCACCGGGTGCGTGTTCGGCAGTACGCTCACCGCCGTGCCCACGCGCAGCCGCTCGGTCCGCCCCAGCAGCAGGGCCGCCAAGGTCACCGCGGAGGGGCAGACCCCGTACGGCACGAAGTGGTGCTCCGCGAGCCAGACCGCGTCCAGTCCGGACTCCTCGGCGACCTCGGCGGTCCGCACCGCCCGGTGCAGTGCCTCCCCCGGCCCCTGGCCCGGGAACTGGGCCCCCACTACAAACGCTCCTACGCGCATCGCGCTTAGCCTCCTCGCGGCTGACGCGGCCTCCCCAGGTGGACCGGCTCTCCGACGTTCATGACATCAACGTCTGATGGCAACAACGCCCGACACGTGCCAAGGGCACGGCCCGGCGGCAAAGTTATTGGGATTGTCAGGCCGGCGCCCATGAGCGAGCCCGCTCTCCGAACACCCTGCGGGTACCCGGGCTCGCTGCGCGTAGTCTGGGAGAAAGTCACTGCCGTCCGCGCATCCGTGAGGTATACGTGTCACCGCGCCACAACCGCCCCAGGGGCGGCGGGAATCCAGCCGACCGTTCGGGTACGGGGTCGGGGTCCGGGTCCGGTTCCGGTTCCGGGGGGTTGGACCGGTTCGGCCTCGAACAGACCGAGGAGTACCTCGGCGAGGAGTGGAAGGTCCGCCACGTGGCGGGCGCGAGCGCGGCGGGCAAGCGCTACCGCTGCCCCGGCTGTGACCAGGAGATCCCCTCCGGCACCCCGCACCTGGTGGCCTGGCCCGAGTACGGCGGCGTGGACGACCGCCGGCACTGGCACAAGGCGTGCTGGAACGCCAAGGACCGCCGCACCTCACGGGTGCAGCGGTCCAGGAACGCGCCGAAGTACTAGGGGTGTCTGACCGCCTGCCGCGTCGGGGGCCCGGGTCGCGTCATACGTCGCGGCGGCCGACCACCACGTAGGAGGCCGCCATCGCGGCGCCCGTCACCAGCAGCATCAGCGCCAGCTGCGTCAGATCGGCGGGCATCGTCTCGGGGGAACCGGACGGGCTCGTGGTGCCCGACGGCATCCCGAACAACTGCATCAGGGCGACCGGCGCGTTGTGCCGGAGCACCACCCGCCCCAGCGGCGCCGACGCCTCCCAGATGCTGAGCATCGCCCCCGCCACCGGCGGCAGCGTCACGACGCCGATCATGACGGCGATCGCCCCCGCCGAGTGCCGCACCAGGGCGCCGACGGCCAGCGCGAGCATCCCGAGCAGGGTGACGTAGAAACTTCCCGCGAGCGCGCCCATCCATTCGCCCGCCGTGTGGCTGCCCGCGGCGGGGCCGTTGTGGGCGATGGCCGCCGCCGTGCCGACCACGAAGACGGAACCGGCGGTGGCGAGGAAGGCGGTCAGGCCGAAGATCAGGTACTTGGCGGTGAGGACGCGGTGCCGGTCGGGCGCGGCGGTGAAAGTGGTGCGGACCAGGCCCGTGCCGTGCTCGGAGGTGATCGTGAGCACGCCGAGCACCATCACCGCGAGCTGCCCGACGAACATGCCGATCAGGGCCGGCGTGGTGAAGGGGATGTTCGCGTAGTCGCCCGAGGAGGTCTGCGCGATGAAGACCATGCCGATGCCGACGACCACCACCACGAGCGAGCCGAGCGTCCACAGGGTGGAGCGGACCGAGACGAGTTTGGTCCACTCGGAGGCCAGCGCGTGTCCCAGGTGGGGGCGCCGGCTCTCCAGCGGAGAGCTGTAGGCCGGGCTCGGCGGGCCGGTCCGGGGCTCGGCCGGGGACTCGGTACGGCGGTCGGTCTGCGCGCCGGTCATCGGGTGGCCTCCGGGTTGTTCCGGGCGGAGGCGGCGAGCTCGCCGGGCTCGGCGGGCATCAGGAACGCCCCGCCGCCCTCGCCGGGCGGCGGGGGTGCGAAGAAGCCCGTACGGGGGACTTCGGGGGCCTCCGGGCCCTCCTCCCAGTCCGGGAGGGCCAGCGGGTCCGGCTCCCACAGCTGCGCCCGGGGGTCCTCGGTGGAGGTGTACTCGACGGAGGACCGGGTCATCCGCATGTACGCCTCCTCCAGCGAGGCCCGGTGCGGGGACAGCTCCCACAGGCGCAGGCCGCCCGCGTGCGCCAGGTCGGAGATCCGGGGCAGCTCCAGGCCCGTCACGCGCAGTGCTCCGTCCGGTTCCTGGAGGACGCGGGCGCCGTCCCCGCGGAGGGTCTCGGCGAACGCGTCCCGGCCATCGGGGTCGGTGTCGGCCACGCGTACCCGAGCGAATCCGGCCGAATTGTGCGTGATGAACTCCTGGGTGCTCATGTCGGCGAGCAATCGGCCCCGCCCGATCACGATCAGGTGGTCGGCGGTCAGGGCCATCTCGCTCATGAGGTGCGAGGAGACGAAGACGGTGCGGCCCTCGGCGGCGAGCTGCCGCATCAGGTTGCGGACCCAGAGGATGCCCTCGGGGTCGAGACCGTTGACGGGTTCGTCGAACAGCAGCACCTGGGGGTCACCGAGCAAGGCGGTGGCGATGCCGAGCCGCTGGCCCATGCCGAGGGAGAAGCCCTTCGTGCGTTGGCGGGCGGCGTCCTGGAGGCCGACGACCGCCAGCACCTCGTCCACCCGCTTCTCCGGGAGGCCGGAGAGCTGGGCGATGGACAGCAGGTGGGTGCGCGCCCGACGGCCGCCGTGCATGGCCTTGGCGTCGAGCAGGGCGCCGACGTGCCGTTGCGCGTTCGGGAGCTCCCGGAAGGGGAGCCCGTTGATCGTCACATGACCGGCCGTGGGCCGGTCCAGCCCGAGGATCATGCGCATGGTGGTGGATTTCCCCGACCCGTTGGGTCCGAGGAATCCGGTGACGTGACCTGGCCTGACCTGGAAGGACAGCTGGTCGACGGCGGTCTTGGCGCCGAAGCGCTTGGTCAGGCCGACTGCCTCGATCATGGTTCTGCCCCTCGACAGGCCGGCGGGCCCGGGACGGCTCTCGCCCCTGTAAGGGTTAAGAGGATATCGAGTGGCCTACGGTTCCGTCCCGTCCCGGATCCCTGATCTCCCCCTGATCCCGACCCCGGCTTTTCCCGTACACCGGGGACCGGTCCGTTTCTCCGTCAGGCGTCCCGCTTCTTCAGCACCAGGTAGCCACCGAGTACGGCGGCCAGCGCCCACAGCACCATGATCCCGAAGCCGCCCCAGGGGCCGTAGGGCGCCGCATCGCGGCCCATGGCGTCGGGCACGACCCGCATGACCACCGAGCCGGCCCGGTCCGGGAGGTACTGGGCCACCTTCCGGGTCGCGTCGACGAATCCGAGGATGTTCGAGAAGATCAGGAAGAACGCGATCAAGAGGCAGATCGAGAGCGCCGAGCTGCGGAGCATCGTGGCCACGCCCATCGAGCACAGCGCGAGCACGGCCAGGTAGAGCCCGGCCCCGATCACGGCACGCAACACGTTCGGCTCGCCGATGCCGATGCTCCGGCCGCCCAGGATCGCCTGTCCCAGGAAGAAGGACAGGAAGCTGGTGGCCAGCCCCACGACCAGGGCCAGCCCCGTCGCGACCACGAGCTTGCCGAGGAGGAAGTCGGCCCGGCGCGGCACGGCGGCCAGCGAGGTGCGGATCATGCCCGAGCTGTACTCGGTGCCGATCACCAGGACGCCGAAGACGATCATGGCCAGTTGTCCGAGCTGCATCCCGGAGAAGCTGGCGAGCGTCGGGTCGAAGGTCAGCCGCTCTTCGGGCGGCATGTTGTCGAAGGTGGCGTTGATGACCGCGCACAGCCCGGCGCTGATGCCGACGGTGACCACCAGTACGGTCGCGAGGGTCCAGGTGGTGGAGGCGACCGTACGGATCTTCGTCCACTCGGACGAGAGGACTGCGGTGAAGGCCACGGTCACTCACCGCCCTTGCGGGTCGCGTCGAAACCGGCACCCCAGGCGGGGACCTCGGCCGGTCGCGCGGGGTTGTCGCTCGCCATGTCGGGAGCGGGCGCGGCGCCGGGCGAGTCCGGGGCGTGGGCGTGGTATTCGACGGATTCCGCCGTCATGCGCATGAACGCCTCTTCCAATGACGCCCGCTGCGGGCTGAGTTCGTGCAGCACGATCCGGTGCTGGGCGGCCAGTTCGCCGAGCCGCTCCGGCCCCACGCCGTCGATCTCCAGCGTGCCGGTGGCCGGAACGCTGACGGCGTCGATGCCGGCCTCGTGCAGGACGTCCTTGAGTCGTTCCTGCTGCGGCGAGCGCAGGCGCACGTAGCTGCGCGAGTTCTGATGGATGAAATCGGCCATCGACAGGTCCGCGAGCAGTCTGCCCTGCCCGATCACGATCAAATGGTCTGCCGTCAGCGCCATTTCACTCATCAAGTGCGAGGAAACGAAGATCGTCCGACCTTCCGACGCCAGCCTCTTCATCAGATTGCGGATCCAGTGAATTCCCTCCGGGTCCAGACCATTGACGGGCTCGTCGAACATCAAGATCTCCGGATCGCCGAGCAGGGCGGAGGCGATTCCCAGCCGCTGCCCCATGCCGAGCGAAAATCCTTTCGACTTCTTCTTCGCCACCGGCGTCAGCCCGACGAGATCGAGCACCTCCGACACCCGGCGCTCGGGGATACGGTTGGACTGGGCGAGGCAGAGGAGGTTGTTGTAGGCGCTGCGTCCACCGTGCATGGACTTCGCGTCCAGCAGCGCCCCGATGTGTTTCAGCGGTTCCCGCAGGTCCCGGTAGCGCTTTCCGTCGATCCGCACCGTGCCGCCGGTCGGATTGTCGAGGTCGAGCACCATGCGCATGGTCGTGGACTTGCCGGCTCCGTTGGGGCCCAGGAAGCCGGTCACCACTCCCGGTCTCACCTGGAAGCTGAGGTCGTCCACGGCGGTCTTGGCGCCGAATCGTTTGGTGAGGCCCACGAGCTCGATCATGCGGCCACGCTAGAACGCCCGAGGGCCCCACGCCACCTCGGAAGGTGGCCCGGGGCCCTCGTCGAGCACGTGCCGCGGCCCGGTCCTGCCGGCGAATATCGGGGGTGTACGCGCCGGACGCCGTGACCGGGGTTCAGCGGGTCTGCTGCGCCGGGACGCCGCGGGTGACCGGCTCGTCGTCGATCGGGGAACCGGCGGCGGCGACGGCGGCACCGGTCAGCGTCGCCAGCATCTCGCGGACGTTGGTCAGCTGGGCGTTGATGGAGTCGCGGCGGTTGGTGAGCGCGGCCAGCTCGCGCTCGGACTCGCTGCGGATCCGGTCGGCCTTGGCGTTGGCGTCGGCCACGATGTCCTCGGCCTGGCGCTGCGCGGTCTCCACCGTCTGGCGGGCGCGGCGCTCGGCGTCCGTGCGCAGCTTCTCGGCCTCCAGGCGCAGCTGCTCCGCGCGGTGCTCGATCTCCGCGAGCCGCTTCTCCGCCTTGGCCTGACGGGAGGCCAGGTCGCGCTCGGACTGCTCGCGGCGCTTGGCCAGGTTGGTCTCGAAGTCGGCGGCGGCCTGGGCGGCCTTGGCGCGGGTCTCCTCGAAGAGCGCGTCGGCTTCCTCGCGCTTGGAGGCGGCGTCCTTCTGGGCCTCGGCGCGCAGGGTCGACGCGTCGCCCTTGGCCTTCTCGACGATGCGGACGCCCTCGTCCTCCGCCTTCGCCTTGCGGTCCGCGGCGAACGACTCGGCGTCGTTGCGCACCTGCTGGGCGGCCGACTCGGCCAGCTCACGGTGCTGCTCGGCCGCGCGACGGGCCTCCTCGCGCAGGTCCTTCGCCTCTTCCTCGGCCAGGCGCAGGATCTTCTCGACCCGGGCGCCGAGACCCGCGTACGACGGCTCGGCGTCGCTCACCTGGGCCTGGGCGTTCTGCGTTTCGAGGTGCAGCTCCTCGATCCGCTTTTCCAGAGAGTTGATACGTCCAAGGGCGCTGTCGCGGTCGGAGACCAGCTTGGTGATGCGGTCGTCCACCTGACCACGGTCGTAACCACGCCGCACGAGCTCGAAGCCGAAGGGGGAGGAAGTGTCGCTCATGGGGTTCCTGTCGAATGAGACCGATGAGGTGCTACGTGAGGTGTTAGGGGAATCCTAGGCGCCCGAGCGGCGTGTCATCGAGTCAATCCAGGTTTGATCTGGACAATGACACCCCTTTTGAGTGGCAAGACGGCAGAATGCTTGTCACTCCTTCGGGTGAACCTTCATCAGGAGCACACATTCCTCCACGCGACTAGCCCTCTGACGACTTACCACCTGAACGAGTGGCACCCGCTGCCGCTCCGGCCTTCACGCCCCCCGCGCCCTGACCGCCGACCGCCGGCTTTCCGCCGCCCGAAGGCGCCTCGAATGATTCCAACGCCTCAAGAACGTCCTGGACACGGGAGATCTCCGCCTGAATGTCCTCCCGCCTGCGCACGAGGACTTCCAGCTCACGACGGCCCTCGTCGACGAGCCGCTCCGCCTCGGCCTTCGCCTCCGCGAGCGCCTGCTCCGCCCGGCGCGCCAGGTCGGCCTTCTTCTGCTCGGCCTCCTTGAGCAGCGCCTCCGCCTTGCGGACGGCGGCGATACGGACCTTGCTCGCCTCGCTGCTCGCGTCGGACAGCATCGCCTTGGCCTTCGCCTCGGCCTCCACGCTCTGTTCCGTCGCCGCGCGCACCAGCTTGTCCACGCGCTCACCGGCCGACTTCATCTGCTCGGCCGACTCGCGCCGGGCGCGCTCGTGCAGTTCCTCCACCTCGGACTCGACGCGGCCGCGCAGCTCCTCCGCCCGTTCCCTTATGGCGGCGGCGTCCGTACGCGCCCCGACGAGCAGCTCGTCCGCGTCCGTACGGGCCTTCTCCACCAGCGAGTTACCCTCGACGGTCGCCTCGGAGGCGATACGTGCCGCCTCCTTGCGGGCCGCGTCGACCATCGCGTCGGCCTGCTCCTCGGCGGCCGTCGTCGCCGCCAACGCCCGCTGCGCCGCGTCGGCGGTGAGCTTGTCGGCTTCCGCCGCCGCCTCGGTGATGAGCCGGTCCACCTGCTCCGCGGCCTCGGTGCGACGCTTGTTCGCCTCCTCGCGGGCCTCGTCGAGCAGCCGCTCCGACTCCGCGCGGGCCTCGGTGCGCACCCGCTCCGCCTCGGTCGCCGCCCGCGCCTTGACGCGCTCGGCCTCCGACCGGGTACGGGCCGCGTGCTCCTGCGCAGAGGACAGCGCCTCCGTGGCCTCGGCACGCAGTCGCTCGGCCTCGGCCGCGGCCTCGCCGACCGTGCGCTCGTTGTCCTTGCGGGTCTGCTCGGTGAGCTTGTCGGCTTCCGCCGCCGCCTCGGTGATGAGCCGGTCCACCTGCTCCGCGGCCTCGGTGCGACGCCTGCCCGCCTCCTCGCGGGCCTCGTCCAACAGCCGCTCGGATTCGCGCTCGGCGCTCGCCAGCGTCTCCGCCGCCGCGGCCGTGACCCGCTCGGCCTCCGCGGTGGCCTCGCCGATGACCCGGCCGCCTTCCGCGCGCGCCTCCTCCAACGTCCGCGCCGCGTCCGTACGCAGCCGCTCGGCCTCGGCCGCGGCCTCGCCGACCGTGGCCTCGTTGGCGGCGCGGGTCTCCTCGACCAGCCGGTCGCCCTCGGTGCGGGCGTCCACCAGGACGCGCGCCGCGTCCCGTTCGGCGGCGGCCAGGGTGTCGGCCGCCTGCGTGGTGAGCCGCTCGGCCTTCGCCGTCGCCCGGGCCAGCGCGGTCTCGTTGGCCGCGCGGGTCTCCTCGGTGAGCCGTTCCGCCTCGGAGATCGCCTCCGTGACCAGTCGGTCCGCCTGTTCCGCCGCCCCGGTACGCAGCCGGCCGGCCTCCACCCGCGCCTCGTCCAGCGTGCCCGCCGCCTCGGCGCGGATCCGCTCGGCCGCCTCCTCGGCGTCGGCGCGCAGCCGCTCCGCCTCCGCGGTCGCCTCGGTCACCGTCGCCGTGTTGGCCGCGAGGGTCTCCTCGGTGAGCCGCTCGGCCTCGGCCGTCGCCTCGGCGAGGATCCGGGCGCCTTCGGCGCGGGACGCCTCCAGGGACTCCGCCGCCTCGCCGCGGATCCGGTTCGCGTCGTCCCGGGCGTCCGCCCGGGTCCGGGCCGCGTCCCGCTCGGAGGCGGCCAGCGCGTCCGTCGCCTCCGTACGCACCCGCTGCGCGTACTCGGCGGTGTCGGCGCGCAACTGCTCGGCCTCGGCGATCGCCTCGGCCACCGTGCGTTCCGCCAGCGCCTTCGCCGCGTCCGTCTCCACCCGGGCCTCGCCGCGGACGCGGGCGGCGTCCTCCGCGGCCCGCTCCCGCTCCGCGTGCGCGTCGGCGCGGATCCGGTCGGCCTCGGCCTGCGACTCCGTCTTCGTGCGTTCCGCCGCGTGCTCGGCCGCGCTGCGCAGCCCGGCGATCTCCTCCTCGGCCTGCTCGTGCAGCCCGGCCACGGCGTCCCGGACCTGCTGCGCGGTGGTCTCCGCCGCCGCCACCAGCTCCGACGCGCGCCGCTCGGCCTCCTCGGTGAGCCGGGCCGCCTCGGCCTGCGCCTCCTCCGAGCGCTTGCGGGCCTGCGCCAGCAACTCCTCGCTCTGCTCGCGGGCCTGGGCCCGCTCGTTCTCGGCGTCGGTACGGGCCGACGTGAGGGTCTCCTCCGCCTCCCGGCGACGCCGGGCCGCTTCCTCCGCGGCGGCCGACAGCGCCTCCGCGGCCTCCTCGGAGACCCGCTCGGCGGCGGCCTTCGCCTCCGCGCGCAGCCGGTCGGCGGTCTCCTGCGCCTCGGTGCGCACCCGTTCCGCCTCGGCCTCGGCCTCGCCGCGCAGCCGTACCGCGACCTGCTCGGCCTCCGCCCGGACCCGGCCCGCGTCCTGCGCCGCCTCCGTGCGCAGCCGCTCGGCCTCCGCCTCCGACTGCGTCTGCAGGGTGCGGATGCGCTCCGCCGACTCGGCGCGCAGCCGGTCGGTCTCCTCCGTCGTCTCCCGGCGGATGTTCTCCGCCGCCGCCCGGGCGTCGCGCAGCGTCGACTCGGCCGTGGTCAGCCGGTTCTCCGCGTCCGAGTGCAGGCGGACCAGTTCCTCGTCGGCCTCCGCACGCTTCGCGGCGAGCGCCTGATCGGTCTCCTCGCGCCGGGCCAGGGCCGCGGCCTCCGCCTCGGCGCGTACGGCCTCGGCCCGCTCCTCGGCCTCCGCGCGCAGCCGTTCGACCTCCGCGCGGGTGCGCTCCAGGGTCTCCTCGGCCTGCTTGCGCAGCGTGCCGGCCCGCTCCACGGCCTCCGCGCGGACCCGCTCGCTCTCGGCGGCGGCCCCGCCGCGCAGTTCGTCCGCGTCCGCCTTGGCCTTGCCGAGCAGCGCCTCGGCGGTGCGGGCCGCCTCCTCGATCTGCTGGACCGCCTCGCGGCGGGCCTCGCCGCGGATCCGCTCGCCCTCGGCGACGGCCTCCGCGCGCAACTGCTCGGCCTCGCCGCGCAGCCGCCGGGCCTCCTCCTGGAGTTCGACCGTACGGGCCCGGTACTCCTCGGTGTCGTCCTTCGCGGCGCCCTTGAGCTCGTCGGCCGTGGCCGCGGCCTGGGCACGCAGCCGCTCGGCCTCCGCCTCGGCCTCGCGGCGGATCCGCTCGGCCTCCTCGGACGCGGCGCGGGTGGTGGCCCGCGCGTCTTCCGAGGCCTTGTCCAGCACTTCCTCGGCGGTCCGGGCCGCCTTCGCGAGCTGCGCCGCCATCTCCTCGGCGGCGGCCGTACGGGCCTGCGCGCCGGCCTCGGTACGCAGCCGCTCCGCCTCCGCGCGGGCATCGGCGAGGGCCTGCTCGGCCTCCGCCTTGAGGACCTCGGCCTCCTTGGACGCCTCGCCGACCAGCCGGGCGACCTGCTCCTTGGCGGTGCGGGTGCGCTGCTCGTTGACCGACTCCGCCGACGCGAGCTGTCGGGCGGCGCTCTCCTTGGCCTCCGCCAGCACCCTCTCGGCCTCGGCGCGCGCGGTGCGCAGCGCGTTGTCGGCCTCCTGGACCCGGGACTCGGCGACCCGACCCAGGTCGAGGGTCTGCTGCCGGGTCTGCTCGGCCTCGGCGCTGGTGCTCGTACGCAGCCGCTCGGCGTGCTCGGTGGCCTCCTGCGCCTGCGCGGAGGCGGCGGCCAGCAGCCGTTCGGCCTCCTTGCGGGCGCGCAGCAGCGTCGCCTCGGCCTCGGCGCGGGTGGTCTCGGCCTCGGCGGCGAGCCGGCGGGTGGCCTCGGCGGCGAGCCGGGCGGCCTCGGCGCGCGCGGCGTTCAGGGTCTGTTCGGCCTCGGCGCGGGACTCGTCCATGAGCCGGCGGGCCTGGGACTCGGTGCGGGCCCGCAGCTGTTCCGCCCAGGCGACGTTCTCGTTGACGTGCGCCTCGACCGTCTGGCGGCGCTCGTTGAGTTCCTGGTCCAGCCGTTGGCGCCGGTTGACGGCCTCGGCGTGCAGCTCGGCCTGGAGGCGCGCCTGGTGCTCGGCGTGCTCCTGGAGGATGCGCTGGGTCTGCGCCCGGGCATCGCGCAGTTCGCGCTCGGCGTCGGAGCGCATCTGGTCGGCCTGGATCTGGGCATTGCGGAGCAGTTGCTCCGCCTGGTAGCCCATGTCCGCACCGTCGTAGGCGGGGCGGGACGCGAGATTGCGGCGTACCTCATGGAGCTTGGCGCGCAGCACCTCGACCTGGTACCCCAGGTCTTCGGCGTGCTGGACGGCCTTCCCGCGCTCCTTCTTCAGCCGCTCCATCTCGGCCTCGAAGCGCGAGAGATGGTCGGCCTCGGCCTGATGGCTCTCCTGGCTTTCGTAGCCCCGCACAGCGCGGTCCCATCCGTCCCCTGGTCGCAAGCTCACTCCCAATTGAGCATCGCTCGCCCGCTGAACGACGCCCCCGGGGAATGGTGTCAGATACCGGGGCAGGGGTCACAGGCCCCGACCCCGTCTCCGCACCGAACCCCGGCCGAGCCATGGCCACTGTACCGGCCGGGGAAAGGGGCATTCAGTGGTCGGGGTTCGAGGTGACCAGTTCGGTGAGGACGCCGTGGCAGTCCTTGGGGTGCAGGAAGGTGATCCGGGAGCCCATGGAGCCGATGCGGGGCTCGTCGTAGAGGACGCGGACGCCCTTGCCGCGGATGGCCTCGGAGTCCCCGTCGACGTCGGCGGTGCCGAAGGCGATGTGGTGGACGCCCTCGCCGTTCTTGGCCAGCCACTTGCCGACCGCCGAGTCCTCGCGGGTGGGCTCCAGGAGCTGGAGGTAGGAGGCACCGCCGTCCGAGGTCTCGTTGATCTTGAGCATGGCCTCGCGCACCCCCTGCTCCTCGTTGACCTCGGTGTGGAACACCTCGAAGCCGTACGTGGCACGGTAGAACTCGACGGTCTTGTCGAGGTCGAAGCAGGCGATCCCGATGTGGTCGATTCTTGTCAGCATGGGAACAGTGCACAGCCGAGGAGGGTGGTCACGCAACGTGCCAGCGATCACACCGACAGCCCGGTGACGGGGCGGGTACCGCTCAGTACATTCGGGTAAACCCTCGTTCACTCCTCTCATCCAAGGGGCTGTGCCTCATGTCCGGAACGAACAACACCACGTCCGTGATCGTCGCCGGGGCCCGCACGCCCATGGGGCGTCTGCTCGGCTCGCTGAAGTCCTTCTCCGGCGCCGACCTCGGCGGCTTCGCCATCAAGTCCGCGCTGGACCGGGCCGGGATCTCGGGCGACCAGGTCCAGTACGTGATCATGGGCCAGGTGCTCCAGGCCGGCGCGGGCCAGATCCCCGCCCGCCAGGCCGCCGTCAAGGCCGGCATCCCCATGAACGTGCCCGCGCTCACGATCAACAAGGTGTGCCTCTCGGGCCTCGACGCCATCGCCCTCGCGGACCAGCTGATCCGCGCCGGGGAGTTCGACATCGTGGTCGCCGGCGGCCAGGAGTCGATGACCAACGCCCCGCACCTGCTGCCGAAGTCCCGCGAGGGCTTCAAGTACGGCGCCATCGAGATGCTCGACGCCATGGCCTACGACGGCCTCACCGACGCGTTCGAGAACATCGCGATGGGCGAGTCGACCGAGAAGCACAACACCCGCCTGGGCATCGAGCGCGCCCCGCAGGACGAGTTCGCCGCCGCCTCGCACCAGCGGGCCGCGGCCGCGCAGAAGAACGGCGTCTTCGAGGCCGAGATCACCCCGATCGAGATCCCGCAGCGCAAGGGCGACCCGGTGATCTTCGCGCACGACGAGGGCATCCGTCCCGAGACCACCACCGAGTCCCTCGGCAGGCTGCGTCCCGCCTTCGCCAAGGACGGCACGATCACCGCCGGCACCTCCTCGCAGATCAGCGACGGCGCCGCCGCCGTGGTCGTGATGAGCAAGGCCAAGGCCGAGGAGCTGGGCCTGGAGTGGATCGCCGAGATCGGCGCCCACGGCAACGTGGCCGGACCGGACAACTCGCTCCAGTCGCAGCCCTCGAACGCCATCCTGCACGCCCTCAAGAAGGAGGGCCTGGAGGTCTCCGACCTGGACCTGATCGAGATCAACGAGGCGTTCGCGGCGGTCGCCGTGCAGTCAATGAAGGACCTCGGCGTGACCCCGGAAAAGGTGAACGTCAACGGTGGCGCCATTGCCCTGGGGCACCCGATCGGCATGTCCGGCGCCCGTGTGGTGCTGCACCTGGCCCTGGAGCTCGCCCGGCGCGGCGGCGGGGTCGGCGCGGCAGCCCTGTGCGGCGGCGGTGGTCAGGGTGACGCCCTGATCGTCCGCGTGCCCGGCAACGGCACGAAGGCGTAGGTACCGCGAGGATGACGACGGTGGACGTCCCCACGCTCGTGGCCCAGGCCCGCGAAGGCCGCCCGAGGGCCGTGGCCCGGCTGATCTCCCTGGTCGAGGGGGCGTCCCCGCACCTGCGCGAGGTGATGGCCGCCCTGGCCCCGCTGACCGGCGGGGCGTACGTGGTGGGCCTGACGGGCTCCCCGGGCGTGGGGAAGTCCACGTCCACGTCGGCCCTGGTGTCGGCGTACCGCAAGGCCGGCAAGCGGGTCGGCGTGCTCGCCGTGGACCCGTCCTCGCCGTTCAGCGGGGGCGCGCTGCTCGGGGACCGGGTGCGCATGTCGGACCACGCCTCCGACCCGGGGGTCTACATCCGGTCCATGGCCACGCGCGGGCACCTGGGCGGTCTCGCCTGGGCGGCGCCGCAGGCGATCCGGGTGCTGGACGCGGCCGGCTGCGAGGTGATCCTGGTCGAGACGGTCGGGGTCGGGCAGTCGGAGGTGGAGATCGCCGCGCAGGCCGACACCTCGGTGGTGCTGCTGGCGCCGGGCATGGGCGACGGGATCCAGGCCGCGAAGGCGGGCATCCTGGAGATCGGCGACGTGTATGTGGTCAACAAGGCGGACCGGGACGGCGCCGACGCGACCGCCCGCGAGCTGAACCACATGCTCGGCCTCGGGGAATCCCGCGGGCCGGGCGACTGGCGGCCGCCGATCGTCAAGACGGTGGCCGCGCGCGGCCAGGGCATCGACGAGCTGGTCGAGGCGCTGGAGAAGCACCGGGCGTGGATGGACGAGTGCGGGGTGCTGGCCGAGCGCCGGACCGCCCGCGCCGCCCGCGAGGTGGAGACCATCGCGGTGACGGCCCTGCGGGCCCGGATGGCGGATCTGCACGGTGACGCGCACCTCGGGGCCCTCGCCGCCAAGGTCGCCGCCGGCGAGCTCGACCCGTACGCCGCCTCCGACGCCCTGCTGGCCACCCTCACCGAAGCGCAGGCGCCGGACCCGCTGCGCCCCTAAGCTGGCGGCGTCCGGAATGCCTGAAAGGCGCCCCGGCGGTTTCGGGGTGCCCCGCGAAGGGAGTGGCGTCATGGCCAAGCGCGGCAACAAGAAGCGGGCCCGCAAGAAGAAGAAGGCGAACCACGGCAAGCGTCCCAACGCCTGACCGAACGAGGAAGCCGCGCCCCCCGGGAAGGAGGCGCGGCTTCCGCGCGTTCGGCCGAGCGCTGCTAGCCGTTGCCGTTGTCGTCGCCCGAGTCCGCGGGCGCCGTGGTGACCTTGCCCGACGTGGGGTCGACGTGCACGCTCTTGGTGCTGCCGCCGCTCCCCTTGATCTGCACGCTCCAGTACCGGGCGCCGCCGTTGTCGCCGTCGTCCCAGTCGACGGTCGTGACCTTGCCCGGACTGGCGGCCAGGGCCGCCTTCATCGCCTGCTTGGCGTTGACCTTCGCGGCGATCAGCGGCGCGTACTCGTTGCCGTTGTTGTCGTTGTCGGAGTCGCGGGTCGTCGCCTTGCCGGCGCCGGTGACATCGACCTCGGCCTGCTTGCCGTTCTTGGCGACCACACTGACGTGCCACACGGAGCCGTCCTGGTCGAGGGACTCGACGACCCCGGGATAGTGCTTGAGGGCCGCGTCCACGGCGCTGTCGGCGGTCACGTCGGCGCGGGCGGCGACCGTGGTCACGGCTCGGGCCGCGTCGTCCGTCGCCGCGGCGGCCGCGGCGACGGGGCCGCCGGCCATGAGGGCGACGGCTGCGGCTGTGGAGATGATCACGTTGCGCTTCATCGGCAGAACCTCCTCGGGCCGGCCGCGGCGCCCGGGATTGCGCGGCGGGCGGCCGGCGGGCGTCACGGACCATTGTCCGGGCGCCCGCCGGATCCGGCGCGGGGAGCCCCTCAGCCCTTGCCGCGCTGGTCGCGCAGGTGGTCGGCCACCGGGCCCAGGGAGGCGCGCAGCGCCGCCAGGTCCTGCGGGCCGAGCAGGTCGATGAAGTGCTGTCGGACGGACGCCACGTGGTGCGGGGCCACCTTGCGCATGGTCTCCATGCCCTCGTCGGTGAGCACCGCGTACAGGCCGCGACGGTCGGACTCGCAGTTCACCCGGGTGACCAGGCCGGCCGCCTCCATTCGGGTGATCTGGTGGGAGAGCCGGCTCTTCGACTGGAGGGTGGCGGTCGCGAGGTCGCTCATCCGCATCCGGTGGTGCTCCGACTCCGAGAGGTTCACCAGGATCTCGTAGTCGTTGTTGGTGAGTCCGAAAGGCTGGAGATCCTTTTCCAGCTGGTGCATCAGCAGCCTGCTGACGTCCAGATGGGTGCGCCAGGCGCACTGCTCGGCTTCGGTCAGCCAGCGCGTGGCCGTCTCGGTCTCCATGGTCTCCATGATTGAACTCTACCTAAGAAGTTGAATTACGTACAAAAATAGGACGATCGTGGAAGACGGTCCCGGTCGGCTCCCGTCGGGAGGTGCCCCGGGGCCGTCACAGTCCGAGGCGCCGTTGCAGATCACCCAGCTGTCCGGGCATCCGTGGCACGCCCAATTGTCCCAGCGGTCCCTGGCCCGCGCCCGGTACCCCGTTGTTCTGGCCGGCGCCGGCGCCCGTGCCCACCGCCCCGACCGCCTGCTCCGCCATCAGCGTCTCCGAGGACTGCATCAGCACCGTCCCGGCCCCGACGAACTCGAACTGGTGCTCCTCGCCCGAGGAGCCCCCGATGCCCGTCAGCGAGCGCAGGCCCCCGATCACCCCGGACATGTACCGGTGGTCGTAGTGGTGGCACGGTGAGGGGCAGTCCGCCCAGCCCACCAGCGCCTGCGGGTCCACGCGCAGCGGCGGCTCCATGAACACCACCGGCCCGTTGGACGCCGCCACGAACTTCCCCGTCCCGATCAGGGTCAGGAAGCCGGGGACGATCGACTGCTTGAGCGCGAGGGTGGGCTGGAAGGCCAGCAGGTTCCCCGACCGGATCGTCAGGTTCCCGTCGTCCAGGTCGAAGGAGTTCACGTCGAACGCCCGGTCGGCCAGCAACATCTTGCCCTGGCCCTCGGCCACCACCCAGTCGCTCGCGTGCAGGGGCGAGTGGAAGCTCGTGCGCAGCAGCCGGTCGAAGCGGCCGTTGCCGACGCCGGTGAACTCGATGCTCCCGTAGTAGGAGATCATCTTGCCCTTCTGCAGGAACCACTGGCTCCCCTTGAGCTCCACGCAGAAGGTGTACGCGTTCACGTTGTCGTCGGAGGGCAGGGTGTACGGGTCGTGGACCGTTGGACCGCCGGGGCCACCGGTCACGGGGCCGAAGCTCACAGTTTCTCCTCCGAAGCCTGTACGTATACCGCGCCCTGGCCGGACAGCTCCAGCTGGAACGCCTCGCCCGAACCGCGTCCGACCATGTCCCGCCAGCCGAGCGCCGTGGACAGCTTGTTGCGCACGTCCCCGTGGTGGGCGACGTACGCCTGCGGGTCCACGTGGACCGGCCGCTGGGGCGTGATGGGCAGTTCGATGACTCCGCCGTGGGCCATCACGGCGACCGAGCCGTGGCCCTTGAGGGTGGTGGTGAACAGGCCCTGCCCGGTGACCTGGCCGCGCACCATGCCCATGACCCCGCCCTGCGAGCCCATGAACATGGTGCCCTGCTGGAGGGTCCCGTCGAAGGCGAGCAGTCGGTCGGCCTCCACGTAAAGGGTCTCGCCGGACAGGTTGATCACCTGGATGTGGTGGCCGCCGTGGCCGAACATCACGGTGCCGCTGCCCTCGACCGTCATCAGGGGGGTCTGCTCGTTCGCCACCCGGCGCCCGATCATGCCCATGACCCCGCCCTGACCACCGGTCACGCTCGGGGTGAAGGACACCTCACCGCGGTAGGCGAGCATCGCCCCGCGCTGGCTGTACATCGTCTGCCCCGGCACGACCTGCGCCTCGACCATCTTCGAGTTGATCTCGCGGAACGGCATCAGAGGTCGCCCCCGATGGTGTTGCGCTCGCTGGGCTGCACGTAGACCAGGCCCTCGCCCTCGAAGCGGATCTGGAAGGACTCGCCCGAGCCCTCGCCGATCAGGGTCCGGAAGTTGATCCCCGACTGGAACGACTGCCGCAGGTCGCCGGTGTGGGCGATGTACGCCCCCGGGTCCACGGAGAGGGGGTACTGGCCGCTGACGCGCAGCACCACCGCCGGGCCGTCCGACATGATCGCGGCCTGGCCGGAGCCCTCGACGGTGGTGGTGAACAGGCCGTTGCCCGTCGCCCCGCCGCGCAGGCCGGTAAAGGTGGTGCCGGTGCGCAGCCCGGCGTCGGTGCACAGCAGGTTGCTGGCCTCGACGTGCAGTTTCTCGCCGCGCAGGTTGACGAGGTTGATCTCGCTCGCGCGGTCGGCGAAGAAGCAGGTGCCGTGCCCCTGGACCTCCATCACCGTCATCTGTTCGCCGGTCAGCCGGCGGGTCACCATGCCGCGCAACCCTTCACCGCCGCCGGTCATCTTCTTGAAGGCCATCTGGCCGTCGTACGCGACCATGGAGCCGTTCTTCGCTTTCACGGCGTCCCCGGTCAGGTCGACGGCGAGCACCTTGCTGCCTTGGAGTCGGAACTGAGCCACGGGGAGACGTTATCCGTAGCGGGCCTGGCGGAACAGGGCGCCCGGACCGATATGCGCCACACCTCCGGGGCGGCCGGGGGCCCGGTCAAGATCTCCGCGACCGGCTGAGACACTGGTTCGGACCATGGCCTCGACCCCCCGAAGGTTCCTCGTGGACATCAAGACCGCCTCCGCCCTCCACCGGCTGCGCCTCGTCTCCGTACCGGAGGCGCTGTCGTTCCCGGCCCTGCTGATCTTCGGCTCGCTGCTCAGCCGGATCTCGGACATCAACCTGGTGATGCCGCTCGGCGCCCTGCACGGCATCCTCTTCCTCCTGTACCTGGTCTTCCTGCTGGACGTCTGGAACCGGGCCAAGTGGCCGAGGAAGAAGGTCGCGCTGTTCTTCCTGCTGGCCCTGGTGCCCTTCGGCGGTCTCTACGGCGACCGGGTGCTCAAGCGCGACGAGGCCCGAAGCGTGATCGCGGCCCGTGCCCGCGAGGCGGCGAAGGCATGATCGTCGCGTTCTCGGTGACGCCGCTGGGCGTGGGGGAGGAGGTCGGCGAGTACGTCGCCGACGCGGTCCGCGTCGTACGGGAATCCGGGCTGCCGAACCGCACCGACGCGATGTTCACCACCGTCGAGGGGGAGTGGGACGAGGTGATGGACGTGGTCAAGCGGGCGGTCGCGGCCGTCGAGGCGCGTGCGCCCCGGGTCTCCTTCATCCTGAAGGCAGATGTCCGCCCCGGCGTCACCGACGGCATGACCTCGAAGGTGGAGACGGTCGAACGGCACCTCGCCGGAGGCTGATCCCGCCTCCGGCCCCTGCCCGTACCGAACGCCCCCGACCACCGGCCGGGGGCGTTCGCATGCCCTCGGGGCCGCCGCCCCCGCATCCCCGTACGGCCCCGAGCCGGCCGACCGGGCCGAACCGCCCTGTCGGCGGGGCCCCGTTCGACACGGCGCGAGGCCGACGTCGCGACACCTCCGCAGCCGATCAGGTCGGGTCGCCTCCGGTCAGGGCGATGGCCAGGGGGGTGCGTTCGTAGAGCACCTGCCGGCCGTGGCGGGCCGCGATCAGCAGGCCCGCCGCCCGCAGGGTCCCGAGGTGCGCCGAGACGGTGGAGGGCGCCAAGGACAGCCGGGCGGCGAGGGCCGTCGTCGAGGCGGGTTCGGTGAGGGCGCACAGGATGTCGGCCCGCGCCCGGCCGAGCAGGGCGGCCAGGGGGCGCGGCGTGACCTCCGTGGGGGAGGTCCACAGCGCGCCGATCCCCCGGGCGGGGTAGACGAGCGTCGGCTGCCACGGCGGGTCGTAGCCGCCGATCACCTCCGGCCAGACGAACGCGCTCGGCATCAGCAGCAGGCCCTGCCCGTCCAGCCGGCGTTCGTGGTGCCCGGCGCGCTCGACGGTGAGGGTGTCGTCCGCCCAGCTCAGGTCGGGGTGCAGCCCGTCGAACAGCGCCTCCAGGCCGCCCGCCGCCAGCCGCCGCGAGTGGAAGAGGATGTCGGCCTCCAACAGGGCCCGCAGGCGCGGCCAATGGGGGGCGATCAGCGCCTCCCAGGCCCGCTCGTGCAGGTCGGCCAACTCCGCCACGGCCCGCGCGGGATCCTCCAGCATCCGCCGCCCGAGCTCGCTGTCCAGGGCGCCCGGGGTGCAGGCGAGGGAACGCCGCAGTTCTTCGCCCGCCGCCTCGGGGTCGGTGGCGCGGACCCGGGCCAACTCCTCGCCGATGGTGACCGAGGGGCCGAGCGGCGGCGGACTGAGGAAGTCCGGATGGTGTCCCTTGCGGGGCATCAGCAGCCACAGCGGCCGTAGGTCCAACGCGTCCGCCGCCGCCCGGATCCGCC
The DNA here is from genome assembly GCF_042881255.1 of Streptomyces sp. NPDC058279. Classification (NCBI taxonomy): domain Bacteria; kingdom Bacillati; phylum Actinomycetota; class Actinomycetes; order Kitasatosporales; family Streptomycetaceae; genus Streptomyces; species Streptomyces sp. NPDC058279. Next base: position 159,587 of record NZ_JBHVYA010000009.1, on the reverse strand, counting down.
GCAGCCAGGGCAGGTGGTACGCCTGGCGGCGCGCGTCGCGCAGCACCCGCACCGCCTCCTGCGTCTCCCAGCGGGGGGACAGCGAGAACCGGCAGCGCAGCAGGTCCACGGGGTCGAAGCGGAAGCGGTAGGCCATCCGCCCAGTGTCCCGGTTCCCCGCCCGGGACCTCCCAGGGATTCGGACGGGGCCGAATCCCTGTCCGCGCGGGCCCCCTTCGACCAGGGTCCCCGGTATGGCTTCCGTCGACCAGAACACCGCCACCGGCTACCGCTCCGTCCTCGCGGGCGGGGAGTTCCGCGCCGTCTTCGCCGCGCACCTGATGTCCGTACTCGGCCTCGTCGTCGCCGAGATCTCGCTGACCGTCCTCGTCTACCGCGTCACCGGCTCCCCGTTGCTGAGCGCGCTCACCTTCGCGCTCGGCTTCCTGCCCTACGTCCTCGGCGGCACCCTGCTCGCCGGGATCGCCGACCGCCACCCCGCCCGGCGGGTGCTCGTCACCTGCGACCTCGTCTGCGCGGCCTGCGCGGCGGCCATGGTCCTGCCGGGGACCCCGGTCGCGGGACTGCTCGTCCTGCGCTGCGCCATGGCCTTCGTCGCACCGCTGTTCCAGGGCACCCGCAACGCCTCCCTCGCCGATGTCCTCGGCCCCGGCGAGGCGTTCGTCCTCGGCCGCTCGCTGCTGCGCATGGTGGCGCAGAGCGCGCAGCTCGTCGGCTTCGGGCTCGGCGGGCTCCTGCTCACCGTGCTCGCCCCGCGCGGGGCGCTCGCCCTCACCGCCGCCGGACTGCTGGCCTCCGCGCTGCTGCTGCGCTTCGGCACCGCGGACCGGCCCGCCCGCACGGGTGCCGGCACCTCCCGCGGCACGCCGCTCGCCGGACTCGGCGCCGTCTTCGCGGACCGGCGCAGGCGGGTGCTGATCCTGCTGTTCTGGCTGCCGCCGGTCTTCGTCGTCGTGCCCGAGGCGCTGCTCGCCCCCTACGCCGACGGCATCGGCGCCTCCACGGCGCTGCTCGGGCTGATGCTGTGCGCGCTGCCGGTCGGCACCATCGCCGGTGAACTGTGGGCGGGCTCCGCGCTCACCGCCCGAACGCGTTCGCGGATCGTGGCGCCGCTCGCCTCCGTCGGGATGCTGCCGCTGCTCGGGTACGCGCTGCGGCCGGGCGTGGTGGGCGTCCTGGTCGCGCTGCTGTCGGCCGGGCTGGCGCACGCGTACACCCTCGGCCTCGACCGGATGTACCTCGACGCGGTCCCCGAGGAGCTGCGCGGCCGGGCGATGACCCTCCTCAGCACCGGGCTGATGACCCTTCAGGGCGTGGGCATGGCGCTGGCCGGGGTCGCCGCCGAGTTCTGGCCGGTGCACGTCGTCGTGACCGGCTCGGGCGTGCTCGGCACGGCCGTCGTCCTGCTGCTCCTCGCCCGGTTGCGGGCGACGACGGAACCCGTGGCGGCCGAAGCGTGAGACGGGGCTGACCGTCAAATGACCGCCCGGTAGGGTCTGCCGGGTGTCCAAGCCGCTCAGCCTTCCCTTCGACCCCATCGCCCGCGCCGACGAACTGTGGCAGCAGCGCTGGGGGCCGGTGCCCTCGATGGCCGCCATCACCTCGATCATGCGGGCGCACCAGATCCTGCTCGGCGAGGTCGACGCCACGGTGAAGCCGTACGGATTGACCTTCGCCCGCTACGAGGCGCTGGTGCTGCTCACCTTCTCGCAGGCCGGAGAGCTGCCGATGTCGAAGATCGGCGAGCGGCTGATGGTCCACCCGACCTCGGTGACCAACACCGTCGACCGCCTGGTGCGCTCGGGGCTGGTGGACAAGCGCCCCAACCCGAACGACGGTCGCGGCACGCTCGCGTCCATCACGGACAAGGGGCGCGAGGTCGTCGAGGCCGCCACCCGGGACCTGATGGAGATCGACTTCGGGCTCGGCGCGTACGACGCCGAGGAGTGCGCCGAGATCTTCGCGCTGCTGCGCCCGCTGCGGGTGGCGGCCGGGGACTTCGACGAGAAGTGACGCCGGGCGGGGTGCGCGGCGTCACAGCGCCGGCGCCGGGCCCCCGTCAAGATCGCGCATTTCGGACGGCTAGTCTCGATGGCATGAAAAAGAGCGTGCTGACCCGGTACCGGGTGATGGCCTTCGCCACCGCCGTCATGCTGCTGGTGCTCTGCACCTGCATGATCTTCAAGTACGGATTCGACAAGGGCGCGGACCTGACCCTGGTGGTCTCCCAGATCCACGGCGTGCTCTTCATGATCTATCTGGTCTTCGCCTTCGACCTGAGCTCCAAGGCGAAGTGGCCCTTCGGCAAGATGATCTGGGTGCTGGCGAGCGGCACGATCCCGCTGGCCGCGTTCTTCGTCGAGCGCAAGGTCCGCGCGGAGATCGAGCCGCTGGTCACCGACGGTCTGGCCGCCGCCCGCGCCTAGCGCCCCGGCAGGCTCCGCCCGGCGTTCGGCTCGCGCCGCGCCTGATCCATCCGCCCCCGGGAGGACTCCCGGGGGTTTGCCATCGACATTTACTAGGACGTCCTAGTAAATTCATGGGTATGGACGCTGACGCCATCGAGGAGGGCCGCCGTCGCTGGCAGGCCCGGTATGACAAGGCCCGCAAGCGCGAGGCCGATTTCACGACGCTCTCCGGAGATGACGTCGACCCCGTCTACGGGCCCCGGCCCGGCGACACGTACGAGGGATTCGAGCGCATCGGCTGGCCGGGGGAGTACCCCTTCACCCGGGGTCTGCACGCCACCGGCTACCGGGGCCGCACCTGGACCATCCGGCAGTTCGCCGGGTTCGGGAACGCCGAGCAGACCAACGAGCGCTACAAGATGATCCTGGCCGCCGGCGGTGGCGGGCTCTCCGTCGCCTTCGACATGCCCACCCTGATGGGACGCGACTCCGACGACCCCCGCGCGCTCGGCGAGGTCGGCCACTGCGGGGTCGCCATAGACTCCGCCGCCGACATGGAGGTCCTGTTCAGGGACATCCCGCTGGGCGACGTCACCACCTCCATGACCATCAGCGGGCCGGCCGTGCCCGCGTTCTGCATGTACCTGGTCGCCGCCGAGCGGCAGGGCGTCGACCCCGCCGTGCTCAACGGCACGCTCCAGACCGACATCTTCAAGGAGTACATCGCCCAGAAGGAGTGGCTCTTCGAACCGGAGCCGCACCTCCGCCTCATCGGCGACCTCATGGAGTACTGCGCGAACGGCATCCCGGCCTACAAGCCGCTGTCCGTGTCCGGCTACCACATCCGCGAGGCCGGGGCGACGGCCGCGCAGGAACTGGCGTACACCCTCGCCGACGGCTTCGGGTACGTGGAGCTGGGACTCTCCCGCGGGCTCGACGTGGACCACTTCGCGTCCGGGCTCTCCTTCTTCTTCGACGCGCACCTCGACTTCTTCGAGGAGATCGCCAAGTTCCGGGCCGCCCGCCGGATCTGGGCCCGCTGGATGAAGGAGGTGTACGGGGCGAAGTCCGACAAGACGATGTGGCTGCGCTTCCACACCCAGACCGCCGGTGTCTCCCTCACCGCCCAGCAGCCGTACAACAACGTCGTCCGGACCGCCGTCGAAGCCCTCGCGGCCGTCCTCGGCGGTACCAACTCGCTGCACACCAACGCCCTCGACGAGACCCTCGCGCTGCCGAGCGAGCAGGCCGCCGAGATCGCCCTGCGCACGCAGCAGGTGCTGATGGAGGAGACCGGCGTCGCCAACGTGGCCGACCCGCTGGGCGGTTCCTGGTACGTCGAGCAGCTCACCGACCGCATCGAGGCCGACGCGGAGAAGATCTTCGAGCAGATCCGCGAGCGCGGGCTGCGCGCCCACCCGGACGGGCAGCACCCGATCGGGCCGATCACCTCCGGCATCCTGCGCGGCATCGAGGACGGCTGGTTCACCGGCGAGATCGCCGAGTCGGCCTTCCGCTACCAGCGCTCGCTGGAGAAGGGCGACAAGCGGGTCGTCGGCGTCAACGTCCACCACGGCTCGGTCACCGGCGACCTGGAGATCCTGCGGGTCAGCCACGAGGTCGAGCGCGAGCAGGTCCGCGTCCTCGCCGAACGCAAGGCCCACCGCGACGACGCCAAGGTGACCGAGGCGCTGACGCGGATGCTGGACGCCGCCCGAGACGGCTCGAACATGATCCCGGCGATGCTCGACGCGGTGCGCGCCGAGGCAACGCTGGGCGAGATCTGCAACGCGCTGCGGGACGAGTGGGGCACCTACACCGAGCCGCCGGGCTTCTGAGACGAGCGGGCCCGGCCCGGGCCCGCTCGTAAAGGTGTGGAACGGCCGGTCGTGATCGCCCTACGGTGGCGGACATGACCGGCCTTCCTGTTCCCGTACGGGGTGTCAGCGCGCGCGTGGTGATGAACAAGGGCGGCTGCGGGGGGTATTACGCGTACCTCCGGGCCGACTTCGAGCCGCCCGGCCCCGACGGCCGGACGGAGGTGCTGAACGTGGTTCCGGAGAAACGGCTGCCCGCGGAGTTCCTCCCGGCAGTCCGGGCGGGCATCGAGCTGGGGCTGGACGGGGTCGCGGCGGCGGTGCTGCTCACGGACGGCGGCGTGTACGAGGCGGACGCCTGGGACATCGGCTACCGGACGGCCGGTGCGGAAGCGGCCCGGGGTGCCCTCGTCGCGGCCGGCCTGCGGCCCGCCGCGGAGGCGGACGCCCTGCGCTGGGCGACCTGGCCCGGCCGGCGGCGGCCCTGGCCCGGCCACAACCCCCGGTCGCAGGAGCTGTCCGAGCGGATCCGCCGGGCGGGGCCCCGCTGAGGCAAACGGCGGGGCGGTCAGTCGCCGGACGGGCCCCGGAGGCCGTGCATCAGGAGGGCGGTGAAGGTGGCCACCCACAGCTCGTCCACCGGTTCGCAGCTCACCAGCGCCCGGTGCACCACCGTGCCCGCGATCACGTCGAAGATCAGGTCGGTGGTGTGCCCGGTGAGGGACTCGTCCTCCTCGTACGGGAGTTCCCCGCGGGCCTGCGCGCGTTCGCGGCCCAGTACGACGAGACGTTTCTGCCGATCGACGATCGCGGACCGGATGCGATCGCGCAGCGCCGCGTCCCGGGTGGACTCGGCGACGACCGCCATCAGGGCCGTACGTGCCTCCGGCCGTCGCAGCAGCTGCGCGAACTGGAGCACCACGTACTCGATGTCGGCTTCCAGCGAGCCCCGGTCGGGGAGTTCGAGCGCGTCGAAGAGTTCCGCGACCGCGTCCACCACCAGTTCGTTCTTGCCCGCCCAGCGCCGGTAGAGGGTGGTCTTGGCGACCCCGGCCCGGGCCGAGACGTCCCCCATCGTCAGCTTCGACCAGCCCAGCTCCACCAGCGCCTCCCGGGTCGCCGCCAGGATCGCGGCGTCCGCCGCCGCGCTGCGGGGGCGGCCGGTGCGACCGGGCGGGGGGCTGGTGCCGGGGCTGGGGTTGCGCATGGCCGAGACCATACCCGCCAGTAGCGGAACGGCCGGGCCCCCTGACGCTGTGGTTCAGATCACGACCCCCGGACGGTCGACAGGGCGTGGCGGGGAGTTACGCTACGGCTCGTAGCGTAAGAGCGACAACCACGCGAAGCTACAGGCGCCAGGTGGGGACCCGGCGCCGCACGACGGAACACCGGCGCGGGAATTTCCGGGCCGGCTTGTCCGATCCTTTTCGTCGGCGCGCGCACACGGGGGAGGATGTACGCATGCAGCCCAGAAACATGTCCATGAGCGGCGTCGTCGACCTCGCCGCGGTGAAGGCGGCCGCCGACGCCAAGGCGAAGGCCGAGCAGGCGCGCGCCGAGGCGGCCCGGCAGGGCGGCGGCGGGTCCGCCGCGTCCGCCGGCGCCGTACCGCCGTCCGCACTCGTCATCGACGTAGACGAGGCCGCCTTCGACAGCACCGTCATCAGTCTCTCCGACCAGGTACCGGTCGTCCTCGACTTCTGGGCCGAGTGGTGCGAGCCGTGCAAGCAGCTCGGCCCGCTGCTGGAGCGGCTGACCGTCGAGGCGAACGGCCGGCTCGTGCTGGCGAAGATCGACGTCGACGCCAACCAGACGCTGATGCAGCAGTTCGGCATCCAGGGCATCCCGGCGGTCTTCGCCGTGGTGGCCGGTCAGGTCCTGCCGCTGTTCCAGGGCGCCGCCCCGGAACAGGAGATCCGCGCGACGCTGGCCCAGCTGGTCCAGGTCGCCGAGGAGCGCTTCGGGCTGATCGGCCTCCAGGTCGACCCGGCCGCCGAGGGCGCCCCGGCCGCGACCGCGGCGTCCGCCGGTCCCGTCGCCGGTCCGTACGACGCGCTGCTGGAGGCGGCCGTCGTGGCGCTGGACGCCGGTGACCTCGCCGGAGCGGTGCAGGCGTACAAGAACGTACTGGTCGACGACCCGGGCAACACCGAGGCGAAGCTGGGTCTGGCCCAGGCCGAACTGCTCTCCCGGGTGCAGCACATGAACCCGCAGGCGGTGCGCGCGGCGGCGGCCGAGAACCCGAAGGACCCGCAGGCGCAGATCGCCGCCGCGGACCTCGACCTGGTCGGCGGTCACGTGGAGGACGCCTTCGCGCGACTGGTCGACACCGTGCGCGTCACGTTCGGTGACGACCGGGACGCCGTGCGCGTGCGGCTGCTGGAGCTGTTCGAGGTGATCGGGGCGGACGACCCGCGGGTCTCGGCGGCCCGCACGGCGCTGGCCCGGGTGCTCTTCTAGGCCGGTCCGGACGGCCTTGTCGTGGGTGGCGTCAGGTCCGGGCGCCACCGACGATTTGTTGACACGGAGATAAACAGCGACCGCGCTTTGCCAAAACTTGGCAATCGCGGCTGCTGTTACTCCCAGTAAATCGAACCCCGTGTTCTGTCCGGTTGGTTCCGCTTCCTCCTCATTGTCGTGGCCCTGGGTAACACCCTGTGTTGCCGCCCGACGACGGCGCGACCCACTGTGGTTATCCAGCCGTTACCCGCCAGTAACGAACCCCCTTGTGTACCGGCCTGGAATGGACCACGATCGGCGACGCTCGGTCCTTCCCGCAGAACCGCTCATCCGGAGCCGCGGTGAGGGTCCCCACCGAGCCGGCCGGTGGCAGTGGCACCGGCCGTGGGACAGGGGGGTCTTCGCCGCACCGGCGGAGCCTGTCCTCCTGGTTGCGCGAACGCGTGGCCCAGTGGTTGTCGCTCGGGGGTGAACGCCGGTGTACGCGACGCGGCTCCGCCGCGGCGGGGCCGCCTGCGCTCCTTCCCGAGGACGTAGCACTTCTCCCATCCCAGGACGGGCACGGCCCGGACCGGAGATGTACGTCCGAGAAGGAGGAACAAGATGAGTTCTCAGGTTCGTGGCGGGACCAGATGGAAGCGCTTCGCGCTCGTCATGGTGCCGAGCATCGCGGCCACGGCCGCGGTCGGTGTCGGTCTGGCGCAGGGTGCCCTCGCGGCGTCCTTCAGCGTCTCCGGCCAGGACTTCAAGGTCTCGGCCGACAAGCTGGACGGTGACGACCTGCTGCAGTACGGCAGCGTCGCCAAGGGCAAGGGTCTCGACGGCAAGGACGCGGCGCACCCGGTCACCATCTCCGGGTTCCGTCACGCCGAGATCACCAACATGTGCCAGTCGCTGGTCACGCCGATCCCCGGGCTCGGCGCCATCACGATGAAGCTCCAGACCGGCAACAAGGGCAAGCCGGCGGTCGCGGAGAACATCTACCTGGATGTCGCCGAACTCGACACCGACGCCACGTTCACCAACCTTGACATCGGTGTCGCGGTTGACGCGGCGGCCGACAAGGACCACCCCACCGCGCCGCAGGCCGGCACGGTGGCCAACGGTGCCCTGTTCTCGCAGCGCGCCAAGAAGGCCGTGCTGACGAACGTGCGCCAGAAGGCGTGGGCGACGACGGCGGGCACCTTCACGCTGCCCGACCTGAAGCTGCGTCTGCTCAGCGGCGACCAGCCGTGCTACCAGGACGAGAAGTAGCCACTCCTGGCCGGTGACCGGTAGAGGCGGGCGGTGGCGGCCGTCGCCGCCCGTCCCTCCGCGCACCACAGAGTTCTCCGTACCACCGTTTCCAGGGAGCTGTTGTCCATGAACCCCCAGGCCCCGGTTCGCGCCGCAGACGACGCTTGGCTCACCGTGGTGTACTACCGCTTCCGCGCCTGGAGGGGTGGCCGGCCCTTCTGGGCGGGCCTCTTCACTCTCATCGGCGGCTTTCCCATCGCGTACTTCCCCTACGCGGACCTCCGGCTGGGCAACATCACCATCGCCATGGCGACCACCGCGGGCGCGGGCTCGCTGATCATCGGCATCCTGCTGATGACCCTCGGCGTGGCCCTCTGGTTCCAGCAGGGCATCCGGGTCTTCGCCGGTGTGGCGTCGATCCTCCTCGCCCTGGTGTCCCTGCCGGTGTCCAACCTCGGCGGTTTCTTCATCGGCTTCCTGTTCTCGCTGCTCGGCGGCGCGCTCGCCCTGTCGTGGGTACCGGGCAAGCCGACCGAGCCCGAGGCCGACGGCCTGACGGACCACGAGGAGGCGTTCGCGGACGCCCCCGTGGGCGGCGTCCCCGGCCCCCGCGGCACGGAGACGGCCTACCCGAGCTACCCGAGCTACCCGAGTGAGACGACTGCCCACGCCGATGGCGGGAGGAACAGTGCGGGGTGACGAGACGCAGCAGGGCGTGGTCCCTGACGCGCAGTCCCGCGAAAGAAGGGGTCCGCGCCACGCGGCGCCCCGGAAGTCGCTGCTGAACAAGATCCAGATACCCGTCGGCAAGACGATGGCGCTGGCGGCGATGCCGACGGCCGTGTTCGTCGGGATGGGCCTCGCCCCGAAGCTGGCCCTGGCCGACGACAAGGACATCCCCTTCGCGCCCGGCCCGTGCGTGACCCGCTCCGACGAGCCCACGCCGTCGGCGTCCGCGTCGCCGTCCGACTCGGCCTCCCCCACCGCTTCCGCCTCGCCGTCGCCCGGCGCGTCCGCCTCACCCGGCGCCGGCGCCGTGCCGAAGCCCGGGCCCACTCCGTCGGCGTCGAAGCCGGCCGCGGAGGCACCGAAGTCGGTGCCGAAGCAGAGCACCCCGCAGTCCTCTTCTCCCTCGCCCTCGGCCTCCGCGCCGACGAAGCCGAAGAACCCCCTGGACCCGCTGGGTGTCGGGGACGCGCTCTCGGGCCTCGTCGGCGGACTCACCAAGCCCCTCCAGGACGCGAAGCAGCCGGCCACCCCGGCGACGCCGGCGCCCACCAAGACGGCCACGCCCACCCCCGACCCCTCCGCGGACGCGATCCGCGAGGCGGCCAAGAAGGCGGGCGCCTCGGTCCAGGAGCTGCCGCAGGACGTCAAGGACACGGCGAAGAACCCGAAGGACGAGACGGGCACGACAGGTACGAAGGGGAAGACGGCCGACGACGAGTCGACGGCCTCGCCCGCTCCGTCCGGCTCGCCCACGGCGACGAAGGACGCGGACGGGAAGGAACCCTTCCCCTGTCCGACCTACGACGCCAAGGCCCTCGCCGACGCCTCCCTGGAACAGGGCATCCCGCTGCTGCCGGACGAGCCGTGGTACCTCGACAGCTCCCTGCTGACCCTCTACGGCCTGGACTACGCGGGCATCGTGGAGGTGAAGACGGCGGGCGGCAAGACCAAGAAGGTCCTCAAGTTCACCGCGGACTCGCTGGACATCAAGGACCTCTACCAAACGGTCGGCAAGACGGGCAACGTCGCCCACCTCAAGTCCCGCCCCGGCTCGACCTCAACGATCCGCGGCGGCAAGGTGACGATGTACACCGAGAGCCTCAAGGGGAACCTCTTCGGGCTGATCCCGATCGAGTTCACCCCGAACTCCCCGCCGCCCCTGAACGTCCCCTTCGCGTTCTTCACGAACGTCAAGGTCGTCCAGGCCGGCCAGTTCGGCGGCAACCTCACGGTCCCGGGCCTGCACAACTACGTCGGCCCGCCCGAGCGGTAGCCCGACCCGTGTCGTACCCGACCGCGGCCCGCACCCCCCTTCCGGGAGGTGCGGGCCGCGGTCTTTCGTGGGCCGGCGCCCACGGTGCGCCCCGTACACCGAGGGCGGCGCCCTGCCCCCGGAGGGGTGTGGGCGCCGCCCTCGGTCTCTGTGCGGCAGAGGTGAGCGGGGTGGGTCAGGCGGCGGGGTTGCCGCCGAGGTGGTGGACGCGGACCATGTTGGTCGTGCCCGGGACGCCGGGGGGCGAGCCGGCCGTGATGATCATGGTGTCGCCGGGGTTGTGGCGGCCGAGCTTGAGCAGCTCACCGTCCACCAGGTCGACCATCGCGTCCGTGTTGTCCACGTGCGGGACGATGTAGGACTCGACGCCCCAGCTCAGCGTGAGCTGGTTGCGGGTGTTCTGGTCCGTGGTGAAGGCCAGGATCGGCTGCTGCACGCGATAGCGGGAGAGCCGCCGGGCCGTGTCGCCGGACTGGGTGAAGGCGATCAGTGCCTTGCCGCCGAGGAAGTCGGCGATCTCGCAGGCCGCGCGGGCCACCGAGCCGCCCTGGGTGCGGGGCTTCTTGCCCGGGACCAGCGGCTGGAGGCCCTTGGAGAGCAGCTCCTCCTCGGCCGCCGCGACGATCTTCGACATCGTCTTGACGGTCTCGATCGGGTAGGCGCCCACCGAGGACTCCGCCGAGAGCATGACCGCGTCCGCGCCGTCCAGGATCGCGTTGGCGACGTCGGACGCCTCCGCGCGGGTCGGGCGGGAGTTCGTGATCATCGACTCCATCATCTGGGTCGCGACGATCACCGGCTTGGCATTGCGGCGGCACATCTCGATGAGCCGCTTCTGCACCATCGGGACCTTTTCGAGCGGGTACTCGACGGCCAGGTCGCCACGGGCCACCATGACCGCGTCGAAGGCGTCCACCACGGCGGCCATGTTCTCGACGGCCTGCGGCTTCTCCACCTTGGCGATGACGGGGACCCGGCGGCCGACCTCGTCCATCACCTTGTGGACGTCCTTGACGTCGTTGGCGTCGCGCACGAAGGACAGGGCGACCATGTCGCAGCCCATCCGCAGCGCGAAGCGCAGGTCGTCGATGTCCTTCTCCGACAGGGCCGGCACGTTCACGGCCGCACCGGGCAGGTTGATGCCCTTGTGGTCCGAGATGACACCGCCCTCGATGACGATGGTCTTGACGCGCACGGCGTCGACCTCGGTCACCCGGAGCTCGACGTTGCCGTCGTTGATCAGGATCGGGTCGCCCTTGGCGACGTCGCCCGGCAGGCCCTTGTAGGTCGTGCCGCAGATGGACTTGTCGCCCGGGACGTCCTCGACGGTGATGGTGAACTCGTCACCGCGCACCAGCTCGACGGGACCCTCGGCGAAGGTCTCCAGTCGGATCTTCGGGCCCTGGAGGTCGGCGAGGACGCCGACCGCGCGCCCGGTGTCCTCGGAGACCTTCCGGACGCGGTCGTACCGCTCCTGGTGTTCTGCCTGGGATCCGTGGCTGAAGTTGAATCGGGCCACGTTCATGCCTGCCTCGATGAGCGCTTTCAGCTGCTCATACGAGTCGACGGCGGGGCCCAGCGTGCAGACGATTTTGGAACGGCGCATGGAGCGGATCCTATCGGTTTGTTTCGTAGCGGAATATTCCGTCTGGTGGAAAGTCCAAGTGACTACCGGGTAACCAGCGCGTAGACCTGAGTGGCGATCTCCAGCTCCTCATCCGTCGGGACCACGGCCACGGCGACCCGGGCGTCCTGCGCCGAGATCAGCCGCGGCCGCGACGAGCGCACCGCGTTGGCGTCCGGGTCGAGCGCCAGGCCCAGTTCGGCCAGCCCGTCCACCGCAGCTTCCCGGACCTGGTGGGCGTTCTCGCCGACCCCGGCCGTGAACGTCACCGCGTCCACCCGCCCGAGCACCGCCGAGTAGGCGCCGATGTACTTCTTCAGCCGGTGGACGTAGGTGGCGAACGCCATCGAAGCCGCCTCGTCCCCCTCGCCCGCGCGCCGCAGCACCTCGCGCATGTCGTTGTCCCCGCACATGCCCAGCAGACCGCTCTTCTTGTTCAGGAGCGAATCGATCTCATCCACCGAGAGGTCGCCTACCCGCGCCAGGTGGAAGATCACGGCCGGATCGAGGTCGCCGGACCGGGTTCCCATCACCAACCCCTCCAGGGGGGTCAGCCCCATCGACGTCTCCACGCACACCCCGCCCCGGACGGCCGAGGCCGAGGCGCCGTTGCCCAGGTGCAGCACGATCACGTTGACGTCCTCCACCGGCCTGCCCAGCAGGGCGGCCGTCGCCCGCGACACGTAGGCGTGGGACGTCCCGTGGAACCCGTACCGCCGGATGTCGTACTTCCGCGCCGTCTCGGCGTCTATCGCGTACCGGGCCGCGTACTCCGGAATCGTCGAGTGGAACGCCGTGTCGAAGACGGCCACCTGCGGGAGGTCGGCGCGCAGCGAGCGGGCCACCTCGATGCCGGTGACGTTCGCCGGGTTGTGCAGCGGGGCCAGCGGGATCAGGCTGCGGATCTCCGCCAGCACCTCGTCGTCGATCACCGTCGGCCGGGTGAACCGGGTCCCGCCGTGCACCACCCGGTGGCCCACGGCGGCGAGTTCGGGGGAGTCCAGCCCCGTCCCGTCGGCGGCCAGCTCCGCCGCGACCGCCTTCAGCGCGACCTCGTGGTCGGCGATCGCCCCGACGCGTTCCCGCTTGCCCCCCTCGGCGCCGGGTCCGGTCAGCGGCTCGTGCACGAGCCGGGACCGCCCCTCGCCGATCCGCTCGACCAGGCCCACCGCGAGGCGGGAGGAGTCGGCCATGTCGAGGAGCTGGTACTTGAGCGAGGAGGAGCCGGAGTTGAGGACGAGGATGCGTGATGCGGTCACAGGTGCGGATGCCTTCTCTGGTGAGGGTGGTGGAAGGGGGACGTACGGGCCGGCCGACGGCGGCGGCTACGGCCGGGACGGCGAGGGGGCGGGCGACTGGGCCTGGATCGCGGTGATCGCCACCGTCGTGACGATGTCCTGGACCAGGGCCCCGCGCGACAGGTCGTTGACCGGCTTGCGCAGCCCCTGGAGCACCGGACCGACCGCCACGGCGCCCGCCGAGCGCTGGACGGCCTTGTACGTGTTGTTGCCCGTGTTGAGGTCCGGGAAGATCAGCACGCTCGCCCGTCCGGCCACCTCCGACCCCGGCAGCTTCGTCGCGGCGACGGAGGGCTCGACCGCGGCGTCGTACTGGATCGGCCCCTCGATCAGCAGGTCGGGCCGCTGCTCGCGGACGATCTCGGTGGCCTTGCGGACCTTCTCCACGTCCGCGCCGGTGCCGGACGTGCCGGTGGAGTACGAGAGCATCGCGATCCGCGGCTCGACACCGAAGGCGGCGGCGGTGGCGGCGGACTGGACGGCGATGTCGGCGAGCTGCTCCGCGCCCGGGTCCGGGTTGACCGCGCAGTCCCCGTAGACCAGCACCTGGTCGGCCAGGCACATGAAGAAGACGGAGGAGACGATGGACGCCTCCGGCTTGGTCTTGATGATCTCGAAGGCGGGGCGGATGGTCGCGGCGGTGGAGTGGACGGCGCCGGAGACCATGCCGTCGGCCAGGCCCTCCTGGACCATCAGGGTGCCGAAGTAGTTGACGTCGGTGACCACGTCGTTGGCCAGCTCGACGGTCATGCCCTTGTGGGCGCGGGCCTGGGCGTAGTACTCGGCGAAACGTTCCCGCAGCGGGGAGGTGGCCGGGTCGATCAGCTGGGCGCCGGAGATGTCGATGCCCAGGTCGGCGGCCTTCTTGAGGATCGCCGGCTCCTCGCCGAGCAGGGTCAGGTCGCAGACCCCGCGCCGCAGCACCACGTCCGCGGCGCGCAGCACGCGCTCCTCGGTGCCCTCGGGCAGCACGACCCGGCGGCGCTCGGAGCGGGCGCGCTCCAGCAGCTCGTTCTCGAACATCATCGGCGTGACCCGCTCGGAGCGGGCCACCGACAGCAGGTCGCGCAGCTCGGCGGTGTCCACGTGCCGCTCGAACAGGCCGAGCGCGGTCTCCAGCTTGCGCGGGGTGGCGGAGTTCAAACGGCTCTGGAGCGAGAAGAGTTCCGCGGCGGTGGGGAAGCTGTTGCCGGCCACCGACACCACGGGCGTACCGGGCGCCAGCTTCGAGGCCAGCGTCAGGATGTCCCGGCCCGGGCGTTCGTTGAGCGTCAGCAGGATCCCGGCGATCGGCGGGGTGCCGGAGGTGTGCGCGGCCAGCGCGCCGATCACCAGGTCGGAGCGGTCCCCGGGGGTGACGACCAGGCAGCCGGGGGTCAGCGCGCCCAGGAAGTTCGGCAGCATCGCGCCGCCGAAGACGAAGTCGAGGGCGTCGCGCGCCAGCCCGGCGTCGTCCCCCAGCAGCACCTCGCCGCCGAGCGCCCGGGTGATCTCGGCGACCGTCGGGGCGGAGAGGGACTTCTCGTCGGGCAGCACGTAGCAGGGCACGGGCAGGCGGGCGGCCAGCCACTCGGCTATGACGTCCCGGTCCTCGGCGGCGACCCGGTTGACCGCCATCGCGACCACGTGACAGCCCAGGCCCTCGTACGCCCGGTAGGCGTTGCGGGCCTCCGCGCGGACGGCCTCGGCGGAGTGCTTCGTACCGCCCACCACGGGCACCACCACGGCCCCCAGCTCGTTGGCGAGGCGGGCGTTCAGCGCGAGCTCGTCCGGCAGGTTCGTGTCGGCGTAGTCGGTGCCGAGCACCAGCATGACCTCGTAGTCGCGGGCCACCCGGTGGTAGCGGTCGACGAGCCGCGAGACCAGCTCGTCCGTTCCCTTCTCGGCGAGGACGGCCGACGCCTCCTGGTACTCCATGCCGTGCGCGGACGCCGCGTCCTGGTCTATCCGGTACCGGGCCTTCAGGAGGTCGAAGAGCCGGTCGGGACCGTCGTGCAGCAGCGGACGGTAGACGCCCACCCGGCCCGTCTGCCGGGCCAGCAGCTCCATGATCCCCAGCTCGACGACCTGTCGGCCGTCCCCCCGCTCGATACCGGTCACGTACACGCTGCGCGTCACGCGTGCTCTCCGTCCATGTGTCGCCCCCGGGGCGGCTCAGACGGCCCCCGGCGGATCTCCGAGTCGGTTGTCCCAGTTGGTGTGGGCTTGACCTCTTGACAATACCTCTGCGTGTAGCTAAGGCGCAGGCCGGGAAAGGGCCCGGCCGGGAGGGCCGAAAGACCCGACGGGGCCGGGGGCGCGATGAGCGCCTCCCCCCGCCCGCGTGGAAGAATCGGACAAGGCTTCAGTAATACGTCCTTCACATGTACGGCCGTCCGCCCGCACGCGTACGGCCAGGTACGACCAGGAGCAGGAGACACAGCACGATGCGTATCGGAGTTCTCACCGCAGGCGGCGACTGCCCGGGGCTGAACGCCGTCATCCGTTCGGTCGTACACCGCGCGCTGGTCGGACACGGGGACGAAGTCATCGGCTTCGAGGACGGCTTCAAGGGTCTGCTCGACGGCCACTACCGCCCCCTGGACATCAACGCGGTCAGCGGCATCCTGGCCCGCGGCGGGACCATCCTCGGTTCGGCCCGCATGGAGCGCGCCCGACTGCACGAAGCCGCCGAGCACGCGCAGGAATTGTCCACGCGGTACGGTCTGGACGCGCTGATCCCGATCGGCGGCGAGGGCACGCTGACCGCCGCCCGGATGCTCGCGGACGCCGGGATGCCGGTCGTCGGGGTACCGAAGACCATCGACAACGACATCTCCTCCACCGACCGCACCTTCGGGTTCGACACCGCCGTGATGGTCGCCACCGAGGCCATCGACCGCCTCAAGACCACCGCCGAGTCCCACCAGCGGGTCATGGTGGTCGAGGTCATGGGCCGGCACGCCGGCTGGATCGCCCTGGAGTCCGGCATGGCCGGCGGCGCCCACGGGATCTGCCTGCCGGAGCGCCCGTTCGAGGTGGACGCCCTGGTGAAGATGGTGGAGGAACGCTTCTCCCGTGGCAAGAAGTTCGCGGTCGTCTGCGTCGCCGAGGGCGCGCACCCGGCCGAGGGTTCCATGCCGTACGAGAAGGGCGCCATCGACGCGTACGGGCACGAGCGCTTCGCGGGCATCGGCAACCGCCTGGCCGTCGAGCTGGAACACCGCCTGGGCAAGGAGGCCCGCCCGGTCATCCTCGGCCACGTCCAGCGCGGCGGCACGCCGACGGCGTACGACCGCGTCCTCGCGACCCGGTTCGGCTGGCACGCCGTCGAGGCCGTGCACCGCGGCGACTTCGGCAACATGACCGCCCTGCGCGGCACCGACATCGTGATGGCCCCGCTGGCCTCGGCCGTCACCGAGCTCAAGCGGGTCCCCGACCACCGGATGTACGAGGCCGAGTCGGTCTTCTGACGGCGCGGACCGCAGGGGAAGAGGGGCGGGGGCAGGGGACGGGCGCGGGGGCGGTGGGAACACGCGCGGCGTCCTACCCGGCGCCCCCGGCCACCGCCCAGAACCGGTCCACGATCTCCGCGAGGTACTCCCGGCCGGCGTCCCCCGTCGCCCCCGCGCCCCCGCCGCCACCCCAGCTCAGGGTGGCGACCATCCGCGACTGGTACTCGCCGTGCATCTTCTCCAGCACCCGGTCCAGGTTCGCCCGGGGTACCGGCAACAGCTTCGCGAGCGGCTTCCCGTACGCCTGCCAGCGCGTGGTCACCGCGCTGCGCAGCATCTCGGCCAGCTCCTGCTCCTTGCCGGTCGCCGTCACGAACTGGGCCAGCGTCAGTCCCAGTGTCGCGGCGAGGGCGGCCGACTGTCGCTCGTTGCCCTTCCAGCGGCCGGAGTCCTCCATCTTCTGGTACGCGTTCGTATCCAGTCCGATCCGCCGGGCCAGGTCGTCGGGGGCCAGACCACGGGCGATCCGGTGCTCCCTCAAGGTCACGGGCTCGGCGAGCAGTTCGCCGGGGGCGCACCACAGCACGCCGGCGAGCGCCGTGAGTTCGGCGGACGAGGGCGAGATCTCGCCGCGCTCCCACGCCATCACGGTCTCGGGCGCGACCGTCAGGCCGTACTGGGCGCGCAGGCCGTAGGCGACATGACCGGGAGCCATGCCCAGGGCCGCGCGGAGACGACGCGCGGCGGGGGCATTGAAAGGGGGGCTGGAATGCACAGGCCACACGGTAGGAGTCACCAAGGGGTGGCGACTACAGACCATTCAAACAAGCCCATAACTCGTAGGAATGTCCTATGGAGTTCGGCGCTTTGGGCGGGTTTCCCGGCGACCGTCCGGTAATCGGAGCGGGTAAAGATCCAATTTCAGCGTACGGATCAGGCCACTCGATTTCAGCGGTATCGGAACAACGGACGAGTGATACCCGTCACAGGTCGTGAACCGGCCGACGCTCTCCTGCGTGATCCATACCGGGGCCCTCGCATACGGGGGTGGCGAGGGCCCCGAAGGCCCCTTGCCCTGACGTCGGCGTCAAGGCTTACGGTCTCGGCATGCGAATCGGTGAACTGGCGGAACGGGCCGGAACCAGCACGCGGACCCTGCGCTACTACGAGGCCCGCGGCCTCCTCCCGGCGCGGCGCGGTGCCAACGGCCACCGCACCTACGACGAGGACGACCTGCGCCTGCTGCGCCAGATCCGGGTGCTCCAGGACTTCGGCTTCGAGCTTGAGGAGACCCGGCCCTTCGTCGACTGCCTGCGCGCCGGCCACCCCGCGGGGGACTCCTGTCCGGCCTCCCTCGCCGTCTACCGGCGCAAGCTCGCCGAGCTCGACGAGCTGATCGGCCGGCTGGCCGACGTGCGCGAACAGGTCGCGCGGCAGCTGACCGACGCCGAGGCCGCCGCCGGGGGGACCGATCGGCCCGCGTGCGAGCTGAACCCGTAAGGGATCGACGCGGACGGCGGCCCCACCACCGTCACCGGTACGGGGTGCCGGCCGCGCCGACCGTACTCGTCCGACCGTTACGGCCTGAGCCAGATCGTCGCCATCGGCGGCAGCGTGAGGCGCAGGCTCACCGGGCGGCCCTGGGCCGGGACCGGCTCGGGGCGCATCGGTTGCAGGTGACGCACCCCGCTGCCGCCGTACGCCTCGGAGTCGGTGTTGAGCACCTCGTGCCACTGCGCCACCTGCTCCGGCACCCCGATCCGGTAACCGTGCCGCACCACCGGGCAGAAGTTGGACACCGCGAGGAGCGGCGAGCCGTCCTCGGCGTACCGCAGGAACGCGAAGACGTTGTCGTCCGTCGCGTCCGCCTCCACCCAGGCGAAGCCCTCCGGCACGGTGTCCCGCTCCCACAGCGCGGGCGTCGCCGTATACGTGTGGTTCAGGTCACGCACGAGGTCGCGCACCCCCCGGTGGTCACCGGCCGCCGAGTACCCCGGGTCCACCAGCCACCAGTCCGGCCCGTGCTCCTCCGACCACTCCGCGCCCTGGGCGAACTCCTGCCCCATGAACAGCAGTTGCTTGCCCGGGTGGGCCCACATGAAGCCCAGGTACGCGCGGTGCGAGGCCCGCTGCTGCCACCAGTCGCCGGGCATCTTCGACACCAGCGCCCGCTTGCCGTGCACCACCTCGTCGTGCGAGATCGGCAGCACGTAGTTCTCGCTGTACGCGTAGATCATCCCGAAGGTCATGTCGTGGTGGTGGTACTTGCGGTGCACCGGCTCCTTGGCCATGTAGCGCAGCGTGTCGTGCATCCAGCCCATGTTCCACTTGAGGCCGAAGCCCAGACCGCCCGCGTCCGTGGGCCGGGTCACCCCCTCCCAGGCCGTGGACTCCTCCGCGATCGTCACCACCCCCGGGCAGCGCCGGTAGACGGTCGCGTTCATCTCCTGGAGCAGCGCCACCGCGTCCCAGTTCTCCCGGCCGCCGTGCTCGTTCGGGACCCACTGGCCCTCGTCGCGCGAGTAGTCGAGGTAGAGCATCGAGGCCACCGCGTCCACCCGCAGCCCGTCGATGTGGAACTCCTGGCACCAGTACACCGCGTTGGCGACGAGGAAGTTGCGCACCTCCTTGCGCCCGTAGTCGAACTCCAGCGTTCCCCAGTCCGGGTGGGCGGCCCGCCGCGGGTCGTGGTGCTCGTACAGCGGCCGGCCGTCGAACTCCGCCAGCGCCCACTCGTCGCGCGGGAAGTGCGCCGGCACCCAGTCGACGATGACGCCGATCCCGGCCCGGTGCAGCGAGTCCACGAGGAACCGGAAGTCGTCCGGGGTGCCCATCCGCGAGGTCGGCGCGTAGTAGCCGGTGACCTGGTAGCCCCAGGAGCCGCCGAAGGGGTGCTCGGCGACGGGCATCAGCTCCACGTGCGTGAAGCCGAGTTCCCGCACGTATGCCGGGAGCTGCTCGGCGAGCTCGCGGTAGGACAGCCCCGGCCGCCAGGACGCCAGGTGCACTTCGTAGATCGACAGGGGCGCCAGGTGCGCCGGCCGGGCGCCGCGCGTGGCCATCCACTCGGCGTCCTGCCACGCGTAGTGGGAGTCGGTGACGACCGAGGCGGTGGCCGGCGGGACCTCGGCGTACCGCGCCATGGGGTCGGCCCGAACCGTGTGGCCGCCGTCGGGGCGGGTGATGTCGTACTTGTAGAGGGTGCCCTCGCCGATCCCCGGCAGGAACAGCTCCCACACCCCCGTCGAACCGAGCGAGCGCATCGGGTAGGCGCCCGAGTCCCAGTACGAGAAGTCGCCCGTGACCCGCACGCCCTGCGCGTTCGGCGCCCACACCGTGAAGCGGGTGCCGGACACGCCCTGGTGTTCCATGACGCGGGAGCCGAGGGCCGTCCACAGCTCCTCGTGCCGGCCCTCGCCGATCAGGTGCAGGTCCAGCTCGCCCAGCGCCGGGAGGAACCGGTAGGGGTCGTGGACCTCGATCTCGTCGCCGTCGTACCCGACCAGCAGGCGGTACTCCGGCACCTCGGGCAGCGGCAGCAGCCCGGAGAACAGCCCGTCCCCGTCGTCGTGGAGCTCGGCCCGCAGCCCCTCGGCGACCACGGTGACGGATCTCGCGTACGGGCGCAGCGCGCGGAAGGTGACCCCGCCCGGCTCGGGGCGGGCCCCCAGCACGGCGTGCGGATCGTGGTGGCGGCCCTCCAGCAGCCGGGCCCGTTCCCCGGCGTCGAGCGCGGGGGCGGGGGCGGCGGCGACGCCCCGGGGCGCGGCGGGCCGCCGGGCCCGTGGCGTACGGGCCTTCGGCGCCGGCTCGGGTGCGGTGGCCGATTTGTCGCGGACGGTCGATGACGGCTGTCGTGCGGCGCTCACGCGAGCGGCCTCCTCGGGGGCTTCGGGCGGGGTTGGGGATGGGCGGCGGCGCCCGGGGCCGGCGGCAGCCGGTGGGCCGGTCGCTGCGGCTCCGAGAGCCGTCGGATCGCCGCCATCGGGACGTGCAGCCAGTCGGGGCGGTGCCGGGACTCGTAGCGGGCCTCGTACACGGCCTTGTCGGTCTCGTACGCGCGCAGCAGGACGGGGTCCTCGCGCGGGTCGCGCCCGGTGGTGCGGGCGTAGCCCTCGCAGAACGCGGCCCGGCAGTCGTCGGCCCACGCGGGGGCGAACGGCCGGTGCGAGCGGGCGGCGTAGTCGAAGGAACGCAGTATCCCGGCGATGTCGCGCACCGCCGGTTCGGGACGGCGGCGGTCGGCCAGCGGCCGGGCCGGTTCGCCCTCGAAGTCGATCAGTGCCCAACTCCCGTCGGGCGTCCGCAGGGTCTGCCCCAGGTGCAGGTCCCCGTGGATGCGCTGGACGGCGACCCCGGCGCCCCGGGAGGCGGCCAGCGCGTCGAACGCCCCGCGCAGCCCCGCCTCGTAGGGCAGCAGCGCGGGCACCTCCCGGGCGGTGGCGGCCAGCCGGGCCGTCATCCCGGCGGCGAGCCGGGCGGTCTGCTCCGGGTCCAGCGCCAGGGTGGGCAGGGCGTCGGCGAGCGCGCTGTGCACCTCGGCGGTGGCCCGGCCCAGCGCGTGCGCCTCGGCGGTGAAGTCGGCCCCCGCGCCGAGCCGGCGCAGCGCGAGCTGCCACCCGTCGTCGGAGCCGCGCAGGTACGGCTGGAGCACGCCCAGGGTCAGCGGTTCGGAACCGGGCAGCTCGGCCTCATACCAGGCGACGGGCGCGGGCACCCGCGCACAGCCGACGGCGGCCAGCGCCCGGGGCAGCTCCAGGTCAGGGTTGACTCCGGGCCCGACCCGGCGGAACACCTTGAGGATGTGCGAATCGCCGTAGATCAGCGAGGAGTTGGTCTGCTCGCCGGAGAGCGGCCGGGGCGCGGGCGCCGCCGGGATCATCGCGTGCGGGTCCCGCTCGAAGCGCAGCGGGCCCAACGCGCCCGGGGAGCGCAATCGTTCCAGCAACAGCGCCGCGAGCCGCGGATCGCCGAGGCCTTCGTACACGGCGTGCCCGGCGTACGGGCCCTGTTCGGCGTACCCGATCAGCGCGGGAGCCAGCCCCGGGGGCAGGTTGGGGCGGACCCCGAGCAGCAACTGGTAGCAGTCCGAACTGCCTTCGGCGTCCACCCCGACGAGCAGGTGGAGCAGGCCGGGCGAGGCGCCGGGCGGCAGCAGTTCGACGGCCGAGACCAGCCGGAGCCGGGTGATGGGGCGTCCCTTGCCGGCGAACCAGCGCTGTCTCGGCAGCCAGGCTCGCAGCATGGGCTCCAGCGGTCCGAGCGGGACTCCGGCCAGGCTTCCCTGGCGGCTCCGGGCGGATGCAGCCTCCGACATGGCGTCGCGTCCTTTCCCCGGGCCGTCACAGAATGCGCAGAGTGTCCCGGATGGCGATGGTTGCTGTCCGGCGGTGGGCGAGTGTCGGGTCAGGATGATCCGTACAGGGGCGGGCGATTGACCCATTCGCGCGCCCGCCCCGTACCGCCGTTACCCGCTATTCGAAGCCGGACTACTCACTGCGCAGGCGGAACCACAGAAAGCCGTGGCCCGCGAGCGTGAGCAGGTACGGCCACTCGCCGATCGGCGGGAACCGCACATCGCCCGTGAGTTCCACGGGCACCCGCCCGTTGAACGAGCGCAGGTCCAGCTCGGTGGGCTGGGCGAAGCGCGAGAAGTTGTGCACACAGAGCACCAGGTCGTCCCCGTACTCGCGCAGGAAGGCGAGCACCGCCGGGTTGGTCGACGGCAGTTCGGTGTACGACCCCAGCCCGAAGGCGGGGTTCGCCTTGCGGACTTCGATGAGCCGGCGCGTCCAGTGCAGGAGCGAGGAGGGCGATGCCATCGCCGCCTCGACACTGGTGACCTGGTACCCGTAGACCGGGTCCATGATGACCGGCAGGTTCAGCCTGCCCGGATCGCAGGAGGAGAAACCGGCGTTGCGGTCCGGGGTCCACTGCATGGGCGTGCGCACGCCGTCGCGGTCGCCGAGCCAGATGTTGTCGCCCATGCCGATCTCGTCGCCGTAGTAGAGCACCGGCGAGCCGGGCAGCGACAGGAGCAGGGCGGTGAACAGCTCCATCTGGTTGCGGTCGTTGTCGAGGAGCGGGGCGAGCCTGCGCCGGATGCCGATGTTGGCCCGCATCCGCGGGTCCTTGGCGTACTCGGAGTACATGTAGTCGCGCTCTTCGTCCGTGACCATTTCGAGGGTGAGCTCGTCGTGGTTGCGCAGGAAGATGCCCCACTGGCAGCGGTCCGGGATCGCCGGGGTCTTGGCCAGGATCTCGGAGACGGGGTACCTGGACTCTCTTCGCACCGCCATGAAGATGCGCGGCATGACGGGGAAGTGGAACGCCATGTGGCACTCGTCCCCGCCCTTGGTGAAGTCGCCGAAGTAGTCGACGACGTCCTCGGGCCACTGGTTGGCCTCGGCGAGCAGGACGGTGTCGGGGTAGTGCGCGTCGATCTCGGCCCGGACCCGCTTGAGGAGGGCGTGGGTGCGCGGGAGGTTCTCGCAGTTGGTGCCCTCCTCGGCGAACAGGTAGGGCACGGCGTCGAGGCGGAAGCCGTCGATGCCGAGGTCCAGCCAGAAGCGCAGCGCCGAGATGATCTCCTCGACGACGGCCGGGTTCTCGTAGTTCAGGTCCGGCTGGTGCGAGAAGAAGCGGTGCCAGTAGTACTGCTTGCGCAGCGGGTCGTACGTCCAGTTGGAGGTCTCGGTGTCGACGAAGATGATGCGGGCGTCCTGGTACTGCTTGTCGTTGTCGGCCCACATGTAGTAGTCGCCGTACGGTCCGTCAGGGTCCTTGCGCGACTGCTGGAACCACTCGTGCTGGTCGCTGGTGTGGTTCATGACGAAGTCGATGATCACCCGCATACCGCGTTGGTGGGCGGCGTCCACGAACTCCACGAAGTCGGCGAGGTCGCCGAACTCCGGCAGGACGGAGGTGTAGTCGGAGACGTCGTAGCCCCCGTCGCGCAGCGGGGAGGCGAAGAACGGCGGAAGCCAGAGGCAGTCCACGCCCAGCCACTGGAGGTAGTCGAGTTTGGAGGTGAGGCCCTGTAGGTCGCCCACGCCGTCGCCGTTGCTGTCCTGGAACGAGCGGACGAGGACTTCGTAGAAGACCGCCCGCTTGAACCAGTCGGGGTCGCGGTCCTTGGCGGGGGTGTCCTCGAACGTGTCGTGGACGGGATCGTTGATCATCATGTGATGGGTGACCCTCCGGTGGGCGGGGACGGTCGCAGAGCGGCCAGTACGTGCGCGGGCGTCCGACCCGGCTCTAGGCGCACGTAGTTCGCCCTGCCCCAGTGATAGGTCTCGCCGGTGAGCTCGTCGCGCACCGCGAGGGACCCGTGCCAGTCGAGGCCGAGTACCGGCATGTCCAACGAGACGGTCGCCTCCTGGGTGTGGTGCGGATCGAGGTTGACGACCACCAGTACGGAATTGGCCCCGGAGTGCTTCGAATAGGCGATCACCTGTTCGTTGTCGGTCGAATGGAAGTGGAGGTCGCGCAGCTGCTGGAGGGCGGGGTTGCGGCGGCGGACCCGGTTCAGGGTGGTGATCAGCGGGGCGATGGTGCGGCCCTCGCGGTCGGCGGCGGCCCAGTCGCGTGGCCGGAACTCGTACTTCTCGGAGTTCAGGTACTCCTCGCTGCCCGGCTTGACCGGCTCGTTCTCGCACAGCTCGTACCCGGCGTAGATCCCCCAGGTGGGGGAGAGGGTGGCGGCGAGCACCGCCCGCACCTCGAAGGCGGGACGTCCGCCGTGCTGAAGGTACTCGTGCAGGATGTCCGGCGTGTTGACGAAGAAATTCGGCCGCATGACGGCGGCGGAACGGTCGTCGGTGAGCTCGGTCAGGTACTCGGTCAGCTCCGCCTTGGTGTTGCGCCAGGTGAAGTACGTGTAGGACTGCTGGAAGCCCACGGAGGCCAGGGCGCGCATCATCGCGGGGCGGGTGAACGCTTCCGCCAGGAAGATCACGTCCGGGTCGGTCTTGTTGATGTCCGCGATCACCTTCTGCCAGAAGACGACGGGTTTGGTGTGCGGGTTGTCGACGCGGAAGATCCGGACGCCGTGGTCCATCCAGTGCCGAAGGATCCTGACCGTTTCCTCGACGATGCCGGCCATGTCGGTGTCGAAGTGGATCGGGTAGATGTCCTGGTACTTCTTCGGCGGGTTCTCGGCGTACGCGATCGTCCCGTCCGCCCGGTGGCGGAACCACTCCGGCCGCTTCTCCACCCACGGGTGGTCGGGCGAGCACTGGAGCGCGAAGTCGAGGGCGATCTCCATCCGCAGCTCCCGGGCCCGGGCCACGAACGCGTCGAAGTCCTCGATCGTGCCCAGCTCGGGGTGGACGGCGTCGTGCCCGCCCTCGGTGGACCCGATGGCCCATGGCACGCCCGGGTCCCAACTGCGCGCCGAGAGCGTGTTGTTCGGGCCCTTGCGCCAGGTGCTGCCGATGGGGTGGATGGGTGGGAGGTACACGACGTCGAAGCCCATCGCGGCGATCGCGGGCAACCGCTCGGCGGCGGTCCGGAAGGTCCCGCTCACCGGGGCCGAGCCCGGCTCCACCACGGCTCCCTCGGACCGGGGGAACATCTCGTACCAGGAGCCGAAGAGGGCGCGCTTGCGCTCGACGAGCAGCGGCAGCGGCTTCGCGGCGCTGACCAGCTCCCGGTACGGGCGCCGGGCGAAGGCCTCGGTCACCGGCGCCGCGAGGGCGGCCGCGTACCGCACCGAGACCTCCCGATCCTCGTCGCGCATCGCCTCGGCGGCGGCCAGTACGTGCGCCCGCCCGTCCTTCTTGGGGATCTTGCCGCCGGCGCGCGCGTACAGCTCCGCGCCCTCCAGCAGCATCAGCCCCGTGTCGATGCCCGCGGGGATCTTGATGGCGGCGTGCGCCCGCCAGGTCGCGATCGGGTCGCTCCACGCCTCGACGGTGTACGTCCACCGCCCCTCGGTGTCGGCGCAGACCCGCGCCCCCCACCGGTCCGTACCGGGGGCCAGCTCGTACATGGGCACGGGCGGCCGCAGCCGTCCGCTCGGATCTCGCAGCACGACGTGGGCCGACACCGCGTCGTGGCCCTCGCGAAACACGGTGGCCGAGATCCGGAAGACCTCGTCCACGACCGCCTTGGCGGGTCTGGCGCCGCAGTCGACGGCAGGGCGGACGTCCAGCACGGGAATGCGACCGATCATGATGGGATCACCTGGAGGCAGTTCGCGGGGCTCGGTGGCAACGGTCCGGCTGACGGGGCAGCCGGCAGTGCACGCTCTGTTCGCTCTGTTTCTAGCCGTTCAGAAGACGGCTGGGCTGCGGGCATGGCCGCTCCTGTCCGCGTTCACTCGGGTGGCGGGAGGTGGTGGGCGGTGTGCGCCGTGCGTGTACCCGGGGAGCCCTTCCCACTCTCGTCCCGCCCAATCCGCGTGCTTGGTTAACTACTCGTACGTAGTGGCACGCCGATAACCAAGCCCCGGCTCGACATTCACCGAGGCTCCGTCAAGTCGGCTGAGGACTCCCGGACCTACACCGGTATACCGCGTTCGCGGCCCGCGCGCCCGTCGGCGCCGTGGCGGTGCGAGCCGGTCGCCGGCTAGTCTCGTGGCTCCGGAAGTGGACCGAAGTGGACGGATGCGCGGCCGCACAGCGTGGTGCGGCCGCTCCGATCCGCGATCCCCTGCGAAGGTGGAACACGTGAAGGCTATCCGTCGATTCACCGTGCGCCCCGTCCTCCCCGAGCCGCTGCTGCCACTGGCCGACCTCGCGCGCAACCTGCGCTGGTCTTGGCACGCGGAAACCCGCGAACTCTTCCAATCCGTCGACCCCGAGGGCTGGCAGGCCGCTGCCGGCGACCCCGTGCGACTGCTCGGCGCCGTGTCCGCCGGCCGTCTGGAGGAGCTCGCCGGCGACCGGCGGTTCCTGCGGCGGCTGGCCGTGGCCGCCGCCGACCTCGACGACTACGTCCACGGCGGGAGGTGGTACCAGACCCACGAGAACAGTGGGGACCTGCCCGCCGCCATCGCCTATTTCTCCCCCGAGTTCGGCATCACCGCAGCCCTCCCGCAGTACTCCGGCGGGCTCGGCATCCTCGCCGGCGACCACCTCAAGTCCGCCAGCGACCTCGGCGTCCCGCTCATCGGCGTGGGACTGCTCTACCGCCACGGCTACTTCCGCCAGTCGCTCTCCCGCGACGGCTGGCAGCAGGAGCACTACCCCGTCCTCGACCCCAACGAGCTCCCCGTCGCCCTCGTCCGCGAGGCCGACGGTACGGCCGCCCGGGTGACCCTGAGCCTCCCCGGCGGGCGGTCGTTGCACGCGCACATCTGGCAAGCCCGCGTCGGACGGGTCCCGCTGCTGCTGCTCGACTCCGACGTGGAGGACAACGACACCGCCGCCCGCGAGGTGACCGACCGGCTCTACGGCGGCGGCAGCGACCACCGGCTGCTCCAGGAGATGCTGCTCGGCATCGGCGGGGTCCGGGCGGTACGGACGTACTGCCGGCTCACCGGCCATGCCGACCCCGAGGTGTTCCACACCAACGAGGGACACGCCGGTTTCCTCGGCCTCGAACGCATAAGGGAACTCGAAGGCGAACAGGGCCTGGGCTTCGACGCGGCCGTCGAGGCCGTCCGCGCCGGCACCGTGTTCACCACCCACACCCCCGTCCCCGC
Organism: Streptomyces sp. NPDC058279; assembly: GCF_042881255.1. Lineage (NCBI taxonomy): Bacteria > Bacillati > Actinomycetota > Actinomycetes > Kitasatosporales > Streptomycetaceae > Streptomyces > Streptomyces sp. NPDC058279. Next base: position 132,660 of record NZ_JBHVYA010000009.1, on the reverse strand, counting down.
CGGCATCGACCGCTTCGACCGCGCCCTGGTCGCCCGCCACTTCGGCGACGGCGGCGAACTGCCCGGCGTACCCGTCGAGCGGATCCTCGAACTGGGCGCGGAGTCCTACCCCGGCGGCGACCCCGGGGTGTTCAACATGGCCGTCATGGGCCTGCGCCTCGCCCAGCGCGCCAACGGCGTCTCCACCCTGCACGGCGCCGTCAGCCGGGGCATGTTCGCCGGCCTGTGGCCCGGCTTCGACCCGGTCGACGTGCCGATCACCTCCATCACCAACGGCGTGCACGCGCCGACCTGGGTGGCGCCCGAAGTGGTCCGGCTCGGCGCCCGCCAGATCGGGGCCGGCCGCACCGAGGACGCCCTGTCCGTCGGCGGCTCCCCGCGCTGGGACGCCGTGGCGGGCATCGCCGACCAGGAGGTCTGGGACCTGCGCCGGGTGCTCCGCGAAAAGCTGGTGCAGGAGGTGCGCGACCGGCTGCGCGCCTCGTGGAAGCAGCGCGGGGCCGCCGACGCCGAACTGGGCTGGGTGGACTCCGTACTCGACCCCGACGTGCTGACCATCGGCTTCGCCCGCCGGGTCCCCTCCTACAAGCGGCTCACCCTGATGCTCCGCGACCCCGAGCGGCTGCGCCGGCTGCTGCTCGACCCCGACCGGCCGGTGCAGATCGTGGTCGCGGGCAAGGCACACCCCGCCGACGACGGCGGCAAGCGCCTGGTGCAGGAGCTGGTGCGGTTCTCCGACGACCCCCGGGTACGGCACCGGATCGTCTTCCTGCCCGACTACGGCATGGCCATGGCCCAGAAGCTCTACCCGGGCTGCGACATCTGGCTGAACAACCCGCTGCGCCCGCTGGAGGCCTGTGGGACGAGCGGGATGAAGGCCGCCCTCAACGGCTGCCTCAACCTCTCCGTGTTGGACGGCTGGTGGGACGAGTGGTTCGAGCCCGACTTCGGCTGGGCCATCCCCACCGCCGACGGCGCCGGGACGGACGTGGAACGGCGTGACGACCTGGAGGCCAACGCCCTCTACGAGCTGATCGAGAGCCGGGTCGCGCCCCGCTTCTACGACCGGGCCGGGCGCAGCGGACTGCCCGAGCGGTGGATCGAGATGGTCCGGCGCACGCTGGTCTCCCTCGGCCCCAAGGTGCTCGCGGGGCGGATGGTGCGCGAGTACGTGGAACGGCTCTACGCCCCCGCGGCCCTCGCGCACCGCGCCCTCGGACCCGAGCCGGCGCGGGACCTCGCCTGGTGGAAGGGCCGGGTCCGCGCGGCCTGGCCGGGGGTCGCCGTCGAGCACGTGGAGGCGCTCGCCGCCGCCCCCGTCGGCGGGACCGCCGAGCTGGGGGCCACCCTCACCCTGCGGGTACGGGTGGCGCTCGACGCGCTCGCGCCGGAGGACGTCGAGGTGCAGGCCGTGGCGGGTCGGGTGGACGCCCAGGACGTGATCCAGGGCGCCCGGACCTTCCCGCTGAAACCGGCCTCCGGGCCGGACCTGGAGGGCCGCTGGGTCTACGAGGGCCCGCTCGCCCTCGACCGTACGGGGCCCTACGGCTACACCGTACGGATCCTGCCCGCCCATCCGCTGCTGGCGAGCCCGGCCGAACTCGGGCTGGTGGCCGGGCCCCCGGACGCCGCCGGCACCGACGCGGTGGGCGGGGTCCTGCTGAGGTGAGGTGAGGCACGGGAGGGCGGGCGGCGGCCCGGACCTCAGGGGTCGATCAGCCGCCCGTCCTCCACCAGCATCCCGGCCCGCTTGATGTTCCGCAGGGTCGGGATCACCTCGACCCGCTCGATGCCCGGCACGGCGCCGATCCGCTCCGTCAGGTACGTGTAGAGCGCTTCCGTGTCCCGGCAGACCACCACGGCCAGCAGGTTCGCCGCCCCGGTCACCGCCGCCGCGAAGGGCACCTCATCGTGCCGGGCGACCGCGGCGCCCGCCTCCGCCAGCCGGGACGGCGCCGTGGTCAGCATCAAGGTCGCCTCCGCCTCGTAGCCGAGCCGGGTGGGGACCAGCTCCACGTCCAGGTACAGCGCCCCCAGCTCCCGCAACCGTTCCAGGCGGCGGCGCGCGGTGGACTCCGACAGGCCCGTGGCGCGGGCCAGTTCGGGGTAGCCGGCCCGCCCGTCCCGGCCCAGCACCGACAGCAGCGCCAGCTCGACCTCGTCCAGGGTGTGCCGCTCCCGCCCCGGGAGGACCGGCGGCCGCTCCAGCGCGGCCACCTGCTCGGGCCGCAGCACGTCCAGCCCGCACCACCGCTCCGGGCCCCCGACGAAGATCCGCAACAGGGTGTGCGCGCTGACCCCGGTCACCCGGCGGGTGCGCGGAAGCTTCTCCAACAGCAGGCCGTCGCGGTCGGCGCGGGTGCGCGCTTTGGTCAGGCAGTGGATCTCGGTCCCACCGGAGCCGAGCTTCACCCAGGAGATGTCCGGCCGCCGGGCCAGCGCCTCGGCCACCACCAGCGCCGCGTCGGGCGCGCACTGCACGCGCAGCCACGACTCGAACAGTCCGACGCGGCGGCCCTGGGGGAGGGCGATCACCCGGATCATGCCGCCGGAGCGCATCCGCCGGTAGCGGCGCACCACGGTCTGGTCGGAGACCTCCAGCACTTCCGCGAGCCGGCTGAAGGAGGCCCGTCCGTCGATCATCAGCGCCTGGATCAAGGAGCGGTCGAGGAGGTCGAGCTCCTCGGTCGGTGGGGTGCGGTTCATGGTTTCCATCATTCCAGGGCCGTCGATGACGGAAATCCGGCGGCAGACGGGTGACGGGTGGGGGACCGGGCGTGCCGGCTGGGACCGTGGGCCCACCGAACCACCACCCCCGACGAGGAGAGATTTCATGCGCAAGTGGCTGCCGTTGACGGCGGTCTGTCTGGGGGCCTTCATGCTCCTGGTCGACGTCACGATCGTGACCGTCGCCCTGCCGGACATGGCCGCCGACATGCACACCGGGTTTTCCTCCCTCCAGTGGGTGATGGACATATACGCCCTGGCGCTGGCCGCCCTGCTGCTCGGCGCGGGCTCCCTCGCCGACCGGATCGGCCGCCGCGGCGTCTACCTCGGCGGCATCGTGGTCTTCGCCGCCGCCTCGCTCGCCTGCGGCCTGGCCACCGGCCCCGCCGCGCTGATCGCCTTCCGCGCCGTACAGGGCTTCGGCGGCGCGGCGATGTTCGCCACCACCATGGCCCTGCTCAGCTCCGCCTACCAGGGCCGTGACCGTGGGATCGCCTTCGGCGTGTGGGGCGCCGTCAACGGCGCCGCCGCCGCGGCCGGCCCGATCATCGGCGGGCTGCTGACCGAACACTTCGGCTGGCGCTGGATCTTCTACATCAACCTGCCCGTCTGCGCCCTGGCGGTGTACGTCACGCTCAAGGCCGTCACCGACTCCCGCGACCCGCACGCCAAGGGCCTGGACCTGCCCGGCATGGCCGCCTTCACCGCCGGGGCGGGCGCCGTCACATACGCGCTGATCCGCGCCGGCGAGAACGGCTGGACCTCCGCCGCCACGCTCGGCCTCCTCGGCCTGGGCGCGGTCGCCTTCGCCGTCTTCGTCCTCGTCGAACTGCGCAGCGACCACCCCATGCTGGACCTCTCGCTGTTCCGCAGCGGGACCTTCGTCGGCGTCATGGCCGCCGCGTTGCTGCTGTCCGGGGCGGCGTTCTCGTACCTGATGTACGTCTCCCTCTGGCTCCAGTCCGTCGAGGGGATGAACCCGATCGGCGCGGGCCTGGTACTGGTGCCGATGAGCCTGGCCGCGTTCCTCGTCTCGGCCCTGGCCGGGCGGCTCCTGCACGGGGCCCCGGCGCGGCTGACGATCGGCGGCGGAGGGGTGCTGATCGGGGTGGGCGCGCTGCTCCAGGCATGGATGCTGGACACGGGCGACGGCTGGCCGGCGCTGGTCCCGGGGCTGCTGGTGACGGGCGCCGGGGTGGGAGCGGCGATCCCGGCGCTGGCCGCCACGGTGATGGGGGCGGTGGCCCCGGCCCGGGCGGGCATGGCCGGCGGCGCCCTGAACACGGCGCGGCAACTGGGCATGGCCTTCGGCATCGCGGTGCTCGGCTCCCTCTTCCACTCCGGGCTGGCGGACGGACTGGCCGACGCCGGTCGGCCGCGCGGGACCGCCGAGGCGCTGGCGTCGGGCGGGGCGGGGCGGTTGTTGGCGACGGCCCCGGAGGCGAAGTCCTGGGTGGAGGCGGCCTTCGTGAGCGGGCTGCGCGAGACCTTCGTCGCCTCGGGGGTGATGGGGCTGGTGGGAGCCTTCGCCGTCGTCCTGTTGATCCGTTCGGCGGGACGGAGCGGGGACGCGGCGAAGGCCGGGGCCCGGGCGGCCGGGGCCGTCGCGGTGTCTGACCGGGTCTGAGGGGGCCGTCGCCCGGACCGGATCGCGGCGGAAGCGGGTCGGGTCGGGTCGGGGCGGTCGGGTCGGGTTTCGGGGGCCGGCGCGGGGACTGCCGTATGGGCCCCGCCGACCGATCCAGGAGGGTGAACCTTCGAACGCGCCGGCCATGCTGAATCGTTTCGCCTGATCCGTCCGCTCCTACGCTGCCGGCTGGATGCCACCGGACCGGTATTCCAGCCGACCAGAGAACGGACTCTTCATGCGTGCTCGTACCACCGCCGCCGCACTCCTCGGTGCTCTCGCCCTCGTTCTGCCCACCGCCGGTACGTCCCTGGCGGTCGACCACGACGATGATGACGGCCGCCGCTCACTGGGCCGGCTGGAGTACCTCGTCGACGATGACGACGAGGGCGGCGACGAGCACCGCCAGATCCGTCCGGCGGACAACGACACCTGCTACCGGCTGACGGGCACCTCGTGGGAGAACCCGGCGACCACCGTGCGCAACGAGACGGAGTCGCTGGCGGTGTTGTTCCGGGACCGCGACTGCGGCGAGCGCGCGGAGCGCGTGCTGGAGCCGGGGCAGCGGGTGCACGGCGTGCAGGTCCGCTCGGTGCTCTTCAAGCCGGTGGACGACGACAACGAAGGCCGCCACGAGGGTCGCCAGGACGGGCGTGGCGACGAGCGCGGCGACGAGCGTGGCGACGGGTGGGGCGACGGTCGGGGTGACGGGCGGGGCGACGACTTCGGCAACGGGGACGAGGACCGCGGCCGTCACGACGCCCGGCCGGGCCTGCCGGGTGCGCCGCACCACAACGCCACCAAGCCGGCCGTGCGCCCGTCGGTGAAGCCGCGGACGGACGAGCCCGGCTCGCAGCAGGCCCGTGACGAGCAGCCCCGTGACGAGCAGGCCCGCGAGGACCAGCCCCGTGACGAGCAGGCCCGTGACGAGCAGGGCCGCGAGGACCAGCCCCGCGAGGACCAGCCCCGCGAGGACCAGGCCGGTGACCAGCAGGCCCGTGACGAGCAGGCCCAGCGCGAGGACCAGGCCCGGCAGGACCAGATCCGGCGCGAGGAGCAGGCACGCCAGGAGGAGGCCCGCCGGGACGACCAGGCCCGGCAGGACCAGCAGGCCGGCGACGAGCAGCGGATGCGCGACGAGCAGGCCCGGCAGGAAGAGGAGCAGGGTCGGCCCGCCGAACAGGGTCCCGACATGTTCGACCGTATCTTCCGCTCCATCGGCTGACCCGCCACGCACGACGGGAGAGCCCGGCACCCCCGTGGGTGCCGGGCTCTCCCGCGTCGTGGAACAGGGCCGCCCGGGGAGGTCGTCTCCCGGGCGGCCCCGCGATCAATCGGTCGAGCCGTCGAACGGCTCGGCCCCCGTCACCCCGTCAGGGGTCAGAACGTGAGCTTCCAGCTGTTGATGTAGCCGGTGTCGGCGGCGGCGAGGTCCGCCACCCGCAGCTTCCAGACACCCTGGGCGACCTCGGAGGAGGCGTTCACGGTGAAGCTCTGGACGATGTTGTCCGCGCTGCCGCCGGTGCGGTTGCGCAGGTTGTAGACGGAGCCGTCGGGGGCGACCAGGTCGACCCTCAGGTCACCGACGTAGGTGTGGACGATGTTGACGTCCACCTTGAGGGTGCTCGGGGCGTTGCCCGTGCGGGTCACCGTGATCGGGGATTCGACGGTCGAGTTGTCCGCGATCTGGTAGTCGTTCGTGTTCTCGAACACGTTCTGCTGGGACGTGCCGACGGTCCAGGTGAAGGATGCCGTGCCCGTCTTGCCCGCGGAGTCGGTCACCGTGACGGTCACGTTGGACGTGCCCGCGGTGGTGGCGGTACCGGAGATCAGACCCGTCGAGGAGTTGATCGACAGGCCGGCCGGCAGACCGGTCGCCGCGTAGCTCAGCGCACCCGCGTTGGTGCTGGTCGCCTGGACCTGAAGGCTCACGGCGGTGTTGACCTGGGTGGTCTGGTTGGCGATCGGGGTGACCGAGACGCCGGAGGTGATGCGCGCCCCGACGTTGATGCCGGCCCAGGCGTTGGCCACGTTGTTGTACGTGGTCGAGCCCTGGCCGTACAGGTCGGCGGCGGCCTGGAGGGTCGCCGTACGGGCGGCCGCGTAGTTGGTGTTCGACTTGAAGTAGCCGACCGTCAGCGCGCGGAACCAGATCTTCGCGGCGGCGTCGCGGCCGATCGCGGTGACCGGGAGGTTGTCCGAGGTCGGCGAGTTGTAGCTGACGCCGTTGATGACCTTGGCGCCGGAGCCCTCGGACATCAGGTAGAAGACGTGGTTCGCCGGGCCCGAGGAGTAGTGGACGTCGAGGCCGCCGAGGCTGGAGGACCAGTAGTCCTTGGAGCCGCCGTCCTTGCTGGGCTTGTCCATGTAGCGCAGCGGCGTGCCGTCGCCGTTGATGTCGATCTTCTCGCCGACCAGGTAGTCGCCGACGTCCTGCGGGTTGTTGGCGTAGAACTCGACGTTCGCCGCCATGATGTCGGAGGTCGCCTCGTTCAGACCGCCCGGCTCACCGCTGTAGGTCATGTTGCCGGTGACCGAGGTCAGACCGTGCGTCATCTCGTGCGCGGCCACGTCGATGGACGTCAGCGGGTGCGTGTTGCCGGTGCCGTCGCCGTAGGTCATGCAGAAGCAGCTGTCGTCCCAGAACGCGTTGACGTACGCGTTGCCGTAGTGGACCCGGCTGTACGGCGCGACGCCGTCGTTGCGCAGGCCATTGCGGCCGTGCACGTTCTTGTAGTAGTCCCACGTCAGCTGGGCGCCGTAGTGGGCGTCCGCGGCCGCGGTCGCCCGGTTGGAGGCGGCCCCGTTGCCCCAGACGTCGGTGGTGTTGGTGAAGAGGGTGCCGGTGCCGGAGCTGCCGCCGTTGAGGTCGTAGGTCTTGTGACCACCGCGGCCGGCGTCGGTCAGCGTGTAGTTGCTGCCCGACTGCGAGGTGCCCAACGTGACCTGGCCGCTGTACATGGTGTTGCCGGTGCCGGTCTCGATGGCCTGCCACTGGGTGATCTTCGCGCCGGTCTTGGCGTCGGTGACCACGTGCAGTTCGCTCGGGGTGCCGTCGTCCTGGAGGCCGCCGACGACGGTCTCGAAGGCGAGGACGGGCACGCCTTCGGCGGCCCAGATCACCTTGCGGGCGTTCTTGGAGGGCTTGGCCTGCTTGGCGCCGGCGGCGTTGGCGGAGGAGACGGCCTGGCTCTCGGCCGCCGAGGGGGCGACGGAGGGGCTGGTGTCCGCCACCTTGATCTCGTGGTTGGTGGCCTTGGTCACGCTCTTGGTGACACCGCCCTTGGCGTGGACCGTCAGGTCTCCGCCGAGCACGGGTATGCCGTCGTACGTGCGCTCGTACGTCGTGTGGGTGGTGCCGTCGGCGTCCTGGACCACATCACGGACGACCAGGCGCTCCTTGGCGTCGAGGCCGAGGGCCTTCGCCGCCTGCACGGTGGTCGAGTTGGCGTCGGCGAGGAGCGTCGCACGCTCCGAAGCGCTGAGTAGGCGTGCGGCCGCGCCCGGGTTGGGCTGAGCCGCCTTGGTGGACTGCGACGCGGTGGCGTCGGCGGTGGCGGTTCCGGCCTGAATGCCTACGGCGAGCAGGGCTGTGGCGGCAACGAGAGCGCCGGCCGCGGTGGCACGCCGCTGAGGGGTGAAACTCAACGCAAACTCCTTCTGCGAGGGGGGTTCCGGACGCTGGGTGGGCCTCCGGGCAGATCAGGGTTGGTGCGATGAACGGTCGAAGAGTGTCACCTGCGGACGTTGATGTCAGGGCCACATCAAAAGGTTGGCTGGAAACAGTCCGTTGTCCGAAGAGACGTATCCGGTATCCGAACCATTCACTTTTGTGTGAGAGAGAAGGATGAAACGCCCGGAACAACAGATACCGCTTGGTGAAACTTGAGCAACGAGGAGTCCCGTTAACGCAAACGGCACCTAGCGTACGGGGGTTTGTCGTACTGTTTGCCGGTGCGTCAGACGCCCGTCGCCAGGGGAAGCCACGGGCCTACGCCACTGTCATAGACCACGTGCCAGGGGGGCCCATGAGGCATGTCCATTTTCCTGCGCAAAGAGTGGCCGGGACGGCCGTTGAACCGACCGGGCCGACGTCCGCGCCTTCGCGCCGACTCGGCGACAAGGCGCGCTGGTACCTTCCCGCGGCGGTCACGGCCGACTTCTTCGGCGCCGCGGTTCCCGTCGGCCTCGTCTTCGACGCGGCGCAGCAGACCCGGCCGGTCTACTGCGCGGTCGGCGCGGCCCTGGCCTGGACCGTGGTCCAGGCACTGCGTCGACGTTACGCGACCCGCGTGCTCGGGGAATCCCGCGGGGTGCTGCCCGTCGTCCACGACTGGCTGATTCTGATCGGTGTCCTCGCCGTCGCCCGGGTGGTGACCGGTGAGAGCACCCCACGACTGGCGGCGCTGGGGGCGCTGCTGCCCGCCCTGCTCATCACCGTCGCCTGCCGCAAACTGACGTACCATCACCTCGCCGCCGCCCGCCGGGAGGCCCAGGCGGTCAGCCGAGTCCTGGTCGTCGGTGAACCCGAGGCGGCCGAAGGCGTGATCGCACACCTCGCCTCGCGCACCGACCACCCCTACGTCGTCGTCGGCGTCGTCCCGGTCGGCGAGGGGCAACTCGACAGCGGCGTACCCGTCGCGACCCGGCTGGACGCGACCCCGCTCGGCCCGAACGCGGACGCCACCGCTGTACTGGCCGCCGTCCGCGGCCACCAGGCCGACCTGGTGCTCGTCGCCCCCGGGGTGCGCATCACCGGGGAGCGGCTGCGCCGGGTCGCCTGGGCCCTGCACGACGCCGGTCTGGAACTGGCCGTCTTCCCCGGTCTGGTGGAGATATCCGTCAAGCGGCTGGAAACCCTCTCCGCCGGCGGCCTCGCCGTACTGCGGATCGCGCCGCCCGTGAGCCGGGGTGTGCAGACGCTGCTCAAGTCGGCCCTGGACCGCACGGGGGCCGCCGTCGGACTGCTGCTGCTGTCGCCGCTGTTCCTCGCCCTGGTCCTGGCGATACGTTTCAGCTCACCCGGCCCCGCCTTCTACAGCCAGCGCCGGATCGGGCGCGACGGGGTCCCGTTCGTCATGTGGAAGTTCCGCACGATGGTCGTGGACGCCGACCGGCTCAAGCCCGGGCTGGAAGGGGCCAACGAGAACGACGGCCTGATGTTCAAGATGCGTCGCGACCCGCGGGTGACCCGGGTGGGACGCCTGCTGCGCCGCACCTCCCTGGACGAACTGCCCCAGCTCCTCAACGTGCTGACGGGCAGCATGTCGCTGGTGGGACCGCGCCCGCCGCTGCCGGACGAGGTGGCCCGGTACGACGAGGTGGAGCTGCGCCGGTTGAGCGTGCGCCCCGGGATGACGGGCCTGTGGCAGATCAGCGGACGGTCCGACCTGTCCTGGGACGAAACGATTCAGCTTGATCTGCAGTATGTCGACAACTGGTCCTTCACCAGCGATGTCGACGTCATGGGCCGTACGCTCCGCGCCGTCGTCGACGGCCGCGGAGCGTACTGAGGGGCCGGCCTTGCGATCAGCCTCGGGGTCAGCGCGACGTCAGGGAGTCGAGCCACCAGCGGTAGGTGGACGCGATGCCGTCGCGCAGCGGGATGCCGGGCTTCCAGCCCAGCGAGGTCAGGCGGGTGACGTCCAGCAGCTTGCGGGGCGTCCCGTCGGGCTTGGCGGTGTCCCAGGCGAGCCGGCCCTCGAAGCCGGTCACCTCGGCGACCGTTTCGGCCAGGGCCTTGATGGTGAGGTCCTCGCCGCAGCCGATGTTCACGGGCTCGTCGCCGTCATAGCTCTCCAGCAACACCGCGCAGGCCGCCGCGAGGTCGTCGACGTGCAGGAACTCGCGGCGCGGCGTGCCCGATCCCCACAGCGTGACCTCCTCCCGCCCCTCGGCCGCGGCCTCGTGGAAGCGGCGGATCAGCGCGGGCAGGACGTGCGAGGACTCCAGGTCGAAGTTGTCCCCCGGACCGTAGAGGTTCGTGGGCATGGCCGAGATGTACGAGGCGCCGTACTGCTTGCGGTACGACTGGACCTGCACGATCCCGGCGATCTTGGCCAGGGCGTACGCCTCGTTGGTCGGCTCCAGCGGGCCGGTCAGCAGCGCGTCCTCGCTGATGGGCTGCGGGGCCAGCTTCGGATAGATGCACGAGGAGCCGAGGAACAGCAGCCGGCCCACCCCGGCGGCGTGCGCGCCGGCGATGACGCTCAGTTGGATCCGGAGGTTGTCCTCCAGGAACTGCACCGGGTACGTGCTGTTGGCCATGATCCCGCCGACCTTGGCGGCGGCGAGCACCACGGCGTCCGGGCGGACGTCGCGCAGGTACGCCTCGGTGGCGGCGCCGTCGCGCAGGTCGAGCTCGGCGCGGCTGCGGGTGAGCACCTCGTGGCCGTCGGCGGTCAGTCGCCGGGCGACCGCGGACCCCACGAGGCCGCGGTGGCCGGCGACGAAGACCCGGGCGTGTGGGGGCAGGAGCGGCAGCGAACTTGTCATACCGCCGATGATGCCAGTCCGCCGCCGCGGGCTTACGGGGCAGGGGCCGCCCCCGCCCGCGGGCCGCGGTCCCGAAGTGGCGGGGCTTTCCGGGGCGGATGCCGTGCGGACCGCGGCGCTAGGGGGCGAATGTGGGGGAGGCCGTTCCGGAACGGGCGTGTACGGTACCCATCCGGCCCCCTGGGGCCGGGTCGGCGGCTTGAGGCGCGCCGCAGCCGCGGGCCCTCCCGCCCCGCACTCCGGGCCGCCGCCCTCCACGGCGCGGCGGACCCGCCACACACCATGAGGCGCAGCCTCGACAGAGCCGGTGGAAGACCGCCGGCCGGCACGACAGACCGCAACGACACCCAGGGGGACCCCACATGGGCAAGACCGCATTGATCACCGGCGTCACCGGGCAGGACGGCTCGTACCTCGCCGAGCTCCTGCTCTCCAAGGGCTACACGGTGCACGGGCTCGTGCGGCGGTCCTCCAGTTTCAACACGGAGCGGATCGACCACATCTACCAGGACCCGCAGACCGAGAACCGCTCCCTCGTCCTGCACCACGCGGACCTGTCCGACGGCGTCGCCCTGGTGAACCTGCTCCGCGACATACGCCCCGACGAGGTCTACAACCTCGGTGCCCAGTCCCACGTCCGCGTCTCCTTCGACGCGCCCCTCTACACCGGCGACGTCACCGGCCTCGGGGCGCTGCGCCTGCTGGAGGCCATCCGGGCCAGCGGTGTGGACACCCGTATCTACCAGGCGTCGTCCTCGGAGATGTTCGGCTCCACCCCGCCGCCGCAGAACGAGCTGACCCCGTTCCACCCGCGCAGCCCGTACGGGGCCGCCAAGGTCTTCGCGTACTGGACCACGGTGAACTACCGCGAGGCGTACGACATGTTCGCGGTGAACGGCATCCTCTTCAACCACGAGTCCCCGCGTCGCGGCGAGACCTTCGTGACCCGCAAGATCACCCGCGCGGTCGCCCGGATCAAGGCCGGTCTCCAGGACCACCTCTACCTCGGCAACCTCGACGCCGTCCGCGACTGGGGCTACGCGCCGGAGTACGTCGACGCCATGTGGCGGATGCTCCAGCAGGACGAGCCCACCGACTACGTGGTCGCCACCGGTGTCGCCGCGACCGTGCGGGAGTTCGTCGAGTCCTCGTTCCGGCACGCCGGCCTCGACTGGAACGAGCACGTCCGCTACGACCCGAAGTACGAGCGCCCCAGCGAGGTCGACGCCCTCATCGGCGACGCCTCCAAGGCGCAGCGGATCCTCGGCTGGAAGCCGACGGTCCTGGTGGCGGACCTCGCCCGGATCATGGTCGAGGCCGACATCCGCCAGGTCGAGGACCAACTGGCGGGCGTGACGGTCCGGATCGACCGCTAGACGCCTTATATTTCGGCTATTGATTTGCCGTGTCCCGGTCATGCCGTGCAGATCCCTGCCGGGTGACCGGGGCGAACCGCCGTATGTCCGCCGCGCACCCTCCCTGTGGAACCCGTTGATTCCAAGTTGGTATGCAATGGGTCAAGTGAGGTGAGCGGGCTCTCGCGTGAGCCCTACTCTGCGCCAGTACATATGGCTGATCGGATAGTTCCAGCCATCAAACCGGGCGATTGCCCTGGGGGGCTCATGCGTAGATCCAGAGGGCTGACTGCTGCCCTCGTCCTGTCACTGGCCGGTGCCGGCACCGGTATAGGGCTGGTGCTGATGCCCGAGGCGTCCGCCATCACGCCTCCGGTGGCATTCACCGCCGACGAGTTGCCCACCTGGCAGCCCAACGGCATCGTCTGGGCGATGGCCCAGGCCAACGGCACGGTCTTCGCCGGCGGCACCTTCTCGGCGGTCCGCCCGCCCGACGGCAGCGGCAGCGGCACGGAGCAGGAAGCGGTGAACTTCGTGGCGCTCGACGCCGCGACGGGCGCCCCGACCTCCTGCAAGCTCGCCTTCACCGTCGGCGACGGCAGCGCGACCGTCCGCGCCCTGGCCGTCTCGAAGGACAAGAAGACCCTGTACGCGGGCGGCTACTTCGGCGCCGTCAACGGCACGCCGGTCTCCAGCGTCGCCGCGATCGACATCGACACCTGCACCCCCAAGGCGTCGTTCCACCCGAGCTTCCCCGCCACCGTGCGCGCGTTCGCCGTCACCGACGACACGCTGTACGCCGCCGGTGACTTCAGCACCGTCGAGGGCCAGACCCGCGAGCGGTTCGCCGCGGTCGACGCCGGCTCCGGTGCGCTCAAGCCCTTCACCGCCAACGCCGACGAGCCCGGCCGGGCGGTCGCGGTCACCCCCGACGGCAAGAACGTGATCCTGGGCGGCGACTTCTTCACCGTCAACGGCCAGAACACGCACGCGCTGGCGGTCGTGAACTCCGCGACCGGCGCCGTCGCCAAGACCTACGGCACCATCCCGTCCAACTCGGTCGTCAAGTCGATCGCCACCGACGCGACCGGCTTCTACACCGGCAACGAGGGCTCCGGCGGCGGTGTCTTCGACGGCCGCATCGGCCTCAACCTCAGCGACTTCAGCGAGAAGTGGCGGGACCGCTGCCTCGGCGCGACCCAGTTCGTGCTGCCGTACGACGGAGTGCTCTACAGCTCCTCGCACGCCCACGACTGCACCCTCAACGGCGAGTACCCCGACGGCCGCCGGCACCACCTGCTGGCCGAGCCCACCGACTACCAGGGCACGCCGCCCGCGCCGGTGGACGGGTTCGTGGCCAGCCCCCGCAAGCTCGGCTGGTTCCCCGACACCAACGACGGCCTCGGCGAGGGCATCGGCCCGCGCGTGATGGCCGTCGCGGAAAAGGGCGACACCAAGTACATGTGGGTCGGCGGCGAGTTCACCACCGTCAACGGCGTCGCGCAGCAGGGCCTGACCCGCTTCGCCTCCACCGGTGACGTCGGCGCGCCGACCACCCCGGTCGTCAGCGCCGCGAGCGTCAAGCCCGGCGAGGTCCAGGTCCGCTGGCGCACCAGCTACGACGAGGACGACAGCAAGCTGACGTACCGGATCTACCGGAACGGCTCGTCCACCCCGGCGCGCACCATGACCGCCGACTCCCTGGAGTTCGAGCGGCAGCAGGCGTCCTGGACCGACACCACGGTCAAGGCCGGCCAGTCCTACACCTACCGCGTGACCGCGACCGACGCCGCCGGCAACACCAGCGCCCTGTCGGCCACCGCCTCGGTGACGGTCCCCGCCTCGGTCCAGTCGTACCCGAACCAGGTCCGCGCGGACGGCGCCAACCTGTACTGGCGCTACGACGACACCGTCAGCCCCTACGTCGCCGACTCGTCCGCGGACGGCAACACCAGCGGCATCCAGCTGAACGCCCCGGCCCTGCGCCAGACGCCCGGCGCCGTCTCCGGCGCCAGTACCGCCATGGGCTTCAACGGCACCAGCCAGCAGGTCTACAGCGACCACCGCCAGACGGTCGGCAGCAGCTACACCATCGAGACGTGGTTCAAGACGAACACCACGCGCGGCGGCAAGCTGATCGGCTTCGGCAACAACACCGACCGCAGCAGCGGCTCGTACGACAAGCAGCTGTACATGACCAACACGGGCCGGCTGGTCTTCGGCGTCTACAACGGCTCGACCCGGACCATCTCCACCGGTCTGTTCGAGACGTACAACGACAACAAGTGGCACCACGTCGTCGGGACCCAGGGCCCCTCGGGCATGGCGCTGTACGTGGACGGCCAGAACAAGGGCACGCTGAACGTCACCAACTTCCAGCCGTACGCCGGTTTCTGGCACGTGGGCGGCGACAACCTGAGCAGCTGGCCGAACCGTCCGACGAGCAACTTCTTCGCCGGACAGATCGACGAGACGGCCGTCTATCCGACGGTGCTGACCCAGGCCCAGGTCAAGAACCACTACGACCTCGCCAAGGCCCCCACCGACACGGTCTCCAAGGTCGTCACGACCGAGGACACCTACATCAACCAGGGCGCCCCCGGCCAGGCCTACGGCACGTCCACCTCGCTCGCGGTGCGCGGCACCTCCGCGTACGAGACGTACCTGCGCTTCAACGTCCCGGCCGCCCCGGCCGGGACGGTCCTGAAGGCGGCCTCGCTCCAGGTCAAGACCACGACGCAGACCGGTGCCGGTACGGCCGACACCGTGTCCGTGGTACCGGTCACCGGTACCTGGAGCGCCGCAGGCACGACGTTCAACACCAAGCCGACGCTCGGCACCACCCCGCTCGGATCCCTCGCGGGCGTGCCGGACGGCTCGGCGATCCAAAACGTCGAACTGGACACCACCGCCGTCTCCGCGGTGCTGGGCACCAACGGCTACAGCATGGCCCTGACGAGCACCGGCACCGACCCGCTGTGGCTCTGGTCCTCGGAGGCGACGGCCGCGGACGCGGCGCCGCAGCTGATCCTCACCTTCGGCCCCAAGTAACGGCCGAGGCACCACCCGCCTGACGGAGTACGGGGCCTGCCCGGGCGGCAGGCCCCGTACTCCTTTGTCCACCACCGGCAAGTACGGGAGCCCCCTGATGTACCGACGCTCCGCAGCGGCTGCTGTTCTGCTGGCCGCCGCCCTGACCCTGACCGCCTGCGGTTCGGGCGGTGACGGGAAGGCCGACTCCGCGGCCGACAAGCCGAAGCCGCCGGCCTCCTCCTCGGTGCCGGACCCGGCCGACAGCCCGGCGGCGCCGACCCCCGCCGGGGGCAAGCCGACCGGCCCGGTCCTGCCCGACGCGAAACTCGTCCCCAAGACGGGCAGTTTCACCGAGACGGAGAAGAAGTACCTGAGCGGCCGGGTCCCGGAGAAGATGGACCCCGCGGCCGTCCTCCAGACCGGCCAGGAGTCCTGCCAGCGGGTGGAGCGCACCGCGAAGCACGACAAGGACGCGGCGATCGGGGCCGTCGTCGCCGGGGAGATCCCCGGCGCCAAGGACGCCATCCCGTTCCTGTGCCCGGAGCAGAAGCCGATCCTGGACGCGGCCGAGAAGGGCTTCGGCGACGGCCGCCGGCAGTCGCCCGCCCCCGGCACCTACCGGGCGCTGACCCAGAGCACCACCTGCGCCTGGGAGGCCAAGGGCAAGGACGGCTCCGTCCTCGCCTCGGGCCCCGAGACCGCGCCGAAGGCCGGAGACAAGATCACGGCGACCATCCCCGCGGGCACCGCCGAGTTCACCTCGACCGCCTGCTACGCCTGGGTCCCCGCGTAGGGCCCGCCGTCGTACCTCCACGCCCCCGCGGGCGGTGACGCTACCCGCGGGGGCGTTTCCATGTCCCGGCCCGGGGTACTCGCGCCGTCACAAGACCACGAACGTGGAGGCGAGTTGACATGCGAGGCATCGGCGGCTGCATAGCCCTGATCGTGGTGGGGGCGATCCTCACCTTCGCGAGCGATTGGCGGATGGAGGGCGTCAACCTCCCTCTCGTCGGCCTGATCATGATGGCGGCGGGCGCGATCGGCCTGGCCGTGTACTCCAGCGTCCTGCGCCGTCGTCGGGCCGCCGGGGTGCTCCCGGTGGTCGAGGAACGCGGCCGCGACATCATCTGACCCGTCGGGGCGGGGGAGCGGCTACGCCCCCGCGCCGCGGGCCGACGCGTACACCGGCAGGAGGGTGTCCACCACGGCGTCCATCGAGAACGACTGCGCCGCCAATTTCCGGGCGGCGGCCGAGGCCGACCGGTTCGCGTCCGGGTCCAGGAGGGCGAGGACGGCCTCCGCGACCCCCGCCGCACCCGGGTCCACCGCGCGCCCGGCCCCCGCCGCGGCGATGTCCCGGGCCAGGCCGTTGGAGTGGGTCACCACCGAGGGCACGCCCACCGCCAACGCCTCCAACACCGACATGGGGAACGGCTCCGCCACCGACGGCAACACGTACACGTGGGCCCGGCGCAGCTCCGCCAGGACCTCCGCGCTCGACAGGGCCCCGGTGACCGTGAAGCGCGCGCCCAGCCCCAGCGACGCGATCCGGGCCCGGACCGCCGCCAGTTCGCCCTCGTCGGGCCCCGCCACCACGAATTCCGCGTCGGGGTGCGCCGCCAGCACCGCCGGCGCCGCGTCCACGAAGTCCACCGGCCGCTTACGGCCCTGCAGGCGCGCCGAGTACAGGATGCGCGGCGGACCGACCGGCGCCGGGCGTTCCTCCTGCGCCGGGGTGCCGTTGACCAGCCGCACCGCCGTGGCCAGCGCCGGCGGGCCCACCACCGCGTCCAGGCCCTCCCGTTCGTGCGGGGTCAGGTACAGCACCGCGTCCGCCCCGCGCAGCAGCCGGCGTACCGCCACCGCGTCCAGCACCTTGGCCAACAGCTTCCCGCTCGGGTCCACCATCCCGTGCGTCTGGAGCACCAGCGGCTTGCGGGCCCGCAGCGCGGCCAGCGCCACCGGCAGCGTCACCAGGTCCCGCGCCAGGTGGACGTGGACCACGTCCGCCTCCCGCACCAGCCGCCCCGCCGAGGCGAGCAGCGCCGGCGAGGTCATCCCGCTGAAGCCCAGCGGGAGCAGCCGCCGAGCCGGGAACAGCTTCGCCGGCACCCCCTCCACATCGGTCGGCCACGGATCGGGGAACCCCTCGCCGAGGGCCAGCAGGCGGGCCTCGTGACCGCGCGCCCGCAGTCCCTTGGCCAGGTTCAGCGCGACCCGGACCGGCCCGCCGAAGGCGTGCGAGGGCGAGTGCAGGGTGACGGTGTGCAGGACTTTCAGGGCGGGACTCACTTGGGCTCCTCCACCGGGCGGCGCCGCCCGTCCTGGGTTTGCAGGGTCAGGGCGGGCAGGTCCTTGTGGACCACCGCGCCCGCGCCCGCCACGGCGCACCGCCCGATCGTCACACCCGCCAGCACGGTGGCCCGTACGGCCACCCACGCACCGTCCTCCACGACGATGGGCGCGTTGCGGTAGCGGAAGTCGGCGGCCCGGTGGTCGTGCGAACCGGTGCAGAGCATCGCCTCCTGGGAGACGCACACGTTCGCACCGATGGTCACCGGCTCCAGGTTCAGCAGCCAGGCACCCTCCCCGATCCACGCGTGGTCGCCGACCGTCAGCTTCCACGGCCACAACACCCGCACCCGGTGCCGGATCAACACGCCCTCGCCGATCCGCGCCCCGAACGCGCGCAGCAACGCCACCCGCAGCCGGGCCGGACAGAACCAGGCCATGAACAGCGTGTTCAGCACGGCGAACCAGAGCGCCTGCGTCAGCAGCCCGCGCCCCTTGTCGTACCCGGCCAGTGTGAAGGAAGGAAGATCACGCAAAAGTCGCCCCCGTCGTCCGCCCCCGACAACCACCCCGCCGCGCCTCCCCGGGCACGGCCCGCTCAGACTAGACTGCGCGCGGACCAGGCACATGGGGTGGGGGCGGCAGTGGCAACGGACATACGCAGGCCGCCCGTAGCCGTCCCGGTAGCGGCGCCGCAGGACGAGGCGCGGTGGGGCCGCGTCACCACCCCGCGCACCCTGCTCTCGCGTGCGCTGTCCGTCCCGCTGATCCTCGGGTTCACCGTCTTCCTGCCGCTCTTCGTCGCCGTCCAGTCCGGCGACGGCCGGCACGACGCCGCCTTCTGGCTGCAACTGCTGCTGACGATGTACGCGGGCGCCCGCCTGTCCGCGATGGTCCTGACCAGCCGGCGCAAACTGCTCCAGGGCTCGTTCTGGCTCTTCGTCTACATGGCGATGGGGGTGGCCCCGCTCGCCCAGGCCGTCCTCGGCCGGGTCCCGACGCCCGTCGTCGGCCCCCGCTACGACCTCACGACCGCCATCGCCCTCGTCCTGCTGGGGTGTACCGCGTTCGACGTCGGCGTACTGCTGGGCCGCCACCGGCCGACGGGCCGCGCGGGCGGCTCGCAGAAGGAGAAACGGCCGGTCCTGGCGCACCGGCGGCGCCTGCACCTGCTCACCGCGCTCGCGTTCCTGTGCAGCGCGGCGTTCATCATGAAACTGGGCGGCCCGGCGGTCTTCTTCTCCAGCCGCCAGGAGATCATCGCGGGCATCGAGGAGGCGGGCGTCTCCAACGGCGACGGCCAGGCGGGCCAAGCGCTGCTGCGCGGCTTCGGCACGGTGCCGGCGCTGCTGGCGCTGCTGCTGTACACCCGGTGGCTGATCACCTCCAAGTACGCCCGGCGCAAGGTCTCGATCCTCGCGACGTGGGGCGCGCTCGCGCTGCTCAACCTGGTGGTCAACAACCCGATCTCCAACCCGCGCTACTGGTTCCTGACGGTCATGTTCGCGTTGCTGTTCACCGTCTTCCCGGTGAGCGCGGCGATGTACCGGGTGGCGCTGTCCATGGCCGTGGTGATCGCGCTCCTCGTCTTCCCGTTCGCGGACCGCTTCCGGTACGACGAGAAGAACTACAAGCCGGTCGAGACGACGTCCTTCCTGGAGCCGATGGCCCTCAAGGACTACGACCAGATCGGCATGTTCGCGAACACCATCACCTACTCCAACTCGGGCCCGGGCCATCTGTACGGGCGTCAGCTCGCGGGATCGGTGTTCTTCGCGGTGCCGCGGTCGGTGTGGCCGGGGAAGCCGAAGGACACGGGCGTGATGATCGGGGAGTGGATGGGGACGGTCAACACCAACCTGTCGTCCCCGATCTGGGCGGAGCTGTGGATCGACTTCGGGCCGCTGGGGATGGTGGCCGGACTGCTGGGGATGGGCTACGCGGCCGCCCGGGTGGACCGCCGGTACGCGAAGCGGGCCACGAGGAGGTCGCCGCCGGGGAGCCTGATCTCGGTGGTGGTCCCGCTGGTCGCGGGGTACTCCTTCATCCTGCTGCGCGGCCCGCTGCTCCAGGCGTCGGGGCGGATCGCCATCGCGGCGCTCTGCCTGGCGCTGGTCGCGACGTTCCGCGAGGACAAATCGGCCCGCCTCCGCTGACCCGTCGCCCCCGCGCCTCAAACGCCGGCGAGGCTGAAATGCGGCCCCGTCCCCCGGGGTGGGTGAAATGCGGCCCCGGGTCCCAGGGGTGAGCTGCCGCCACCCGCGCTCTCAAGCGCCGGGGCGGAAAAAATCAGCCCCGTGGGGGTACCTCCCAGCGGTAGCTGGGGGAGTTTGAGGCGCGGGGTCTGGGGCGGAGCCCCAGGGGGTCCGGCGCAGCCGGAGGCGCTTGCGCGGTGGCGCCGCACTCGGGGCGGGTGTCCCGGCCGGTGAGGGCGGTCCGGCCGGCGGGCCGAGCCCCGAACGGCCGACCGAAGCCGCCGGGTTCTGGGGCCGAGCCCCGGATGGAGCCGGGCCGGGCCGGGACGGCTGGTCAGGCCGGTTCCGCCGACGGGGCGGGCGCCGGGGCCGGGACCGCGGGTTCCGGGAGGCGGGAGACCCGCGTCCAGGCCGCCGCCGCCTTCGCGGCCGAGCCCGCCGCCAGGCCCCACGCGGCGCCCGCCACCCCCCACACCGCGTACCCGCCCAACAACAGGGCCACCGACAGCAACGAGAACACCACCTGCAACGACAGCGTCGCCCTCGGGTTCAGCACCCGCAGCGTCAGCAACGCACACGTCCCCAGCCCCATCACCGCGTACTGCGCCCCCGTCGCCGGAAGCAGCGTCGCCGCCGCTCCCCACGTCGGGCCCAGCAACTGCCGCCCCACCGCCGCCGGCAGCGCGTACAGCACCGCGCCCCACCCCGCGCCGAGCGCCGCCAGCACCGCGCCCATCAGCAGCGTCAGCCGGACCACGCCCCGTTTGCCCGACGCCCGCCCCACCACCGGCGGCCCGAACGCGTTCGCCGAGTTGAACAGCACGTTCAGCGGCCCGAACAACGTGGTCGCACCCCGCAGCGCACCGACCGCCAGTGGCGTCGCGAACACCCCGAGCCCGAGCACCGCGAGCTGGCTGGAGCCGTTGCCCACCGCGAACTCGACCACGAACCGCTGTCCCAGGTGCCCGCGCCGCACGTACGGCCGCAGGTCCACCCGCGCCCCGCGCACGTACGGCCGCAGCAGCCACAGCCCCAGCCCGAGCGCCGGCAGCGCCGAGACCCCCCACACCAGCACCAGCCGCCCCGCCGACGCCCCTTCGGGCTGCGCGAGCAGCGCGCCGACCACACCCACCAGCCGCACCACGTCGGCGGCCAGCGCCCGCTCCGGCACGCGCAGCGCCGAGAAGCAGTACCGCAGCCCGTCCTGTACGAGCACCAGCGGCAGGACGAGCCCCAGCGCGAGGAACGCCCACCCCCCGGCCCCGGGCAGCACGAGGCCCACCAGGGCGAGCACCGCCCCGGCCGCGGCCGAGGCGGCGCCGGTGAAGGCGAGGCCCGAACGGCACACCGCGCCGAGCCGTTCCCCGTCCTGCTCCAGCACCACGGTCTGGCCGACGTACGCCATGTTCAGCCCGAGCAGCACCGTGAAGGTCACGTACACCATCGAGAAGTCGGCGAAGCCGGACGCCGACGACAGCCGGGCGGCCAGCACCAGCACCAGGATGTTGGTGGCGCTGGAAGCGGCCTGGTCCAGGACCGAGGCGAGCGCGGCGAGACCGCCGCGCCTCACCGCCGGCCCGTGCGGACCGTGCGCAGCGCCACGGTGTCGGTGCCGTCACCGGGGATGTGCTGCTCCTGTTCGGCGACCTCGTACGGGATGGGCCGCGGCGCCTGCTTGTCGGCCTGAGCCTGAGCCTGGGCCGGAGCCGGAGCTGCCGGGGCGGCGTCCTTGCCCTTCCCCTTGCCCCGGCCGCCGCGCTTCTCGCCGGGCAGCGGCGTGTGCAGCACCGCCCCGAGCACGGTCCCGCCGGCGCCGCTGATGAGCTCGCGGATGCGGGACAGGTCGCTGCGGTGCACCGCGCGGGGGTCGCAGACCACGAGGACGCCGTCGACGCGGTCGACGAGCGCGAGCGCGTCGGCGTACGAGAGCACGGGCGGCGCGAGCACCACGACGGTGGAGTTGGGGGAGTCGGCCTCGGAGATCAGCCGGGTGGCGCGCGGCGAGGTCAGGGCGCGGGCGACGTTGCGCACCCGCTCACCGGGGATCAGGTCGAAGGCGCCCGACTCCCCGGCGTCCACGACGAGCTGGCGCCCGTCGGGCCAGTCGGAGTCGCCCTGCTGCCCCGGCTTTCCGCCCGCGCCCGGGCCGCCCGGCATCTGGCTCCAGCGCGGGCGCCCGCCCGCGTCGGTCGGCAGTTGGCTGGCCAGCACCGGCGTGCGCAGGTCGGCCTCGATCAGCAGGACGTCCTTGCCGGTCTCCGCGAAGGAGGCGGCCAGGTTCACGGCGACCGCGGCGGCGGTCTCGCTGCTGCCGCGCGGTGCGACCACCAGCAGCCGGCGCCGGTCGGCGAAGCGGGAGTCGTAGGCGAGTCGGAAGGCCACCGACCGGAACTCCTCCGCGAGGCGCGGGTCTTCCTCACCGGCCGCGAGCAGCGGCCCGCCACCGGTCTTGTCGCGCGGCAGGGAGCCCAGTACGGGCGCCCGCAGGGCCCGCGCCACATCGCCGTCGGAGCGCGGCGCGGGGTCGAAGACGAGTCGGACCCAGGCGGCCAGCAGACCGAGCGCCAGGCCCACGGCCGCGCCGAGCGCGAGGGACATCGGCAGGCCCGGTCCGTCGGAGTCGCCGGGCGCGGTCGCGGGGCTGGTGACCCGGCCCGGTGCCATGTCCAGCGCCTGGAGCTTGGCGATGTTGCTGTTGAGGGTGTTGACCTTGCTCTGGAGGTCGGTCTTGGAGGAGTACGCCGTGTCCCGCCCGACTCCCGAGGGCATGGCGTTGATCTGCTTGACGAGGTCGTCGAGCTGCTTGGCGACCGGGTCGCGCTGGTCCTGGTAGCCCTTGACCATCTTGTCGCGGGTGACGTCCAGGGCTTCCTGCCGCTTGAGCAGGTAGGCCGCGGTCATCGCGTTGGCGCGCTTCGCGGCCTCCCCGGGGGAGGAGGAGGTGTAGGTGAAGCGGAGCACCATCGTCTGCGGCGGGTTGGTGACCTGGAGGCCGCTGCGCAGGGCGGCGACGCCGGACTCGGGCACGCCGAGCTTCTTCGCCGCCTCGTCGGCCGTGGAGGAGCTGAGCGCGACCTGGCGCTCCGAGCCGATGTTGATGGCCTTGTCGGGCGCCAGGCTCGGGTTGAAGGGATCGTCGGTGGGTGCACGGAGCACGATGTCGGCGGTCGCGACGTAGGTGTCCGCCGTGGAGACGCCGAGGTAGACGCCGCCCAGCAGGCCGATGCCGATGACCGCGCCGAGGAGCCGGCGGTAGCGCAGGAGTTGTCGGAACTGGTCCCGCAGGAGGTCCGGTTCGTCCTCGGCGGGGGCCGCTGCCGGCCGGTTCGTCTCGATCACGGCCGGGAACCCCCAAGTGCTTCGTCCATCAGTGCATCGATACGGGCCAGTCCCGCCTCGCGGCTCAGGTGGGCCGCCACGTGGACGGGCCCGGCGGCACCGAGGGCGTCCGCGGTCTCCGGGTCCTCGGCCAGTGCCCGTACGGCCTTGAGCAGGGCGCCCGGGTCCTCCGGCGGTACGAGCACCCCCGCGCCGGAACGTTTCACCTCCTGGGCGGTCCCGCCCCGCGCCGCCACCGACGCGACGACGGGCCGGCCGGCCTGGAAGTAGGAGGTCAGCTTGGAGGGCACGCTCATGTCGAGCACCGCCGCGTGCTGGGTGACCGCGAGCACGTCCGCCGCCGCGAGGATATCGGGGAACTCCCCATCGGCGGCAGGGGGGATGATGTCGAGGTTCGGTACGTCCGCCGCGAGGTCGGCGAGGGCCGCGCGCTGACTGCCGTCGCCCATGAGGACGAACCGGACGTCCGGGTCGAGCCGGGCGGCGCCGACCAGGACGTCCAGGCCCTGCTTGAGACCCATGTTCCCGGAATGCAGCACCACCGTCTGGCCCGGCGCCCAGCCGAGGTGGCGGCGGGTCTCGCCGCGCGGCTTGGTCGGCGTCGCCACGTGGGACCAGTTGGGCACCAGGCGGATCTTCTCCTCGGGCACGCCCATCCCGACGACCCGGTCCACGAAGGTCTCGTGGATGACGCCGACCAGGGTGGCGCGCTTCAGCGCGTACGCCTCGGCGCGTCCGGCCAGCGCGGCGGCCTTGTCGCCGCCGCTGATCCCGCTCTGCGCGGCGGCGGCGCCCATCAGGTCCTGGACGACCGGGACGTAGGGGACCCGCCACTTCGCGGCGAGGCGTGCGGCGAGCACCCCGCCGGCCAGGCTGGGCATCTGGGCGAGCACCGCGTCCGGCCTGGGCATCCGGGGCGGGGCCACGGCGCCGTGCAGCAGGATCGATCCTTCGAACAGGGCCCGCCGTACGGCGGTCTGGCGCGGCGGCACGGTGTGCGCACGCCGGTGCACGGTGACTCCCGCGCGCCGTTCCGTGCGCCGGAGCGCCCCCTTGTACTCCGGTTCCAACGACCAGGCCGGGTAGTGCGGCATGCCCGCGAGGACGTGCGTCTCATGGCCGAGATCCGCCCAGTGCTCCGCGATCTGGGTGGCGTAGGGCCCGATCCCGGCGTGCTCGGGAGCGTAATTGGTGGAAACCAGCAGCAGTCGCCGATGACCGGATCTGGACACTGGGCGTCCCCTTCCCCCCTGAATGATGCGCACGTCACCCTATTCGTTCACCGGCGTGGTGCGGAACGTGCACGCTATTGTCTGCTGATCCGCCACGCCGGGGGGTGTGGCTTCTGGGGGGTAAGAAATGACGGAGCAGGACATGTCCGACCTTGGCGCGCCCGCACGCAGGCCGTATCGAGTCGGCTACGCGCCCGGCGCCTACGACCTGTTCCACATCGGACACCTCAACATCCTTCGGCACGCCCGCAGTCGGTGCGACTACCTGGTGGCCGGGGTGGTCTCCGACGAGATGGCCGAACTCGCCAAGGGGCGCCGCCCGATGATCCCGCTCGTCGAGCGACTGGAGATCGTCCGCAGCGTCAAGTACGTCGACGCGGCCTTCGTGGAGACGGTGCCCGACAAGGTGGAGACCTGGAAGCAGGTCCGCTTCGACGTCATCTTCAAAGGCGACGACTGGCGCGGCACCCCCAAGGGCGACCGGTTGGAGAAGGACTTCGCCGCGCACGGCGTCGACGTCGTCTACTTCCCCTACACGGTCCACACCTCCAGCACCCAACTGCGTCGGGCGCTGGACGCCTTGGCGCAGCCGATCCCCGAGGCTTTCACCGCGGAACTGCGCTGAGCTCCCGGAACCACTTCGCGAGGAACGCCGCCAGGAACAGTGCGGCGACCGCCCCCAGCCCGGCGTAGGCCCAGCGGAAGAGCGCGCCGTCGCCGAGCAGCAGGAACACCAGACAGAACACCCCGTAGTCCACGGGCAGCAACGCCACCGCCCGCAGCGTCGACGGGGCGGCGGCGGGGCTCCCGGGCGCCGGCCCGGGCTTGAGCTTCTCGGTGAGCAGGCCGCCGAAGAAGGTGACGACGGCGGCGAACTGGAAGCCCAACGGCACCAGCAGCCAGCCGCCGGGCCGGGCTCCGCCGGCGCCCTCGCCGCCGACGCCGTACGCGTCCGGGAAGCGGTAGAAGGCGATGAGCACACAGGTGTGCAGGGCCGTCAACTTGGCACAGTCCACGACGTGGTCGAGCCACTCGCCGGAAGCGCTGCCGCCCCCGCGCAGCCGGGCGAGCTGTCCGTCGGCCGAGTCGAAGGCGAAGCCGACCGCGAGCGCCGCCCACACCGCGATCCCCAGTCCCCAGGAGGGTTCGGCCAGCGCGAGCGCCGCCACCGCGGCGAAGCTGAAGGCGGCGCTGACCAACGTCACCTGGTTCGGGGTGAGCCCGAGGGCGTACGAACCGGCGGCCAGGTACCGCCCGGCGGGCCGGTTGACGAACCGCGAGTAGAGCGACACCCCCTTCGCCGACTTCTGCGCTCCGCGCAACTCCCGCAGCGCGGTCCCGACTCTCGGCATCGACGCAAGCCCCCTTCGGAACGGATGTGTGTACGACGTACGTGCGTACGAGGGGCACATCATCGCAGGGGGTCCACGGCTTTCGGCTCCGGATGAACCCTTACGTCCTGAACCGGCGGTACGGAGCGGTCTCGGCGCGGTGACCACGACCGCCGACCGCGCCGTGCCCGCCGCCGTCCTCAAGCGGATGCCGCTCCAGGCCGGGACGGGCCGAGGCGCGGGCGCCTCAGCTCGCCACCCGCAGCAGCAGCACCGCCCGCGCCGGGACCGTCAGGGGCTCCCCGCCCCGGTGGCGCGTACCGGGCGCCGCCGACTGCTCCTCCCGGGAGGTGTCGAGCACGAGTTCGTACGTCGCCGCCCACGGCGCGCCCGGCAGCATCCACTCCACCGGCCGGTCCCCGGCGTGCAGCAGCGCCAGGAAGCTGTCGTCGCTCACCTGCCGCCCCCGCTCGTCCCGGCCCGGGATGTCCCGCCCCGACAGGTACAGGCCCAGCGCCGCGGCGGGCGCGTACCAGTCCCGCTCCGTCATCTCCGTCCCGGCCGGGGTGAACCACGCCAGGTCGCGCAGTCCGTCCGCGTCCTGCGCCCGCCCGGAGAAGAACGCCCGCCTGCGCAACACCGGATGTTCCCGGCGCAGCGCCGTCAGCCGGGTGGTCAGCGCGAGCAGCTCCGCCCAGGCCGGGTCCCGCGGCAGCGACCAGTCCAGCCAGCTCGTCTCGTTGTCCTGGCAGTACGCGTTGTTGTTGCCGCCCTGCGTCCGGCCGAACTCGTCGCCCGCCACCAGCATCGGCACCCCGGTCGACAGCAGCAGCGTGGTGAGCAGGTTGCGCAACTGCCGCCGGCGCAGCGCTCCGATCCGCGGGTCGTCCGTCTCGCCCTCCGCGCCGCAGTTCCAGGAGCGGTTGTCATTGGTGCCGTCCCGGCCGTCCTCCCCGTTGGCCTCGTTGTGCTTGCGCTCGTACGACACCAGGTCCCGCAGCGTGAAACCGTCGTGCGCGGTCACGAAGTTCACCGAGGCGTACGGGCGCCGGCCGCCCCACGCGTAGAGGTCGCTCGACCCCGACAGCCGGTACCCCAGGTCCCGTACGTCGGGCAGCGCGCCCCGCCAGAAATCCCGGACGGCGTCCCGGTAGCGGTCGTTCCACTCCGTCCACAGCGGCGGGAACGCGCCCACCTGGTAACCGCCCGAGCCCACGTCCCACGGCTCGGCGATCAGCTTGACCCGACGCAGCACCGGGTCCTGGGCGATCACCGCCAGGAACGGCGAGAGCATGTCCACGTCGTGCATGGAGCGGGCCAGGGCCGCCGCCAGGTCGAAGCGGAAGCCGTCGACCCCCATCTCCGTCACCCAGTACCGCAGCGAATCGGTGATCAGCCGCAGCACGTTCGGCCGCCCGGCGTGCAGGGTGTTGCCGCAGCCGGTGTAGTCCGCGTACCGGCGCTGGTCGTTCTGCAGCCGGTAGTAGCCCCGGTTGTCGATCCCGCGCAACGACAGCGTCGGCCCCAGCTCGCCCGCCTCGGCCGTGTGGTTGTAGACCACGTCGAGGATGACCTCGATCCCGGCCGCGTGCAGCGCCCGTACCATCCGCTTGAACTCGCCGACCTGCTGACCGGTGGTGCCGCTCGACGAGTAGGCGGCGTGCGGGGCGAAGTAGCCGATCGAGTTGTAGCCCCAGTAGTTGCGCATCCCCCGGCGCAGCAGGTGGTCCTCGTGCGCGAACTGGTGCACCGGCAGCAGCTCCACCGCCGTCACCCCGAGCCGGGTCAGGTGCTCGATCGCCGCCGGGTGGGCGAGCCCCGCGTAGGTGCCGCGCAGCCGCTCGGGAATCTCCGGATGGCGCATGGTGAAGCCGCGCACGTGCAGCTCGTAGATCACCGAATCGGCCCACGGGGTCTTCGGCCGGACGTCGTCCGCCCAGTCGTCGTCATCGTGGACCACGACGCCCTTGGGGACGTACGGGGCCGAGTCCCGGTCGTCGCGCACGGTGTCGGCGATGTACTGCTGCGGCCAGTCCCGCACGTGCCCGTACACCTCGGGCGGCAGCGCGCCGTAGTCGTTGCCCGGCCGCGCGTCCACGGCCCGCGCGTACGGGTCCAGGAGCAGCTTCGCCGGATTGTGGCGGGCCCCCGTCCAGGGGTCCCAGCGGCCGTGCACCCGGAACCCGTACCGCTGCCCCGGCCGCACGCCCGGGACGAAGCCGTGCCAGATCTCGTGGGTCAGCTCCGCCAACGCACAGCGGGTCTCGGCGCCCCGTCCGTCGAACAGGCACAGCTCCACCCGCTCCGCACCCGGCGCCCACAGCGCGAAGTTGGTGCCCGCGACCCCGTCCGGGCCCGAGCGGTAGCGGGCACCCAGCGGGTGCGAGGACCCGGGCCACACCGGCGGCCCCGGAGGCGCCGGCACCCGTACGGGCCGGCCGCCCGTCCGGCCGGTGACCGGGCCGGTGACCTGGCCGTTCGGCCGCGCCCGCGGGTGGCCGTCCGGCTGTCCGTCGACGGGCGGCGCGGGCGCGCTCCCGTTGACCCGTACCTCTCCGGCGACGGTTTCCACCGCTTCTTGCTCGGCTGCGCTCGACACTGCCCGCCTCCACGGCTCTCGGTACCTGCGAGGGCAGGGGAGTGCGGCCCCGGCGTCCCGGCCCGGGCCCGCCCCCGTCTGGTCCTTCCCACTGTTCTGCCCGCACGGACCCGCCCGGAACGTCGGCCGCGCCCACGTTTCCCCGCGAGGGGGCCGGTCGTTGGACAGGGCGTGACTCTTCTGACGAGGCGGGCAGGGGCGGGCTTGGCGGCCGTCGCGGTATGGGCGGCCCTGCTGGGAGCCCTGAGCGGCTGCACCGGTGACGGCCGCTCACCGGTCGAGATCCAGCTTCCCGGAAAGCCCCGGTCGCCGGACGAGGCCATTCGGATCACCCCAGAGGACAACGCCAAGGGGGTGCCCGCCGACGGCCCGTTGACCGTGCGGGTCACCGAGGGCCGGCTGGAGCGGGTGGTGGTCACCAAGGTCGAGGACGCCCAGGAGGAGAAGCTCCCGGGCGCCATCGCCGACGACGGGCTGAGCTGGAGTCCCGACCCGGCGGCCGGACGGCTCGCGCTCGCGGCCAAGTACACCGTCGACGTGGTCGCCGTGGACGGACACGACCGCCGTCAGGCCCGGCACACCACCTTCACCACCTACGTGCCCGAGGAACGGTTCATCGGCTACTTCCGGCCCGAGAACCGCTCGACCGTGGGCACCGGCATGATCGTCTCCTTCCGGTTCAACCGCTCCATCAAGCAGCGGGCCGCGGTGGAACGGGCCATCACCATCACCTCCGTCCCCGCCGTGAAGGTCGTCGGCCACTGGTTCGGCGACGACCGGCTCGACTTCCGCCCCAAGGAGTACTGGAAGGCCGGCACCGAGGTCACCGTCCGCATGAACCTCCGCGACGTCGAGGGCTCGCCCGGCGCGTACGGCATCCAGGACAAGACGGTCACCTTCAAGGTCGGCCGGTCCCAGATCTCCACCGTCGACGCGGCCGCGCACACCATGGAGGTGCGCCGGGACGGGCAACTGGTGCAGACCCTGCCCATCACCGCCGGGGCGCCCAAGAACACCACCTACAACGGCAAGATGGTGGTGATGGAGATGTTCGACGTCACCCGCATGAACGGCCAGACCGTCGGGTTCGGCGGCGAGTACGACATCCCCGACGTCCCGCACGCCATGCGGCTCACCACCTCGGGCACCTTCCTGCACGGCAACTACTGGGCCAGCCCCGACACCTTCGGCTCCCTCAACACCAGCCACGGCTGCGTGGGCCTGCGCGACGACAAGGGCGGCGGCTCGGACACCCCGGCCGGCTGGTTCTTCGACCGCTCGCTCGTCGGGGACGTGGTCGAGGTGGTCAACTCGCAGGACAAGACGGTGGCCGGGGACAACGGCCTGGGCGGCTGGAACCTCTCCTGGGCCGACTGGGTCACCGGCTCCGCCATCGGCTGACGCGCCCGGCCGACGGCTCCGCGCCGCCGGCCGTGGGGTCCGGGGCACGGCCCACGCATCAGTTGGGACGGAACGGTGACAAGACCGTGCCTTCACGTGATCTCCCCATGTGATTTCCTGACGTCAAGCGCGCGATTGTCCGCGCGGGGGACATGGGGAGAACACGAGTGAACCTGCAGCCGATTCGCGGCCGCGTCCGCACCGGCCTGCCGGCCCTCCTGCTGGGAGCGGCGCTGCTGTTCACCAGCGCGTGCAGCGGCGGCTCAGACGGCGGGGGCGGTGCCGCGGGCGACGCCGGCGGCAAGGGTGGCGGCAAGACCGGCACCGAGGCGTCCAAGGCCGTGGTCAACGTCAAGCCTGACGACGGCTCCAAGGAGGTCGCCACGAGCGGCGTCCTCAAGATATCCAGCACCGGCGGCAAGCTCACCACGGTGACGGTCGCCGACACCAAGGGCAACGCGGTGGACGGCAAGATGGGCGCCGACGGGGCCAGCTGGGAGCCCGCCCGCAACCTGGCCGCCGCCACCGAGTACAAGGTGCACGTCGTCGCCAAGGACGAGGCCGGTCGGGAGTCCGCCAAGGACACCACCTTCACCACCCTCACCCCGACGAACACCTTCGTCGGCCACTACACCCCCGAGGACGGGGAGACCGTCGGCGTCGGGATGCCCGTGTCGATCAACTTCACCCGGGGCATCACCAACACCGAGGCCGTCGAGAAGGCCATCAGCGTCACGGCGGAGCCGAACGTACCGGTCGAGGGCCACTGGTTCGGCAACGACCGGCTCGACTTCCGCCCCGAGAAGTACTGGGCGGCGGGCACCAAGGTCACCGTGAAGATCGCCCTCGACGGCGTCGAAGGCCGGCCGGGCGTCTACGGCAAGCAGACCCGTACCGTCCACTTCACCATCGGCCGCTCCCAGGTCTCCACCGTCGACGCGGCCGCGCACACCATGGAGGTCGTCCGCGACAACCAGGTGATCAAGAACCTGCCGATCACCGCGGGCGCCCCGTCGACCACCACGTACAACGGTCAGATGGTCATCAGCGAGAAGTACAAGGTGACCCGGATGAACGGCGCGACCGTCGGCTTCGGCGGGGAGTACGACATCTCCGACGTCCCGCACGCCATGCGCCTGTCGAACTCCGGCACCTTCGTGCACGGCAACTACTGGGCCTCCGCGAGCACCTTCGGGTCGGAGAACGTCAGCCACGGCTGCGTCGGCCTCAAGGACGCCCGCGGCGCGGGCGACGACGACCAGCCCGCCGCCTGGTTCTTCAACGAGTCCCTCATCGGCGACGTGGTCGTCGTGAAGAACTCCAAGGACAAGCAGATCGCCCCGGACAACGGCCTCAACGGCTGGAACATGGACTGGTCGGAGTGGATCAAGTAGTCCGCTCCCGCCCGACCCGCGAGTGATGCCCGGCCCGGTGCTGTGACCCACAGCACCGGGCCACTTCGCGTTAACCGCCGCTAACCTTCCCCGTATGACCCTCTCTCTCGAAGTCTCCGAAGGCGTCGGCACCCTCCGCCTGGACCGGCCGCCCATGAACGCCCTGGACATCGCCACCCAGGACCGGCTGCGCGAGCTCGCCGTGGAGGCCACCGACCGCGCCGACGTGCGCGCGGTGATCCTGTACGGCGGCGAGAAGGTGTTCGCGGCCGGTGCGGACATCAAGGAGATGCAGACGATGGACCACGCGGCCATGGTCGCCCGGTCCCGCGGACTCCAGGACGCCTTCACCGCCGTCGCCCGGATTCCCAAGCCGGTCGTCGCGGCCGTCACCGGCTACGCCCTGGGCGGCGGTTGCGAGCTCGCGCTGTGCGCCGACTACCGGATCGCCGCGGACAACGCCAAGCTCGGCCAGCCCGAGATCCTGCTCGGCCTGATCCCGGGCGCCGGTGGCACCCAGCGACTGTCCCGGCTGATCGGCCCGTCCAAGGCCAAGGACCTCATCTTCACCGGCCGCATGGTCAAGGCCGACGAGGCGCTCGCCCTCGGGCTGGTGGACCGGGTGGTGCCGGCCGCCGAGGTGTACGAGCAGGCGCGTGCCTGGGCGGCGAAGCTCGCCCAGGGCCCGGCCCTCGCGCTGCGCGCTGCCAAGGAGTGCGTCGACGCCGGGCTGGAGGCGGACATCGACACCGGACTGACCATCGAACGCAACTGGTTCGCGGGGTTGTTCGCCACCGAGGACCGCGAGCGCGGCATGCGCAGCTTTGTCGAGGAGGGCCCGGGCAAGGCCAAGTTCCTCTGAGGCGGCCCCTCGCCGGCCGTTCTCCCTGGGAGTGGATTAGCCGGGCATTAAGGCAGCCTTAAGCCGAAACGGTGATCCACTCGCCGTGATCATCGGAGTGCGTTGCGTCACACCAGGTCAGGCCGATGGCGTGACCCTTCGATTGCCTTTCGCATATGCCGGCACACCCCCTGGGGATCGGTGGACCCCGGGGGGTGTTTTCCCGCGGAACGCCCCGGAGCGGCGGTGTGGCCGTCCATGATGGGTGCATGGCGGGCCTGGAGGGTGTGGAGCAGCAGCGGCAGCGCGGCGGCGCTCCGGCGGTACGGATCGCGGCGGCTCTTGAGGAGGAACAGGGCCTCAGGGCCCTGGAGTTGTACGGCAATCCCGCCGAGGCGGAGGTGACGCTGCCGTCCATGCCCGAATCCGCCGGTACGGCGCGCCGGCTGACCCAGTCCGTGGTGATCCGGCTGTGGGGCCTGTCGCCGCAGATCGCCGAGCACACCGTCCTGCTGGTCTCGGAACTCGTGGGCAACGCCGTGCGGCATACCGGGGCCCGGTCGTTCGGCTTGCGGCTGGTGCGCCGGCGCGGGTGGATCCGGGTCGAGGTGCGCGACCCCTCGCGGGGGCTGCCCTGTCTGATGCCGGTCCACGAGATGGACACCACGGGCCGGGGGCTCTTCCTCGTGGACAAGCTGTCCGACCGCTGGGGCGCCGATCTGCTGCCCAGGGGCAAGATCACCTGGTTCGAGATGCGGGTGGCCGACCGCTGAGACGCCGGAGCCGGCCCGGCGCGCCCCCCGCCCCTCCCGGTAAACGCCTGAAACCCCCTGTCGCCGTGTGATGGGGCGCCGCGGGGGTTTCATGGGTGCGCCGAGGATCGAAGGGGGTGTGATCCTCGGCGTGGGACTTCGCTCGGGTCAAAGGGAAGCCGTGATTCCGACTATGGCAGACGAGCGACCAAATGCCAAAACCTCAAACTCGGACATAAGTGTGTATAACCTAAGAGTTCACAGCTAAATCCTAGGTGAGGTGGCCCACTCACCTCGTAATCAATGAATAAGTATCGACCGCTCTGCGTGATTCGTTGATCACATAGCGGACGAGCGTCGTGGGGAAGCGCTTCGGGCCGGGTGCCGAACTGGGTCAATCAGCATGTACGGGGACATCCGGACCTTAAATGGGCAGGTGCCCTGCTACCCGGACCGCCGATCCGCCCTCCTCGCCGGTGCCGCGGTCGCCGCCGGCGCCCTCACCGCCGCCTGCGGAACCGCCGCCCCGCCCAAGGCGCCGGCCGCCGCCCCCGCCACCCCGACACCGGCCCGTCCCGCCCCGGCGGCCGCCGCCGCGCCGGGCCCGCGCCGGTTCGCCGGACAGCCCGTCGAGATCGACCACGGCTCCCGGGACCGGCCCCGTGTCGCCCTCACCTTCCACGGCAACGGCGACCCGGCCACGGGACGCGCGGTCCTCGCCGAGGCGGAGCGCGCGGGCGCCCGCGTCACCGTCCTGGCCATCGGCACCTGGCTCGACGAGCACCCCGACATGGCCCGCCGGGTCCTGGAGGGCGGTCACGAACTCGGCAACCACACCCAGCGCCACCTCGCGATCAACACCATGCCGGAGGACGAGGCGTACGCGGAGATCACCGGCTGCGCCCAGCGCCTCAAGCGGCTCACCGGCTCGATCGGCACCTGGTTCCGCCCCTCGCAGACCCAGTACGCGACCCCTCTCGTCCGGAAACTCGCCCAGCGGGCCGGCTACCCGCACGTCCTCTCGTACGACGTGGACTCCCTCGACTTCACCTCACCCGGCGCCGCGGCCGTCATCCGCAACGTCACCGGGACGATCCACGCCGGATCGGTGGTGAGCCTGCACTTCGGCTACGCGGACACGGTCGACGCGATGCCGCCCCTCCTCGAAGAACTCGCGCGTCGCCAACTGCGCGCGGTGACCACCACGGAGCTGCTGACCCCATGACGACGAATCGCCTTCCACGGAAGGCCACCGTGCTGCTTGCCGGACTGGTTCTCGCGGCCCTGGCCGGGTGCGGATCCGGGGGAAAGGGCGCGACCGAGGCGCTCGGCACCAAGGGGCCCGCCCAACCGGTCAAAGCGCAACCCGCGGTCCCGCCCGGACTGGCCGGAATGCCGCCCGTGCTCGACCCCCACGACGTCTACGCGGCCGACCGGCCGAACCAGTTGTCCCCGGTCGTCAAGAACTTCCCGTCCCGCGTCTACGTACCGAACACCGGCTCCAACACGGTGTCGGTCATCGACCCCAAGACGTACAAGGTCATCGACACCATCCCGGTCGGCGTCCAGCCCCAGCACGTCGTGCCGTCCTGGGACATGAAGACCCTGTGGGTCAACAACAACCGCGGGCACACCCTGACCCCCATCAACCCGGCCACGGGCGAGGCGGGCGACCCCGTGGAGGTGCACGACCCGTACAACCTGTACTTCACGCCCAATGGCAAGTACGCGATCGTGATGGCCTCGATGGACCGCGAGCTGGTCTTCCGCGACCCGCACACCATGAACCGGGTGAAGACCGTCCCGGTGACCTGCTACGGCGTCAACCACGCCGACTTCTCCCTCGACGGCCGGTACTTCATCGTGAGCTGCGAGTTCTCCGGCGAGCTGCTCAAGGTCGACACCGAGAAGATGGAGATCGTCGGCCAGCAGAAACTCCCCTTCGAAGGCGCCATGCCCCAGGACGTCAAGGTGTCGCCCGACGGAAAGACCTTCTACGTCGCCGACATGATGGCGCACGGCATGTGGGTGCTCAGCGGCGACAAGTTCGGGACACCGAAGCTCCTCCCCACCGGAAAGGGCTGCCACGGCCTGTACGTGAGCCGTGACTCCAAGGAGATGTACATCTCCAACCGCGGCGAGGGCAGCATCTCCGTCTTCGACTTCAAGGCGAACAAGCTCACCAAGAAATGGGAGCTCCCGGACGGCGGCAGCCCCGACATGGGCGGTGTCTCCGCGGACGGCAAGGTGCTGTGGCTCTCGGGCCGCTACAACTCCGAGGTCTACGCCATCGACACGAAGACGGGCGAGGAACTGGCCAAGATCCCGGTCGGCTCCGGCCCCCACGGCCTCGCCGTCTACCCGCAACCCGGCCGCTACTCGCTCGGCCACACCGGCATCTTCCGGTAGCCGGTAGCCGGTAGCCGGTAGCCGGCACGGCATGACGGTGCCCCGGGAGCTCGCACAGCACCCGGGGCACCGCCGTCCTGTCCCGCCGCCTTACGCCGAAGGCGTCACCAGGCGACGGGGAGTCGTTCGGGCAGCCGCTTGATGAAACCGGTGCGCCAGACGAGGTTCTCCGCCGGCACCGCCAGCCGCAGCCCCGGCAACCTCTCCACCAGTACCTCCAGCGCGATCTCCGCGTGGGCCCGGCCCAGCGCGGACGCCGGGCAGAAGTGCCGCCCGGCACCGAAGGCCAGATGGGCGTTGGCGCTCTCCCGTTCCAGGTCCAGCTCGTCCGGGTGCTCGAAGGCATCGGGGTCGAAGTTGGCCCCCTCCAGCAGGACGAGGACCAGCTCCCCCTCCTTCACCAGCACGTCCCCGACCCGCACGTCGGCCATGGCGATGCGCGGCAGCCCGTCGCCCACCGACAGGTTCCAGCGCAGCAGCTCGTCCACCGCCTTGCCCATCCGCTCCGGATGCGCCCGCAGGTACCCGATGAGCTCCGGTCGCTGGAGCAGCGCGAGGACGGCGAGCACCAGGAACGCGGACGTGGACACCGCGCCCGCCCCGAAGAGCGAGACGGCGACGGTCGCGAACATCTCGTCGGTCAGGTGCGCCGACTCGGGGTCGGCCTCCTTCAGCTCGGCGAACTTGCCGAGGAGCCCCGTACGCTCCTCGGCCGGCAGCGCGAGCTGGACCTTCAACTGCTCGACGAAGTAACCGACGTCCTTGTACCAGTTCAGCGCGGAGTCGGCGAACGGTTCGCGCGCGGTCATGAACGCGACGTCCAGCCCCGACATCAACCGACGTCGGTCCTCGAAGGGAACCCCCAGCACCTGACAGTGCAGCGCCGCCGAGAAGGGGTCGGCGAACCCCGCCCGGAGGTCCGCCGGACCGCCCTCCGCCACGATCTGGTCGATGAGCTCGCCGGCCTTGGCGCGCAGCCAGTCCTGGAGCCCCTTCTGGCGCGGGTTGAGCGCCTTCATAACCGCGTTGCGCAGCCCGGCGCTGTTGATGTTGCCCATGTTGTTGACGACCTCGGGCGGTATCGTCAGCGCGTACTGGCGGGGCACGCCGGCGTTCGCGGTGTCCTTGAGACTGAACCGCTCGTCCTCCAAGACCTGCTTGGCCAGCGCGTAGCTGCTCACCAGCCACGCCGGGTCCCCGGTCAGGGTGCGGACCTTGGCGACCGGCGCCTTCTCCCGCAGCCGGGCGCACTCCTCGGGGAGCACGTCTCCGCGCCGCGACAGCGGGAAGTCGAGGAGGGCCTCGTCGGTCCCCGCGCCCTGCCCGGTCTCCCGGCCCTCAAGCTGCTCGACGCTCATCGACGGTCCCTTCGGTCGGTGCGTGGTTCGCGGGTCTCGCGTGGTGCTCGCCGCTCGCGTGGTGGTCGGCCGCCGGGTACGGGGCGGCCTCCGCGGTCTCCGGACGTACGACGGCGTACGCCTGGTTGCGTGTCGCGCGCAGTCCCCCACCGCGCGCGAACAGGACATCCGTCATCGGCATCTTGACGTGATAGGCCGCCACCGAGGACGGCACGTCGAGAATGCTCGGGGTGTCCACGAAGAACGGCAACTCCGCCGCCATGTAATCGAAACAGACCTGCAACTGGCTGTCGGTCATCGATTCATCTTCCGGCAACTTCGAACCGACAAACTGGAGAGCCATCTTCTCGCAGCCCTTACGGAACTCGTCATCGGTCTCAAGGAAATGCAGAACGCGCCGGTGCAGTAGTTGGTACACGGGATTCGATTCGAACTCGGAAAGTGCCCTCACTCGTATCTCGGCGTGCGTGGACCCGGACTCCTCGACACCTTTGAGAATCCTTCGCCGCACTGCCTTGATCTCCTTCGTCGCACGCTTCTCCGCGTGCTCCCGGGTGTAGCCGAAGGCGGCGAACATCCGGTCCACGTGGAGGTCCGCGTAGACGAAGTCGACCTGCGCGAAGCGGGTCGTCGCCCATCGGGCAAGACTGCCGATGCGCTCGGAGCTGAAGTAGCTGTTGCCGGGACTCACTCCGATGAGCACATGGTCGCCGTCTTCCCAGATATGGCGGCAAGTGCGGGTGAAGGGCAGAACTTCGAATGATGCGTCAGCTTTGATCGTCACCTTTGATCGCCCTTGTTGCCGCTTGTCCCTGGGAGCCCTGTGCTCCTGGTGTGGCGGCAATGTCGGTACGTTATGCCGTGATCCCGGAGTGTGACAAGTGGGGGCCGGATTTGTTGGCTGGAATTATCGCTTCCGGGTGGCCGGGGAGTAATTGAATTTCTTTCTGCCGGCCGAACGGGACCCGGGGTGAACGCGACCCGCCGGGGGCGCTACCCTGAGCCGTCAACAAGCACCGAGAAGGGGTGGACCCAGTGGCGGACATCGAGAGCGCGCGGGCGACGTTCGGCAAGTTCGACGCGGACGGCGACGGCTTCGTCACCGCCGACGAGTACAGCGCGGCCATGAAGGCCATGGGTGACGCGTACGTCACCGGCGCCGTCGCGGACGCCGTCATCGCCGCCAAGGACACGAACGGCGACGGCCTGCTGAGCTTCGACGAGTTCTGGAACGCCCTGAACAAGTAGCGGACGCCGGACGGGGCCGCGTCACGCGGGCGGCCCCGTCATGTCGTCGACCTCGGCCAGCGCCTCCTCCAACCAGCGCAGCCAGAACGTCTCCAGGCCGATCCCGCCGCGCAGCACGAGCCGGCGCAGCCGGTCCTGGTCGGAGTCCCGCCCGGGCGGGAAGTCCTTCGCCTCGATGGCCTCGTACTCCGCCAACTGCCCGCGGTGCAAGTCCAGGTGCCGCCGCAACTCCGCGGCCAGCCCCTGCGGGCCCACGACACCGGCCGCCCGCACCCGCAACAGCAGCGGGTCCCGGATCGCCTTCGGGTCCTGGCTCTCGCCGATCCACCGGGCCAGCTCCGCGCCGCCGGCGGGCAGCACCTCGTACTCCTTCTTCTGTCCCCGCACGGGCACCTCGCTGGGCAGCGCCCGGATCAGCCCGCCCTCCTCCAGCCGGCCGAGCTCGCGGTAGATCTGCTGGTGCGTCGCGGACCAGAAGTACCCGATCGACTTGTCGAACCGCCGGGTCAGCTCCAGCCCGGACGAGGGCTTTTCGAGCAGGGCGGTGAGGATGGCGTGCGGGAGCGACATGCGCACATCCTAGGTTCGCCGCCGGGCCGGGCACGCGTGCCGTTCAGGACCCGGACCGGGCCCAGCCGGCCAGCGCCTCCGGCGTCGCCGGCCCCGGGGCGTCCGGTTCCAGCAGGTCGCGGGCCCGCAGGAAAGCCGTCACGGCGGGGGACCACGCCTGGCGCAGCCCCGCCGACGCCAACAGCCCCGGGTCCGACAGCAGGGCCGCGGCCGGGCCGACGCGGATGCCCGCCGGGGTGAGGACCGCCGCGTCGTCGGCCCAGCGCACGGCGAGGTCGACGTCGTGCGTGGCCATCACCACCGTCGTGCCGTTCGCGCGCAGGCCCGCCAGCACGTCCAGCAGCCGCTCCTGCCCGTCCGGGTCCAGTCCCGCCGTCGGCTCGTCCAGGATCAGCACCCGCGGGGCCATCGCCACCGCCCCCGCGATCGCCGCCCGCTTGCGCTGCCCGTACGAGAGCAGGTGCGTCGGCCGGTCCCGCAGGGCGGTGATGTCCAGCGCGGTGAGCGCCGCGTCCACCCGGGCCCGTACCTCCGCCGGGGCCAGACCCATGTTCATGGGTCCGAAGGACACGTCCTGCTCCACCGAGGCCGCGAACAACTGGTCGTCCGGGTCCTGCACGACCAACTGCACCCGGCCGCGCAACCGGGTCAGGCCCGCCCGGTCGTGGCGCACCGCCGCACCGTCCAGCCGCAGTTCGCCCGCCACCGGCCGAAGGCCGCCGCTCAGCAGCCGCATCAGCGTGGTCTTGCCGCTGCCGTTGCGGCCCAGCAGGACCAGCGCCCGGCCCTCCGGGATCGCGAAGTCCACACCGGACAGCACCGCCGGACCGTCCTCGTAGGCGTAACCCGCCCCCACCAGTTCCACCAACGGGTTCACAGGTGCAGCCCTTCCAAGGTGAGAGTCACGGCGACCAGCGCGGCCGGCAGGGCGGCGGAGGCCGCCAGGAACCGCCACGACAGCGCCGCCCCGGGCACCAGCACCCGCAGCGTCCCGTCGTAACCCCGCCCCGCCAGCCCCTCCTGGAGCCGCGCGGCGCGGTCGAAGGCCCGGACGAACGAGGTCGCGGCGAGCCCGGCCAGCGAACGCCACAGCGCCGCCCGGCCGGTGTGGCCGAGCCGGGCCGCCTGCGCCCGGTGCACCTGGGCCACCGAGTCGAGCAGCAGGAACCCGATCCGGTACATGACCAGCGCCACGTCCACCACCGGTGCCGGGACGCCGGCCCGCACCAACCGGGGCAGCACGTCCGACACCGGGGTGGTGAACGCGAACAGCAGCACCCCGAGCGAAGCCGCCGAGGTGCGCAGCAGCAACTCCGCCGCGTGCCGGGGCCCGTCCGGGGCCAGGGAGACCGGCCCGGCCGGGCCGCCCACCGCGAACAGCAACGGCAGCGCCCCGGTGAAACAGAACCCCAGCGGAATCCGGAAGGCCCGCCACAGCTGTCGTCCGGTCACCCCGGCCGGGCCGAGGAGCACGGCCAGGGTCGCCGCCGCGACCAGCGGCCCGCCGGGCCAGGGCGGCAGGCCGACGGCGGTGACGGTGAGCCCGAGCCCGAGCAGCGCCTTCTCCAGCGGATGGCGGTGGCGCCAGCGGCTGCCGTGCGCCGCCACGTCGATGGGCAGCACCGGTCAGTGCTCCGCCGGGGGTGCCGGGGGCGTCGGAGCGTCCTGTGGGCCGCCCGCCTGGGCGAGCCCCTGGCGGCGGCCCCTGCGCAGCCCGAAGTAGTAGGCGAGCACGCCGGCGCCGAGGGCCGCCTGCAAGGCGAACAGGGCCGACTCGACCTCCGAGGAGGGGGGTTCGTACAGCGGGGAGAACCACGGCTTGTAGTCCGGCCTGATCTCGGTGATCGCCGACTCGGCCTGACTGTCGGCGCCCGCGAAGGGCTCCTTCTTGCCCTCGCCCATGCCCAACGCGATCGGCAGGACGGCGAGCGCGGCCACCAGGAGCAGCAGCAGGGCGTTGATCTTCGTGTTCTTGCTCGTGCCGCTCATCAGGCCGCCGCCTCCTGCGCGTCGCGGCCGCGGGCCGTCAGCTTGGCGACGCCCAGCCGGACCAGGTCCGACTTGCTGGACTGCATCAGCAGCCGCATGACGAGCACGGTCAACAGCCCCTCGCTGACGGCCAGCGGGATCTGCGTGATGGCGAAGATGCCGCCGAACTTCGCGAGCGCGCCGAGGAAACCGCTCGCCGGGTCCGGGAAGGCCAGCGCCAGTTGCACACTGGTCACGCAGTACGTGACGAGGTCGGCGAAGAACGCGCCGAAGAAGACCGTCACCATCAGCGGCACGTCGAACCGCTTGAGCAGCCGGTAGACCCCGTACCCCGCCCAGGGCCCGGCGATCGCCATCGAGAAGGCGTTCGCACCGAGGGTGGTCAGCCCGCCGTGCGCCAGCAACAGGGCCTGGAACAGCAGGGTGATGGTCCCCAGCACCGTCATCACCGGGGGCCGGAACAGGATCGCGCCGAGCCCCGTCCCGGTGGGGTGGGAACAACTGCCGGTGACCGAGGGGATCTTCAGGGCCGACAGGACGAAGGTGAACGCCCCCGACGCCCCGAGCAGCAGCGTGCTCTCCGGGTTCGCCTTCACCTCGCGGGTCAGGGCGCGGACACCGTGTACGACGAAGGGAGCGGACGCGACGCCCCAGGCGGCCGCGTGCAACGGGGGCAAGAAGCCCTCGGCGATATGCATGAGTGGGGAGACCTCTCCAGCACCTCGTGGATGGACGACGCGCCCTGGCCGGTCTCCTGGCTCACGGGTGCCGCTGCCCTGGCTCCGCCTTCCCGGGGCCGTGCGGTCTCCCGCGCGGGCCCAGTGGCTTCCCGCTGGGGGCACCTCCCGGACGGTGGGTCTGGGGGAGAGTGGAGCCGGACTTCCCGATCACAGTGGCGAGGGCCGCACCGGTTTCCCACCGGTTTCCCGAACACCAAGGCCCCATGACCCTAGTCGGCCGGGCGGACGGGTCACAACCCGCCCCTTCCGGGCGCGCCCGCCGGCGGCCGCGCCCGGCGGAACGCAGGGTGGTGGGAACTCATGCACCTGACGGGTCAGCAGGTGGCCGGGTGCGGGAAGTCCAGGACGAACCGCTCCGGGGCGTGCAGCACGCTCGTGTTGTAGGTGGGCGGGGTGTCGAAGGCGGCGCCGAAGGTGACGTACCCCTCGAAGTCGCCGGTCAGGGCGATGCCCTTGAGCTTGCTCAGGGCGATCTGCTGGAGCTTGGGTCCCACGTAGACGTTCTGACCGGCGGCGTCGTGCGCGGCGGCCGGGTGCAGCCTGATCTCCAGGAAGTACTTCCCCGGCAGCGGGACGGGCTTGCCGGACCCGTCGTAGACCAGTTGGGAGACGGGTGTGACGGTGACCGGCGGGGCGGTTCCCTGGAGGTCGATCACCAGCCGGTCGTAGGTGCAGTGGCCGCCCCAACGGGCGTTGGTGACCAGTGTCGTACCGGTGGCGGCGGAGGCCGGCGCCGCGAGCGCGACCCCGGCGGTGAGCAGAGCGCCCGCGAGCAGTGCGGTGACCTGACGGCGACGTACGTGCTGCATGACGTCCCCTCGATTCTGGGAGACGGGGACAAGGGTGACACTGCCGAAGACGCCCCGGAGGCCGCCGCGGTTGCACGGATCACCCGGTGGCGGCGCGCCTTTCCTGGCAAGGTGGCGGCCTGGACATGGACCGTGCGACAGGGGAGCACCGGATGCGCCGTCACCGCCTTCACACCCGCCTTCACCGTCATGCCGTCGGCACCGCGGCCCTCGTCCTCGCGGCCACCGCCTGCGGGGGCGGCGGCGACCAGCAGGTCTCCCAGGAGGGCAAGGGCGGCTACCCCTGGGTCGCCACGGACGAGATATGCAACGCGCTGCCGTACGGCAAACTGGCCGACCCGCTCGGGGCCCGCGAGGACGTCGCCGACCGCACCCGCAGGACCACCGGGGGCTACCCGGGCGCCGAGTGCGTCCAGCAGCTCGTCCAGCGCGGCCCCGCGACCTACGGCGGCGCCAAGGTGGAGCTGGACTTCGCCTACGTCCCGAGCGTGGACGAGGCGAAGGAGGTCTTCGCCAAGGTGCGGGGCGACGCGGGCAAGGACGCGCCGGGCGGCGCCCCGGTGGACGTCGAGGGCGTGGGCAAGGAGGCGTACCGGCTCGCCTACACCAAGCCGGACGACCAGCGCCAGGTCAGGCAGCTACGGGTGCGGGACAGCAACCTCATGCTGGACATCACGGTCACCGGGGAGGCGCACAAGCCCCCCACGCCCGAGAGCCTCAAGGCGCTGGACGACGCGGTGAACGGCTTCGCCAAGGGCTGCCTGACCACGATCCGCCGGAAGTAGCGCGGGGACGGGGAAAGGGCCGGGCGCACACGCGCCCGGCCCTCCCGTCGGGTACCCGCCGGCCGCCGTCAGCGGCGCGGGCGCCGGTGTCGGCTCAGCACTCGATGACGTTGACCGCGAGGCCGCCCCGGGCGGTCTCCTTGTACTTCACCTTCATGTCGGCGCCGGTCTCCTTCATGGTCTTGATGACCTTGTCCAGGGAGACCTTGTGCGAGCCGTCGCCGCGCATCGCCATCCGGGCCGCGGTGACGGCCTTGACCGCCGCCATGCCGTTGCGCTCGATGCACGGGATCTGCACCAGACCGCCGACCGGGTCACAGGTGAGACCGAGGTTGTGTTCCATGCCGATCTCGGCGGCGTTCTCCACCTGCTCCGGGGAGCCGCCCAGGACCTCGGCGAGCGCGCCCGCCGCCATCGAGCAGGCCGAGCCGACCTCGCCCTGGCAGCCGACCTCGGCGCCGGAGATCGAGGCGTTCTCCTTGAAGAGCATGCCGATCGCGCTCGCCGCGAGGAGGAAGCGCACCACACCGTCCTCGTCGGCGCCCGGCACGAAGTTCATGTAGTAGTGCAGCACCGCCGGGATGATGCCCGCCGCGCCGTTCGTCGGGGCGGTGACCACCCGGCCGCCCGCCGCGTTCTCCTCGTTCACGGCCATCGCGTAGAGCGTGATCCACTCCATCGACAGCGCCTGCGGGTCGCCCTCGGAGCGCAGCTTGCGGGCGGTGGTCGCGGCACGGCGCTTGACCCGCAGACCGCCCGGGAGGATGCCCTCGCGGGACATCCCGCGCGCCACGCACGCCTGCATGACGCGCCAGATCTCCAGGAGGCCCTCGCGGATCTCCTCCTCGGTGCGCCACGCCTTCTCGTTCTCCAGCATCAGCGCGGAGATCGACAGGCCCGTCTCGCGGGTGAGCCGCAGCATCTCGTCCCCGCTGCGGAACGGGTACTTCAAGACCGTGTCGTCGAGCTTGATCCGGTCCTCGCCGACCGCGTCCTCGTCCACGACGAAGCCGCCGCCGACCGAGTAGTACGTCTTCTCCAGCAGCGGCGCGCCGGCGGCGTCGTAGGCGAAGAGGGTCATGCCGTTCGCGTGGTAGGGCAGCGACCGGCGGCGGTGCAGGATGAGCTGGCTCGGCTCGTCGAAGGCGATCTCGTGGGCTTCGCCTATCTCGGCGCCCAGCAGGCGCAGCCGGCCGCTCCGGCGGATGCGCTCGACCTCGGCGTCGGCGTTCTCCACGTCCACCGTGCGGGGGGAGTGGCCCTCCAGGCCCAGCAGGACCGCCTTGGGGGTGCCGTGGCCGTGGCCGGTCGCGCCGAGCGAGCCGAACAGCTCCGCACGGACCGAGGCCGTTTGGGCGAGGGCACCTTCCTTCTTCAAGCGGGTCACGAACATGCGCGCCGCCCGCATCGGGCCGACCGTGTGGGAGGAGGAGGGACCGATGCCGATGGAGAAGAGATCGAAGACGGAGATGGCCACGGTGGCGAGACTCCCTTGTCTGCTCGTGGGGTGGGAGAGGGGCACAGGAGAGCGGGTTGATCAGCGGGAGGTGATCAGGGAGGTTTGTTCGGATTTTGTCCGACAGTCGAGCTTAACGCGACGAGGTGAACGACCCCCCTGCCCGGAAGGGCCACAAGAGGAAGCGCCGGTGTGCGTCG
This sequence comes from Streptomyces sp. NPDC058279, assembly GCF_042881255.1. NCBI lineage: Bacteria > Bacillati > Actinomycetota > Actinomycetes > Kitasatosporales > Streptomycetaceae > Streptomyces > Streptomyces sp. NPDC058279. Next base: position 88,483 of record NZ_JBHVYA010000009.1, on the reverse strand, counting down.
GCTCACACGTCCTGCTCGCCCCGGGCGGGCCGAGCAGGCGTGAAAAAGGGGCCCGGGCCTGTGGGAACAGGCACCGGGCCCCGCCCGGCCGCGTCAGAGCGTCGGGTACAGCGGGAACTTCGCCGCGAGCGCGGAGACGCGCGCCTTCAGGGACTCGCTGTCGTACGCCGGCTTGAGCGCCTGCGCGATGATCTCGGCGACCTCGGTGAACGCCTCGGCGTCGAAACCGCGGGTGGCCAGGGCCGGCGTACCGATCCGCAGACCCGAGGTGACCATCGGCGGTCGCGGGTCGTTCGGGATGGCGTTGCGGTTGACCGTGATGCCGACCTCGTGGAGGCGGTCCTCGGCCTGCTGACCGTCCAGCTCCGAGTTGCGCAGGTCCACCAGGACCAGGTGCACGTCGGTGCCGCCGGTCAGCACGTCCACGCCCACGGCCTTGACGTCGTCCTGCACCAGACGCGCGGCGAGGATCTTCGCGCCCTCCAGGGTGCGCTCCTGGCGCTCCTTGAACTCGGGCGACGCGGCGACCTTGAAGGAGACGGCCTTGGCGGCGATCACGTGCTCCAGCGGGCCACCCTGCTGACCGGGGAAGACGGCGGAGTTGATCTTCTTCGCCAGTTCCTGCGTCGACAGGATGACACCGCCGCGCGGACCGCCGAGGGTCTTGTGCGTGGTGGTGGTGACGACGTGGGCGTGCGGGACCGGGTTCGGGTGCAGGCCCGCGGCGACCAGGCCCGCGAAGTGCGCCATGTCGACCATCAGGTACGCGCCGACCTCGTCCGCGATGCGGCGGAAGGCGGCGAAGTCGAGCTGACGCGGGTACGCGGACCAGCCCGCGACGATCAGCTGCGGCTTGGACTCCTTGGCGAGGCGCTCCACCTCGGCCATGTCGACCTGACCGGTCTCGTCGACGTGGTACGGGACCACGTTGTAGAGCTTGCCGGAGAAGTTGATCTTCATGCCGTGGGTCAGGTGACCGCCGTGGGCCAGGTTCAGGCCCATGATCGTGTCACCCGGCTTGAGCAGCGCGAACATCGCGGCGGCGTTCGCCTGGGCACCGGAGTGCGGCTGCACGTTCGCGGCCTCGGCGCCGAAGAGCGCCTTGATCCGGTCGATCGCGATCTGCTCGACGACGTCGACGTGCTCGCAGCCGCCGTAGTAGCGGCGGCCGGGGTAGCCCTCGGCGTACTTGTTGGTCAGGACCGAGCCCTGGGCCTCCATGACGGCGACCGGAGCGAAGTTCTCCGACGCGATCATTTCCAGGGTCGACTGCTGGCGCACGAGCTCGGCGTCGACGGCGGCGGCGACGTCGGGGTCGAGTTCGTGGAGAGGGGTGTTCAGTACGGACATCAGAAGTCCCCGGGGATCAGTTGTCGGAGTGGGTGAGCGCGGCGTAGTCGTCGGCGGAGAGCAGGTCGGCCGGCTCCTCCGCGACGCGCACCTTGAAGAGCCAGCCACCCTCGAACGGAGCCGAGTTCACCAGCGACGGGTCGTCGACGACGTCCTGGTTGGCCTCGACGACCTCACCGGTGACGGGGGAGTACAGGTCGCTGACCGACTTCGTCGACTCCAGCTCACCACAGGTCTCGCCCGCGGTCACCGTGTCGCCGACCTCGGGGAGCTGGGCGTAGACGACGTCACCGAGCGCGTTGGCCGCGAACTCCGTGATGCCGACCGTCGAGACGCCGTCCTCGGCGTTCGACAGCCACTCGTGCTCCTTGCTGAAACGCAGCTGCTGGGGGTTGCTCATGACCTGATTCTCCTGGATGCGGGGGAGTGGATACGAACGGTGGTCTCGGGTACTGGGACAGCGCCGTACGGGTGCCGTACGCCGGCGGTACGGCCGCCGTACGGGGCTCCGTGCGGCGGTGACGCGGTACGGGGTCGGTGCGGAACTACTTCTGCCGCTTGTAGAAGGGCAGGGCCACGACCTCGTAAGGCTCATGCGTACCGCGAATGTCCACGCCGACGCCGGAGGTACCGGGCGCGGCGTGCGCCGCGTCCACGTACGCCATCGCGATCGGCTTGCCCAGCGTCGGCGACGGGGCGCCGGAGGTGACCTCGCCGATGACCTCGCCGTCGGCGACCACCGGGAAACCGGCGCGCGGGACCCGGCGGCCCTCGGCGATCAGACCGACCAGCTTGCGCGGCGGATTCGTTGCGGCGCGCTCGGCGGCCTCCTCCAGTGCCCGGCGACCGACGAAGTCGACCTCCTTCTCGAACTTCACGACCCGACCCAGACCCGCGTCGAACGGGGTCAGGGAGGTGGTCAGCTCGTGCCCGTACAGCGGCATGCCGGCCTCCAGGCGCAGCGTGTCGCGGCAGGACAGCCCGGCCGGGACCAGGCCGACGCCCTCGCCGGCCTTCGTCAGCGCCTGCCACAGCTCCACGGCGTGCTCGGGGGAGACGAACAGCTCGAAGCCGTCCTCGCCGGTGTAGCCCGTACGCGCGATCAGCGCGGGGACGCCGGCGACCGTGCCGGGCAGGCCCGCGTAGTACTTGAGCCCGTCGAGGTCGGCGTCGGTGAGGGAGGCCAGGATGCCGGGGGACTCCGGGCCCTGGACGGCGATCAGCGCGTACGCGTCCCGGTCGTCGCGGACCTCGGTGTCGAAGCCGGCGGCGCGCTCGGTCAGGGCGTCCAGGACGACCTGGGCGTTGGAGGCGTTGGCGACGACCATGTACTCGCTCTCGCCGAGGCGGTAGACGATCAGGTCGTCGAGGATGCCGCCGTCCTCCTGGCAGATGTGCGTGTAGCGGGCGCGGCCGACACCCACGGTGGAGATGTTGCCGACCAGCGCGTAGTCCAGCGCCTTGACGGCCTCGGGGCCGGTCAGGGTGATCTCGCCCATGTGGGACAGGTCGAAGAGACCGGCCTTCGTGCGCACGGCGGTGTGCTCGTCGCGCTCACTGGCGTAGCGCAGCGGCATGTCCCAGCCCGCGAAGTCGGTCATGGTCGCACCGAGCGAGCGGTGCAGCGCGTCGAGCGCGGTCAGGCGGGGGGCAGTGCTCATGGGTGTGGCTCCCGGGTCCCAGGGCATGACATGACGAGGACGATCCTCCCCATCTGTCATCGGAACCTGAGAGGTTCGCCGAGAGTTCCCGCACCGGGCGGGACGCGTCGTCGGCTTGCACCTTGGGTGGAGCTGTCGAACAGCCCGCTTTTCAGATCTGCCTCATCCACGCGGTACGGGGCCTGAGAGATTCAAGGGAGGAACTTGCTCCTTCGGCGCCCGGGCACGACCTCACGGCGTGCCGGGACTCTCCCGCGCGGATTCAAGCGGCCGGTATGCAGTTGGTGTCCAGATGGCGCACATCATTGCACGAGGTGGGCGGGAGCGGGCGGGCGGCCCCGAAAGTCCGCGCGGACCCGAGCGGGGCTTGAGTGGGCGCGCGCGGGCGGCGCGGGTGGGCGCGGGTGGGCGGGGTGGAACCGGGTGGGCCGGATTACCGTCTCTTTACATTCAGGTGCGGGGGAGGCGATCGCTGTGCGGAGGTTCGGATTGCCGGCTTTGACGGGGACGCTCGACGGGGTCCCGGCGCAGCGTCGGGCACCGGCGTCGGTGCGGCCGGGACGGGTCCGCGACCTGCGGGGGTCGGCGGCGCGGGGGCCGCGCCGGCTCGGCTTCGCGGCGGGGGACATCGTGGTGGTGTCCGGCCTGCCCGGCGGTGGCAAGAGCACGCTGATCAGACGGGTCGCCGGGGTCGTCGCGATCGACTCGCAGGACACCCGGGAGCGGTGGGAGCGGCGGGTGCCGGGGGCGGTCCCGTACGCCGTGTACCGGCCGGTGGTGCGGGCGGCGCACTACTGGGGGCTGTGGCGGGTGGTGCGCTCGGGGGCTTCGGTGGTGGTGCACGACTGCGGGAGCCGGGCGTGGGTACGGCGGCTCCTGGCGCGGGCGGCGCGGCGGCGGGGCCGGGCGTTGCATCTGCTGCTGTTGGACGCGACCGCGGGGGAGGCGTTGGCGGGGCAGGCGGAGCGGGGGCGGCGGGTGTCGGCGTACGCCTTCGCCCGCCACCGGGCGGCGGTGGCCCGCCTGATCCGCGCCGCGGAAGCGGGCCGCCCCCCGGCCGGCTGCGCCTCGGTCACCCTCCTCGACCGCCGCTCCGCCGCCGCGCTCACCGGCATCACCTTCCCCTGACCGGTCCCCCGCGCCACCTTCAGCGCCGGGTCGGCACATCCAGCCTCGCCGGCGTTTGAGGCGCGGGGGCCCGGCACACCCCCGGGGCCCGCCGCCCCGGGGTGTGGGGGGGGCGGGGGCGGCGGGCCCCCCCCCGGGGGCCGGGCGGCGCGGGGTGCCCGGGGGCCCCCCCCCCGCCCCCGCCCCTCAAACGCCGGCGAGGCTGAAAATGCTGGCCCCACGCCTCGAACGCCGGCGAGGCTGAGTTCGCGCCCGCGAGCTGGGGCCGAGCCGGCGACCCGGGGCCCGGGGGGTCAGGGCGACGGAATAAGGTCGGCGGGACAACGCGGAGCGACAGGCGGAGGCGGCAGATGCACGGCGGCGGGTGGCCCGACAACGAGCTGGAACACGTGCTCGGCGCGGCCCTGGGGCAGGCGGACGCCGGCGCCCGGATCCTGGAGGTGCTCGGCCGCAGCCCGGTCTGGGTGCCGCTGCCCACCGGCGGCGGCCCCGAGCACACCGCCCTCAACCTCCCGACCATGCTCATCGGCGGCGCGGCGTACGTCCCGGTCTACAGCTCCGAGGCCCAGTTCCGCGTCTGCGTCGGCACCGCCATGGACTTCGCCGTCGCCCCCGCCGTCGAATTCGCCCGCGGCCTGCCCCCACAGCTCGGCATCGCCCTCAACCCCGAGGGCGCCGTCGGCGTCCCGCTCCCCCCGCCCGCCGTCGCGGAACTCTGCCGCACCGGCCGTACCCCACTCGACGGCCCCGCCACCGGTGGCCGCGTCCGGCTCTACGAGCCCGACTGGCAGGACGACCCGGTGGACTTCCTCACCGCCGCCGCCGAGGAGTTCCGCGCCACGGGCGTGGTCGCCGCCGCCCACCGCTGCCTCGCCAGCGTCGAGGGCGGGGCGCCCCAGCTCTACATCGGTGTCCAGCTGATGGGATGGGATCCCGAGTCCCGGAACGCCCCGCTGGAGGCCCTCGGCCGGGCGCTGACCCGCGTAGCGCCGCCCTGGCCGGTGCAGTTGATCCTCCTCGACGCCGCCCAGGACCCGGTGGTCGACTACATCCGTGAGCGCGTACGCCCCTTCTACCTGCCCTAGGGCCGCTTAAGCTGGGGGCCGATACGCGTGGATGACGGGCGGACGAAGAGGGGTACCGGGTGAGTGCGTCAGGCACGGCCGCGGCCGGGCAGGTCGAGCACATGCTGCGCCAGGTGACTCCCGGGCGCTATGAGAGCTACGAGTCGCTCCTGCACGCCCTCGCCGAGGGCCGCCTGTGGATGCTGCTCTGGCAGGGGCAGCCGGGATCGCCGGACGCCCAGTACGGCGGCATGGAGGTCGACGGCCTGGGCTACGCGCCCTGCGTGACCTCCCCACAGGAGCTCGCCGCCAGCGGATGGAACCGCGGCTACGAGGTGGTCACCGGCCGGGACATCGCCCGCGCCCTGTACCCGGACCGCTGGGGCCTGTGGCTCAACCCCCATGCCCAGGGCGGCGGCCTCGGCCTCCCCTGGGCGGACCTGCGCCGGATCGCCACCGGCCTGGACCGGATGCCGGCCGGGCCGCTGCGACTGTCCGAGCCGGCGCTGGAGCTCCCGCAGTTCTACGGACTGCTCACCCAGCACGCGCACCGGACGCCCGCCGTCCGCTCGCTCCGCCGTGCCTGGGTGCAGCCGTCACTGGGGTCGGCGTACCTGGCGGTGGGGCTGGACCTGTACGACGCCTCCGCGCCCGCGCTGGAATCCGTACGGGAGATGATGCGGCAGTCGGTCGGGGCGGTCCCGGAAGGGGTCCCGGTGTGCACCGTCGCGCTCGCGGACGAGCACGATCCGGTGGCGATGTGGCTGCGGTCGCAGACCCGTCCGTTCTACGACCGTGAGGGCCAGGCGCCCTCGTACTGACCCCCGCCCGGGCTCCTCGCCCGCGCCCCGGGCGCTGGAATTCGTTCCTCCGGAAGCCCGCCCATGTTTTGAGACAGCGATAACCAGCCATCGCGAGGCCGCCGGGACCCACGGTTCCCGGCGGCCTTCGTCTTGTCCGGATTTCGCCGCCGTTGTGAGCCTGAAAAGCACTCCCCTCATGCGAGTTGGGCCGGATGTCCGGTTGCGTACCGAACGGACGGTCTTGCTCCGCTGAGGTGTGAGTGCAGTCCGGATAACGGGAATCGGGGCGTCAGATCACGGTTGCGCATCCATTCAACTGCGGGTCTGGCGGCTGGTCGAGCGCCCGATGAAGACTCCCCACCCAAGAGCCGCTCGGTCCTCCCGAACGCGGCTCGGCACGTGTTCCGCACCCGTGGTCCAGCGCCGCGGTTCCCGCAGCACTTCCCGCACTTCCTGCACTTCACACGCGTTCAGCGTGTCCCACGCACTCCGAGCGCCACTCCGCACCAACGCCGCCACAGCGGCGGGCATGGGCCGGCACACCCGTCGGCCGAGAGGGGTCCCCACCACGATGACGGCACCACTGCACGACACGAGCGCGGAGACGCCCGCACCCGTGTCCGTAGCCGACGTCCCTGCCAAGGCCATCGAAGGCCGCTCGCCCGGCCGCATCGCCTGGATGCGGCTCAAGCGCGACAAGGTCGCGCTGACCGGCGGCGTAGTCGTGATCCTCCTGATCCTGGTGGCGGTCTTCGCGCCGCAGATCGTGAGCCTGCTGGGCCACCCGCCCAACGAGTTCCACGAGGACATGATCGATCCCGACCTCGGCACGCCGATCGGTTCCTTCGGCGGTGTGAGTTCCGACTTCCTGCTGGGCGTCGAACCCACCAACGGACGCGACGTTTTCAGCCGGATCGTCTACGGCGCCCGCATCTCCCTGATCGTCGCCTTCCTCGCGGCCTTCGTCTCGGTCGTCATCGGCAGCCTGTTGGGCGCGCTCGCCGGCTTCCTCGGCGGCTGGGTCGACGGCCTCATCAGCCGCCTGATGGACCTGCTGCTGGCCTTCCCGCAGTTGCTGTTCACCATCGCACTCGTCTCCGTGGTGCCCAACAGCCTCCTGGGCTTGGAGGGTTCGAGCGTCCGCATGGCGGTGCTCATCCTCGTCATCGGCTTCTTCGGCTGGCCGTACATCGGTCGCATCGTCCGAGGCCAGACGATGTCCCTGCGCGAGCGCGAGTATGTGGAGGCGGCACGCAGCCTCGGCGCCGGCCGCGGCTACATCCTGATCAAGGAACTGCTCCCGAACCTGGTCGCGCCGATCCTCGTCTACTCGACGCTGATCATCCCGACCAACATCCTGACGGAAGCGGCCCTCAGCTTCCTCGGCGCCGGCGTCAAGCCGCCCACCGCCTCCTGGGGAAAGATGCTGTCCGACGCCATCCCCATCTACCAGGACGACCCCATGTACATGGTGGTTCCCGGTATCACGATCTTCATCACCGTCCTGGCGTTCAACCTCTTCGGGGACGGGCTGCGCGACGCACTCGACCCCAAGGGCAGCTGAACCGCTCTACCGATTCACCCACTTCTGGAGGTTGGACAACCGTGATCCGCAGAAAGCAGGCACTCGCGATCACCGCCGTGATCGCCGCCCTGTCGCTGACCGCCGCGTGCGGTGGCGACGACACCAAGAAGGCGGAGGGCGACAAGGGCGACAAGGGTTACAGCGGTGCTGCCACCGCTGTCGTGAACGCCTCCGACGCCAAGGGCGGCGAGCTCAAGCTCTGGTCCCCCCAGGACGTCGACTTCCTCGACCCGGCGCGTGCCTACTACGGCTTCGTGTGGAACATGCAGCGCCTGTTCATACGCCAGCTCTACGCGTACGACAGCAAGCCGGGCGCCGCGGGCACCAAGTTGGTCCCGGACCTCGCCGAGGGCGAGCCCGTCCTGAGCAACGACGGCAAGACGTACACCGTCAAGATCAAGGACGGCGTGAAGTTCGAGGACGGCGCGCCGATCACCGCGAAGGACTTCAAGTACGGCATCGAGCGCGTCTTCGCGCAGGACGTGCTGGCCGGAGGTCCGACCTACCTGATCGACCAGCTCGACCAGGGCCAGAAGTACCCGGGTCCCTACAAGGACACCGACGCCGACAAGATGGGTCTGAAGTCCGTCTCGACGCCGGACGACCACACGATCGTCTTCAACCTGGCGAGCGCGAACTCCGACTTCAAGTACCTGCTGGCCATGCCGTCCTCCTCGCCCGTCCCGGCGGGCAAGGACACGGGCGCCACGTACACCAACAAGCCGGTCTCCACCGGCCCGTACAAGGTCGAGAGCTTCGCCTCCGGCAAGGGTGCGACCTTCGTCCGCAACGAGAACTGGGACCCGAAGACCGACACGATCCGCAAGGGTCTGCCGGACAAGGTCACCTTCACGGTCACCACCAACCCGGACGACATGGACCAGCGCCTGCTCTCCGGCGACATCGACCTCGCCGTCGACGGCACCGGTGTCCAGCAGGCCGCGAAGAACAAGATCCTCAAGGACGCGAACCTCAAGAAGAACGCGGACAACCCGTTCACGGGCTACATCCGCTACTTCGCCTTCCCGCAGACGGTCGCGCCGTTCGACAACGTCGAGTGCCGCAAGGCCGTCATCTACGCGGCCGACCCGAAGTCGCTGCAGAACGCCCGCGGCGGCCCGACCAGCGGTGACCTCGGCGCGAACATGCTGCCGCCCGGTGTCCCCGGCGCCGACAAGTCCTACGACCCGTGGAACCTGACCGCAGGCAAGCCGCAGGAGGACAAGGCGAAGGCCGCCCTCAAGGCGTGCGGCAAGCCCGACGGGTTCGAGACCACCATCGCGGTCCGCAACAACAAGGCCCCCGAGGTCAAGTCCGCCGAGTCCCTCCAGGCCGCGCTCGCCAAGGTCGGCATCAAGGCGACGATCGACCAGTACGACGGCAAGCTCTCCTCCTCCACCATCGGTTCGCCCGAGAACGTGAAGAAGAAGAACTACGGAATCATCGTCATGGGCTGGGGCGCCGACTACAACTCCGGCGCGGGCTTCCTCCAGCCGCTGGTCGACGGTTCGTTCATCGCCCAGACCGGCAACAACAACTACACGATGCTCGACGACCCCGAGGTCAACGGGCTGTTCGACAAGGCCGCCGCCGCCCCCACGCCGGACGCCGCCGCGCCGTTCTACACCGACATCAACAAGAAGATCATGGAGAAGGCGCTCTACCTTCCCATCAACTTCGACAAGGCGCTCGTCTACCACAACCCGCGCCTGACGAACGTCTACTTCAACGACTCGATGGGCAAGATCGACCTCGCGGTCGTCGGCGTCGCCAAGTAGCCCGCGGGCACGGCAGCCAGTAGTCGGCGCCCAGTCGTCCGACCGTCCGGCGGCCCCGCGAGGCGGCCGCCGGACACCAGTAGGTCAGCAAGTACGTAAGTAAGTGCCTTCACCGCACGTGCGCTAGTCCGAAGGGCAGGTGAAGGCCGCAGGCGGCGGTCGTCGTCCCCACGAGGGGCGGCGACCGCCCGCCCCGGGCGGCCGACTGCAGTGCTCGTCTACCTCATACGGCGGCTGTTCAACGTCGCCGCCACGCTGCTGGTGGTCTCCGTGGTCACCTTCGGCATCTTCTTCGCGGTCCCGAAACTGACCGGCAGCGATCCCGCGCTCATGTACGCCGGCCGCGAGACCAACCCGACCGCCCTGGCGGGCATCCGCGTGAAGATGGGCTTCGACAAGCCCATCTCCGAGCAGTACTGGGTGTTCCTCAAGGGCATCTTCGTCGGCCGCGACTACGACGCCGGCACCGAGGTCACGCACTGCGCGGCACCGTGCTTCGGCTACTCCTTCAAGAGCGAGGCCCCCGTCTGGGAGACCATGCTCGACCGCATGCCGGTCACCCTCTCGCTCGCCCTCGGCGCGGCCGTGATCTGGGTGATCGCCGGTGTGGCCACCGGAGTGGTCTCCGCGCTCAAACGCAGGACCGCCATCGACCGGACCGTGATGATCGGAGCGCTCGCGGGCGTGTCCCTGCCGATCTTCTTCACCGGCATGGTGGCCCCCGCGATCTTCGTCTACGGCCTGGGCTGGTTGGACGTGTCCAACTACAAACCGCTGACCGAGGATCCACTGGCCTGGCTCAACAGCCTGATCCTGCCCTGGGTCACCCTGGCCTTCCTCTTCGCCGCCACCTACGCCCGCATCACCCGCGCCACCATGCTGGAGGTCCTCGGCGAGGACTACATCCGCACGGCCCGCGCCAAGGGCCTCACCGAGGGCGTCGTCATCCGCAAGCACGCCCTGCGCTCCACCCTCACCCCGATCGTCACCATGTTCGGCCTCGACCTCGGCGGCCTCCTCGGCGGCGCCGTGCTCACCGAGACGACCTTCAACTTCCAGGGCCTGGGAACGGCGGCCGTCGCCGCCATCAGCCAGGGCGACCTCCCCGTCATCATGGGCGTGACGCTGCTCGCCGCGCTGTTCGTGGTCCTGGCCAATCTGGTCGTGGACCTGCTGTACGCCGTCATCGACCCGCGCGTGAGGCTGACGTGACCGACAACCCCTCCACCTCCGCCGGCCCCCTGTTCGTACCCGAACAGGCGACGCCCGCCTCGCGGGCCTCGGCGACGTCCTTCCTGTCCGTACGCGACCTCCGGGTCCACTTCCCGACCGACGACGGGCTCGTCAAGTCCGTCGACGGGCTCTCCTTCGACCTGGAACGCGGCAAGACGCTCGGCATCGTCGGCGAGTCCGGCTCCGGCAAGTCGGTCACCTCGCTGGCCATCATGGGCCTGCACCGCACCGGTCAGGCCCGCAGCCGCCCGCACATCTCCGGCGAGGTCGTGCTCGACGGCGAGGACCTCGTCCGGGCCGACGCCGATCACGTCCGCAAGCTCCGCGGCCGCAAGATGGCGATGGTCTTCCAGGACCCGCTGTCCGCGATGCACCCCTACTACTCCGTCGGCAAGCAGATCGTCGAGGCGTACCGGACCCACAACGACGTCGACAAGAAGACGGCCCGCACCCGGGCCGTCGAGATGCTCGACCGCGTCGGCATCCCGGAGCCCCACCGGCGCGTGGACGCGTACCCCCACGAGTTCTCCGGCGGCATGCGCCAGCGCGCGATGATCGCGATGGCGCTGGTCAACAACCCGGAACTGCTCATCGCGGACGAGCCCACGACCGCACTGGACGTCACCGTCCAGGCGCAGATCCTGGACCTGATCCGCGACCTCCAGAAGGAGTTCGGCTCCGCCGTCATCATGATCACGCACGACCTCGGCGTGGTCGCCGAGATGGCCGACGACATCCTCGTGATGTACGGCGGCCGGTGCGTCGAGCGCGGCACCGCCGAGAAGGTCTTCTACGAACCCCGCCACCCCTACACCTGGGGCCTGCTGGGCTCGATGCCGCGCATCGACCGCGACCAGACCGAGCGCCTGATCCCGGTCAAGGGCTCCCCGCCCAGCCTCATCAACATCCCGAGCGGCTGCGCCTTCAACCCCCGGTGCCCCTACGCCGACGTGCCCAAGGGCGGCATCACCCGCACCCAGCGCCCCGAGCTGACCCAGGACGACACCCGGCACTGGTCCGCCTGCCACATGTCGCAGGAGGAGCGGACCCGGATCTGGACCGAAGAGATTGCGCCGAAGCTGTGAGCGACATGAACGAGGAGCCGCTCCTCAAGGTGACCGGGCTGGTCAAGCACTTCCCCATCAACAAGGGGCTGCTGCGCCGCCAGGCCGGAGCGGTCAAGGCCGTCGACGGCATCGACTTCGACGTCCGCCGGGGTGAGACCCTCGGCGTCGTCGGCGAGTCCGGCTGCGGCAAGTCCACGATGGGCCGCCTGATCACGCGCCTGCTCGAACCGAGCGCGGGGAAGGTCGAGTTCGAGGGCAAGGACATCACGCACCTCGGTGTGGTCGGCATGCGACCGCTGCGCCGTGACGTGCAGATGATCTTCCAGGACCCGTACGGTTCGCTGAACCCCCGCCACACGGTCGGCACGATCGTCGGAGCGCCGTTCAAGCTCCAGAAGGTCACCCCCGAGGGCGGCGTCAAGGCGGAGGTCCAGCGGCTGCTGTCGCTGGTGGGCCTCAACCCCGAGCACTACAACCGCTACCCGCACGAGTTCTCCGGCGGCCAGCGCCAGCGCATCGGCATCGCCAGGGCGCTGGCCCTCAAGCCGAAGCTGGTCGTCGCGGACGAGCCGGTGTCGGCGCTGGACGTGTCGATCCAGGCCCAGGTGGTGAACCTGCTGGACGACCTCCAGGAGGAACTCGGCCTCACCTACGTGATCATCGCGCACGACCTGTCGGTCATCCGGCACGTCTCCGACCGGATCGCGGTGATGTACCTCGGCAAGATCGTCGAGCTGGCGGACCGCAAGTCGCTGTACGAGGCGCCGATGCACCCGTACACGACCGCGCTGATGTCGGCCGTGCCGGTGCCGGACCCGAGGCGGCGGGGCGCGAAGAGCGGCCGCATCCTGCTCAAGGGCGACGTGCCCTCGCCCATCTCGCCGCCCAGCGGCTGCCGGTTCCACACCCGCTGCTGGAAGGCGACGGAGCTCTGCACGACGCAGGAGCCGCCGCTGGTCGCCCTCAAGACCGGGCACCAGGTCGCCTGCCACCACCCGGAGAACGCCCCCGACCAGGCGCCGGGCGACAAGGCCCTGCCGGGCGCGGCGGAAGCGGTGGAGACGCCCACCGTATAGCGGGCCCCGCCCCGTCCCCCGCCCCGACCCCGGCCGCCGACGGTGCGGCGGCCGGGGTCGGGGCCGGCCGGGTCGGTGGGCAGGCCGGTCGGGCCGGGTCGGGCCGGGTCGGGCGGTCGGGGCCTTGTCGGGGCCGACGCCGACAGCCCGCACAATGGGGGCGTGTCCCACGATCTCTTCCCGCCCGGTATCCAGCACACCCTGGACCTCGCGGGCATTTTCGTCTTCGCCACCGCCGGCGCGCTGCTCGCCGTCCGCAAGAACTTCGACGTCTTCGGCATCTGTGTGCTCGCGCTCGTCACCGCCCTCGGCGGTGGGCTCCTGCGCGACCTGGTGATCGGGGCCGTCCCGCCGGCCGCGTTCGGCGACCTCAGCTTCTTCCTGACCCCGCTGGTCGCCGCCGCGATCGTCTTCTTCCTGCACCCCGAGGTCCAGCGGATCAACCGCGCCATCAACGTCTTCGACGCCGCCGGCCTGGGACTGTTCTGCGTGTCGGGCACCACGAAGGCCTACGAGTACGGACTGGGGCTCACCGCGTGCGCCGCGCTGGGAGTGGCGACGGCGGTCGGCGGGGGCGTCATGCGCGACGTGCTCGCCAACGAAGTGCCGTCGCTGCTGCGCGACCGGGAGATGTACGCGGTCCCGGCCGTGGTCGGGGCGTCGATGGTGGCCCTCTTCATCGGCCTCGACGTGCTGAACGGTTTCACCACGGGCGTCGCGATCCTCACCGCCTTCGTGTTCCGGCTGCTCGCGATCCGCTACCACTGGCGGGCACCGCTGGCCTGGAACCGCCGCTCGGCGGTGGCCGAAGAGCCGTAACAGCGCCGTAGCAGAACAAAGCTACCGCTTAGTAGTATCGGCCGTGTACCGTCGCCCCATGGCACACACAGCGGCCCAGGCGGCCATCGGAGACAGCGAGTTCGACCGCGACACCGCCATCGCCCCCCGCGCGGGCGAGCCCGGGGTGTACGACACGGAACTCTCGGCGGGCTGGACGATCATCGCCGCCGTGAACGGCGGATACCTGCTGGCCCTGGTCGGTCGGGCGCTGTCGGCGGCGCTGCCGCACCCGGACCCGTTCACCGCCTCCGCCCACTACCTGACCTCCTCCGTGCCCGGCCCCGCCGTGATCCGCACCGAGGTCGTCAGGACCGGCCGCACCCTCTCCACCGGGCAGGCCTCGCTCTTCCAGTACGACAAGAGCGGCGCGGAGGTCGAGCGCATCCGGGTGCTCGCCTCTTACGGCGACCTCGACTCGCTCCCGGACTCCGTGCACACCACCGCGCGGCCCCCGGCCATCCCGGCGTACGACGACTGCCTCGGCGCCGAAGCCGGCCCGGCGCCCATCCCGGGCAGTTCCGCGATCGTCGACCGACTTCGGCTGCGGCTGGACCCGGCGACGGCGGGCTGGGCCGTCGGCGCGCCCTCCGGCAAGGGCGAGATGCGGGCCTGGTTCGAGCTGGCCGACGGTCGGGACGCGGACCCGCTCTCCCTGTTGCTGGCCGTGGACGCGCTGCCGCCGACCTCCTTCGACCTCGGCCTGATGGGCTGGACCCCGACCGTCGAACTCACCACCCACGTCCGCCACCGCCCCGCCCCGGGCCCGCTGCGGGTCGCCCTCACCACGCGCAACCTGGCCGGCGGGTTCCTGGAGGAAGACGCCGAGGTCTGGGACTCGACGGACCGCCTGGTCGCCCAGTCCCGCCAACTGGCCCGCGCGCCGCGCGCCTGACGGGCCCGGATGCCCGGCCGCGTGGCCTTCGGCCGCGCCGCCCGCCGCCCGCCGGCGGCCCGCGCCCCGCGCGGGACGCCCCTGAGGGCAGGGCTCCGACCCCTCCGACCCTGCCGGTCCCTGCCGCCGGCCCGGCCGGCGACCGGCAGGCCGGACCTCCGGCCGGGCCCGGACGTTGCCTGCTCCCGATCCGGCTCGGGCACCCGGGCGGCGCCCCTGGGGCCGGGACCCGGCCCGGCTCGCGCCGGCGCTCCCGACGGCGCCCCCCGGGCCGGGCCCGGGTCGCCCTTGTGCCTTGGCCGCCCCGCTCCCGAGCAGGCGGGGCGGAGCCGGCCCCGGGGCCCGGACGCGTGCCCGTCGGGGCCGGGCCGGGGTGGCTCGGGGGCCGGAGGGGGTGGGGGAGGTGGGGGGCTCGTAGAATCGGGGGATCATGGCCTACCTCGATCACGCCGCAACCACGCCGATGCTGCCGGAGGCGGCTGCGGCGATGACCGCGCAGTTCGCCGCCACGGGAAACGCGTCCTCCCTGCACGCCGCCGGCCGTCGCGCCCGCCGCACCGTCGAAGAGGCGCGCGAGGCACTCGCCGAAGCCCTCGGCGCGCGCCCGAGCGAGGTGGTCTTCACCGCCGGCGGCACCGAGGCCGACAACCTCGCCGTCAAGGGCCTCTACTGGGCCCGCCGCGACCAGGACCCCGCCCGGACCCGCGTCCTCGCCAGCCCCGTCGAGCACCACGCCGTCCTCGACGCCGTCCACTGGCTCGCCGAGCACGAAGGCGCCCGCGTCGAGTACCTGCCCGTGGACCGGTACGGCCGTGTTCACCCCGAGGCGTTCCGCGAGGCGGTCGAGCGAGACCCCGACGACATCGCCCTCGCCACCGTCATGTGGGCCAACAACGAGATCGGCACCGTCCTGCCCGTCCGTGAACTCGCGGCCATCGGGGGCGAGTTCGGCATCCCCCTGCACTCCGACGCGGTCCAGGCGTTCGGGCAGCTCGATGTCCGCTTCGGCGACAGCGGCCTCGCGGCCATGACCGTGAGCGGCCACAAGGTCGGCGGCCCCTACGGCATCGGCGCGCTGCTCCTCGGCCGCGACCAGAGCCCCGTACCCGTCCTGCACGGCGGCGGCCAGGAGCGCCACGTGCGCTCGGGCACCCTCGACGTGCCCGCCATCGCCGCGTTCGCGGTCGCCGCCGTCCTCGCCGCCGAGCGGCGCGAGACCTTCGCCGCCCGCGTCGGCGCCCTGCGCGACGAACTGATCACCGCCGTGCTGCGGGAGGTGCCCGACGCCGTCCTCGGCGGCGACCCCGCCGAGCGGCTCCCCGCCAACGCCCACTTCAGCTTCCCCGGCTGCGAGGGCGACTCCCTGCTGCTCCTCCTCGACGCCCAGGGCATCGAATGCTCCACCGGCTCGGCCTGCACGGCGGGCGTCGCCCAGCCCAGCCACGTCCTGCTCGCCACCGGCACCGATCCAGAGCTGGCCCGCGGCACCCTGCGGTTCTCCCTCGGCCACACCTCCACCAAGGAGGACATCGACGCCGTGGCCGCCGCCATCGGCCCGGCCGTGGCCCGCGCCCGCACCGCCGGCCTCAGCTAGGTCTGGCCGTCTCCGCGCGCAGCGCCTCGCCGACCATGCGCAGGTACCGGTCCCAGTCCCACAGCGGGCCGGGATCGGTGTGGTCGGTGCCCGGGACCTCGGAGTGGCCCAGGAGGTGCTTGCGGTCGACGGGTATGCCGTACCTGCGGCAGACGTCCGCCGCCAGCCGGGCCGACGCCGCGTACATCGCGTCGGTGAAGTCCTGCGGCCGATCGACGAAGCCCTCGTGCTCGATGCCGACGCTGCGCTCGTTCATCGAGCGGTTCCCGGAGTGGAACGCCACGTCCAGCTCGCGGACCATCTGCTCCACATGCCCGTCCTGGCGGACTATGTAGTGCGCCGACGCCTTGTGCCACGGGTTCTTGAAGGCGTCCACCGAGGTCTTGAAGCTTCCTTGCGTGACATGGACGACGATCCGGTCCACCCGGTAGTCGTCCGGCCGGTCCGCCCTCCGCCAGTTCGCCGGCGAGGCCGCCGTCCAACTCGCGCCGGCGTGGTCCAGCGCCCCCTCCTCGCGCGGCTTGGACACCCCCGGCAGCAGCCACCAGGCGCGCCCCAGCTCCTCCCGCCCCGCGACCGCCGCCACCGCGACGACCCCGAGCCCACCGAAGAGCACCGCCCTGCGGGTCCTGCCCCCGCCCCTGCTCTCGTCCCCGCTCGCCATGTGATCCACCCCCCGTACCCCAGAACGCGCTGGGACCCCGCCCGGTTCCCCCGTACTCTGGACGGTGCTATGACTGAGAACCTCCCGCGCACCGCCCGCCCACTTCGCGTCCTGGCCGCCATGTCCGGCGGCGTGGACTCCGCCGTCGCCGCCGCCCGCGCGGTCGAAGCCGGGCACGACGTGACCGGCGTCCACCTCGCGCTCTCCGCGAACCCGCAGTCCTTCCGGACCGGTGCCCGCGGCTGCTGCACCATCGAGGACTCCCGCGACGCCCGGCGCGCCGCCGACGTCATCGGCATCCCGTTCTACGTCTGGGACCTCGCCGAACGCTTCCGCGAGGACGTGGTGGAGGACTTCATCTCGGAGTACGAGGCCGGGCGCACCCCCAACCCCTGCCTGCGCTGCAACGAGAAGATCAAGTTCGCCGCCCTGCTCGACAAGGCGCTCGCCCTCGGCTTCGACGCCGTCTGCACCGGCCACTACGCCACCGTCGTCCTGAACGAGGACGGCACCCGCGAGCTGCACCGCGCCTCCGACATGGCCAAGGACCAGTCGTACGTGCTCGGCGTCCTCGACGAGAAGCAGCTCGCCCACGCCCTCTTCCCGCTCGGCGACACCCTCACCACCAAGGACGAGATCCGCGCCGAGGCCGAGCGCCGTGGCCTGGCCGTCGCGAAGAAGCCCGACAGCCACGACATCTGCTTCATCGCCGACGGCGACACCCAGGGCTTCCTCGCGAGCCGGCTGGGCAAGGCCGAGGGCGACATCGTGGACGGTGCGACCGGCGAGAAGGTCGGCAGCCACGACGGTGCCTTCGGCTTCACCATCGGCCAGCGCAAGGGTCTGCGCATCGGGCACCCGGCCCCGGACGGCAAGCCGCGCTACGTCCTCGACATCTCGCCGGTGAACAACACGGTGACCGTCGGCCCCGTCGAAGCCCTCGACATCAGCGCCCTCACCGCCATCCGCCCCCGCTGGTGCGGCTCCACCCCGGCCGCCACCGGGACGTACACCGCGCAGCTGCGCGCCCACGGCGGCGAGACCGAGGTCTTCGCCGAGGTCGTGGACGGCGAACTGCGCGTCTCCTTCACGGAGCCGGTACGCGGCGTGGCTCCCGGTCAGGCGATCGTGCTCTACGACGGCACGCGCGTGGTCGGCTCCGCCACCATCGCCACCACCACCCGCGCCGCCGCTACCGTCTGAGCCGGCTCGGGCATCCGCCCGGGCCACCCTCAGGCCACCGCCCGGGCGACCGTCAGGCCACCGTCAGGACGATCTTGCCGGTGGTCCGGCCCTGCTCGCCGATCTCGTGGGCCTTCGCCGCCTGCTCCAGCGGCAGGACCGTGTCGACCACCACCCGCAGCTCGCCCGCCTCGACCAGCGCGGCGATCTCCAGCAGGCCGCGGTAGTCCGGCTCCACCAGCGTCCAGCCGGTGCGCACGCCCGGGGCGTCGGCCGGGACGGCGTCCGGGCCCGGCAGGGTCACCAGCCGGCCGCCCGGCCGCAGCACGCCCAGCGAGCGCTGCCCGTAGTCCCCGCCGATCGCGTCGATGACGACGTCGATGTCCGAGGTGGCCTCCTCGAAGGCGGTGGTCCGGTAGTCGATCACCTCGTCCGCGCCGAGCTCCCGCAGCAGCTCGTGCTTGGCGGCGCTCGCGGTGCCGATCACGTACGCGCCCCGCGCCTTCGCGATCTGCACGGCCAGGTGACCGACCCCGCCCGCCGCCGCGTGCACCAGGACCCGCTCTCCCGCCTTCAGCCGGGCGGTGTCCACCAGGGCCTGCCAGGCGGTGAGGGCCGCCAGCGGGAGCGCTGCCGCCGCCACGTGGTCGAGCGAGGCCGGCTTGGGCGCGAAGTGCCGCGCCGGGCCGGTCACGTACTCGGCGTAGGCGCCGGCCTGGCGCGGGAAGTGCGGCATGCCGTACACCTCGTCGCCCGGGCGGTACACGGTCACGCCCGGCCCGACCGCCTCGACGGTGCCCGAGACGTCCCAGCCGACCGCCGGGACCTCGGCCCAGTCGATCAGTGCGCCGGAGGCCCGGGTCTTGAAGTCGACGGGGTTCACGCCGGCCGCGTGGACCCGTACGAGGATCTCGTTCAGACCGGGCTCGGGCCGCTCGACCTCGACCTCGGTGAGAACCTCGGGGCCACCCCACTGGCTGACGACGACGGCACGCATGAATGTCTCCTCGGTTGCGCTCTGTGCCGGTTTTCCCGGCCGTGCCACCAGCTTGGCCGCGCCGAGGCCGGCGTGGTGTTGGCCGGACGGCCACCATGTGACAGGATCTGGCCATGCCCGGTTTGCATCGAATCGCCGTACTCGCCCTCGACGGCGTCGCCCCCTTCGAGCTCGGCATGCCGTCCCGCGTCTTCGGCAACGCCCTGACCGCGGACGGCGACGCCCTCTACGAGGTCACCGTCTGCACCGCGGACGGCCTGCCCGTCGCCAGCGACGCGGGCTTCACGGTCGGGGTCGGCGCGGGCCCCGAGGCGCTCGCCACCGCCGACACCGTGATCGTCCCGCCGACCCACGCCATGCCCGGGCTGCTGCGCGGCGAACCGCTGCCGACCGCCCTCGCCGACGCCCTCGCGGCCATCCGCCCCGGCACCCGCGTCGTGTCCATCTGCACCGGCTCCGAGGTGCTCGCCGCCGCCGGACTGCTCGACGGCCGACCCGCCACCACCCACTGGGTGCACGCCCCGGCCTTCCAGCGGGCCTTCCCGCGCGTCAAGGTCGACGAGGACGTGCTCTTCGTCGACGACGGCGACATCCTCACCTCCGCCGGGGTCGCCGCCGGCATCGACCTCTGCCTCTACCTCGTCCGCGCCGACCACGGCACCGCCGTCGCCAACCGCGCCGCGCGGCTGTGCGTCGTACCGCCGTGGCGCGACGGGGGACAGGCCCAGTACATCGTCCGACCGGTGCCCGAACCGACCGTCGCCACCACCACCGCCACCCGGGCCTGGGCACTGGAACGGCTCGCCCGGCCGCTCACCCTCGCCGAGCTGGCCGCACACGCCAGGATGAGCCTGCGCACCTTCACCCGGCGCTTCCGTGACGAGGTCGGCATGACCCCCGTCCAATGGCTTACCGGTCAACGCCTCGACCTGGCACGGCAGTTGCTCGAATCCAGCGACCTGCCCGTCGACCTCGTCGCCCACCGCTCCGGCTTCGGCTCCGCCAACTCCCTGCGCCAGCACATGCGGGCCACCCTGGGCATCTCCCCGATCGCCTACCGGCGCACCTACCGCCCGGCCCTCGTGGAGGCATGAGGCCCGAACGGCATGACCTCCGAGGTAATGGCCGCGCCGGCCGCGGCTTGGCAGGATCGAGTCAACGAACCGATCCGGTCCACGACTTGCGGAGGAACCACCATGACCGCGTACGCCATCGCCCACATCCGCCCCGAGACGATGAACGAGGACATCCTCCGCTACATCGAGGAGATCCAGTCCACCATGGACCCCTTCGAGGGCCGTTTCGTCGTCCACGGCAAGGAAGTCGAGGTCCTGGAAGGCCCCTTCCCCGGCACCGTCGTGGTCATCTCCTTCCCGGACATCGACACGGCCCGCGCCTGGTACACCTCGCCCGCCTACCAGGCCATCCTCCCGCTGCGCACCCGGCACATCCCCGGCGAGATCATCCTGGTCGACGGCGTCCCGCCGGGCTACGACGCCCGGAAGACCGCCGCCGGCCTGCGCGAGGCCGCCGGTCTCTGACCGCAGGCCCCCACCGCACCCCGGCACGGACGCCGGCCTCCCCCGGGGTGCGAGCATGGCCACATGGCTACTCACCTGATCACCGGTGCCGGATCCGGCATCGGCGCCGCCGTCGCCGCCCGCCTCCACGCGCGCGGCGACGACCTCGTCCTGCTCGCCCGCGACGCCGGCCGCGCCAGGCAGCTCACCGACCGCTACCCCGGCGCCCGCGCGCTCGTCGGCGACCTCGCCGACCCCGACCGGCTCTCCTGGGCGTTCTCCAAGCAGGCCATCCCCGAGCGGATCGACTCCCTCCTGCACATCGCCGGCATCGTCGACCTCGGCCCGGTCGGGGACCTGCGCCCCAAGACCTGGCACCAGCAGCTCAACGTGAACCTCATCGCGCCGGCCGAGGTCACCCGCCTGCTGCTGCCCACCCTGCGCGCCTCGCACGCCACCATCGTCTTCGTGAACTCCGGCGCCGGACTGAACGCGCACGCCGACTGGAGTGCCTACGCCGCCTCGAAGCACGGTCTCAAGGCGCTCGCCGACTCCCTGCGCGCCGAGGAGAAGCCGCACGGCATCCGCGTCACCTCCGTCTACCCCGGCCGCACCGCGAGCCCCATGCAGGCCAAGGTGCACTCGCAGGAGGGCAAGGAGTACGACCCCGCCGCCTGGATCGACCCCGAGTCGGTGGCCACGACCATCGTCATGGCCGTCGACCTGCCCCGCGACGCCGAGGTCAACGACCTGTCCGTGAGGCCCGGCCGATGACCGCGAACGCCACCGGCGTCGGCTCGCTGCCCGGCGGCGACGCCCGCGAGGCCGCCAAGACGGTCACCGGCTCCTTCGAGGAGTTCCCGTACCTCCCGGAACTCCCCGCCCGCGGCCCCGGCGCGGACATGATCGGCCGCACGCTCGGGCTGCTCGTGGAGATGTACGCCCACGTCGAGCCCAGCGGCTGGCGCCTCAGCGACCGGCCCGGCCGCGACACGAGGCGCGCCCGGTCCTGGCTCGGCGAGGACCTCGACGCCCTGGAGGAGTTCACCCAGGGTTACCGGGGCAAGCTCAAGATCCAGGCCGTCGGCCCCTGGACCCTGGCCGCCGCCTTGGAGCTGCACGGCGGCGAGGCCGTGCTCCAGGACGCCGGCGCCTGCCGCGACCTGGCCGCGTCCCTCGCCGAGGGGCTGCGCGAGCACCTCGCCGACGTACGCCGGCGGGTGCCCGGCGCCGAGATCGTGCTCCAGTTCGACGAGCCGTCGCTGACCGCCGTCCTGCTCGGCCGGGTCCGCTCCGCGAGCGGCTACCGCACCTACCGGGCGGTCGACCGGCAGGTCGTCGAGGGCACCCTCCGCGAGTTGTTCGCCGTCACCGATTCCGTCGGGGGCGGCGAGGTCGTCGTCCACTCCTGCGCGCCCGAGGTCCCCTTCGCCCTCCTGCGGCGGGCCGGCGCCTCGGGCGCTTCGTTCGATTTCTCCTTGCTCACCGAGCGCGAGGACGACGCCATCGGCGAAGCGGTCGAAGACGGCCTGAAACTCTTCGCCGGAGTGGTGCCGGGCACCGACGCCCCGTTGTCAGACCCGGGCGGTAGCGTCATGGGTGTCAGGAAGCTTTGGCGCAGGCTGGGGCTGGCCCCGGGGACTCTGGCCGAGTCCGTCGTGGTCACCCCGTCGTGCGGTCTGGCGGGTGCCTCGCCCGCCTACGCCCGCGCGGCACAGGCGCACTGCGTCAGAGCGGCGAGGTCGCTCGCCGACAACCCTGAGTGACGGTCGAGACGGGCCACGGGAGGACACGGCATGGCAGCCGAACAGAAGCAGGCAAGCGACACGACGGCACCGGCGGCGGTGCGCGAACAGCACGCGCTGCTCGCCGAGCAGGTCGAGGAGCACCGCTTCCGGTACTACGTGAACGACCAGCCGGTCGTCAGCGACGCCGAGTTCGACCGACTGCTGCGCTCGCTGGAGGCACTGGAAGAGGAGTACCCGGAGCTGCGCACGCCGGACTCGCCCACCCAGAAGGTGGCCGGGGCGTACGAGACGGACTTCGCCTCCGTGCGGCACCGCGAGCGCATGCTCTCGCTCGACAACGCCTTCGACGACGAGGAACTGGCCACCTGGGCGGAGCGGGTCGCCCGGGACGTGAACACCGGTGACTACCACTACCTCTGCGAGCTGAAGGTGGACGGCCTCGCCGTCAACCTCACCTACGAGAACGGCCGCCTCACCCGCGCCGCCACCCGCGGCGACGGCCGCACCGGCGAGGACATCACGCCCAACGTCCGCACCATCGCCGAGATCCCCGACCGCCTCAAGGGCGACCGCATCCCGAAGCTGGTGGAGATCCGCGGCGAGGTCTTCTTCCCCATGGAGAAGTTCGAGGAGCTCAACGCCCGCCTCGTCGAGGCGGGCGACAAGCCCTTCGCCAACCCGCGCAACGCCGCCGCCGGTTCGCTGCGCCAGAAGGACCCGAAGGTCACCGCGACCCGCCCGCTGCACATGGTCGTGCACGGCATCGGCGCCCGCGAGGGCTTCGACATCGACAAGCTGTCGCAGGCGTACGGACTCCTCGGCGAGTGGGGCCTGCCGACCGCCCGGCACAACAAGGTGGTCTCCTCGCTCGAAGAGGTCCGCGAGTTCATCGCCTACTTCGGCGAGAACCGGCACTCCGTGGAGCACGAGATCGACGGCGTGGTCGTCAAGCTCGACGAGATCCCGCTCCAAGGGCGGCTCGGCTCCACCGCGCGCGCCCCGCGCTGGGCCATCGCCTGGAAGTACGCCCCCGAAGAGGTCAACACCAAGCTGCTCGACATCAAGGTCGGCGTCGGCCGGACCGGGCGCGTCACCCCGTACGCCCAGGTCGAGCCGGTGACCGTGGCCGGCTCGGAGGTCGAGTTCGCGACCCTGCACAACCAGGAGGTCGTCAAGGCCAAGGGCGTGCTCATCGGGGACACCGTCGTGCTGCGCAAGGCGGGCGACGTCATCCCCGAGATCCTCGGCCCGGTGGTGGACCTGCGTGACGGCACCGAGCGCGAGTTCGTGATGCCGGCCGAGTGCCCCGAGTGCGGTACGCCGCTGCGGCCGATGAAGGAAGGCGACATCGACCTGCGCTGCCCCAACGGGCAGACCTGCCCCGCCCAACTGCGCGAGCGGCTGTTCTACCTGGTCGGCCGGCAGTGCCTGGACATCGAGAACTTCGGCAAGGTCGCCGCGGCCGCGCTGACCCGACCGCTGGAGCCGGCCGCGCCGCCGATGCTCGACGAGGGCGACCTGTTCACCCTCACCATCGAGGACCTGCTGCCGATCAAGGCGTACGTGCTCGACCAGGACAGCGGACTGCCCAAGCGGGACCCGAAGACGGGCGAGGAGAAGATCGTCCGGGTCTTCGCCAACCAGAAGGGCGAACCGAAGAAGAACGCCCTGGCGATGCTCCGGAACATCGAGGCCGCCAAGGACCGCCCGCTGGCCCGCGTCATCAACGGGCTGTCCATCCGCCACGTCGGGCCCGTCGCCGCCGAGGCCCTCGCCCGCGAGTTCCGGTCGATCGGGCGCATCGAACAGGCCACCGAGGAGGAACTGGCCGCCACCGACGGGGTCGGCGCGATCATCGCCGCCTCCCTCAAGGAGTGGTTCGCCGTCGACTGGCACCAGGAGATCCTGCGCAAGTGGCGGGAGGCCGGTGTCCGGATGGAGGAGGAAGGTTCCGGCGAGCAGGAGGGACCCCGTCCGCTGGAGGGGATGACCGTCGTGGTCACCGGCACCCTGCAGAACCACACCCGCGACGGCGCCAAGGAGGCGTTGCAGAGCCGGGGCGCCAAGGTCACCGGCTCCGTCTCGAAGAAGACCTCCTTCGTCGTCGTCGGCGAGAACCCCGGCTCCAAGTACGACAAGGCCGTGCAGTTGAAACTCCCCGTCCTCGACGACGCGGGCTTCGCGGTGCTGTTGGAACAGGGGCCCGACGCCGCGCGAGCCGCGGCCCTCCCCGTGGACGGCGGCCTCCCGGTGTCCGGCGACCTCCCGGTGGACGGCGCCACCGAAGCGGAGTAACAACCGGATGAACGCTCGTCCGAGGGAGCGGCGGAACCAACGGATGCGTGGCGTGCGGCCGTACGGGCGGGCGCACGCCCCCGCGCGGGACCCGGGGGTAAACGGCCGGTACAAGGCTGGTGGCAGGGCCGTGAGCTGTCGGATCATCGGACGGGTGACCTCGAAGTCCTGGTCCAAACTCACCTGTTCGGCGGATACCGTACTGATGAGGATGGCTGGGTCGCATTCGGGCAACCACCGCCGACCGCTGCCCTTGGGTGCCTCTCGCGTCCTACTGTTGAGGGGTGCGCCTGTCGTGCACGGCTGCCTGATGTGCTTTCAGCCGTGATGGCATGACACAGGGGCCATCGCGTGACATCGGCATCGCCGGCTGTGAGAGGGACGGGCATGAAACCCACCGAAAGCGCCGACCCGTCACCTGAATTCGGCGGGGAACCCCCGTCCATGCGGACGGGCCGGCTCGGTGTCCTGGGTGCCAGGACACGGGAGACGCGCACCCCCGACACCGGGACGGGCGCGAGCGGCGGACAAGGGCGGACCGTGCTGCCCTTCGCCGTCGTCGGCCTGGCCGTCGCCGTACTGGCGGCGGGTGTCGTCACCGCGCTGGCCGACCGGCACGCCCTGTTTCCCGGCGGGCCCGTCGGCTGGGCGCTCGCCCTGCTCACCGGGGTCATCGTCGGCCACCTCGTGGCGCTCGGCCGCGACCGCTGGTGGGGCGGCACCGGCTCGGGAGCCGCGCTCACCCTCGGCGTGCTCCTCCTCTACGGCTGGGTCCCCGCCGGACTCGTCTCGCTCGCCGTCGTCTCGCTCGTCGGGGCCGCCCGCCGGCACCGCTGGCGGCAGGGCCTGCTGCACGGCTCCGCCGACATCCTCGGCATCGGCGCGGGCGCCCTCGTCCTGGCCGCCTTCGGCCAGACGCCGACCGTGGAGATCCCCTGGTTCCCCGGCACCTGGGGCCTGGCCGCGATCCCCGAGGTGGTCCTCGTCGCCGTCGCCTACCTGCTGGTGACCCGGATCGTCCTGTGGTTCGCGCTCGCCCCGCGCGGCGCCGGACTGCCCACCGTCGCCCGCACCGCCCTGCTGCGGCAGGCGCTGGTCGCCGCCGCGCTGCTCGGCATCGCCCCGCTGATCTGCGTCGTCGCCGGCAACCAACCCGTACTGCTGCCGCTGTTCGCCGTACCGCTCATCGCCCTGGACTCCACCCTGTGGATCGCCCGTGCCCGCGCCGAGGAACAACTGCGCGACCCGCTCACCGGCCTGCCGAACCGGCAGTGGCTGCTGGAGCGCACCTGGTCCGCGCTGGACGAGGCTGAACGTTTGGGCACCCGTTCCGCCCTCGTCCTCATCGACCTCGACCGCTTCCGCGCCGTCAACGACACCCTCGGCCACCTCGCCGGGGACCGACTGCTCCTCCAGATCGCCGAACGGCTGCGCCAGGCGCTCCCGCCGGACGCCGAGGCGGCCCGCCTCGGCGGCGACGAGTTCGCCGTCCTGCTGCCGCTCGCCGACTCCACCACCAGCGCCCAGCGCGTCGCCCGCCACCTGGTCTCGGAGCTCAGCTCCCCGCTCGACCTGGACGGCCTCACCCTCGTCCTGGAGGCCAGCGCGGGCCTCGCCGTCTTCCCCGACCACGCCCTGGACGCGGAGGGCCTGCTCCGCCGGGCCGACGTGGCCATGTACCAGGCCAAGCGGGACCGCACCGGTGTGGAGGTGTACGAGTCCAAGCGCGACAGCAACACGCCCGACCGGCTGGGCCTCCTCGGAGACCTCCGCCGGGCGCTCGACGCGGGCGAGGTCGAACTCCACTACCAGCCGAAGGTCGGCTTCGACGGCAAGGTGGCCGGCCTGGAAGCGCTCGTGCGCTGGGTCCACCCCGAGCGCGGGCGGGTCTCCCCGGACGAGTTCATCGCCATCGCCGAGACCTCCGGCCTCATGCCGCACCTGACGGAGTACGTGCTGGAGACGGCGCTGGCCCAGGTGGCCCGCTGGCGCGCCCAGGGACTCAAGGTGCCCGTCGCGGTCAACGTCTCGCCGCGCGACGTCCACACCCCCGGCTTCGCGGGGGCCGTGGCCGCCAGACTCGCCCGGCACGGGGTCCCGGCCAGCGGCCTGCAACTGGAGATAACGGAACACGTCCTGCTGGAGGACCCCCAGCGGGCGGCCGACACCATGGCCGGGCTGACCGGGCACGGCGTGAAGATGTCCCTGGACGACTTCGGCACCGGCTACTCCTCGCTGGTCCACCTGCGGCGGCTGCCCGTCAGCGAGCTCAAGATCGACCGCTCGTTCGTGGCCCGACTGGCCGTGGACGCCCAGGACGCCGAGATCGTCCGGTGCACCGTGGACCTCGCGCACTCGCTGGGCCTGCTGGTCGTCGCCGAGGGCGTCGAGGACGACGAGACCTGGGAGCGGCTGCGGGACCTGGGCTGCGACGCCGTCCAGGGCTGGCTGATCGCCGCCGCCATGCCGCCGCAGGAGGCCACGGCCTGGCTGCTGGCCCGCGGCGAACGCGGCTGGCGCCGCCCGGCCGACATCACGGCCGAACTCGCCGCCGCGGCGGCCAAGGAATCCCAGGCGTCCTGACCCCGGGCCTCCGCCCCGGACCCCGCGCCTCAATCGCCGGCGGGGCTGAGGTTGCCCGGCGTGTCCCGCCCGGGCCGCTGGGGCTCCCGCCCCGACCCCCGGCGCCTCAATCGCCGGCGGGGCTGCTTTTGCCCGGCGGGGTAACCGGCGTCGCCGGGGACACCGGCCTGCCGGGGCCATGGGCAACCCGGGCCGCCCCAGCCACCGGCCCGCCCGGGCTCCGCCCCGGGGTCTCCGGGCCCCCACGGGGTCAACCGGCACACCCCGGCGCGGCGGCAGAACCAGCCCCGCCGGCGTTTGAGGCGCAGGGTCCGGGGCGGAGCCCCGCGCGGGTCCGGGCAGCGCCCGGCGGACACCGCGCAGCCGACGCCGACGGCCCCGGACGGCAAACCGTTTAGTGGCTGCGGCCCCCCGCCCCCTAGGATTGGCAGCGAAACCTACACACTCACCACCCCCAGAGGATCGCTGCATGCCTGGCATCACGCGCGAGGAGGTCGCCCACCTCGCTCGGCTGGCACGTCTGGAGCTCAAGGCCGAAGAGCTGGACCACTTCGCCGGACAGCTCGACGACATCATCGGCGCGGTCGCCCGCGTATCCGAGGTCGCCGACCAAGACGTCCCGCCGACCTCCCACCCGCTGCCGCTGACCAACGTCATGCGCGCGGACGAGGTCCGTCCGTCGCTCACCCCCGAGCAGGCGCTTTCCGGCGCTCCCGCCCAGGAGCAGCAGCGTTTCAAGGTGCCGCAGATCCTGGGGGAGGACTAACAACCATGGCTGACACCATCATCACCAAGCTCACCGCCGCCGAGACCGCCGAGAAGATCGCCTCCGGCGAACTCACGGCCGTCGAGGTCACCGAGGCCCACCTGGCCCGCATCGAGGCGACCGACGAGAAGGTCCACGCCTTCCTCCACGTCGACCGCGAAGGCGCCCTGGCCCAGGCCCGTGCCGTCGACGCCAAGCGCGAGCGCGGCGAGAAGCTCGGCCCGCTGGCCGGCGTGCCGCTCGCCCTCAAGGACATCTTCACGACCGTCGGCGTCCCGACCACCGTCGGCTCGAAGATGCTCGAAGGGTGGATCCCGCCCTACGACGCCACCCTGACGCGCCGGCTCAAGGAAGCCGACGTCGTCATCCTCGGCAAGACCAACATGGACGAGTTCGCCATGGGGTCCTCCACCGAGAACAGCGCGTACGGCCCCACCGGCAACCCCTGGGACCTCACCCGCATCCCCGGCGGCTCCGGCGGCGGCTCCGCCGCGGCCCTCGCCGCCTTCCAGGCGCCCCTCGCCATCGGCACGGACACCGGCGGCTCCATCCGCCAGCCCGCCGCCGTCACGGCCACCGTCGGCGTGAAGCCCACGTACGGCTCGGTCTCCCGGTACGGCATGGTCGCCTTCTCCTCCTCCCTCGACCAGGGCGGTCCCTGCGCCCGTACGGTCCTGGACGCCGCGCTCCTCCACGAGGTGATCGCCGGCCACGACCCGATGGACTCCACCTCCATCGACGCCCCGGTCCCGCCGGTCGTCGAGGCGGCCCGCAACGGCTCCGTCGCCGGCATGCGCGTCGGCGTGGTCAAGCAGTTCGCGGGCGAGGGCTACCAGGCCGGTGTCGTCCAGCGCTTCAACGAGTCGGTCGAGCTCCTCAAGGAGCTCGGCGCCGAGATCGTCGAGCTGGACTGCCCGTCCTTCGATCTCGCCATGGCCGCGTACTACCTGATCGCGCCGTCCGAGGCCTCCTCGAACCTGGCCCGCTTCGACGGTCTGCGCTACGGCCTGCGCGTCGGCGACGACGGCACCCTGTCCGCCGAGGACGTCACCGCCCTGACCCGCGAAGCCGGCTTCGGCGACGAGGTCAAGCGCCGCATCATCCTCGGTACGTACGCGCTCAGCTCCGGCTACTACGACGCGTACTACGGCTCCGCCCAGAAGGTCCGCACGCTGATCTCGAAGGACTTCGAGAAGTCCTTCGAGCAGGTCGACGTGATCGTCTCCCCGACGACCCCGACCACCGCCTTCCCGATCGGCGAGCGCACCGACGACCCCCTGGCGATGTACCTCGCCGACCTGTGCACCATCCCGACCAACCTGGCCGGCAACTCCGCCATGTCGCTCCCCTGCGGCCTGGCACCGGAGGACGGCCTGCCGGTCGGACTGCAGATCATCGCCCCCGCCATGAAGGACGACCGGCTGTACAAGGTCGGTGCCGCCGTCGAGGCCGCCTTCACGGAGCGTTGGGGTCACCCGCTGCTTGAGGAGGCTCCGTCGCTGTGAGTGGTAGCGCACTGTCCAAGGCCAAGGGCTTCAAGAAGTCCAAGTCCGGTACGTACCTGTCGATCGGCACCACCGCCTTCGGTGCCATCAGCGTGATCAAGCAGGCCAAGAAGGCCCGCACCGAGAACGACACGCTAAAGCTGGTCGACGCCGTTGTGTCCGCCGCCGCCATCGTCACCGGCCTCGCGATCCTGTACCGCGAGCTGAAGCGCCTCGGCGACGACGACGTCCTGCTGGGCTGAGAGGGAAGTTTCACTGTGACCGTCACCGAACTGCTGTCGTACGAGGACGCCCTCGCGTCGTACGACCCCGTCATGGGCCTGGAGGTCCATGTCGAGCTCGGCACCAAGACCAAGATGTTCTGCGGCTGCTCGACCGAGCTGGGCGCCGAGCCCAACGCGCAGACCTGCCCCGTCTGCCTCGGCATGCCCGGCGCGCTCCCGGTCGTCAACGCGATCGGCGTGGAGTCGGCCATCAAGATCGGTCTCGCGCTGAACTGCGAGATCGCCGAGTGGTGCCGCTTCGCCCGGAAGAACTACTTCTATCCGGACATGCCGAAGAACTTCCAGACCTCCCAGTACGACGAGCCGATCGCCTTCAACGGCTTCCTGGACGTCCAGCTGGAGGACGGCGAGATCTTCCGCGTGGAGATCGAGCGCGCCCACATGGAGGAGGACACCGGCAAGTCGCTGCACGTCGGCGGCGCCACCGGCCGTATCCACGGCGCGTCCCACTCCCTGCTGGACTACAACCGCGCCGGCATCCCGCTCATCGAGATCGTCACCAAGCCCATCGAGGGCGCGGGCGAGCGGGCCCCCGAGGTCGCCAAGGCGTACGTCGCCGAGCTGCGCGAGGTCATCAAGGCCCTCGGCGTGTCCGAGGCCCGGATGGACAAGGGCCAGATGCGCTGCGACGTGAACCTGTCGCTGCGCCCGAACGGCACCGAGAAGTTCGGCACCCGCTCGGAGACGAAGAACGTCAACTCGCTGCGCTCCGTGGAGCGCGCGGCGCGCTTCGAGATCCAGCGCCACGCGGCGGTCCTCTCCTCCGGCGGCACCATCATCCAGGAGACCCGGCACTTCCACGAGGAGGACGGCTCCACCACGGCCGGCCGCATCAAGGACAACGCCGAGGACTACCGGTACTTCCCGGAGCCCGACCTGGTCCCCGTCGCCCCGGCCCGCGACTGGGTCGAGGAACTCCGGGGCGGGCTGCCCGAGATGCCGCGCGTGCGCCGCAACCGGCTCCGCGAGGAGTGGGGCGTCAGCGAGCACGACATGCAGTCGATCCTCAACGCGGGCGCGGTGGATTCCATCGTCGCCACGGTCGAGGCCGGTGCCGACTCGGCCGCCGCGCGCAAGTGGTGGATGGGCGAGCTGGCCCGCAACGCCAACGAGCAGGGCGTCTCCGTGGACGAGCTGCCCATCACCCCGGCGCAGGTCGCCCGGGTCGCGGCGCTGGTCGCCGAGGGCTCGCTCAACGACAAGCTGGCCCGCCAGGTCATCGAGGGCGTCCTCGCCGGCGAGGGCACCCCGGACGAGGTCGTCGACAAGCGCGGCCTCAAGGTCGTCTCGGACGAGGGCGCGCTGGGCGCGGCCGTGGACGAGGCCATCGCGGGCAACGCCGCCATCGCGGACAAGATCCGCGGCGGCAAGATCGCGGCGGTCGGCGCCCTGGTCGGCGCGGTCATGAAGACCACCCGCGGCCAGGCGGACGCGGCACGCGTCAAGGAGCTCATCCTGGAGCGGCTGGGCGTCTCGGAGTAGTCGCTCACGTAACTCGAAAGGCGGCCCCCCACCGGAACCTCCGGTGCGGGGCCGCCGTCGTATCCCGGTCAGCGGGTGAGCTGCGGGGCGGCGATCACGACGGTGCCGTTGTCGCAGCCCATGTCCACCTTGACGCGCAGCCGCAGGGCGCCGTTCACGTCCACCGACTTGGTGATCGGCTTTCCGAGTTCCACCAGTTCGGAGAAGGCCGCCGGTTGGCCGTCCAGCGAGACGGTGACCCGCCCCTTCTGCTGCAACGAGCCGTCGTCGATCCCGGCGGTGAAGTCCAGGTGCTTCCACTCCCGGTTGAGGTCGAACTCCGTGACGGCCTCGTCGTTGCAGTCGGGCTGCGCGATGAAGGCGGCCCCGTACTGCTTGGTGTTGATCTTCGCCGAGCCGACCTTGAAGTTGCCCAGGTCCGACACCGGCGTCATGACCGTCAGGTCGGCCGCCTTGATGTTCGCCGCGATGCCCGCCGGCGCGGTGCCGGAGGCGGTGGGGTCGGGCGTGGGCTCCGTGCTCTCGCTCTCCGACGGGGTGGGCGTCGGGGTCTCCTCCGGGGTGGTCCCGTCGGAGGCGGTGCTCTCCGCCTTGCCGTTCGAGGCCGCCTGGTCCCGCCCCTTGTCGTCCTTCCCGTTCAGGAGCTGTACGCCGATCACCGCGAGTGCGGCGATGACCAATACGGCGGCCACCGAGCCCAGGACCAGCCCGGCCCGCTTTCTCTTCCCCGGCCGGCTGCCCGCCGGCTCCGGGGGCGGCGTCGCGTGCAGGGCGTACGTGGGCGCGTACGCGGCCGGTACATGAGGCACTTCGGCAGGCGGCGTACTCGCGGACTGCGGCTCGGCGGGCTGCGGCGGCACCACCGGGGCCACCACCGGCCGGGGCGGGACCGCGCCGGGTACGGCGTCCTGGACGGCCGTGGCGCGCTGGGAGGTGGAGCTGGTCGTGGACACCACCGCGTGCCGGACGTCCTTCATCCACCCCGTCAGGCTCACCGGCCGCTCGGCGGGGTCGTAGGCGTAGATCGCGGTGATCCGGCTCCGCTGCTCCGCGTCCAGCGCCGCGATCTGCGGCAACGCCTGCATGGCCCGCGCCAGTTGCTCCGGCGAGGAGGGCGGGGACTCCCCGCTCAGCAGGAAGTACGCGATGGCCCCGAAGGCGTACCGGTCGGCGCCCGGGGTCCGCTTGCCGTCGAAGACCTCTGGGGCCGCGTAGCCCGGGGTGAACCAGACCTCGGCCGTCTGGTGGTCGGCGGTGAGCTTGCTCAGGCCGAAGTCCACGAGAGTCGCCTGCCCGTGCGCGTCGACCATCACGTTGCCGGGGGAGAGGTCACCGTGGATCACCTGGCGCCCGGACGGCGTCGCCTTCCCCGAGTGCAGCCAGTCCAGCACGTCGGCCAGCTGCTCCAGCGTGCGCATCACCTCGCGCCGCTCGGCGGCGGTGGTGAGGGTCCGCTCGGCCCGCCAGTCGCGCAGATCGAGCCCGTCGACGTGGTTCATGACGAGCACGAGCGCCCGCCCGGTCAGCGTCCCGGACTCCCCGGGCCGGTGGATCGGCGGCCCTTCGAAATGCTCCCGGACACCGACGACACCGGGGCGGTGGACGAAGCGGAGCAGTTCGGCCTGCTCGTTCCACTTCTGGCTGATCCGGTCGAAGATGTCGGGCGTGATGGTCGTCTTGGAGTCGAGCACCTTGACGACCACCGGTTCACTGCCACCCGCGAGCTCGATCTCGGCGAGATAGAGCACGGCCTCCCCGCCGCGCCCGATGGACCGGAGCAACCGATAACGGTCGGCTGCGGAATCCGGTCCGATGTGCAGATTCTGGCTGGTCAATTTCCCCCCAGCGGCACTGGTTTGCGTGGGGGTCAGTCTGGCGTGGCCTGAATCACACGGTCAATCGAAACGGTCAGTTTGCCGCGCCCGAGACGAAGGCGGCCCAAGTCCCGGGGGAGACCGTCAGGACCGGTCCGTCGGTCACCTTGGAGTCCCGGACGTGCACGGCGGCGGGGTGCGCGGCGACCTCGACGCAGTCGCCGCCGGCGTCGCCGCTGTAGCTCGACTTGTGTCAGTGGTAGGCGACTTCGATGCAGTCGCCGCCCTGGCTACCGCTGTAACTCGATTTGAACCAGGCCAGTTGGTGCGTCATGACTCTCCCAGCATCTCGTCCAGCAGGCTCTCGCTGTCTTCCACGGACAGAGCCTGGGAACGCAGCATCCCATACAGGAGATGGAGGGGATGGACCTCGTCGGGGTCATCCAGGAGGAAGCTGACACGCTGACCCTCTACGTAGGCGAGTTGCTCGTGATCGGATGTCTCCAGCAGAACCTTCGCCCCGTCCAGGCCGGCGTGTGTCTCGCGAGAACGGGGCATGATTTGGAGCCCGACGAAGGGAAGCTCCGCCAGGGCTCGTAGGCGTTCGAGTTGTCCGCGTAGCACTTGCGGTCCACCGACGGGGCGCTCCAACGCGTACTGCTCGATGATGAAGTGCATCACCGGTGGTTGCGGTTCGCGATGGAACAGGGCTTGGCGGGCGATCCTGTCCTCGGCCTGTTGGGCGATCTGGTCGGCCGGGAGTGGGGGAAAGAAGTTGGCGAAGACCGCCTCTGCGTACTGCGGCGTCTGAAGCATGCCTGGGACCGAGGCATTCTGATACGAGAGCAGGCTGAGCGCTTCCTCCTCGTGCTCGATGTACTCGCGTGCGAACGCCGGATACCGCTCCCGCCTAGGGATCGCCTCCGCCGCCTCTCGCAGGGCTCCCTTCGCGTCCAGGACCGCGTCGAGGGCGACGGCGAGCTTCAAGGACAGCGGCCGGCGGCCCTGTTCCACCGAGGTGATGGACTCGACGTCGCAGAAGACCAGGTCGGCCAACTGCTGTTGGGTGAGCAGGGCGCGCTTGCGATGGTGGGCCGGCAGGACGCCGACGACCTTCCAAGAGGCGTTCTTCTGGGGCCGGTTGCTTTTGGGCATGCCGGTCACATCCCCCGCAGACTTCGCGCCGACCCACGTATCACCCCTACGGCACCCGTACAAAAGGCGTGTACGAGCAGCCTGCCGCCTATTTCTATAGCGAACGTTATTGAACTTGGGTACGGTTGAATCTAGAACGACCGCTACAGAAAGGCAGAGGTGCCACCATGTCCGTCGTCACGACGACCACCCCCTACGCCCGCACCGTCCGCAAGGAAAGCGGTGGCCCCGGGCTGCTGCTCGCCCACGGCGGTGGCGGGTCCGTCGAGTCCAACTTCGGCGCGATCCTGGACGACCTGGCCGCCGCGTACAGCGTCGTCGGGGTCGACTACCCCGGGACCGGCGGCACGCCGCGCGCCACCGGACCGCTGGAACTCGACGTACTTGCTGACCAGTTGGTGGCGGCAGCCGACGCCGAAGGGCTGGAGCGGTTCGCCGTGCTCGGCTACTCGCTCGGCGGGAACGTCGCCGTCCGGCTCGCCGCCCGGTACCCCGAGCGGGTCACCGCGCTCGTCCTCACCGCGACCTTCGCCCGCGCCGGGAACCGGCTGGGACTGGTCGCCGACCTCTGGTCGGCGTTGGCCGCGCGGGGCGACAGCGAGTCGCTGGCACGGTTCCTGACCCCGCTCGCCCTCGGCGCGCGGACGCTGGAGGCCCTCGGCCCCGAGGAGCTGGAAGAGCTGGTGCGGGCCACCGCCGCTTCCATCCCGCCCGGCAGCGGGGACCACGTCGAGCTGATCAGGGGCGCCGATCTGCGCGCCGACCTCGCGCGGATCGACGTACCCGCCCTCGTCATCGCGACGACCGAGGACGGGCTCGTACCGCTCGACCTCCAGCGGGAACTGGCCGACTCCCTCCCGGGCGCGCAGTACGCGGAACTCGCCACCGGCCATCTTCCCTTCGTCGAACGACCGGCGGAGTGGGCGGCGTTGATCAGCGGGTTCCTGGGATCGCGTTGAGGAAGGCGAGACGGGCCTTCTTCGCCGGGAGGTAGACCTCGGGGAGGTCGATCTCCGGCAGCTCGATCTCGGGACCGAGGACGAAACCCGAGCGCTCCAGGAAGGCCATGACCTTGCCGTTGCGGACGTCCGGCTCACCGACCACGCGGCGGGCGCCGCCGTCGGAGAACAGGTACGCCGTGAACACCCCCACCAGGGCCGCGCTGAAACCGTGCTCCGGCGCACCCTGGGCCGGCCCGAGCAGCAGGTGGATGCCGACATCGCCCGGCCGCACCTCGTAGCACTCGCTGATCCGGTCCTCGGCGCAGTCGTACGTCTGGAACAGCGCGACCGGTCGACCGTCGCGGCGGACGAGGAAGGCATGGTGGGTGGTGCGGCGGTCGACGTCCTCGTAGATCTCCCGGACCAGCTCGCGGCTCGCCTCGGCCATGCCCCAGAAACGGGCCCGCTCCTCGGTGACCCAGCCGTGGATCAGGGCGGAGTCGGCGGCCGGGTCGAGAGGGGTGAGGGTGACGGTCCCGAAGCCCTCGACGGAGCGGGTGAACACGGGCTGCCGGGTGGAGGTGGTCATGCGGATTCCTTGGTGAGGCGGGCCCAGTCGGTGACGACGGGTACGAGTTCGCAGCGGGCCCAGAGGGGAAGCTGGTCGCGGTGGTGGGGGGAGCCGGTGACCCCGTCGGCGCCCAGTGGGACCACCCAGAGGCTGTCCTCGCGCCGGGCGAGGTCCCAGACGTAACGGGCCGCCGATGCCCGGGCGGTGAGGTCGGTGAAACCGGGGACGGAGGAGGTGGCGTTCACACAGTCGTGGTCGCCGCCGAGGCCGAGCCACTCGGCGTCCGGGTCGGGGAGCACCGACCACGGGGTCAGCCGGTGGACCTCAGACCAGGGCGTGTCGGCGGTGTGTCCGGCCGCCGTCTCCTCCAGCGCGGCGCGGACGTGACCGGCGCGGTCCAGGTCGGGGAGGAGGGGCGTGGTCAGCAGCCCCTCCAGGGCGTAGCCGACGCGCGGGACGAGGTACAGCCACGGGTGGAACACCTCGGGGGCGGTCGGCGCGTCGGCCAGGCCGGCGAAGACGGGGTCGGCGGCGAGGCGGCGTACGGTCGCGGTCCGGAAGGCCGAGAAGACGGTGGCGTCGGTGGAGTCGGCCTCCATGCGTCGGTCCCAGGCGAGCAGGCGTTCGCGCAGCAGCGCCGCGTCGGGGGAGAGGTCGTCGAGCCCGGGCAGCAGGGCCAGGAGGGGTTCGGCGGAGGCCAGGTGGGTGTCCCGGTGTACGTCGGCCATCGCCTTCGGAGACCAGTCGGCCGAGCCGGAGAGCAGCTCGCGGATGCGGTTCGCGCGGTGCGGGGGCGCGAACTCGACGCCGAGCGGGGAGGCGATGCCGCGCGCGTTCGCCATGACGGCGAAGCCCTGGACCGGCTCGGCGGGGGTCGCGGCCCAGCCCTGCCATGCGTACCGCGCGTCCCAGGCGGGCACGGGGCGCAGCCGGTTGGCGGGGTCGCGGTGCGGGACCGCTCCGGCGACGCGGTGCAGCAGCCCGCCCTCGGTGTCGGCGGCGTGCACGACGTTGACGGGTTCGGCCCAACCGTCGAGGGCCCGGTCGATGTCGGCGACCGTGCGGGCGCGCAGCAGCGCGGGGAGGGCGGCGAAGCCGAGATCGCGGCGGACGCGGGGCGGGTAGCGCAGGGAGAGCGGCTGCTCCGCGGTGGCGGTGTGGGTGATGACCGGGCCGCGCGCGGTTTCCAGCACCTCGACGGTGACGGGGGCGGCGCCGGCCACCGTGATCGTCTCGGTGTGCCGGTGGACGGCCTCCCAGGCGCCGCCCGGCCCCAGCGCCTCGATGGTCTCACCGTCGGTGTGGGCCGCGGGGCGCAACTGTTCGACGAACAGGTCCTGGTAGTCGGCCATGGCGTTGGTGATGGCCCAGGCGGCGCTGCCGGTGTGGCCGAAGTGGGCGAGCCCGGGGACGCCGGGGACGGCGAGGCCGAGGACGTCGTACTCCGGGCAGGAGAGACGCATCTGCTGGTAGACCCCGGGGTCCTCGATGAACCGGTGGGGGTCGCCGGCGATGATCGCCGCGCCGGTGGCGGTGCGCTCGCCGGGGACGAGCCAGCCGTTGCTGCCGGCGGTGCCGGGGCCGTCGGTGGCGAAGAGCGTGACGGCGTCGTCGCCGAGGGCGCGGGCGACGCGCTCGCGCCACAGCTTGGTGGCGAAGCCGGCGAAGAGGATGTGGGTGGCGATCCAGATGGAGAGCGGTACCCACGGCTCCCAGGGGGTGGGGCGGTGCGCGGTGCGCGCGAACCGGTCGTCGCGGGCGGCCCCTTCGGCGAGGGCGTCGTTGACGCCGTCGACGTACGCCCCCACCCAGGCGGCGGTCGCGGCGTCGAGGGTCTCGTGGCAGCGGCGCGCGGTGTCGTCGAGCCGGGCCTGCCGCGCGAACCGGTCCCAGGCGACCGCCCCGGTCCCGAGGAACGCGGCACTCGAACCCTGGGCGCGGTGCCGCTCCACCTCCACCTGCCAGGCCCGGTCCAGGGCGGTGACGCGGCCTTGGGCGCGGGCGAGGCGGAGGTGGTCGGCGGCGCGGAGGTGGGGGATGCCCCAGGAATCCCGGTAGACGCCGGGGGACGTGGGGTCGGTGGTGGAGCCGTCTGCGGCGGTCGGGCTGGTCATGCTGGGGCTCCCCCGGTGGTGGCGGCTTAGGTAAGGCAACCCTAACTGTCGAGCCAACTATAGGGGGTGGGGCCGGGGCCGGGGGCCGGAGTCGGGTTCAGTCGCCGACGGTGCCGTCGATCGCCTCGCGGAGGAAGTCGGCGTGGCCGTTGTGGCGGGCGTACTCGTGGATCATGTGCAGCATCACGAACCTGAGCGAGACCTCCTCCTCCCACTTGGTGACATAGCCCCTGACGTCGAGGGACTCGGCGGCGGCTTCCACGGCGCGGGAGTGCTCGACCTCGGCCTCCCAGGCCGCGAAGGCTTCGGCGCGGGTGGCGGAGGAGGCGTCGTAGGCGGCCTGGAAGTCATGCCGGTCGGACCACACGTGCGGGACGTCGGTGGCACCGAT
Source organism: Streptomyces sp. NPDC058279 (assembly GCF_042881255.1). NCBI lineage: Bacteria > Bacillati > Actinomycetota > Actinomycetes > Kitasatosporales > Streptomycetaceae > Streptomyces > Streptomyces sp. NPDC058279. Next base: position 50,400 of record NZ_JBHVYA010000009.1, on the reverse strand, counting down.
CGTGCGGCGGAACCAATGCCGTTCGACCTCGGCCATGTGCCGCACGAGACCCAACAGGGACAAGGTCGAGGGCGGCGACGCCTGCCGCCGCAGGTCTTCGTCGGAGAGCTCCCGGCACTTTCCGGCGAGGATGGCGCGGTGGTAGTCCAGGTAGCCACGGAGGCTTTCGCGCTCGCCGCCGGTGAGGGGCGGGTCAACGGGTTCTATGACGGGTTTCATGTCGGGTTCCATGTACGGATCTTGCAGGGCGGGGGGTCGGAGGCGGAAGGGGGTTTCGGGGCCGGTGCACCCTTCCTCGGGATCAGGGAGGTGCTGGGGGCTTCCCGACACCGCCCCGCTGCAACCCCGCGCCCAAAACCCCCGCCCCGCCCGCCTTCACCCCTCCCACACGTACGGCACCGTCACCCCCAGCACCTGGAAGCCCAGCCGCTCCAGGATCGGGCGGCTGTCGGCCGACGCGTCCACCTGGAGGTACGGGATGCCGCGTTGCGCCGCGACGCGGGCCCGGTGGGCCACCAAGAGGCGGTAGATGCCCCGGCCGCGCCACTCCGGGGCCGTGCCGCCGCCCCACAAGCCCGCGAACGACGACCCCGCGGGCATCTCCATCCGCGCCGCGCTGACCGGGGTGTCACCCGCCATGGCCAGGACCGCTTCGATCGTGTCAGGCCGCTCCCGCAGCAGGCTGAGGATCTGCTCGCGGATGTGCGGCCGCTCGGTGCCGAAGGCCCGGGCATGGGCCTCCATCATCAGGTCAACCCCTGCTTCGTCCCGTACCACCCGCAGGGTGATGCCCTCCGGCGGTTCCACCGGCAGCGCGGCGAGATCGGCCGTCCGGGCCACCAGCAGGGTCTCGGGCGGCTCCGGCACGAAGCCGGCCGCCCGCAGTCGCTCCCCCAAGTCCGCCGGACGGTCGTAGTCGTACAGCTTCCACTCGAACCCCGCCGGCTGCCCGGCACCAGGGAACTGCCCGGACTGCCCGAAGTGCGCGATCTGCGCCGCGATCTCCGCGTCCGCGTTCTCCTCGTCCAGTTCCGACCAGAGCACGGCGTTCCAACCCAACGGCCCGGGCATCGTCTGCCGAACCACCGCACCCACCCGCTCCACCCGGGCCTCGGCCGAGTCCGGCCGGGCGTCACGGCGCATCTCCGCGTCGTAGAGGGCACGTACCCGCATCACATCGTCACGATCCATCGCTGTTGCCATCCGCTCAGACCACCACCAGGCATCAGCTCCGTACAACTGCATTAGCCTCGCCCCGTGACGGACCACTCGACGACAAGCACCCCCAACCCCGCCCCCGACACCACCGCCACCCCCACCATCTACACCGGCAAGGCCGCCCCCGATGCCGCCGCCGACCGAGGTTGGCTCCTCGGTCACTTCAAGGCCGCCGGCGATCCCCGCCACAGCGAGGACGTGGAGATCAAGTGGGGTGTCCACCCCAAAGGCGACGAGCGGGCACGGTGGGTCACCGGAGAAGAGCGGACCGCGCTCCAGGTGCTCATCAGCGGGCGTTTTCGGCTGGAGTTCCCGGGCCGCACCGTCGTCCTCGCCGAACAGGGTGACTACGTGGTCTGGGGCCGCGGTGTCGACCACTCCTGGTACGCGGAAGAGGACACGGTGGTCCTCACGGTCCGCTGGCCCTCGCTACCCGGCTACCGAGCCGAGGCGTCGGCCGACGCAGCGCCCCCGACCTCCTGACGAGACACCCACCGCCTGTGACGATGCGCACGAACGGGTCCAATGATCATAAAACGCTGCGATCCTCAACGGCGCGGCGGACCATCGGGCCCCGGGCGGCGACGGCCTGCCTCCGTGAAGCCCCGAACTAATCCGAACAGGTCTGAATGGTCCGGATAGGTCCGAACAGATCCACCAAATCACCAAGATCCATCCCCCCAGGGAGCACGTCCGTTGGCAGCAATCGCACGGTGGTGCCTGCGGCACCGCCTGGCCACCGTCCTGATCTGGCTGCTCGCACTCGCCGCGACGGCGCTCGCCGCCGGCGTCGCCGGTTCGGCGTTCTCCAACGACTACGAGGTCCCCGGGACCGAGTCCGGCCGGGCCACCACCCTCCTCCGCGAGGGTTTCCACGACCAGGGCGGCGACGTCGACACCATCGTGTGGCGGGCCCCCGAGCACCAGACGGCCCGCACCCCCGCCGTCGAGCAGCGCATGACGGCGGCGTTGGAAGCGGTGTCCCGCCTCCCCGGCGTCGGATCGGTCGCCGGTCCCTACGGCCACCACCCCGGGCAGGCCCCCCAGATCAGCCCCGACGGGCGCACCGCCTACGCCGTCGTCACCTTCGACCGGCAGTCCGACTCCGTACCCAAGGCCCAGGCCGAGGCGGTCGTGAAGGCGGCCAAGAACCCCGCCACCGAGACGGACGGGCTCCAAGTGGAACTCGGCGGCCGGGCCATCGCCCTGACCGAGGCGCCCGACGCCCACTACGCCGAGGTCGTCGGCGTGGTCATCGCGGCCGTGGTCCTCTTCCTCGCGTTCGGCTCCCTCGCCGCGAGCCTGTTGCCCATCGCCACCGCCCTGGTCGGCGTGGGCACCGCCTATTCCGGGATCGCGCTCCTCGGGCACGCCATGCCCGTCGCCGACTTCGCGCCGATGCTGGGCACCCTCGTGGGGCTCGGAGTGGGCATCGACTACGCCCTGTTCATCGTCACCCGGCACCGCAAGGGCCTGCGCCGAGGCATCCCCGTCGAGGAGGCGGCCGCGCACGCGGTGGCCACCACCGGCAGGGCCGTGGTGTTCGCCGGGGCCACCGTGTGCATCGCGTTGCTCGGCATGCTCGTACTGCGGCTCGACTTCCTCGACGGCGTCGCGATCGCGGCCTCCCTCACCGTGGTCCTCACGGTGGCCGCGTCGGTCACCCTGCTCCCCGCTCTCCTCTCCCTCATCGGCCCGCGCGCCCTCTCACGCCGCGAGCGCCGCAGGCTGGCGGCCGAGGGGCCGCGGCCCGAGGCGCCCGCGGGCTTCGCCGCCCGGTGGTCCGCGTTCGTCGAACGACACCCCAAAGCGCTCGGACTGGTCGCCGCCGCGGTGATGGTGGTGCTGGCGCTGCCCACCGCCTCCCTGCACCTGGGCACCTCCGACCAGGGCAACAACCCGGCCGGCTCCACCACCCGCCGGGCCTACGACCTGTTGGCCGGCAGCCCCTCCCAGCCCCGGGAGCGCGGAGCAGCGCGGGGGCGGACGCCGGCGGAGGGCTTCGGGCCCGGGACGAACGGTCCGCTCACCATCGTCGCCCGACTCGACGGCGCGGCGGACCGGATCGCCGTGGACCGGCTGGCCGAGGCGCTGCGCGCGACCAGAGGAGTGGCCTCCACCGTCCCGCCCGTCTTCAACCGGAGCGGTGACACCGCCGTCCTGACCGTCGTACCGGACTACGCGCCGCAGTCCCGCGCCACCAGCGACCTGGTCGACAGGCTGCGCCGGGACGTCGTCCCGCGTGCCGCGCGCGGCAGCTCGATGGAGGCCCACGTAGGCGGTGCGACCGCCTCCTTCGACGACTTCGCCGAGGTGATCATCCGAAAACTGCCTCTCTTCGTCGGGGTGGTCATCGCCCTCGGGTGTGTGCTCCTGCTGCTGGCCTTCCGGTCCGTCGGGATTCCGGTCAAGGCCGCCGCCATGAACGTCGCCGCCGTGGCCTCCTCCTTCGGTGTCGTCGTCGGCATCTTCCAGTGGGGCTGGGGCAGTGAGCTGCTGGGCCTGGGCCGCGCCGGACCGATCGAGCCGTTCCTGCCCGTGATCATGGTGTCGGTACTGTTCGGGCTCTCCATGGACTACCAGGTCTTCCTGGTGAGCCGGATGTACGAGGAGTGGCTGGAGACCGGCGACAACCGTCGGGCCGTACGCGTGGGACTCGCGGAGACCAGTCGGGTGATCAACTCGGCGGCCGTCATCATGATCTCCGTCTTCCTCGCGTTCGTCCTCAGCGGCGACCGCCTCATCGCGATGTTCGGCATCGCCCTCGCGTCCGCCGTCGCGCTCGACGCCTTCGTCCTGCGCACGCTGCTGGTCCCCGCGCTCATGCACATGCTCGGCGGCGCCAACTGGTGGCTCCCCGCGTGGCTGGACCGTCGATTGCCGCGGATGAGCATCGATCCGCCCGAGCGCCGTGACCGTGCGAGACCTCCCGCGCAGCGGGCCGGTACCGAGACCGCCACGAGCGCGGACGGCTTCGAGCCCGCCACGACATCCCGATGATCCGGCGATCCGGTGATCCGGCGATTGCCGTACGCACCACCGACCCGAAGGGAGCGGCACATCCGCCGCCGGCCGGGGCCGGTTACCGGGGCTGCCCGGCCTCATTGGCCGGGCTTCCAGGAGCGCGGCACGCACCGGGCGGAGTGGTGAGACTCCTCCACCAACCCGCACGAGCCTCGCCCTGGCCGAGCGGCTCGGCATGAGGCGGGAGGGCGCCCTGCGGGAGAGCTACCCGCTCCGGGGTGATCGCCGGGACGGCGAGATCCGGGCGGAGCCGGCGTCGGAGTGGCCGAAACCCGCCGCGCGGTAGCCGAGGCCGACGCCGGCGGCGTCCCTGACCCGGGCCCCACCTGGGCCGATGCGCCGGGGGCTGCTCAGGGACCTCTCAGGAACCTCTCAGAAACGCCGCCTACGGTGCCCCGCATGGAGACCACCAAGACCCCCGCCCCCGCCCCCGCCGATGCCGAGACCCCCGAGGACGTGACGGCGGCCGACACGGCGGCCGACACCTCGGCCGGGGCAGTGGAGGCCGAACCGGCCGACCGGCCCGTCGAACTGACCAAGGACGCCACCGTCGAGGCGGATACCTCCGCCGAGACGGACGAGGTGGAAGAGGCGGACGAGGACGACGAGGACGACGAGACGCACGGGGCGGATGACACCGACGAGCGCGCCGGTGGCGTCGGTTCCGCCGCCACCGCCATCGTCGCCGCCGCGCTGGGCACCGTAGCCCTCAGCGGCAGCTGGGTCTCCCGCGTCGCCGCCGAGCGCGAGAACCTCGCGAACCAGCTCGACCTGAGCGCCACCGCCGACAACAACCAGAAGATCGCCGCGCTCTACAGCGCGCCGTGGCACGCCACCGCCCTGGTCAACGGCGTCCTCGCCACCCTCGCGCTGCTGCTGGCCGTCTTCGTCCTGGCCCGTCCGGCCTTCGGCACGCCCGGCCGCACCCTGCCCACCTGGATCCGGTCCGTCGCCTGGGCGGCCGTCGCCCTCGGCGTCCTGGGCATCCTGCTCTTCGGGCTCATGTACTTCGACGTGCTCCTCCCCATCCCGACGGCCCCCGCCCAGCCCGCCTAGGCCGCCGCCTTACGCGCACGGGCGCCGCCTTACGCGCACGGGCACCGCCTTACCTCCCCCTCGCCCGCCGCGCTCCACCCGCAGCCGCGTCAGGCGCCTACGGCCCCCGGCCTAAGGCGCCCGGACCGGGTAGATGAGGCATGCGCCCGATGTGGCGGTACCCCCTGGGACGCGAATCTTGGATCACACCGAACGAGGTGCCCGAGAAACGCAACCAGGGAGTACGAGATGTTCGCCTACGAGCTCGCCACCGCCCGCCACGCCGACCTGGTCCGCCGGGCCGACCGGTACCGGCTGGTCCGGGAGGCCAAGAACGCGCGCCGCGCCGCGTCCGCGCGGAGCCAGGAACCCGAAGGGGTAACGGTGAGGGCGCTACGCAGCCGTTTCACCCGGGCGGCCTGACCGCCCCGCCACGCGGCCCCAGTGACGCGTGATGAGAAGCGCACCGATAACGAGTGCCGCGGGGCAGGGCCCCTGTGCGATGCTCGACGCCGTGGAGACCAGATCCGTCAGCCCGGTGTTCGTCGGCCGAGCCGACGAACTGGCCGTACTCGTCGATGCTTTGACGCGCGCCGCCGAACAGGAGCCGCAAGCCCTCCTCATCGGGGGAGAGGCGGGGGTCGGCAAGACCCGGCTCACCGAGGAGTTCCTGGAGGTCGCCGACCGCCGGGGCGCCGTGGTGGCCGTCGGAGGCTGCGTGGAGATCGGGGCGGAGGGGTTGCCCTTCGCCCCCTTCTCGACGGCCCTGCGCAGCCTGCACCGTCGCCTCCCCGACGAGCTGGCCGCCGCGGCCGCCGGCCAGGAGGACGAACTGGCCCGCATCCTCCCCGAACTCGGCGACACCCCCCGGGGGCCGCACGACGAGGAGAGCACCGCCCGGCTCTTCGAGCTCACGGCCCGGATGCTGGAGCGGCTCGCCGCGGACCGCACCATCGTGCTCGTCCTGGAGGACCTGCACTGGGCCGACGCCTCCACCCGGCACCTCCTCGCCTACCTCTTCCGGACGCTGGGCAGCGGCCGTCTCGTCGTCGTCGCCACCTACCGTGCGGACGACGTCCACCGCCGTCACCCGCTGCGACCCCTCCTCGCCGAACTGGACCGCCTCCGTACCGTCCGGCGGATCGAGCTTCCCCGCTTCAACCGGGCGGAGGTACGCCGTCAGCTCGCCGGCATCCTCGCGGCCCAGCCCGAAGAGGGCTTCGTCGACTCCGTCTTCGAACGCTCCGACGGCAACGCCTTCTTCGTCGAGGAGCTCGTCGCCTCCAAGGCGAGCGGCTGCCGCACCGGCCTCACCGAGTCGCTGCGCGACCTGCTGCTGGTACGGGTCGAGGTGCTGCCCGAGGCGGCCCAGCGCGTGGTGCGGCTCGTCGCCGAGGGCGGCTCCACCGTCGAGTACCCGCTGCTGAGGGCCGTCGCCGGACTCACCGAGGACGAACTGATCGAGGCCCTTCGGGCGGCGGTCGGAGCCAACATCCTCCTCGCCACCGCGGACGGGGACGGCTACCGCTTCCGCCACTCGCTGGTGCGCGAGGCCGTCAGCGACGACCTGCTGCCAGGCGAGCGGGCCCGCGTCAACCGCCGCTACGCGGAGGCCATGGAAGGCGACGACTCGCTGGTCCGCGCCGAGGAGCGGGTCATCCGGACGGCCACCTACTGGTACTACGCCAACGACCCGGCGAAGGCGCTCCCCGCCGTGCTCGCCGCCTCGGTGGCCGCCCGGCGCCGGCACGCCTACTCCGAGCAGCTACGGCTGCTGGAGCGCGCCCTGGACCTGTGGGACAGCGCCCCCGCCGAAGTCCGCGAGGCGCTGCGCCCGGTGGACTACACCGACGTGTACCCGCCGTGCGGCTGTGACCCGGCCACCACCCCGCTCGTCCGCCTCGACCTGTTGGCGGAGGCGACCGTCGCGGCACGTTTTGGCGGTGAACGCGAACGCGCCCTCAAGACGACCAAGTTGGCGCTGAGATTCCTCGAAGAGGACCCGGACCCCTTGCGGGCCGCCTGGTTCTGGACCGAGCGCTCCTCCTTGATCGCCGGCCTCGGCCGGGGCGACGGGTGGGAGGAACTCGCCAAGGCGCAGGAACTCGTCCAAGGGCTGCCCCCGTCGCACGTGCACGCGCAGGTGCTGGTGCGGGCCGCCGGGTGGGGCATGCTCCACAACCCCGGCCCGGGCAACCTGGAGGCCGCGGAACGGGCCGTCGAGTACGCGCACATGGTCGACGCCGAGGAGATCGAGCTGAACGCCCGGATCACGATGGGTTCGCTGCTCGCCGACTCGGGGGAGCGCGAGCGCGGTCTGGCGGTGATGCACGAGGTCAAGGAACGGGCCACCGCCCTCGGTCATGTGATGTTGGCGGGCCGGGCCCACATCAACCTCAGCTCCCAGTTGGAGAGCCTGGGCAAGTCCCGGGAGGCCGTGGAAGTGGCCGAGCAGGGCGTCGAACGCGTCGGCAAGGCCCGGCTCCTGGACATCCAGGCATGGATCTGGGGAAACATGGCCGAGAGCCTTTACAGCCTCGGCCGCTGGGACGAGGCCGCCGAAGCGGCCAAGCGGACGCTGCGGGTCGGCCAGAGCGCGGCCCCGCGCGGCTCCGGCGCCGCCCGCCTCGCCTACCTCGCGCTGGCGCGCGGAGAGCTGAGCGAGACGGCGGCGCAGCTCGCCGCCGCCCACGCCCACTTCGGAACGCACGACACCCAGCCCCAGCACCGGATACCGCTCTACCGCCTCGCGGTCGGGCTGGCCGCCGGAGAGGGCCGGATCGCCGACGTCCGCGCGGAGGTCGCCGCCGCGATCGCCGCCGGCTTCCCGCTGGGCCACCACCGCTACGCCTGGCCGCTGCTCCTCGCCGCGGCCACCGCGGAAGCCGACGCCCGCGGGCTCCCGGTCGCCGACGCCGGCCGCGACGCCGCCGTGGCCGCCCTGCGCGACGCCGCCCGGGACCTGGCCACCCCCGTCCCGGTGTGGGCCGCGCACGCCGAATACCTCCGGGCCGAGCTGCGCCGGGCCGAGGGCCGCGACACCGTCCGAGACTGGACCGCGGTCGTCGAGGCGATCGCCCCGCTGGAGCGCCCCTACCTGCTCGCCCGCGCCCGCCACCGGCTGGCCGAGACCCTGCTGGCGGCCGGCTGCGCCCGCGACCGGGCCGCGGCCCTGCTCCGCGACGCGTACGCCACCGCCGACCGGCTCGGCGCCCGCCGGCTGCGCGAGGACCTGGGCCTGCTGGCGCAGCGGGCCCGGCTCCCCCTCACCGACGACGAGCCGACCCGGCGGCCGGTCGCGCCGGAGGAGGACGCGGTCCAGGCACTCGGCCTGACCAGCCGCGAGCGGGAGGTGCTCCGCCTGGTCGCGACGGGCAGCACCAACCGGCAGATCGCGGAGGAGCTGTTCATCTCCCCGAAGACGGCGAGCGTGCACGTCTCCAACATCCTGGCCAAGCTGGGCGTCTCCGGCCGCGGCGAGGCCGCGGCCCTCGCGCACCGGCTCCGGCTGTTCGGCCCGGTCGTCCACGTGCCCGCCCGGGCGGCACACGGCCGGTGAAGGCACCGCGCCCGCGGGCCCCGGCGCCCCTCCGGCCTCGGCGGAGCCGCGCCCACCGCGCGCGACCACCGTGCCTAACGCCTAACGCCTACCGCCTCCTGTCTCCCGCCGGGGTCTGCCGGTCACCGCACTGTCAGGGTCAGAATCCTGTCGTCACCGGCGCTCGGCGACCCGCGGCCGTCCGTCTCGCTCGTGACCAGCAGCAACCTGTCCCCGCCGAGGGCCACCACCGTCCGCAGCCGGCCGTAGGTGCCCTGGAGGAACGCTTCGGGCTGTGCCACCGGGGTCGCCCCCGACAGGGGGATGCGCCACAGCCGCTCGCCCTTCAGACCCGCCATCCAGATCGAGCCCTGCGCCCACGCGATCCCGCTCGGCGAGTCCTCGTCCGTCTTCCACACCGCCACCGGGTCCCGCAGGCCGGGCTTGCCCGCCTTCCCCTCGGCCTCGGGCCAGCCGTAGTTCCCGCCCGGCTCGATGAGATTGAGCTCGTCCCAGGTGTGCTGGCCGAACTCGGACGCCCACAGCCGTTTGTCCTTGTCCCAGGCCAGACCCTGCACGTTGCGATGGCCGTAGGAGTAGACGACGGAATCGGGATCCGGATTGCCGTGCACCGGCTGCCCGTCCGGGGTCATCCGGAGGATCTTGCCGCCGAGCGACTTCTTGTCCTGCGCCAGCCCCGTCTCGCCCGTCTCCCCCGTCCCGGCGTAGAGCATCTTGTCCGGGCCGAAGGCGATCCGGCCGCCGTTGTGTATCACCCCCTTGGGGATGCCCCGCAGGATGGTGTCGGGAGCCCCCAACTGCTGCCCCGAGGGCCGATCGGCGTCGTAGCGCATCCGGGCGATGCGGTTGTCCGACTCGGTGGTGAAGTAGGCGTACACCAGATGGTCCGAGGCGAAGGCGGGGGACAGGGCCAAGCCGAGCAGTCCGCCCTCGCCGCCGGGGGCCACTCCCGACACCTTGCCGATCTGCGTCACCGTGCCCGTGCCCACATCCACCCTGCTGATGGTGCCCTTGTCCCGCGAGGCCACCAGCAGGTCGCCCTCCGGCAACGGCGCCACGCCCCACGGTGACTCCAGGCCCTTGGCGACCTCGCCCGTGACGGTCACCGATCCCTTGGCGGGAGGCGCCGAAGTGTCCGGCGAGCCGGACGGCCCGCCCGAGGCGGCCGTGGCCCTCACGGAGGCCGCCGCGTCCGGTGGTGAGGTGCCCGGCCGCGGGGACGCGCCGCCCGGCGGTGCGCATCCCGCCGCCAGCAAGGCCCCACATCCCGCCAGGGCGAGAGCCGCCAGCGCTCCTCGGGGCCGGGCGCGCGGGCCCTCGTACGACATCTGTGCTTCCCGTTCCTGCCGCTGCCTCTGCGCCTGCCCCTGCGCCCGGCCCCGCCTCGCGCCCGCCGGTCCCTGTCCGTATCGCATCGCCCTGCTCCCCTCGGTCCTCCGACTGTGCCCATCCACCTGACTCAACCGCCACGGCCCTACCCGAAGTTCCACCGCTCGTACACCCGATCGAGTGGATGTGCGAGCGGTCCGGGCAGCAGACCCGAGAGCAGCCAGTGACCCGAGCAGACCCCGGAGCGGGCGCGGTCAGTCCCAGGCCCCCACCGCCGCCGGCAGCCCCGCTATCTCCGCCAGGTCGGCGGCCGTCAGCCGGACCTCCGCCGCCCGCGCGTTCTCCGCCGCCCAGTGCGCACGGTCCGCGCCCGGCACCGGCACCACGTGCGGCCCCTGCGCCAGCACCCACGCCAGCGCCACCTGCGCCGCGGTCACCTCCGGCCCGTGCCGCAGGGCCACCCGCCGCAGCCCCGCCACCAGTACCTGGTTCGAGGCCATCGCCTCCGCCGTGAACCTGGGGTGCCGGGCCCGCACGTCCTCCGGCTCGAAGCCCGCCCCCGGCCGCAGCGTCCCCGTCAGGAACCCGCTGCCCAGCGGCATGGCCGCCAGCAACCCCACCCCCCGCGCCGCGCACCACGGCAACAGCTGCCAGGCCGCCTCCGGGGACCACACCGACAGCTCCGCCTGCACCGCGCTCACCGGGAACACCTGCTGCGCCCGCTCCAGGTGCCGCACCGTCGACCGGTACCCGCGGTCCGTGCTCCGCCCCGCCCCCGGACCGGCGGCCGCCCCCAGCGCGCAGAAGCCGAGCGCCCGCACCTTCCCCGCGCCCACCAGCTCCGCCATGGCTCCCCACGTCTCCTCCACCGGGACGTCCGGATCCACCCGGTGCAGTTGGTAGAGGTCTATGACCTCGGTCCGCAGCCGCCGCAGAGACGCGTCGCAGGCCCGCCGCACGTACCCGGGTCGCCCGTCGGCCACCACGTGTTGCTCGCCCGCCCGCAACCCCACCTTGGCGGAGACGAAGGCGTCGGAGCGCCGCTCCCGCAGCACGCGCCCGAGCACGAGCTCATTGGTGTACGGCCCGTACACATCGGCCGTGTCCAGCAGGTTCGCGCCCAGGTCCAGCGCCGTGTGCAGGGTGCGCAGCGACTCTTCGCCCCGGCGGTGCGAGGGCGCGTACCCCCAGCTCATCGGCATGCAGCCGAGTCCGATGGCGCCCACCGTCAGCGATCCCGCCCCGATCGACCTGCGCTCCACCCCTGAGTCCCCCTCCCGGTCCGGCCCTCAAACTAACGGCTTGATCGTCTCGCCTTCGCATAGCCTCGTGATCATGACTGCAACGACCGGGGACGTGTGGCTCCCCTTCCCCGCCGACGAGGTCGACGGCCTCCCCGACCGCTTCCGCTACCGCCTCTGGGACGGCGAGGAGCGGTTCCCGGCGGACCCGAAGGCATGCGTCTTCTACGTGACCCCGTACATGAAGTCCTCGGCGGTGACCCTGCGCCCGCTGGCCGCCATGCCGGCGATCCGGGTCGTCCAGACCCTGACGGCCGGCATCGACCACGTCCTGCCCGGCCTCGACGCCCTGCCGGCGGGCGTACGGCTGTGCAACGCGCGCGGCGTCCACGAGGCGAGCACCGCCGAACTGGCCCTCACCCTGATCCTCGCCTCCCTGCGCGGCATCCCCGGCATGGTCCGCGGCCAGGACCGCGAGGAGTGGCGCTCCGGCTTCTACGAGGCGCTCGCCGACAAGTCCGTCCTGATCGTCGGCTACGGATCGATCGGCGCGGCCGTCGAGGACCGGCTGGAGCCGTTCGAATGCCGGCGGATCACGCGCGTCGCCCGGTCGGCGCGCTCCGTGGCGCGCGGTCCGGTCCACGCCCTGGCGGAGCTGCCGCGGCTGCTGGCGGACGCGGACGTGGTGGTCCTCGCCACGCCGCTGACGGAGGAGAGCCGGGGCCTGGCGGGGGCCGGCTTCCTCGGCCGCATGAAGGACGGCGCCCTGCTGGTGAACGTCGCCCGCGGGCCCGTCGTCGACACCGGGGCGCTGCTGGCGGAGCTGCGGTCGGGGCGGCTGCGGGCGGCGCTCGACGTCACCGACCCGGAACCGCTGCCCGCCGGACATCCGCTGTGGCACGCGCCGAACCTTCTGATCACCCCTCATGTGGGCGGTAGCAGCAGCGCGTTCGAGCCACGGGCGAAGCGCCTCGTCGCCCGCCAGCTCACCCGGTTCGCCGCCGGTGAACCCGTGGAGAACACGGTGTTGATCACGGAGTGAGGGCAGGATGGTCACCATGCGCATTCGGATGAGTGCGGGCGGTGTCGTTCGTCTCCTCGCCAGTTACTGTGCGTAGAGATGCTATGTCCCTGAGTGACGAAAGTGGTGTATCGTCCGGAAGAAGGGGCTGCGCCACGAACGTCTGGCGCTGGGGAGTGATCGGACCATTTGGGGGGCGACGGGCGATGCACGGCCAATGGACGAAGGATCCGGTGCGGCACAGCCGCCGGAAGCGACGATGGGGTGCCCCCGAACCAGCCGGCGAGGGGGACCGGTGAGCGCCCCCGGGACGGCGCTCCTGACCCGGCCGCCGGGTCGCGGCGGGGGCAGGAGCCTGGCGATGCAACTGCTCCTCGCCGCCGTGTGCGCCGGGTACGCCGTCGGTTCGGCCCTCGGCTGGGGAACCAAGTTCACCGCCGACTTCATGGGCGACTTCGGCCTCAGCGGGGCCGCGTTGCTCGCCGCCGTCTCCTGCTACGGCTACGCGCGCACCATCGATCCGCGCGAGCGTCCCGCCTGGCTGCTGTTCGCCTTCTCCTCCCTCATGGGAGCCTGCGGGAACGCCATCTGGGGCTGGTACGAGGTCGTCCTCGGCGCCGAGGTGCCCAAGCACTCGCTCGCCGACTTCGCCTTCCTGTGCTTCGCGCCGCCCGCGATCGTGGGCCTGCTCGTGCTCGCCAAACGCCCCGTCACCCGCGCCGGATGGGTCTGCCTCGGGCTGGACTCCTGGCTCATCGGCGGCTCCCTGCTGACCCTGTCCTGGAGCCTGGCCCTCGCGAACGCGGCGCGGAGCGCCCAGTCCGGGACCCCCAGCAGCGTGCTGAGCGCCGCGCTCACCCTCGCCTACCCGATCCTGGACATCGCGCTCGTCTCGATAGTCCTGGTCCTGCACTTCCGGCGCTCCGAGACCAATCGGTCCGCCGTCAACACCGCCATCGCGGCGCTGGCCCTGACCGTGCTCAGCGACGCCCTGTTCACCTCGCCGCTGCTCAGCGCCGAATACAAGTCCGGTCAGTTGTTGGACGCCGGCTGGTTCGCCGGCTCGCTGCTCCTGGCCTACGCCCCCTGGGGCGCCCGGCGCGGCATCCCGGGCCCCGCCGTCCCCCGGCACCCCCGGGAGGACCGCCCGGTCAGTCGGCCCATCACCGGATCGCTGACCGCTCTCACCCCGTACCTCGCGGCCGCCGTGTGCACGCTGGGCATCCTGTACAACGTCGTGGACGGCCGGAAGGTCGACCGCGTGGTCGTCTTCACCGGGTGCACCGTCGTCCTCGCCCTCGTCATCCGCCAGGGCATCATGTTGCTCGACAACATCGCGCTCACCCAGGAACTGGCCCAGAAGGAGAACCACTTCCGCTCCCTGGTCCAGGGGTCGAGCGACGTGATCATGATCGCCGCCCCGACGGGGACCCTGCGCTACGTCAGCCCCGCCGCCGCCGGGGTCTACGGCCGCGAGGCGGAGGAGCTCGTCGGCAGCGAACTGGCCACCTTGATCCACCCCGATGACCTGGGCCGTGTGGTGCACGAGGTACGCCGCTTCCTCGCCGCGCCCCCCACCGAGGAACCGACCACCCGCATCGAGTGCCGGTTCAAGTCGGGCGGCGGCGAGTGGCTGAACGTCGAGTCCACCGTCAACCGCCACCAGGGCGGCCTGATCCTCAACAGTCGGGACGTCACCGAGCGGGTCCGCCTCCAGGCCCAGCTCCAGCACAGCGCCGAGCACGACGCCCTGACCGACCTGCCCAATCGGGCCCTGTTCACCCGCCGCGTCCGCCAGGCGCTCACCGGCCGCCGGGCCGGCGACCACAGCACCGCCGTGCTCTTCATCGACCTCGACGGCTTCAAGGCGGTCAACGACACCATCGGGCACCAGGCCGGTGACGAGCTGCTCGTCGAGGCCGCGCGCCGGCTCCAGGACTCCGTCCGGGCCGGGGACACGGCGGCCCGCCTCGGCGGGGACGAGTTCGCCGCATTGATCCTGGGCGACGGCAACCGCGACCGCAGCGCCCGTGAGTACCAGGTGCGCGAGATCGCCGACCGGCTGCGGACCACCCTCTCCCAGCCCTACCGGATCTCTGGGAACGAGGTCCGCGTCGCCGCCAGCATCGGGGTGGCCTTCGCGGACCCCGGCATCACCCCTTCGGACCTGATGCGCAACGCGGACCTGGCCATGTACCGGGCCAAAGCCGGCGGCAAGGACCGCGTCGAGCTGTACGCGCCGCAGATGCAGGCCGAGGTCGTACGCAAGGCGGAACTGGCGGGCCGGCTGCGCACCGCGCTCCACGAGGGCGAGTTCGCGCTGCTGCACCAGCCCGTGGTGTCGCTGGCCACCGGGGAGGTCACCGCGGTGGCCGCGCAGGCCCGCTGGCGTTCCGCCCAGGGCATCCTGTTCACCCCGGCCGAGTTCCTGCGCGCCGCCGAATCCGGGGAGGGCGGGCCGGCCGCCCCACCGCGCGCCGCCGAGCTGGGTCGCCGGCTGCTGGAGGAGGCGGTGGAGCAGGCCGCGGAGCGGCACCGGGTCGGGCACGACGTGCCGGTGGCCGTCCGGATGACCGCCGAGCGGCTCCTGGAGCTGGGAGTGCCGCGGGCCGCGGCCGGGGGAGCCGCGCCGCCGGCTTCGGTGGAGGCCCTGCTGACCCGGCACGGGCTGCCTTCCGGGGCGCTGGTGATCGAACTCGCGGACAACGACCCCAGAGTCCCCTTCGACGAGCTGGAGCGGCGCCTGGCGGCCTTGCGCAGGCTCGGCGTCCTGATCGCGCTCGACGGCTTCGGCAGCGGCTACGCGGCCATCAGCGCCCTGCGCCGGCTCCCGGTCGACATGCTCAAGCTGGACCGGGGCCTGGTCGAGGGAGTCGTCGAGTCCGCCCGCCTCCACAAGATCACCGCAGGGCTCTTGCGCATCGCAAACGACCTCGGCATGCAGTCCGTGGCAGACGGCGTGGATCTGCCCGAGCAGGTCATGGCGCTGCGCTCGATGGGGTGCACCCACGGCCAGGGAATGGCCTTCTCCGGGCCGCTCGACGAATACAGGCTGCGGCGCGCGCTCGTGCGCGGTACGTTCCCAGTACCGGGGGCATTGGCCCAGCCCGCCTTGGCCGGTGGCTCGCCCAGTGGCTCGATGGTCACCCGTAGGGGCTCACATAATGAGACGCCCGTCCCACCTACTTGACATCGACCTCCCGACGGAGGGAGGGTCAATGCCATGCGCACCCGAATTCTCGTACTTGGAAAGCGCGTCGGCTGAAGCTGGGGTCAGTACGTCCCCGCTCCACAACGCCCGACGCGCTCCCCTCGCTTGCCTCCCGGCACGAGGGGTTTTTTGTTGCACTGGCACACGCCCCGGACACGGTCCGGGGGATCCCCGCTCCTCGTAAAACCCTCAGCTTCGAGAAGAGAATGCCGATGACCGACCAGGCCACCGGGGCCCACCATCCGCAGCCGCGGCCCCGTACGGGCGGACAGCAGTCCGCCGCAGTTGAGCACGTCACGGGTGCGCAGTCCCTCATCCGCTCTCTCGAAGAGGTGGGGTGCGACACCGTCTTCGGCATCCCGGGCGGCGCCATCCTCCCCGCTTACGACCCGATGATGGACAGCAAGAAGGTCCGTCACATCCTGGTCCGCCACGAGCAGGGGGCCGGCCACGCCGCCACCGGCTACGCCCAGGCGACCGGCAAGGTCGGCGTCTGCATGGCCACCTCCGGCCCCGGCGCCACCAACCTGGTCACCCCGATCGCCGACGCCCACATGGACTCGGTCCCGCTGGTCGCGATCACCGGCCAGGTCTCCTCCAAGGCGATCGGCACCGACGCCTTCCAGGAGGCGGACATCGTCGGCATCACCATGCCGATCACCAAGCACAACTTCCTGGTCACCAAGGCCGAGGACATCCCGCGGACGATCTCCGAGGCGTTCCACATCGCCTCCACCGGCCGCCCCGGCCCGGTCCTGGTCGACATCGCCAAGGACGCGCTCCAGGCGAAGACCACCTTCTCCTGGCCGCCCACCCACGACCTCCCCGGTTACCGGCCGGTCACCAAGCCGCACGCCAAGCAGATCCGCGAGGCCGCCAAGCTCATCTGTCAGGCCAAGCGTCCGGTCCTGTACGTCGGCGGCGGCGTCATGAAGTCCGGCGCGACCGCCGAACTGAAGGTTCTCGCCGAGCTGACCGGCGTCCCGGTCGCCACCACGCTGATGGCGCTCGGTTCGTTCCCGGACAGCCACCCCCTGCACGTCGGCATGCCCGGCATGCACGGCTCGGTCACCGGCGTCACCGCGCTGCAGAAGTCGGACCTGCTGATCGCCCTCGGCACCCGCTTCGACGACCGCGTCACCGGCAAGCTGGACAGCTTCGCCCCCTTCGCGAAGGTCATCCACGCGGACATCGACCCGGCGGAGATCGGCAAGAACCGCGAGGTGGACGTCCCGATCGTCGGCGACGCCCGCGAGGTCATCGCCGACCTGATCCAGGCCGTCCAGGCCGAGCACACCGAAGGCAACGCCGGCGACTACAGCGCCTGGTGGAAGGACCTCAACCGCTGGCGCGAGACGTACCCGCTGGGCTACGACCTGCCGGCGGACGGCATGCTCTCGCCGCAGCAGGTCATCCAGCGCATCGGCGAACTCGCCCCCGAACACACCGTCTACGCGGCCGGCGTCGGCCAGCACCAGATGTGGGCCTCGCACTTCGTCAACTACGAAGAGCCCCGGACCTGGCTGAACTCCGGCGGCGCCGGAACCATGGGCTACGCGGTCCCGGCCGCGATGGGCGCCAAGGTCGGCATGCCCGAGCGCACGGTCTGGGCGATCGACGGCGACGGCTGCTTCCAGATGACCAACCAGGAACTGGTCACCTGCGCGCTGAACAACATCCCGATCAAGGTCGCGATCATCAACAACGGCGCGCTGGGCATGGTCCGCCAGTGGCAGACCCTGTTCTACAACCAGCGGTACTCCAACACCGTCCTGCACGCGGACGAGACCGGCCACGACACCGTCGGCTCCCAGCTCGGCGAGTCCATCGCCCCCCGCAAGGGCACCCGCGTCCCGGACTTCGTCAAGCTGTCCGAGGCCATGGGCTGCGTCGCCCTGCGCTGCGAGGACCCGGCCGACCTGGACCGCGTCATCGCCGAGGCCAACGCGATCAACGACCGTACGGTGGTCGTCGACTTCATCGTCCACGAGGACGCCATGGTGTGGCCGATGGTCGCCGCCGGCACCTCCAACGACGAGGTCATGGCAGCCCGGGGCGTCCGTCCCGACTTCGGCGACAACGAAGACGACTGAGCCGAGAGAGCCTGAGAGAGAGAACGCCTCACATGTCCAAGCACACGCTCTCCGTCCTGGTCGAGAACACGCCCGGCATCCTCGCCCGGATCGCCGCGCTGTTCTCCCGCCGCGGGTTCAACATCGACTCCCTCGCGGTCGGCGTCACCGAGCACCCCGACATCTCGCGCATCACCATCGTCGTGAACGTCGAGGACCTCCCGCTGGAGCAGGTGACCAAGCAGCTCAACAAGCTGGTCAACGTGCTCAAGATCGTCGAGCTGGAGCCGCACAACGCCATCGAGCGCGAACTCGTTCTGGTGAAGGTCCGCGCCGACAACGAGACCCGCTCCCAGATCGTCGAGATCGTCCAGCTGTTCCGTGCCAAGACGGTCGACGTCTCCCCGGAGGCCGTCACCATCGAGGCCACCGGCGGCAGCGACAAGCTCGGTGCCATGCTGAAGATGCTGGAACCCTTCGGCATCAAGGAACTCGTGCAGTCCGGCACGATCGCCATAGGGCGTGGCGGCCGGTCCATCACCGACCGCAGCCTGCGCGCGCTCGACCGCAGCGCCTGACCGACCTCAGCGCGCTCGACCGCAGCGCCTGACCGACCGCCCCGCGCGGCGGCTCCCGCCACGACTCGCCGGTGACCCGGGGACGACACGCGAGCCGCCCGCATGGCGAGACCGACAAACTCACATTCCGTTCCCCGCCGTACGGTGGGAGCAACACCAGCGCACCAAGGAGATATCCCAGTGGCCGAGCTGTTCTACGAGAACGACGCCGACCTGTCCATCATCGCGGGCCGCAAGGTCGCGGTCATCGGCTACGGCAGCCAGGGCCACGCCCACGCGCTGTCGCTGCGCGACTCCGGCGTCCCTGTCGTGGTCGGTCTGAAGGAAGGCTCCAAGTCCAAGGCCAAGGCCGAGGAGCAGGGCCTCAAGGTCCTCCCGGTGGCCGAGGCGGCCGAGTGGGCCGACGTCATCATGATCCTGACCCCGGACCCGCTCCAGGCCGAGATCTACGAGGAGTCCGTCAAGGACCACCTCAAGGACGGCGACGCGCTCTTCTTCGGCCACGGGTTCAACGTCCGCTACGGCTTCATCAAGCCCCCGGCCAACGTGGACGTCGCGCTCGTCGCCCCGAAGGGCCCGGGCCACCTGGTCCGCCGCCAGTACGAGGAAGGCCGCGGCGTGCCCTGCATCGCCGCCGTCGAGCAGGACTACACCGGCAACGCCTTCGCGCTCGCGCTCTCGTACGCGGCCGGTATCGGCGGCACCCGCGCCGGCGTCATCAAGACGACCTTCACCGAGGAGACCGAGACCGACCTGTTCGGTGAGCAGGCCGTCCTCTGCGGTGGCGCGTCCGCGCTGGTCAAGGCCGGTTTCGAGACCCTGACCGAGGCCGGCTACCAGCCGGAGATCGCGTACTTCGAGTGCCTGCACGAGCTCAAGCTCATCGTGGACCTCATGTACGAGGGCGGCCTGGAGAAGATGCGCTGGTCGGTCTCCGAGACCGCCGAGTGGGGCGACTACATCACCGGCCCCCGCATCATCACCGACGCCACCAAGGCCGAGATGAAGAAGGTCCTCGCGGAGATCCAGAGCGGCGAGTTCGCCAACACCTGGATGGCCGAGTACAAGGCCGGTCTGCCGAAGTACAACGAGTACAAGAAGGCCGACGAGGCGCACCTGCTGGAGACCACCGGCAAGAAGCTGCGCAAGCTGATGAGCTGGGTCGACAACGACGAGAGCTGATCTCGTGAGGCGGCGGGGCCGGGACCGTGTCCCGGCCCCGCCGCGCACCACCGGCCGGATCGGATTCGGCCGGATCGGCCCCCTGCGAAACCGCCGATTGTCCACCCCGGCCAATCACGGACGGGTGATCTCTCCGTACAGGCGGAGTCCCGGCCCGGAACCGCTACTACACTGCTCAACACAACGCGTCAGGCCCACAGTGTCGTGCGTCTTCCACGCGGCTAACCCCTCCACCGCCTGCGGCCGTCGGGACGGCCGTCCGCACCGGACTTGTTCCGCACTGGACTTGTGAGGACCCACGTGAGCTCGAAACCTGTCGTACTCATCGCCGAAGAGCTGTCGCCCGCCACCGTGGACGCGCTCGGCCCGGACTTCGAGATCCGGCACGTCAACGGAGCCGACCGCGCGGAGCTGCTCCCCGCGATCGTCGACGTCGACGCGATCCTGGTGCGCTCCGCGACCAAGGTCGACGCCGAGGCGATCGCCGTCGCGAAGAAGCTCAAGGTCGTCGCCCGCGCCGGTGTCGGCCTGGACAACGTCGATGTCTCCGCCGCCACCAAGGCCGGCGTGATGGTCGTGAACGCCCCGACCTCCAACATCGTCACCGCCGCCGAGCTGGCCTGCGGCCTGCTCGTCGCCACCGCCCGCAACATCCCGCAGGCCAACACCGCGCTCAAGAACGGTGAATGGAAGCGGAACAAGTACACCGGCGTCGAGCTGAGCGAGAAGACCCTCGGTGTCGTCGGCCTCGGCCGCATCGGCGTCCTGGTGGCCCAGCGCATGTCGGCCTTCGGCATGAAGGTCGTCGCGTACGACCCCTACGTGCAGCCCGCGCGCGCCGCCCAGATGGGCGTGAAGATGCTGACGCTGGACGAGCTGCTGGAGGCCGCCGACTTCATCACCGTGCACCTGCCCAAGACCCCCGAGACCCTCGGTCTCATCGGGGACGAGGCCCTGCACAAGGTGAAGCCGTCGGTCCGCATCGTCAACGCCGCCCGCGGCGGGATCGTCGACGAGGCCGCGCTGTACTCGGCGATCAAGGAAGGTCGCGTCGCCGGCGCCGGCCTCGACGTGTACGCGAAGGAACCCTGCACGGATTCCCCGCTGTTCGAGCTCGACCAGGTCGTCTGCACCCCGCACCTCGGCGCGTCCACGGACGAGGCCCAGGAGAAGGCCGGCATCGCCGTCGCCAAGTCGGTGCGCCTCGCCCTCGCCGGTGAGCTCGTGCCCGACGCGGTCAACGTCCAGGGTGGCGTCATCGCCGAGGACGTGCGCCCCGGGCTGCCGCTCGCCGAGAAGCTCGGCCGCATCTTCACCGCCCTCGCGGGCGAGGTCGCGGTCCGCCTCGATGTCGAGGTCTGCGGCGAGATCACCCAGCACGACGTCAAGGTGCTGGAACTCTCCGCCCTCAAGGGTGTGTTCGAGGACGTCGTCGACGAGACGGTCTCCTACGTCAACGCCCCGCTGTTCGCGCAGGAGCGCGGTGTCGAGGTCCGCCTGACCACCAGCTCCGAGTCGCCCGACCACCGCAACGTGGTGACCGTGCGCGGCACCCTGTCGGACGGTCAGGAAGTCTCGGTCTCCGGCACGCTCGCGGGCCCGAAGCACCTCCAGAAGATCGTCGGCATCGGCGAGTACGACGTGGACCTCGCGCTCGCCGACCAGATGGTCGTCCTGCGCTACTCCGACCGCCCCGGTGTCGTCGGCACCGTCGGCCGCATCCTCGGCGAGGCCGGCCTGAACATCGCCGGCATGCAGGTCGCCCGCGCGGAGGAGGGCGGCGAGGCGCTCGGCGTCCTCACGGTCGACGCCGAGGTCCCGGTCAACGTCCTCGCGGACATCGCCTCCGAGATCGGCGCCGTGTCGGCGCGCACGGTCAGCCTGACCTGATCGTCGCGAAGGCTCGGACACGCACGGCGGAAGGGCCCGGGGAACTCCCCGGGCCCTTCCGCTTTTCCGGTCGTACGAGGCTCAGTGCACGAGGGCTTCGGGAGCCTCGGCCGGCTCCGCCGCGAGCGGGGCGGCAGCCGTGATGCCGCGCAGCGAGACGACCGCGAGTACCGCCGCCGCGAGCAGCAGTGCCGTCCCGCCCCAGGCCGCGTACCGCATCCCGTGCACGAAGGCGTCCCGGGCCAGTGTCAGGACCTGGCCGCCCGCCTCGCCGCCGAGCCGCTGGGCCACCGCGACCGCGCCGCCCAGGGTCTCCCGTACGGCGGGGTCGGCGCCGGCCAGGTCGCCTCGGTAGACGGCGGTGCCGAGGCTGCCGAGGAGCGCCATCCCGAGGGCCCCGCCGAACTCCTGGCCCGTCTCCAGCAAGGAGGCCGCCGAACCGGCCTTCTCGGCGGGGGCCGAGCCGAGCGCCATGTCGGAGACGAGGGACATCACCGTCACGATGCCGGAGGCGAGGACGCCGGCCGCGACCAGCAGCAGCCACAGGGAGTCGGTGTCGACCAGCCCCATCAGGGCGAACCCCGCGGCGGCGAGGACGAACCCGCCGGCGATGACGTAGGCCCGGTCGATCTTCTGGGCGATGGCCGCGCCGACGGGGGCGGCGGCGCCGATGGCCAGCGAGGGGGCGAGGCTCCACAGGGCCGCTTCGAGGGTGCCCATGCCCAGGACGGACTGGAGGTACTGGGTGGTGAAGTAGGCCGAACCCATCATGGCGAAGGCGGCGACGGTGTTGAGGCCGATGCCGGCCCCGAAGCCGCGGCCCTGGAAGAGCGCCCGGCTGATCATCGCGTCCTCCCGGGTGCGTTGGCGGCGCAGGAAGACGTAGCCGAAGACCAGGCCGACGGCCACGCAGCCGAGGTAGAGCGGCTCGAAGCCCTCGGCGGCGATCTCCTTGAGGCCGTAGACCAGCGGCAGGACGGCGGCCGTCGACAGCGGGACGCTCGGCAGGTCGAAGCGGCCGGGGGCCGGGTCCTTGAACTCCGGGACCAGCACGGGGACCAGGAGCAGCAGGAGCAGCATCGCGGGGACGTTGATCAGGAAGACGGAACCCCACCAGAAGTGGTTCAGCATCAGACCGCTCATGACGGACCCCAGAGCGATGCCGCCGGTCATGGCGCCGGACCAGATCGCGATGGCCCGGCCGCGTTGCTTGGCGTCCTGGAAGAGGTTGCGGACGAGCGCCAGCGTGGACGGCATCAGGGTCGCGCCGCCGATGCCTAGCAGGACGCGGGCGGCGATGAGCATCTCGGGGCCGGTGGCGTAGGCGGCTCCGACGGAGGCGAGGCCGAAGGCCGTCGCGCCCATCAGCAGCAGCTTGCGGCGGCCGATCCGGTCGCCCAGCGACCCCATCGTGATGAGCAGTCCCGAGAGGGCGAAGGCGTAGCTGTCGAAGATCCACAGCTGCTGCGTCGCGCTCGGGTCCAGCTGCCGGGTGATGGCGGGGATGGCGAAGTACAGGACGGAGACGTCCATCGAGACCAGGAGCAGCGGCAGCACGAGGACGGTGAAGGCGATCCATTCACGGCGGCCGGCGAGGCGGGCTGGAGCAGCGGGGTTCGTCATGAGGAGGAATGTACAGACGTCATAAACGCTTGTCTAGTACGCTTGTGTGGAACGTCTGTCAGAGACGGGGGTATAGGACAATTGTCTTGTTATGCTGTGGCCATGGGACATCGTGAAGATCTGCTCGTGGGTGCCAAGAAGTGCCTGATGGAGAAGGGCTTCGTGCGGACCACGGCGCGCGACATCGTCAACGCCTCGGGCACCAACCTGGCCTCCATCGGCTACCACTACGGCTCCAAGGACGCGCTGCTGACCCAGGCGTACATCGAGCTCATCCAGGAGTGGGGCGACACCTGGACGGCCGACCGGGTCGGTGAGGACGGCTCGCTGGAACGGTTCCGCTCGGTGTGGCAGGGCGTCGTGGCCGGGCACGAGCAGACCGGCCCGCTGTGGGCGGCGAGCATGGAGGTCGCACTGGGCGGCGAACGGCTGCCCCAGCTTCGTCAACTCCTCGCCGCCTCGCAGGGGGAGGGCCGCAAGGGCCTGATCGCGCTGATGACCGGCCGGCCCGAGGAGGAGCTGACGGACCGGGACGTACGCACGCTGGGCTCCTTCTACCAGGCGCTCCTGAACGGCCTGATGATCCAGTGGCTCTTCGACCCCGAATCCGCGGCCACCGCCGAGGAGTTCACCGAGGGCATGCGCATGGCGGCCGAGGGCGTCTTCCGGGCGTCGGGAGGACAACCGAAGAGCGACGCGTAGGGATGGTCTTGGCGCCCGGGGAAAATCGTGCGGCCCCGGTCCTGCCGTATGCCTATCGTCGCTGGTCACCCCATAAGGAGGCCAACGTGACGGGCTGGACCACCACCCCTGTCGGACCCCACATGCTGCGCGGCGCGCTCGAACTGGAACGCACGGCCCACGGCTTGCTCCCCCACCGGCTGCCCGCCCGGGCCCGACGACAGTGCCCCGATCCCTACCTCGCGATGGTCGAGTCCCAGCCCGCGGGCGTCCGGCTCGTGTTCCGCACCCGCGCCACCGCCGTGGAACTGGACGTCCTGCCCACGAAGGTGGTCTACCGGGGCGCCCCCACAACGCCGGACGGCCTCTACGAGCTGGTCGTCGACGGACTCGTGACGGCCCGGACGGTTGCCGCCGGCGGCAACGTGCGCACCATCGACATGACGACCGGGGCCGCCGTGACCGAGCCCGGCCCGGTCGCCACCGTCCGGTTCGCCGGGCTGGCCGAGGGCGAGAAGGACATCGAGATCTGGCTGCCGCAGGCCGAGGTGACCGAGCTGGTGGCGCTGCGCACCGACGCCCCCGTCACGGCGGCGGCCGACCGCGACCGCCGGGTGTGGCTGCACCACGGCAGTTCGATCAGCCACGGTTCGCGGGATTCCGGCCCCACGGGCACCTGGCCGGCGGTGGCGGCGCGCGCGGGTGGCGTGGAGCTGATCAACCTCGGGTTCGGCGGCAACGCGCTGCTCGACCCCTTCACCGCCCGCGCCATGCGGGACGTCCCCGCCGACCTGATCAGCGTCAAGATCGGCATCAACCTGGTCAACACCGACCTGATGCGGCTGCGCGCCTTCGGCCCGGCGGTCCACGGCTTCCTCGACACCCTGCGCGAGGGGCATCCGAGCGCGCCGTTGCTGGTCGTCTCCCCGATCCTGTGCCCGATCCAGGAGGACACGCCCGGGCCCCTCGCGCCGGAGTTCGACGGCGGGACGCTGCGGTTCCGCGCGACGGGCGACCCGGCGGAACGGGCGGCCGGGAAGCTGACGTTGGCCGTCATCAGGGAGGAGCTGGCAAGGATCACCGCGTCGCGCGCGACCGAGGACCCGCACCTGTACTACCTGGACGGCCGCGAGCTCTACGGGGAGCCCGACCTGGCCGGATCGCCGCTGCCGGACGGGCTGCACCCCAACGCCGCCGGTCACCGCCGGATCGGGGAGAGGTTCGCGGAGCGGGCCTTCGGTGCGGGCGGGCCGTTCGCGGCGAAGGGCGCCTGAGCGGGCGGGCCGTCAGACCAGGCGGGCCGTCTTGAGGGCCATGTGGAGCAGCAGCCGGTCCTCGCCCTCGTCCAGGTCGAGACCCGTCAACTGCTCCACCCTGCCCAACCGGTAGTACAAGGTCTGCCGGTGGATGCCGAGGGCGGCCGCCGCCCGGCCCGCCTGGCCCGCGCAGTCCAGGAACACCTCGGCGGTGCGGGCCAACTCCCGGTGGGCCGGGCCGAGCAGGGTCCGGGTCGCCGGATCGTCGACGGGGGCCGTCGCCAGCGCGGCCAGCATCCGGTACGGGCCGATCGCCGACCACCGCGCCACCGTGCCGAGCGCGGGTCGGGCGGTCGCCGCGCGGGCCGCCGCCCACGCCTGCTGCCAGGCGTCGGCGAGCCCCGCCGGCCCGCGCCGCGGCTCGGCGATCCCGGCCGTCACCCGCCCGGCAGGCGCGGGGACCGCGGACCCGGTTGCGACGGGCGGGGCCGGCGGCCGGGCCGTACCCGGGGCGGCGTCCCGGGGCAGGAGCCGGGCCGCCACCGTCTCGGCCGGGGTGAGGACATCCGCCGAACGGAGCCTGACCAGCAGGGCCAGCCCGCGCTCGGGCCCGGCGCCGGGCGACCCCGGGCAGGGTGCCACGCACACCGCCGCCGCGCCCGGCACCGAGCCCGGCGCCTCCCCGGCCCAGGGGGTCAGGCAGACCACGGCGTGCAGGCCGTCGCCGTCCGGGCCCAGGGCGGTGCGCAGCGCGGACTCCGCCATGTCCCGCTCCCAACCCCGACCGGCGGTGAGCGCGGCGCGGAACTCCCGCGAGAGATCCGCCCCCGCCCTGGCCTCCTGCGCGAGGAGGACCCCGATCCGTTCGGCGACCTCCATGGCGGAGGCCAGCGCCGCCGGGCCGGGTCCCGCGCCGGACCCGGGTTCCGGGTCCAGCAGCCACACGTAGCCCTGCACGATGCCCCGGTAACGAACGGGGAGACAGATCCGGCCCCGCAGGACCCCGGCGTCCGGGGCCGCGGGGATGCGTACCGGTCCGGTGGCGCGGGCGATGCCGAACGCCTCGAACCAGGCGCGGACCGCCGCCGTCGACTGCCGGGTGAGGATCGACCGGGTCCGTACCGGGTCCATGGCGAGGTCGTCATCGCTGTCGTGCGCGCCGAAGGCGATGAGGCGGAAGTCCCGGTTCTCCAGCGTCGCCGGGGCGCCGACCAACGCCGAGATCTCGTCCACCAAGTCCTGGTAATCGCCCTTCACCCGCACATTCTCCCACCCGCGCGCCCCGTCGTCAGACATATGTATGAGATAGCCGCCACGGATGCGTGACAGCTGTCGATGGCAGAGGATCGTGGAGATCCTTAGGTTTCACGGTGGTTTTACTTGCGTTTTTCCTACGTCCTCCGCCCATCCGGCGACGGATCGTATGTCCGCTTCTGCCACCCGTTGGAGGTGCCCCGTGCTGGGTCCCGCGATCCTCGCCGCGTCGCGCAGCGACAAGATGCGCCGAATCGTCTCTGCCGCTCCCGTGACCAAGCCCGTGGTGAACCGGTTCATCCCCGGTGAGACGGTCGA
Organism: Streptomyces sp. NPDC058279; assembly: GCF_042881255.1. NCBI lineage: Bacteria > Bacillati > Actinomycetota > Actinomycetes > Kitasatosporales > Streptomycetaceae > Streptomyces > Streptomyces sp. NPDC058279. The sequence goes on along the minus strand of NZ_JBHVYA010000009.1, from coordinate 23,908 downwards.
CCAGGTCATCCCGATCGTCCGGGACCTCACGCGCAAGGGCCTCGAAGTCACCCTCGACGTCGTCGGCGAGGACATCACCACCGTGGAGCAGTCCCACGCCGCGCGGGACGCCTACCTGGAGCTGATCGAGCGCCTCGCCGCCCTGGGTCTGGGCGACAAGGCCGAGATGTCGGTCAAGCTGTCCATGTTCGGCCAGGCGCTGGAGGGCGGCCACGAGCTGGCCCTCGCCAACGTCCGCCCCGTCGTCGAGGCCGCCGCCGCGATCGGCACCACCGTCACCCTGGACGCCGAGGACCACACCACCCTCGACTCGATGTTCGCCATCCACGAGGAACTGCGCCGGGACTTCCCGCAGACCGGCTGCGTCATCCAGGCGTACCTCTTCCGCACCGAGGCCGACGCCCGCCGGCTGGCCGCCGCCGGCAGCCGCGTGCGGATCGTGAAGGGCGCCTACAAGGAGCCCGCCGAGGTCGCCTACCAGGACAAGGCCGAGATCGACAAGGCGTACGTCCGGATCATGAAGATCCTGATGGAGGGCGAGGGATACCCGATGATCGGTTCCCACGACCCGCGGCTGATCGCCATCGCACAGGAGCTCGCGCGGGCGGCCGGGCGCAAACTGGACGAGTACGAGTTCCAGATGCTGTACGGCATCCGCGGCGAAGAGCACCTGCGGCTGGCCGCCGAGGGTCACCGGATGCGCGTCTACACCGCCTACGGGACGGACTGGTACGGCTACTTCATGCGCCGCCTGGCGGAGAAGCCGGCCAACCTCCTCTTCTTCCTCCGCTCGATGATCACCAAGAACTAGGTCCAGAACTAGCTCAAGGAGTTACCAGCCCCATGGATGCTGTGACCCAGGTCCCCGCGCCGGTCAACGAGCCGGTCCACTCGTACGCCCCCGGCAGCCCGGAGCGCGCACGTCTCGAAATCCAGCTCAAGCAGCTGTCCGAGAACCCGATCGACCTTCCGATGACCATCAACGGCGTCAAGCGGATGGGCGGCGGCGAGCGCTTCGACGTGGTGCAGCCGCACGACCACAAGTCGGTGCTCGGTACCTACGCCAACGCCACCGAGGACGATGCCCGCGAGGCCGTCGACGCCGCCCTGGCCGCCGCCCCGGCCTGGCGCGCCATGTCCTTCGACGACCGCGCCGCGATCATCCTGCGCGCCGCCGACCTGCTGGCCGGCCCCTGGCGGGAGAAGCTGGCCGCCTCCACCATGCTCGGCCAGTCGAAGACCGCCCAGCAGGCCGAGATCGACACCCCCTGCGAGCTCGTCGACTTCTGGCGCTTCAACGTCCACTTCGCCCGCCAGATCATCGCGGAGCAGCCGGGCGCGAACAGCGCCGGCGTGTGGAACCGCAGCGACCACCGGCCGCTCGAAGGCTTCGTCTACGCGATCACCCCCTTCAACTTCACGGCCATCGCCGGCAACCTGCCGACCGCCCCGGCCCTGATGGGCAACGTGGTGGTGTGGAAGCCGTCCCCGACGCAGACGCACTCCGCGGTCCTGCTGATGGAGCTCCTGGAGGCGGCCGGTCTGCCCAAGGGCGTCATCAACCTGGTGACGGGCGACGGCATCGCCGTCTCCGAGGTGGCCCTGAACCACCCCGAGCTGGCCGGCATCCACTTCACCGGCTCGACCAAGACCTTCCAGTACCTGTGGAAGACGGTCGGCAACAACATCGAGAAGTACCGGTCCTACCCGCGTCTGGTCGGCGAGACCGGCGGCAAGGACTTCGTCGTCGCGCACCCGTCCGCGGACCGCGACATCCTCAAGACCGCCCTGACCCGCGGCTCCTTCGAGTTCCAGGGCCAGAAGTGCTCGGCGTCCTCCCGCGCCTACATCCCGGCGTCGATCTGGAACGACGGCTTCAAGGAGGCGTTCGCGGCCGAGGTCGACGGCATCACCATGGGTGACGTCCGCGACCTGACCAACTTCATCGGCGCCGTCATCGACGAGCGTTCGTTCGCCAAGAACAAGGCCGCGATCGACCGCGCCAAGGCCGACCCGACCTGCACGATCGTCGCGGGCGGCACCTACGACGACTCGGAGGGCTACTTCGTCCGCCCGACCGTCATCGCGTGCACGGACCCGGAGAACGAGGTCTTCACGACCGAGTACTTCGGCCCGATCCTGGCCGTCCACGTCTACGAGGACGAGCGGTTCGACGCGATGCTGGAGCAGATGGAGTCGGTGTCGGCATACGCCCTGACCGGCTCCGTCATCGCCCAGGACCGCTACGCGGTGGCCGACGCGATGGCCAAGCTCCGCTTCGCGGCGGGCAACTTCTACATCAACGACAAGTCGACCGGCGCCGTCGTCGGCCAGCAGCCCTTCGGCGGCGGCCGTGCCTCGGGTACGAACGACAAGGCGGGCGCGGCGTCGAACCTGATGCGCTGGACCTCGACCCGCTCCATCAAGGAGACGCTGGTCCCGCCGACGGACTACACGTACCCCCACATGGGCTGACCCGCTCCACGGGGCGGCCCCCTTCACGGGGTGCCCGCCCCCGCTGAACCCCGCCCCCGTTCCGGTACCCCCAAGCCCGGAGCGGGGGCGGTCTCCATCCCACGCACGGCCTCGGGACGTCACGGCACCAGGACGACCTTGCCGAGGTTGCGCCGGTCCTCGATCAGCGCGTGCGCCCGGGCCGCCTCGGCCAGCGGGATCTCCTCGTGCACGGACGCGCGCAGGGCGCCGGCGTCCCGCATCTCCCACACCTCGCGCAGCCGACGGGCGTAGAGCGCGGGCTTGCCGAAGGCGAGCATCCGCATCTGGAAGCCGATCACCGACGCGCCGCGGACCAGCAGCTCGTACGCCTCCACCGTGCCGCCGCCGGAGCCGTAGGCGACCAGCCGGCCACCGGGCGCGAGGGCGCGTACGGCGGGGGAGAGCAACTCGCCGCCGACACCGTCGAGCACGATGTCGTACGGGTCTCCCCAGGCGGTGTCCCCGTACAGGACGACGTCGTCGGCGCCGAGGGCGCGCACGAAGTCCGCCTTCGCGGGATCGCCGACGGCGGCGACGACGCGCCCGGCGCCCCGGGCCTTGGCGTACTGGAGCGCGAGGCCCCCGACGGCGCCGGCCGCCGCCGTCACCAGGACCGACCCGCCGGGTTCGGGGCTCGCCGCCTCGTACGCCCCGCCCGCCACCACGCCGCTGCGCACCAGGGCGACCGCCTCGACCGCGCTCGCGTCGTCGGGGACGCGGGAGGCGAGGGCGGCGGGTACCACGGCGAACTCCGCGTAGGCGTCGGTGAAGCAGAGCCCGGTCACCCGGTCGCCGACGGCGAACCCGGCGACGTCGGGGCCCAGGGCCTGCACGGCGCCGGCGACCTCGCCGCCCAGCGGCATCGGCTCGCTGCCCTCGCGGACCTTCCGGACGGTGGGCAGGGTGACGCCGATCGCCTCCACGCGGACCAGCAGCTCGCCGGCGGCGGGGCGGGGGAGGACCGACTCCTCGCAGAACAACACCTCAGGGCCGCCGTTGACCTCATACCGAACGCGCCGCACGGGACCTCCTCGATCCGATTCATTGGGTTCCCCAACGATAACGAAAGTCGTGGGGATGTCCAACGGTTTTCGGATAGGCTGGGACCATGACCTCAGCGCTCGCCCACATCCAGGCCCTGCCGAGCTGGCTCGCCGGCCGCGTGGCGGCGCGCGGGCGTGCCCTGGTCGCCGAGGCGCTCGCCGCCGAGGGGCTCAAGCTCGCCCACTACGCGGTCCTGGCGGCGACGGACGAGTACGGCCCGCTGGCCCAGGCCGACTTGGGCCGCCGACTGGCCATCGACCCCAAGGACCTGGTCGGTCTGCTCAACCACCTCCAGGACTCCGACCTCGTCCTGCGCACCCCGGACCCCGTCGACCGCCGCAAGAACGCCGTCCGCCTCACCCCCGCGGGCGCCGACACCCTGGCCCGCTGCGGAGCCCTCGCACAGGCGGCCAACGCGGAGTTCCTCGCCCCCCTGGAACCGGCGGAACGCCGCACCCTGCTGGCCCTGCTGACCCGCATCCACGAGGCCGCCCCGTAGGAACCGCGGACCGGGCTCGGGGCGCCGCCGGTCGAGGCGGGCGGTCAGACCTCGACCAGGACCTGGTCCAGGGACTTGCGGAGGAGGTCGGGGACCTCGCAGTCGTCCGAGGGGTAGCCCACCGGGACGACGGCGAACGCCTTCTCGTTCTCGGGGCGGTTCAGGACGTGGCTCAGGAAGCGCATCGGGCTCGGTGTGTGGACGAGCGCGGCCAGACCGCTGAGGTGGAGCGCGGACAGCAGCATGCCGACCGCGATGCCGACCGACTCGTCGACGTAGTAGTGCTTGCGCTTCGTGCCGTCCGGGCCGAGCCAGTAGCGCTGTTGGAAGACCACGATCAGGGCGGGCGCGTCGGTCAGGTGGGTCTTGACGGCGTCCGTGCCGATCGGGCGCAGCGCGGCGAGCCACTCGTCGCCGAGGCGGCCGTCGTAGGAGATCTGCTCCTCCTGCTCCGCCGCGGCACGAATCTGTTGCCGGATGTCAGGGTCCCTGACCAGGACGAAGGTCCACGGCTGCTGGTGCGCGCCGGAGGGGGCGGTGGCCGCGCAGGCGATGGCGTCCCGCACGACCTGCTCGGGTACCGGGTCGGTGGAGAAGTGGCGCACGGTCCGCCGCTCGTCCATCCTCGCCCGCAACTCGGCGGCGCGCGCCAGGGATTCACCGCTCGGCATGCGCGCCGGGCGGTAGGCGACGGGCCGGTAGGGCTGGCCGTGGGTGGGGGTCCAGTGCTGGGTCTCAGGCGACATGCGCAGATCTTCACGCCGAGGGCCGGTCGCCGCCAGGGTCCTGGTGCCACCCGCTGTCCGATGTGTACGGACAGGGCGGGTTTGTGTCGGGCGCACGTCGGCCGATTCCCGCGGATGCCCCCGGTGGGACGGGTGTTGCGGCGGGTGCCCGGTGGGGGCACCGGCGCGGCCCGTGGCCCGGACGGCCGCGCCCGCCCGGCTCGCCGTGCGCGACTGGACCACCGGCCGCGCCCGGGGCGCGTCCTCGTGGACGACCTGCGCGGGACCGGGGGGTCCGCGGTGGACCACGCCCCCCGCCCGGCCGGCCCCCGACGGCGCCCGTCGGGCGATCACCGATCGCGCGGCGGCCCCGACCGGTACCGCGGCCTCCGCGCGTTTCCGGCCTTTCCCGGCGTCCCCCGGCGCCTTGGTACCGTCGCCGGGTGACCCACCGGGGCCGGCCCTACGTCCTCGGGACGCTCTCGGCGTCGCCGGCCGGGGCGGCCCTCTACGCGGGTCGGGGCCGGCGCCCACTCCCCGGTCCGATCGGCGTCCTGGGGCCTGCCGGACCCGAGCGGCTCCCCGAGGAGGAGGGCGCCGGGGCGGTGGGCCTTTCCGGTCACGCCACCCGCACTACGAGCCCGAGATGCTCGGCGTGCCCGTTTCGATGTGGCCCGTGTAGCGGCGCGACCAGGTGCCGTCGCAGTCCGCCAGGATCGTGAAGTCGTACCAGCCGTTGTTGTACGCGACGGCGTTGAAGTAGTCCTCGCGGGAGGAGTTCGCCGGGACGGTGTACGTCCACGGGCCGTCGGTGCGGTAGGCGTTCGAGCGGATCGTGAAGGTGACCGGCGCGGCCGAGGTGTTGGTCATCTTGAAGTAGAGCGCCGTCTTGCCCGTGCCCGGCTCCACGGCGTAGCGGGCCGCGACCTCGACCGACTTCCCCGCCTTCGACGCGTCACCGATGAAACGCCGCAGGAAGCGGTTGGGGCCGTACATGGAGATGTCGTACTTGCCGGAGCCGCTGCCCAGCCCGATGTTGAAGTAGTCCGTCGCGGTTGAGCCGGCGTCGACCGTGTACTGCCAGGCGGCCGTGTCCCGGTACTGGTGCGGGTGGATCGAGAAGTGCGCCGCCCGCTTGGCCTGCGCGCCCTGGTTCGTCATCGAGAACCAGGCCAGGATCTTGCCCGCCGCCCCGAACTCGAAGCGGTCGAGGTTGCCGTTCACCTGGTACGGAAGGGCCCGCGCGGGGCGGGTTCCGGCCTCCTGCGCCGGGAGGGCGTTGTCCTGCGGAGCCGGGTTGGGCAGCGGGCCGCAGGTCGACTGCCCGATGACCTTCGCCGTCGAGGGGAGCCCGGCGGGGACGCCGTAGACGGGGCGGGCGAAGTCGAAGACGCCGGTCAGGTCACCCGTCACCCTGCGGCGCCACGCGCTGATGTTGGGACAGGTCGCCGGGGTGCCCAGGGCCGAGGTCCACGTCTCCATGAAGCGCAGGACGGAGGTGTGGTCGAAGACCTCGGAGCTGACCCAGCCGCCCCGGGTCCACGGGGACATCACGATCATCGGCACCCGGAAGCCGAGGCCGATCGGGGTGTCGTCGATGTACTCCCCGGGGGTGCCGGGCGGCGCGACCGGCGGCGCGACGTGGTCGAAGAAGCCGTCGTTCTCGTCGTAGTTGAGGAAGAGGACCGTGGAGTCGAAGACTTCCGGGTTCGCGGCGAGCGCCCGGTAGACCAGGTCGACGAAGTGCGCGCCGTCGCCGGGAGGCGCGTAGGGGTGTTCCGAGAACGCCTCGCTCGCCACGACCCAGGACACCTGGGGGAGGGTGCCGGCGATCACGTCGGCGCGGATGGCGGCGGCGATGTCGTCCGGGGTGGAGCCGGTGACCTTGGGCACCGAACCCATGCCCCGGTCCCACAGCGGGTTGCCGGGGGCGGCGTCCGTGAACTTCTTGAAGTAGGCCAGGCCGTTGTCGCCGTAGTTGTCCTGGGCGTTCTGGTACACCTTCCAGCTCATCCCGGCCCGCTGGAGGGCCTCGGCGTACGTCTCCCAGGTCAGCCCGGACTCGTCGCCGCCGTCCTTGCTGCCCGCGTCGACCTTGCCGCTCCACAGGAACGTGCGGTTGGGGCCGGTCGCGCTGAGGGTGGAGCAGAAGTAGGCGTCGCAGATCGTGTAGTTGTCGGCGAGCCCGTAGTGGAACGGGATGTCGCCCCGGTCGAGGTAGCCGAGGGTGCGGGTGTTGCCGACGCCGGTGACCCAGTTGTCCATCCGGCCCTTGTTCCAGGCGGCGTGCTGCGAGGACCAACTGTGCGGGAGGTCGCCGTCGCACTGGGCGAGGGTCTCGCCGTCCACGCCGCCGGCGGCCGGGGTGGCGCTCAGCTTCCACGGGTACTGGCGCCCGCCCCAGTTGTACTGGTTGAACGTGCCCCAGCCGCCCGGGATGTTGCCCGCCGCGCGGTCGCCGAAGCCGCGGACACCCTTCAGCCGGCCGAAGTAGTGGTCGAAGCTGCGGTTCTCCTGCATGAGGACGACCACGTGTTTCACATCGGCGATGGTGCCGGTCGCGGCGGCCGCGGCGGCCGTCGTCGGTGTGACCGCGGGCAGGGCGGCCCCCGCCACCAGCCCGGCGCCGATACCCACGAAACCTCTGCGGCTGATCGGTGTCACTGGCTACTCCCCTCCAACTCAAGTGCCTCGTCGGCACATTGACCGAAAGAGTGGCGGGCGCCGGGTCAAAGGTCTACATCCGTGCGGTAAGAAGTCGGTGAACTTCCGGGTGGCCGGAATCAGGCGTCGAGACGAACGAGCATCTTGCCCAGATTGTCCCCGCGCAACATGCCCAGGAAGGCGTCCACCGTGTGCTCGAATCCCTGCACAACGGTGGTATCCGTACCGATCCGCCCACTGCGCAGGTGCGGGACCAGGAACTCCTCCAGCTCGTCCTGGAGATTGGTGTGATGGCGAACCAATACCCCTTCCAGCCGCAGGGACTTGTGCACGACCTCGAACAGGTTGCGGGGCGCGGCGGGGGAGCGGTCGCCGTTGTACATCGAGATCGCGCCGACCCAGGCGATCCGCCCGAACTCGCGCAGCACGTCGATCGCGCCCGCCAGGTGGTCCCCGCCGACGTTGTCCACGTACACGTCGATACCGCCCGGCGCCGCCTGTGCCAACTGCTCGCCGACCGGCCCGTCGTGGTAGTCGAAGGCGGCGTCGAAGCCCAGCTCGCCGGTCAGGTGGGCGACCTTGGCCGCCGAGCCCGCGCTGCCGATGATCCGGCGGGCGCCGAGCAGTCGGGCCATGTGCCCGGTCGCCGTGCCCACCCCGCCGGCGGCGGCGGAGACGAAGAGGTCCTCGCCCTCGCGCAGGGCCGCCGTCCGGGTGAGGGCGGCGTACGCGGTCAGGCCGGTGCCGCCGAGGATCGAGAGGTACGCCTCCAGGGGGACGCCCGCGTGGTTCCGCAGCGTGCGGGTGCCGTCCGCGCCCGAGGTGACCAGCGCGTGGGTGCGCCAGCCCCGCCGGTGGAAGACGAGGTCGCCCTCGGCCAGGCCGGGGTCACGGGAGGCGATCACCCGGCCGACCGCGCGCCCCTCCAACGGGGTGTGCAGCTCGAAGCCGCCCTCGCCGCCGTCCATCAACCCGCGGTGGTACGGGTCCACGGAGAGCAGGAGGTTGTGGACCAAGGCGGTCCCGGGAGCGGGCGAGGGGACCGGGGTGCGCACCTGGGCGAAGTCGGCGGCGGTGGGGAAGCCGGTGGGGCGGGCGATCTGGTGGACGGCGTAGCCGCTCTGCGTGGTCATGGCAGTGACCGTAGGAAGGAATCCCGGACCCGGTCAGGGGGTTGGGCTCATGGAAGCCGCACACCCATGAATCCCGCTCATAGAACGAGGTGAGAGCACGCGTGGCCGAGCTCGCTCCGCAGGAACTGCGCATCCTGGTCGCCGTCGCCGAGAGCGGCGGCTTCTCCGCCGCCGGCGCCGCGCTCGGCATCGGCCAGTCGGCCGTCTCGCACGCCGTGCGCGGCACGGAGACCAAGATCGGCGCGGTGCTCTTCGACCGCGGGCGCGCCGGGGCGACGCCCACCCCGGCGGGCGAGCGGGCCGTCGCCCTGGCCCGCCGCATCCTGCGCCTCTACGAGGTCATGGGCGCCGAAGCCCGGTCCGCCGGCCGGTCCCCGGCCGAGGCGGTGGAAGGGGTGCTGCGCGTCGCGGCGTTCCGCAGCGCGGCCCTGCACCTGCTGCCGGCCGCCCTGGAGCGCCTCACCGCCCGCCACCCGGGGCTGCGCCCCGAGGTCCGGGTGGTGCGCGAACTCGGCGCCGGCACCGCCGGGGAGGTCCTGGCCGGCCGGGCCGACCTGGGCATCGCCACCCTCGGCGGCCCGGCGGGCCTGCCGGCCGGCCTGCTCGGCGGGGTCATCACCGAGGAGGCGTACGCACTGGTCCACCCGGTGGGACACCCGGACCCCAGGGCGCTGCCCCTGCTGGACTGGGACGAGAATTGCGGCTCCTACACCCGGGCCTGGTGGCAGGCGCAGGACTGGATCCCGCGGGCCACCGTCAAGGCGGAGGACGACGGCATGGTGCTGACCATGGTCGGTCGGGGGCTCGGGATGGCGATCCTGCCCGAGCTGTCCCTGCGGGAGGCGGGGGAAACCGTCGAGATCGCCGATCTGGGGCCCGGGAGGCCGGTGAGGCAGGTGGGGTACGTCACCACACCGGAATCGGCGTCCACTCTCGCCGTAAGGGCTCTGATCAGGGAACTTCGCTCCGAGGCAGGTTGAAAAAGGAACCGCACCGGGGTCACGGGGGCGCTCCGTTCGAGTCATTCCCGTCTCAGATACTAGGAAGTCCGAGTAATTGCGGAGACAGACAGCGGGACCTGCCCTAGCTTTGTAGGAGCCGAACGTCTCGCCGATCCGGCGAATGGCGGTCGAGAGCGCGCGCCCCTTGGCAGGCAATCCCTGCGGCGCACCGCTCCCCGCCTCTTCCGGCGCCTTGAAGGAACCCCTCATCCGTGGCCCCGCCACGCCGTGATCTCAAGGAGTCGATCACCATGACCACCACCACCGCGACCCGCCGCGTCCGTCACTCCTCCACCGCCGACGCCGACCGCAAGAACGCGGCCGCCGCCCTCCAGCGGGCGCTGGACCGCCGCGACAACGGCGGCTCCACGGGCCACTGAGCCACCCGGAGGCACCCGGACGCCCCTGCCCTCCCAGCCCCGCCCGGGCCGCGACCCCGGACGCGAGCCGGCACGTTTCCCCGTTCACGCACGTCCACATGGTGGACGGAAGATGTCTGAGGGCTGGGACAGGGGGTACGGTTCCGACATGTCGACCAGCATCAATCTCGCAGTGATCCCCGGTGATGGCATCGGCCAGGAAGTCGTGGCTCAGGGCCTCAAGGTCCTTACCGCGGTCCTGCCCCAGGATGTGAAGCTGGAGACCAAGGAATACGACCTCGGCGCCCAGCGCTGGCACCGCACCGGTGAGACTCTACCGGACGCGGAGCTCGAATCCCTCAAGCACCACGACGCGATCCTGCTGGGCGCCATCGGCGACCCCTCCGTACCCTCGGGCGTCCTGGAGCGCGGTCTGCTGCTGAAGCTCCGCTTCGCCTTCGACCACTTCATCAACCTGCGCCCCTCGAAGCTCTTCCCCAACACGGCCACGCCGCTGGCCGGCCGTCCGGAGATCGACTTCGTGGTGGTCCGCGAGGGCACCGAGGGTCCGTACACCGGCAACGGCGGCAGCCTGCGTACGGGGACCCGGGCCGAGGTGGCCACCGAGGTCAGCGTCAACACCGCGTACGGTGTGGAGCGCGTCGTCCGTGACGCGTACGAGCGGGCCGACGCCCGCCCCCGCAAGAAGCTGACGCTGGTCCACAAGAACAACGTCCTCGTGTACGCGGGCCACCTGTGGAAGAACATCTTCGACGCGGTCGGCCGGGAGTACCCCGAAGTCACCACCGACTACCTGCACGTCGACGCCGCGACGATCTTCTTCGTCACGCAGCCCGAGCGCTTCGACGTCATCGTCACGGACAACCTCTTCGGTGACATCCTCACCGACCTGGCCGCGGCCGTGACCGGCGGAATCGGCCTGGCCGCCTCCGGGAACATCAACCCGACCGGCGCCTTCCCGTCCATGTTCGAGCCCGTCCACGGCTCGGCCCCGGACATCGCCGGCACCGGCAAGGCCGACCCGACCGCGACGATCCTCTCGGTCGCCCTCCTGCTGCGCCACCTGGGCTACGAGGCCCAGGCGGTCCGCATCGAGGAAGCGGTCTCCGCCGACCTCGCCGAGCGGGACGGGACCTTCCGCTCCACCGACGCGATCGGCGAAGCCCTCGCCGCGCGCGTAGCCGGCTGACCCGGCAGAGCTCCACACCCAGGAAGCCGCCGGGTCGCGAACACCGCACCCGGCGGCTTCTCCTGCGCGGCCCCGGGTGCCACCATCTCCCCTGGGCCGCATCACCCCGTTTCTCCGAGACCACCTCGCGCGCGATAATCGAACGCGAGGCCGCGGAATACGGGGAAGCTCGGACGTCCTGGTAGGCGTGAGCGCGGTCCGCCATACACAACCGGTGAAGGACAAGCACTCATGACGACGCCCACCATCGAGCTGAAGCCCTCCTCGAACCCCCTGTCCGACGCGGAGCGCGAGGCGATCCTGGCCAGCCCCGGGTTCGGCCGCCACTTCACCGATCACATGGTGACGATCAAGTGGACCGAGGGTCGCGGCTGGCACGACGCCGAGCTGGTCCCGTACGCGCCGTTGTCGATCGACCCGGCGAACATGACCCTGCACTACGCGCAGACCATCTTCGAGGGACTCAAGGCGTACCGGCAGCCCGATGGCACCGTCGCCACGTTCCGCCCCGAGGCCAACGCCGAGCGCTTCCGGACCTCCGCGCGCCGCATGGCGATGCCCGAGCTCCCCGCCGACCTGTTCATCGCCGCCTGTGACGCGCTGATCGCACAGGACCGCGCCTGGGTGCCGGATTCCGGCGAGGCGTCGCTGTACCTGCGGCCGTTCATGTTCGCGTCCGAGGTCGGTCTCGGTGTCCGCCCGGCCAACGAGTTCCTGTTCATGGTCATCGCCTCGCCGGCCGGCGCGTACTTCCCCGGTGGTGTCAAGCCCGTCTCCGTGTGGCTCTCGGAGGAGTACGTCCGCGCCGTCAAGGGCGGTACGGGCGCGGCCAAGACCGGCGGCAACTACGCGGCCTCCCTCGTGGCCCAGGCCCAGGCGGCCTCGCACGGCTGTGACCAGGTCGTGTGGCTCGACGCCGTCGAGCACCGCTGGATCGAGGAAATGGGCGGCATGAACCTGTACTTCGTGTACGGCGACCGCATCGTCACCCCCGAGCTCACCGGTTCGCTCCTCCCGGGCATCACCCGTGACTCCCTCCTCACCATCGCCCGCGACCTCGGCTACACCGCCGAGGAGGGTCGGATCAGCACCGAGGACTGGAAGCGCGACAACGAGAACGGCACCCTGACCGAGGTCTTCGCCTGCGGCACCGCCGCCGTGATCACCCCGGTCGGCTCGGTCAAGTCGGAGCGCGCCAACTGGACGCAGGGCACCGGCGAGCCCGGCGAGGTCACCATGAGGCTCCGCAAGGCGCTGCTGGACCTCCAGACCGGCCACACCGCCGACACCCACGGCTGGATGCACCCGCTCGGCTAGCGCGCGTCCGCCACGACGAGGTCCCGGCCGGGAGGCCGGGGCCTCGTCGTGCGTTCGGGGTCCGCTTCCGCCGACGGCGCGTGGGCCCGTGCGGGCGGGCCTCCGCGTCCCACCCGAACGGCTCATCCCGATCCCGTCCACGGCGAAGCGCTTCGGGAACGCCGCGGCCTCGCGGGCCGTTGGCCGCCGGGCGGTGCGGCCCCGGCGGTGGCCTCGTGCGGGTGCGGGACGCGCCCGTACGCGGATGCGGCGGGCATACCGACGTGCGACTTTGATCGCGCCGCCGGTTAGGCGCCGGACACCGGCCCGGGCGGCCCGGTACGCCCCCCACCGGGGTGGACCCCTCGTGCGCCGGCGCGGCTCGCGCCGGCGGAAAGGCGGATCCCATGAAGCGGTTCGTTGTCTCCGGCCTGCTCTGCGCGGCCGTGGCGCTGGGCGGCGCGGCCTGCTCCAGCAATGACGAGACCCCGCAGGAAAAGGCATCGAAGGCCGGAGCCGAGCTGTGTACCAACCTGAACCAGCTGAAGTCGGACAATGCCGCCCTCAAGGCGCTGAACCCGGCCACGGCCACGAAGGACCAGATGCAGAAGGCCTACGGCGCCGTGCAGACGGATTGGAAGAACGTCAAGGAGAACACCCAGACCATGAAGTCGGCCGAGCGGGACGCCGTCCAGTCGGCCGCGGAGAACCTCAAGAAGGCCTACGAGGGCCTGCCGGGCGACACCACGGGCAGGGACGCCCTGATCCAGCTCCAGCCGCAGATCCAGCAGCTCGACACCGCGACCACCCAGGCGGCCACCGACCACAACTGCCGGGCCGGCTGACGGGCACGGCGGGACGGGTCGCCGGCGACGGCGACGACCGACGGTGCGGGCCCCGGGGAGCGGAATCCCCGGGGCCCGCACCATATGCCGACTCGGTCGGCGTCGGTCGGTGTCAGTCGGCGGCGACCGCGACCCCGACGGCAGCCGGCACGGCCGTCTCGTCGAGTCCGGCCGGCTCGGACGCGCCGGCGGTCCGGAACGTCAGGGCCAGGTACGCCAGGCCGCCCGCCAGGCCGGAGAGGACGAAGGAGCAGTCCACCCCGCCGGTCAGGGCCAGCAGCGGGCCCTCGTAGAACGGGGTGGTCACGGCGAGCAGGCCGACGCCCGCGCCGATCGCCCAGGCGGCGGTGGCCTGGACGTTCCAGCCCGCCCGGTACCAGTAGATCCCGCCCACCGAGCGGCGGTTGAAGACCTGGAGCGCGTCGGCGTCGTACTGCCCGCGGCAGCGGACGTAGCCGATCAGGGTGATGACGGCCCACGGGGTGCCGATCGCGGTCAGCAGCAGGACGAACGAGGTCATCGCGGACTGGACGTCCCACTCGAACGAGCCGAAGAAGACGAACGCGGTGGCGACGGCGGCGGCGATCACGGTGGCCTTGGTCCGGGTGGCCTTGGGCACGATCGCGTCCAGGTCCAGGCCCATGGAGTAGAGCATCAGCCCGGCGTTGCCCACCGAACCGGCGGCGGCCGCCGCGAGCAGCGGGACCAGGTACCAGAAGGGCGCGGCCGCGACGAGCGGCCCGGCGTAGTCGGCGCCGGCCTTGGCGGCGAGCGCGGTGTACGTGCCGAAGAGCTGCGGGATCAGGAGGCCGATCGCGAGCCCCAGACAGGTGCCCCAGAAGACCTTGCGGGAGCTGTGTCGGGTCGGGGAGATGTAACGGGTGTAGTCGCCGAGCAGGGTGATGAAGGCGACGGGACCGCTCAGACCGGCCGCGACGGCGGCCAGCAGCCAGGTCGGCCAGAACGAGCCGAGCAGGTACGAGGTTCCGGCCGGCGCGGCGGTGGTGAAGTCGGGCGCGTAGGCGTAGAGGCCGATGGCCAGCAGGATCACCATGCCGATGGAGAGCACCTTGCTCATGCGCAGCAGCAGCCGGTAGCCGAAGACGGCTCCGACGACGGTGAAGGCGGCCAGTACGCCGTACATGACCGCGTGCGTGACGCCGGTGTCCGGGAGTCCCACCAGCCGCGCCAGGGTGCCGACCATCACGTCGCCACCGATCCACAGGGTCAGGGCGGTGTAGCCGAGGGCGAGCAGCAGGCCCACGACCGAGCCGACGAGCCGACCGCGGACGCCGAACTGGGCGCCGCTGGAGGTGGAGAGGTTGGTGGCCGTCCGCAGGGAGACCAGCGCCAGCGGCGCGGTGAAGGCGATGCCGACGAGGGTGCCGGTCACGATGGCCGTGAGCGAGGGCCACAGACCCAGTCCGAAGGACGGGGGCAGCCAGCCGAACACGATCACGCCGAGGCAGAGATTGGAGCCGAGCAGGATCGATATCAGGTCACGGGGACCGCTCGTCCGCTCCTCCTCCGGGATCGTGTCGACTCCGCGCTGTTCGATGGGCATGGGGGAGCTCCCTTGGCAGGGCGGGGGTGAGTGCGCTGTGCTTGGTGCGCTTGTTTGAGCGACATTCAATGTGACCTAAGTGCTGGTCCCAGGTCAATGCTTCATTGCAGGGAAATGAAGAGTTAGAGTGATGCTCTAACCCATCGACTCAAAAGGTGGTGGATCGGCGTGCGGCTGACCCCTACGGAGCGCGACCGCCTGCTGCTGCGCGGCGCGGCGGAACTGGCCAGGGCCCGGCGGGCCCGGGGCCTCAAGCTCAACGTCCCGGAGGCCACCGCGCTCATCGCGGACACGGTCTGCGAGGCGGCCCGCGACGGCAAGCGGCTCGCCGAGGCCATCGAGGAGGCCCGCGGCGTGCTGGGCCCCGACGACGTACTGCCCGGCGTGTCCGACGTGGTCACCGAGGTGCACGTCGAGGCCGTCTTCGACGACGGGTCCCGGCTCGCGGTCGTCTCTTCGCCGATCCGCGGCGCCGTGGGTCTGGGCGATGACGCGCCCGGCGCGGTCGTGCCCGGCCCGGGCGCGCCCCAGCCCGAGCCCGTGGTCCACCTGCGGGTGCGCAACACGGCCTCCGTGCCGGTGAGCGTCACCTCCCACTTCCACTTCTTCGAGGCCAACCCGCGTCTGGACTTCGACCGCGCCGCCGCGTACGGCATGCGGCTGTGCGTGCTCGCGGGCTCCTCCGTACGGTTCGACCCGCACGGCGAGGCCGAGGTCGGGCTGGTCCCGATCGGCGGCGAGCGCGTGGCCATCGGCTTCGCCGGGCTGGTCGACGGACCGCTGGACGCCCCCGGAGCCAAGGAGGAGGCCCTGCGCCGCGCCGCCGCGTGCGGCTACCTGGGCACCGGTGGCCCCCAGGACGGGACCGCGGACGCCCCCACGCACGAGGCCACGGACGGAGACCAGGCGTGAGCAAGCAGACCAAGCACAGCGACCACTGCGCACCGGGCGCGAGCCGGCACATCGACCCGCACGAGTACGCCGCCGTCTTCGGTCCCCGCGCCGGCGACCGGGTCCGACTCGGCGACTCGGGCCTGACCGTCCGCGTCGAGCACGACGCGCAGAAGCCGGGCGACGAGTTCCTGGCCGGCTTCGGCAAGACCGCCCGCGACGGCCTGCACCTGAAGGCCGCCGCCGTCCGCGAGACCTGTGACGTCGTGATCAGCAACGTGCTGGTCATCGACGCCGTCCTCGGCATCCGCAAGGTCTCCATCGGTATCCGCGAGGGCCGCATCCACGCGATCGGCCGGGCCGGCAACCCCGACACCCTCGACGGCGTGGACGTGGTCGTGGGCACCGGCACCTCGATCGTCTCCGGCGAGGGCCTCATCGCCACCGCCGGCGCCGTGGACACCCATGTCCACCTGCTCTCGCCGCGGATCATGGAGGCGTCGCTCGCCGCCGGTGTCACCACCGTCATCGGCCAGGAGTTCGGCCCGGTCTGGGGCGTGGGCGTGAACTCCCCCTGGGCGCTGAAGCACGCCTTCAACGCCTTCGACGCCTGGCCCGTGAACATCGGCTTCCTCGCCCGCGGCTCCTCCTCGGACGCCGCGCCCCTGGTGGAGGCCCTGGCCGAGGGCGGCGCCAGCGGGTTCAAGGTCCACGAGGACATGGGCGCGCACACCCGCGCCCTGGACACCGCGCTGCGGGTGGCCGAGGAGCACGACGTACAGGTCGCCCTGCACAGCGACGGCCTCAACGAATGCCTCTCCGTCGAGGACACCCTGCGCGTCCTGGACGGCCGCACCATCCACGCCTTCCACATCGAGGGCTGCGGCGGCGGTCACGTCCCCAACGTGCTCAAGATGGCCGGCGTGCCGAACGTCATCGGCTCCTCCACCAACCCGACCCTGCCCTTCGGCCGGGACGCGGTCGCCGAGCACTACGGCATGATCGTCTCCGTCCACGACCTCAAGCCGGACCTGCCGGGCGACGCGGCGATGGCCCGCGACCGCATCCGCGCCGGGACGATGGGCGCCGAAGACGTCCTGCACGACCTGGGCGCCATCGGCATCACCTCCTCCGACGCCCAGGGCATGGGCCGCGCCGGCGAGACCATCCGGCGCACCTTCGCCATGGCCGCCAAGATGAAGGGCGAACTGGGCCCGCTGGCCGGCGACGGCGAGGGCGACGACAACGCCCGCGTCCTGCGCTACATGGCCAAGCTGACCATCAACCCCGCCATCGCCCACGGCCTGGCACACGAGATCGGCTCCATCGAGGTCGGCAAGCTCGCCGACATCGTGCTGTGGCGCCCGCAGTTCTTCGGCGCCAAGCCGCAGCTCGTCCTGAAGTCCGGCTTCCCGGCGTACGGGGTCACCGGCGACCCCAACGCCGCCACCGACACCTGCGAACCACTCGTCCTCGGACCGCAGTTCGGCGCGTACGGGGCCACCGCCGCCGACATCTCCGTCGCGTTCGTCTCCGCCGCGGCCGCCGCCCTCGGCTCTGACCAGATGCCCACGCGCAGGCGCCGGGTGGCCGTCCGCGGCACGCGCGACATCGGTCCCGCCGACCTCCTCCTCAACTCCCGGGTGGGCGCGGTCGATGTGGACCCGCGCAGCGGTCTCGTCACCCTCGACGGTGACCCGCTGCGCTCCGAAGCCGCCGATTCGGTCTCCCTCAACCGCCTGTACTTCCTGTAACAGACAGCCGTAAGGACCCCTCCATGACCAAGCCCGCCGCCGACGGATTCCGGATGCCTGCCGAGTGGACGCCCCACGAGCGCACCTGGATGGCCTGGCCCAGCCCCAACCCCACCTTCACCAACGAGCAGGAACTCGCCGAGGCCCGCGAGGCGTGGGGCGCCGTCGCCCGCGCCGTGCGCGCCTACGAGCCCGTGACGCTCGTCGTCGCGCCCGGTGACGCGGAGAACGCCCGCGCGATCGTGGGCGAGGACGTCGAGCTGGTGGAGCGGGAGCTCGACGACGCCTGGATGCGCGACATCGGCCCCACCTTCGTCACCAACGACGCGGGCGAGCTGGCCGCCGTCGACTGGACGTTCAACGGCTGGGGCGCGCAGGAGTGGGCCCGCTGGGACCACGACGAGAAGATCGCCCGACACGTCTCGGACCTGGTCGGCACCCGGACGTACAGCACCCCGCTGGTCAACGAGGGCGGCGCCATCCACGTCGACGGCGAGGGCACTGTGCTCCTCACCGACACCGTGCAGCTCGGCGAGGGCCGCAACCCCGACTGGACCCGCCGGCAGGTCGAGGAGGAGATCCACGCCCACCTCGGCACCACCAAGGCGATCTGGCTGCCGTACGGGCTGGCCGGCGACTACGGCACCTACGGCACCCAGGGCCACGTGGACATCGTCGCCGCCTTCGCGCGCCCCGGCGTGGTCATGGTCCACAGCCAGCCCGACCCGGCCCACCCGGACCACGAGCGCTGCAAGGCCATCGCGGCCCTCCTGCGCGCCTCCACCGACGCCCGCGGCCGGCTCCTGGAGGTCGTCGAGATCCCGGCACCGACCGTGCTGGAGGAGGACGGCGAATGGGTCGACTACTCGTACATCAACCACTACCTGTGCAACGACGGCGTCGTCCTGTGCTCCTTCGACGACCCCCGCGACGAGGAGGCGGCGGAAATCTTCCGCGGTCTGTTCCCCGGGCGGACCGTGACCCTCGTCGACGCACGTACGATTTTCGCCGGGGGTGGCGGTATCCACTGCATCACCCAGCAGCAGCCGAAGGTCTGATCCCCAGGACGGACCCGATGTGAGGAGAGGCCCATGGTGGCGGGTGGAGTACGACCGGCGCGGAAGAACGCCCCGCCGCGCGAGGACGTACTCGTCGCCGCCATGGCCACGATCGCCGAACGCGGCCTCGACGGTCTGACCATGGCCGGCCTGGGCCGCCAGGTCGGCATGAGCAGCGGCCATCTCCTCTACTACTTCGGCAGCAAGGACGAACTGCTGCTGCGGACACTGGAATGGAGCGAGGCCGCGCTCGGCACCGAACGGCGGGCCCTGCTCGCCCGCAGCGGCACGGCGCGCGAACGGCTGGCCGCCTACGTGGACCTCTACGTCCCCGACGGCGCCCGGGACCCGCACTGGACCCTGTGGCTGGAGGTCTGGAACCGGTCGCAGAACGCCGGGCCGCGCGAACGCGAGCGGCAGGCCGCCATCGAGGGCGCCTGGCACCGCGACCTGGTGGCGCTGCTCGCCGAGGGCATCTCGCGCGGGGAGTTCCGACCGGTGGACGCCGACCGCTTCGCGGCCCGGATGCGGGCCCTGCTCGACGGGTTCAGCATCCAGGTCGCCGTCGGCCTGCCCGGGATAGGGCGCGCCGACATCCTCGACCACGTGCGGGAGTTCGTGGACGAGACGCTGGCGGCGCCGCGGGCCTGATCCCGCGGCCCCGGCCCGCCGGCGCCGCGAGCCGCTCGCATCGTGAGACGTCGGTCCGCGCGCGTGGACCCCTGTGACACACTGCGGACGTGCCTGCTCAGCTCATGATTATCGACAGCAGCGCGCCGGTCCGCAGTGGCCGCTGAGCCGTGGAACAACCACGGGAACGCGGCCGCCGTGCCCCAGACCCGCGCGCAGACCTCTCGCACCCGCGAGAGGTTTTTTCGTTTCCCGGCCCATTCCTGCCGGGGCCCGGCAGCGCGCGATGATGGGGGCAGTGGATCCCCGGTCTCCGGAACCACTCATCCGACAGGAGTCAGACCAGCATGACGACGACAGAGGCTACGGAGCCGACCGGGCCGCGCACGGGCCCCGCGGACGGCTTCCACGTCTTCGACACCACCCTGCGCGACGGTGCCCAGCGTGAGGGCATCAACCTCACCGTCGCGGACAAGCTGACGATCGCCCGGCACCTGGACGACTTCGGGGTGGGGTTCATCGAGGGCGGCTGGCCCGGCGCCAACCCCCGCGACACCGAGTTCTTCGCCCGCGCCCGCGCCGAGATCGACTTCAAGCACGCGCAGCTCGTCGCCTTCGGCGCCACCCGCCGGGCCGGCGGCTCCGCCGCCGCGGACCCCCAGGTCCGCGCCCTGCTGGAGTCCGGCGCGCCCGTGATCACCCTGGTCGCGAAGTCCCACGACCGGCACGTCGAACTCGCGCTGCGCACCACCTTGGACGAGAACCTGGAGATGGTCCGCGACACCGTCTCCCACCTGGTCGCCGAAGGCCGCCGGGTGTTCGTCGACTGCGAGCACTTCTTCGACGGCTACCGCGCCAACCCCGAGTACGCGAAGTCCGTCGTGCGGACCGCGTACGAGGCCGGCGCGGACGTCGTCATCCTGTGCGACACCAACGGCGGCATGCTGCCCGCCCAGATCACCGCCACCGTCGCCACCGTCCTGGCCGACACCGGTGCCCGCCTCGGCATCCACGCCCAGGACGACACCGGCTGCGCCGTGGCCAACACGCTGGCCGCCGTCGACGCGGGCGCCACCCACGTCCAGTGCACCGCGAACGGTTACGGCGAGCGCGTCGGCAACGCCAACCTGTTCCCCGTCGTCGCCGCGCTGGAGATCAAGTACGGGCGCCGGGTGCTGCCCGACGGCGCGCTCGCCGAGATGACCCGGATCTCGCACGCCATCGCCGAGGTCGTCAACCTGACGCCGTCCACGCACCAGCCGTACGTGGGCGTCTCCGCCTTCGCGCACAAGGCGGGCCTGCACGCCTCCGCCATCAAGGTCGACCCCGACCTCTACCAGCACATCGACCCCGAGCGGGTCGGCAACACCATGCGGATGCTGGTCTCCGACATGGCCGGCCGCGCCTCCATCGAGCTCAAGGGCAAGGAGCTCGGCGTCGACCTCGGCGGAGACCGCGCGCTGATCTCCCGGGTCGTGGAGCGGGTCAAGGAGCGCGAGCTCCAGGGCTACACGTACGAGGCCGCCGACGCCTCCTTCGAGCTGCTGCTGCGCGCCGAGGCGGAGGGTCGGGCCCGCAAGTACTTCCGGGTCGAGTCCTGGCGGGCGATCGTCGAGGACCGTCCCGACGGCACCCACGCCAACGAGGCCACGGTCAAGCTGTGGGCCAAGGGCGAGCGGATCGTGGCGACGGCCGAGGGCAACGGCCCCGTCAACGCGCTCGACCGCGCGCTGCGGGTGGCGCTGGAGCGGTTCTACCCGCAGCTGGCCAAGTTCGAGCTGGTGGACTACAAGGTCCGCATCCTGGAGGGCAAGCACGGCACGGAGTCCACGACCCGGGTGCTGGTCTCCACGACGGACGGCGCCCGCGAATGGTCCACGGTCGGCGTCGCCCCGAACGTGATCGCGGCTTCCTGGCAGGCCCTGGAGGACGCCTTCACCTACGGTCTGCTGCGCGCGGGGGTCGAACCGGCCGAGTAGGCGCGTCGCCCCGGCGGCCCCGGGCACGCCCGGTGTCCCGTTCACCCGTGCGGGGGGCGGTTCGGGTAGCGTCGTAGACATGAAGACCAGGCTTATGTGCGCATTGTCCGGTCTGTTGCTGGGGCTGTTCGCGTTCGCCCTCGTGGGCGCACCGCAGGCGTCCGCCGACACCGGGACCGCGGCCGTCGCGCGGGCCCTCAAGCAGGGCCCCGTCTACGTCGACCCCCGCACCGCGGACCAACTGCCGAAGGCGCAGGCGGACGCGCTGGCCCGGAAGATCGAGAAGGCCGGGAAGCCGGTCTTCGTCGCGGTCCTCCCGGCCACCGCCGAATTCCCGCCGCAGGGGCTGCTGAGCGCCGTCCGCGCCCAGACGGGCATCACGGGGCTGTACGCGATCCGCCTCGGCACCGGCTTCGACGCCGGGGCCGACGCCTCCGTCATGCCGCGGGTCGCCGTACGCAACCTCACCGACGCGGTGAAGGCGGGCGGGCCGGTCGACGCGGCCACCGAACTGAACAACTTCGTGGACCAGGCCCTCACCCAGACCAAGGGCAGGGCGCCGGCCTCCTGGGGTGACACGGGAGCCGACCAGGGCGCCCCGGTCGGCGGTCTGGTCACGCTCGGCGCGGTCGCCGTGCTCGGCGGCGCCGGCGCCTACGCGCTGGTCCGGCGCAACCGCAAGAAGAAGGAAGAGACACGGCGCGAGGCGATCGCCCGGCTCGCCGTGGTCGTGGACGAAGACATCACCGCGTTCGGCGAGGAACTAGACCGGCTCGACTTCCGACCCGGTGAACCCGGTGCCGACGACGCGATGCGCGCGGACTTCGGGCAGGCCCTGGACTCGTACGAGAAGGCCAAGCAGATCATGGCCCAAGTCCGGTACCCGGAGGAGGTGCAGGGCGTCACCCAGGCACTGGAGGACGGCCGCTACGCCTTGGCCCGCCTCGACGCGCGCCGGCAGGGGCGGCCGGTACCGGAGCGGCGGGCGCCCTGTTTCTTCGACCCGCGCCACGGTCCGAGCACGGAGGACGCCACCTGGGCCCCGGCGGGCGGAGCGGCCCGGACCGTCCCCGTCTGCACGGCGGACGCCGTGCGGCTGCGCGACGGCCTGGACCCGGCGGTGCGCACGGTCGACACCGACTACGGGCGGCGGCCCTACTACGACGCGGGCCCGGCCTACGGCCCCTGGGCGGGCGGCTACTTCGGCGGTGGCATCCTGCCCGGTCTGCTGGTGGGCACGATGCTCGGTTCGATGATGTCGGGACCCGCGTACGCCTCCGACTTCGGGGGAGTGGGCGGCGGGTTCGACGGCGGTGACGTGTCGGGCGCCGACTTCAACCCGGCGGACTTCGGCGGCGGGTTCGACGGCGGCGGGGGTGGGTTCGACGGCGGCGGCGGTGGCTTCGACGGCGGGGGCGGCTTCTGAGCCGGCCGCCCCCGGTGGCGCCGCGGCCGGCTCAGGCCTGCTTCACGGCCGAGATGTCGAAGGTCAGCTTCACCTTGTCGCTGACCATCACGCCGCCGGCCTCCAGTGCGGCGTTCCAGGTCAGGCCCCAGTCGGAGCGCAGGATCTGGGCGGAGCCCTCGAAGCCGACGCGCTGGTTGCCGTAGACGTCGGTGGCGGAGCCGTTGAACTCCAGGTCGATGGAGAGCGGGCGGGTGACGTCCTTGATCGTCAGGTCGCCCGTGATGCGGTACGTGTCCCCGCCGAGGGCGGCCGCGCCGGTGGAGCGGAAGCTCATCAGCGGGAAGGTCTCGGCGTCGAAGAAGTCGGCGCCGCGCAGGTGGGCGTCGCGGTCGGCGATGCCGGTGTCCACGGAGGCGGTCTTCACGTCGATGGAGGCCGTCGAGCGGGACGGGTCGGAGCCGTCCAGGTGCAGGAAACCCTCATGGTCGGTGAAGGCGCCGCGGACGTTGGTGACCATGGCGTGCCGGACGGTGAAGCCGATGCTGCTGTGCGCGGGGTCGATGGCGTAGTCACCGGTGAGGGCGGCGAGCGCGGGGTCCACGTCCAGGGTGGTGACGGCCGCGGTGCCGGTGACGTCCTGGTCGCTGGTGCGGCGGGTGAAGATGCCCATGATCACTCCTCGGTAGTCGGGGTCGAAGCTTTGTTTAAGTTTCAACGACAATGACGCTAGACCTATTCCGTTCAAATTTCAACCTCTTCGCGTCCGCTGGGGTGATTTGTAGGATCTCCATAACGGGCGGCTGCTCCACCTGGTGGAGTTCGCGCATCGTCCGGCGGTTCTGTCCGGGCCGGACAGCGGATCGCGTCGGAGACTGTGCGGAACCAACGGAGGGTTTTCGCCCCGTCACTTCGTAAGGTCGGTACATGACCGTTGTGGACCAGACTCCGAGCGAGCCGACGGACGCCCACGGGCGCGTGGCCGAACTGCATTCCCTGCGCGAGCAGGCGCGGCGCGGCCCCAGTGACCGGGCGACCGAGGCGCAGCACGCCAAGGGCAAGCTGACCGCGCGTGAGCGCATCGCGCTGCTGCTCGACGAGGGTTCCTTCAAGGAGGTCGAGCAGCTGCGCCGGCATCGGGCGAGCGGGTTCGGTCTGGAGGGCAAGAGGCCGTACACCGACGGTGTGATCACCGGTTGGGGCACGGTCGAGGGCCGTACGGTCTTCGTGTACGCGCACGACTTCCGGATCTTCGGCGGCGCGTTGGGCGAGGCCCACGCGACGAAGATCCACAAGATCATGGACATGGCCATCGCGGCCGGTGCCCCGCTGGTCTCGCTGAACGACGGCGCGGG
>NZ_JBHVYA010000008.1:0-323478 GCF_042881255.1 Streptomyces sp. NPDC058279 | reverse complement strand
GCACAACCTCGCCCTCGCCGGATAAACGAGCGGCCCACTCACGGCCCACGACGTCAGAGCCGCCCCGAAGATCATTTACGGGACAACCCTTAGGGGGCTACCGTCCACTGTGGCCTGCCGGGCGCCTGGTGTTCGCTCTTAGGTGATGCCATTACTAGCAGGCGGTGCGGCAGCCACAACACAAGCGCACCAGCATGAGCCGGGACAGCGGAGAACCAGAGGAGAGCAACCGAGTCCGACGAGGCTGCGCGACAGCCACTCGCCCAGATAAGTACCCAACCGCCGCGAATGCTCGCACCTTTCCGAGCAGAGGGCTCCGCCATGGTCGTCAGAGGCCAGCACCTTGTGGCTTGCCCTGATCGACGGCGTCAGTAGCCTGATTGAGGCCAGCGAGGGTGCAGCGAGGCCAGACTGCCTGAGATGCGGCACATGTTGGTGGCTCGTAGCCTGGGATGTGGGGGACATACGGTCCAGGCCTCCGCTAAGGGGCATAGCGATGGACGACTCCTATCACAAGCAGGTCTTCATAGTTCACGGCCGTGACCACCGTACGCGGGACGAGCTAACCAAATTTGTACAAGCACTCGGCCTGCAAGTGCTTACATGGGAGGACGCGCGTACACAAGCGACCAGGAAGGTCAGAGCTGGGGCTCCTACCACCCTTGAGATAATTGAGACGGGCATGCACCAATGCAAGGTCATACTCGTGCTGATGACGCCTGATGAAACGGTTGAGCTAAAAAATGAGTTCGCGGAATCGGAAGGTGAGAGGTTGCCGGCGGAGCAGCCGAGACCGAATGTAATTTTCGAAGCCGGCCTAGCGTTGGGGCTTTACAAGGATCGTACAGTAATCGTGGAGACCCGCTCGGGTCGAGTGTTCACGGATCTCGAAGGTATCAACCGCATAAGCCTAGCCAGCGTTTCCGGAAAGATGGGCCTAAAAACGCAGTTGTCTGAGCTCTGCCGGGTGGATCCGCAGCACGGATGGGAATCGGTGGGGGAGTTTTCGGAGCGCTTTGATGTTTCTTATCGCGCTTGGAGAGAAGAGGAGCGTCGCGATGAGCACTTGTTGCGCCCCGAGCAGCTCTCTCAGTTCCGAAAGGCGGCAATACTGCCGGATTCCGAAGAGAATCGGAAAATGCATGGATACGCGCTCGTATCAGCAGTACACCACGGCCGGAAAGACCTAAGTTACTGGATACGAACGAATGAAAATAACGAATACGCGATTCGGGCTTTGATTCACCATATCGCTCACTCTTCGAATTTGGTGGCCCGTCTGCGCGCCGCAAAAGCACTTGAAGGCATGAGTCCTGGCATTTTGTCCACCGAAATAGGCCCGATTAAAGCCGCCCTCCCTGCGGGCAAGAAGCGCGACTTGTCCCTTGCTTATGCGGCACGCCAGAGGAAGACAATGAGCCGAGTCAAGAACACTCCGCTAACCACTGAAGGCCTCACGGCTGCACAAAAAGAGAATCTGCTGCAGGAGCTGAAGGGCTATCCTTTTCTGCCTGCAAAGTAACAACGCACCGATGAGCGCTGAGTAGCCGTGCACCATCCGTGGACGCGGCCAAGCTTTCCCAACAATGGCATAGGCCGTTGGCCTGTAAGTCGCAGTCCCAAGGAGCCGAAGCTAAGCAGTGAAGCCCCAGACAAGGTCCGGGGCTTCATTGTCCTGAGTGGTCCGTTCCGCTAGGCGGGCGACGTGTCGTCGATGTGATCGGCTTCCTCGTGAGGTGAATGAGCCGGTGTGGATAGGCGGTGGCCGCGGCTGGTTGCTACGCGGACCGCAGCGCGTAGGGCTCGGGTCAGGTCGATGGCCAGGGCGCGCAGTTCGTCTGGTTCCACCTCTTCGTCGGCGAGTAGTTCGAGGGCGTGTTCCAGGAGCTCGGTCCCCAGGGCGAGCTGTGCTGCTTCTGACCGGTCGGCCAGATGCGACAGGTAGCCGTCGTTGGTGCCAGCGCTTAGGAAGCAGGGCTTGCCATCTGGGCCCGACCACGGGAGAAGTCGCAGTTCGTTGTGCGGCGTCATGCGTTCGAGCCCCTCTCTTCCGTCGTGTGGCGGGTGGTGAAGTGGGCTTCCGCTCGGTCCCCGGGGAGCAGCAGAAGGGCTGCTTCGACCACGCGACCGGTGGTGTCGGTCGCCACGCGCCTGATCGAGAGGACAGCCAGGGATGCGCTGATCCGAAGGGCCGCCGCGTCTTCCGGGTTAGGGAGGCCGGCGCTGACTGTCTCCTGGACCTCGGCCAGGGGTGGACGTAGCGCTGCCAGCTTCGCCGCTATGTCGTCGGTGTCAGACAACGCAGCGGAGAGGTCGGCCGGCGCCAGGTCGCGAGGGACGTAGATGCGAGTCAGGCTGTGCGCCGACTTCCCCTCGTGGCTGAGGCAGAGGAATTCCGTCAGAGGGCTTCCAGGCGAGACGTTGAGCAGGGCAGTCAGGTGCGCTCGCGCGCGGAGCTGGGTGGCGCGAACGCTGACGCGCAGCGCCCGATCAGTCGCGAGCTGCACGGCTGAGGCACGCCCCCCGCCGACGTAGGTGATTTTGAGGCGGGGGTGCCGGACGAAGTTGCCGCTTCCGTGGAACTTCTCCACCAGCCCTTCGCCCTGGAGGAGTGCGAGGGCGCTCCGCAGCGTTGGGGTGCTGACCGCGTAGCGGGCAGCGAGTTGCGCCTCGGAAGGGAGACGTGCGCCGGCCTCGATGCGGCCCGTAAGGATCTGGCTCCGCAGGTCATCGGCGATGGCGTGACGACGAGAGGACATGGGCCGGCTCACCACTTCCTCTGCATACGAAGGGCGACGAGGCGGGTCCGGGCGTGCACGGTCAGCAGTTCACCCGATTCGAAGCAAAGCCTTTTAGCTCCGGCTGGTAGCTGGATGAGGTCGGCGACGCGACATGGCTGGCCGCCGATCTGGATGACGTCACCACGCTGGACGGTGGCCGAAGTGATCTCGATATTCGCGGCGAGGGCACCGCTCGGTGTCCATCCCCTCACCGGGTCACCCGCCGCGGTTCGGATCGCTCGTCCGCCGGGTGGCAAGAGCAGACGCATGCGTCGTAGATCACCGGTACACCGACTGGTGCGGTGGCGGGAGACGACTGCGCGCACGCGCGATGAATGCCGATCGCACACGAGCTCGACAGGTACGGGGCGGCTGGGGCGTAAGCCGCTGAGCGCCGCTGAGGAGGCATCAGACGGCCTCCGCCCGTGTGGGGAGGGTTCTGGGTCGAGAGAGGGCGGGAGATGGCGGTAGAGGCCCTTTCTGGGCGCTCCTTGCCGTCAAGCGGGGTGGGTGGCGGTCCCGTTAAGGCAAGGCGGCGCCAGCCCTCAGATGGGTAGCGCCCACTGGTGTGGGTGGCTGTGGAGCCCATACGGTTGGACATGCTGATCAGCTCCTATCGCTGATGGCCAGGTCCCCGGACGTCGCCCGTCGCGGGGACTTCTTTGTGTACGGCGGCCCAGAGGGTGCGGCCGGTCAAGCTGCTGGCGAGGAGTCCAAATCGGTCGGCCTCCGCCACCACGTCCAGGACCTCCCGCCACGATTCGGCGGGCAGCGCTTCCGGCACCTCCGCTTCGATCGACGTGTACGCGGCGTGCGGCTCCACACGCGTGGTCAGCCCGAGGGCTGACAGCCGGGCGGCGAGATCCTCGGCCCTTGCTTGCGAAGCGGGCACAGAAGGGCCTCCGTCGCCGATCGATCACGTTGAGTGAAGCTAGTTAACTAGATTAGAGCTAGTGGACTAGATTTTCCACATGCCTGAGCAACCGCCTTATCTCCGCATCGCCGACGTCCTGCGGCAGCGGATCGCGGAGCACGTGTGGACGGCCGGGGATCGGCTCCCCTCCCGCGCCCAGATTGCCGAGCAGTGCGGCGTCGGCGAGAACGTGGTTCGTCGGGCGCAGGAGCTACTGATCTCCCAGGGCGTGCTTGAAGGCCGCGCCGGGTCGGGCACGTACGTCGCCGAGCCTCGTCGGCGCGTGCGGGTCGTTCGGTCCGCGGCGCGTGAGCAGCCCGGCGGGTCTCCCTTCCGGGCGGACATGCAGGCTTTGGGCAAGCAGGGCAACTGGGAAAGTCGGACCGAAGCGAAGGTGCCGGCCCCGGCTGAGATCGCGGCGCGGCTCGGGATCGCCGAGGGTGGCCTCTGCGTGCGTACGGTCTACGAGTTCCTCGCTGATGGACGGCCGGTGCAGTTGTCGACAAGTTGGGAGCCGTATGAGCTCACCGCAGGCACGCTCGTCGTCCTGCCGGAGGGTGGACCGCACGCCGGCGTTGGCGTCGTGAACCGGATGGCCGCGATCGGGATTACCGTCAGCCATGCTGTGGAGCAGCCGGAACCGCGGCAGGCGACAGCCGAGGAGGCGTCGCTCCTCGGGATCCAGAAGGCCGCTCTGGTGACCCACATCCGGCGGACGTACTACAGCGACCAGGGGCAGCCCGTGGAGACCGCGGACATCGTCATCCCCGCCGCACTGTGCGAGATCGTCTACGAGATCCCTGTGGGCCGCTAGCGGGCCGACGCAAGGGCCGGTCACAGAGAACGGCTCCGCTGCGAAAGATCGGTGATGCTCAAGATCTACTCCTGCGCGAATCTGCCCAGATACGGTGCCGGCATGGACGACAGCGCAAACGGGGGCAGGTTGAGCCCCGAGGACTTTCAGCAGATGAACGCGCTCCTCCGCAGGTTCTGCACCTACGAGTTGGACCAGTGGGAGAACATCCAAACGGAGACGCCTTACGGCCCGGTCTACGTGACGTTCAGCCGCCAGCGCCTCCCCGGCTTCGAGGCCCAGACGTTCCACCCGTTCTAACCCGCCTCGCGTGTCGCATGTGGCGTTGTGCCACGCAGTGCCCCCGCTGCAACCGCCATGCGCCTATTGCCCGCCGCACTTCTTCGACACCGTGTGCCGGGGGCCCATGGGGGCCCAGCGAGGGGGTGTGGATGGCTAAGCGTCGACGGCCGCAGCCGAGGGACAGCCGAGGAAGGTTCACGAAGACCGGCATACCTCTGTGGGCTGGTGTCTTGGTGGTGATCTTGCTGGTCTGGTCCTTCGCCCGTTAGAAGTGTGCGCGAAGGGTGGCGATCGATGCGGTGGCCCAGTCAGCGTGCCCCTGGCGTGCCCGGTCCAGCGAAAACCAGCGGGGACTTGCGGGGAACCGGGGTGAGCAGTCCACCTTCCCGCAGGTCAGCAAGGTGCCAGCTCGGCAGCCATCCGCATACGCGATCTTCCAAACTAGCTACGCGGGTTCGATTCCCGTCACCCGCTCTTCCTGGCCGAGGGCCGGGTCGGAGGTTTGTTCCTCCGGCCCGGCCCTCGGACGTTTTCGGCGCCGTTTCAGGTACGGGTGCGGGCCGCGCGGAGGCCCGGGAGGCGTTTGCGGGCCACCGTGAGCGCGGTGAAGCCCGAGAGCATGAGGACGCCGCCGTACACGAGGAGGGGGCCCTTCAAGGTGAGTACCCCGACCATCAGCAGGGAACCGCCGCCCATGGCGACGGCGGCGGCGGCCGATTCGATGCGCAGTTGTCGAGGTGGGCGCTTGCTCGCCGACGGTTTGACGAGTTGGCGACCCAGGACGACCTGGACGGCGTTGATCGCGGCGAGCAGGACGGACAGGACCGCGACATTGGTGTTTGCGACGGTGAGCGCGGCGGGCATGCGCAGAAGCTACCGAGCGGCTCGCGGACCGTCGGCGTGGGGGTCAGAGCTTGATGCCGGCGATGGTGTCCGCCAGGGAGTTCAGGAAGCGGTTGACGTCCGGCGCGATGGAGCTGGACGCCAGGAAGAAGCCGAAGAGGACCGCGACGATCGCGGGGCCGGCCTTGATGTGGCTGCCGCGGATCAGCACCACCAAAATGATCGCCAACAGAACCACCACTGACAGCGAAATGGCCACTACTGATCACACCTTCGGTCGTCCCCTGGTCGGCCTGGGGCGCATGCCCCCACAAGGACCATCCTCCCACCAACCGGGCCCCGCTATCCGTCTCGTGACGAATCGCCATGGCGGGATTTCGGGGGCGGCGCGAGGGTCACGGGGTGGGCAGGCCGAGGAGGGAACGGACATACGCGTACTTCGCGGACAGCCGGTCGCGGGTGGGACGGTCCAGGACGGAGAGGCGGGCGGGGTCGGCGTTGTGCGCCAGGTCCGCCTCCTTGACCAGCAGGGCGCCCGGGGTGGCGAGGATGCGGGCCGCGTACTCCTCGACCGGCTCGCCCGGGACCTTCGTCAGCGCGCGGACCATCGCCTTGACCGCGTCGGGCAGGGCTGCCGATTCGAGCCGGTCGGGGGTGAGGGCGTGGTCCTCGATCGCGTCGTGCAGCCAGGCGGCGGCCTGCTGCTCGGGCGTGCCGCCGCGCAGGCGGACGCCTTCGGCCACGGCGGCGAGGTGCTCGGCGTAGGGGCGGCCGGCCTTGTCGGTCTGGCCCTCGTGCGCCGCGCGGGCGAGGGCCTCCACCTCCGGGAGGGTCAGGGCCTGGTCCGTCATGTGAGCTCCCTTGCTGCCGTCCGCAGGGCCTGTGCGGCCCGGCGCACATCCGCCCCGGTGGTGCGCCAGTTGGAGAACGCGGCGCGCAGGGCGGGGGTTCCCGCGTAGACGGTGGGGGTGACGAACACCTCCTGCCGGACGGACTCCCGCAAGGCGGCGAGACGGGCGGGGGTGGGAGCGTCGGCGAGGGTGAAGCAGACGACGTTGAGGCGGACCGGGGCGAGCACGGTGAAGGCGGGGTCCTCGGAGAGCTCGGCGCCGAGGGCGCGGGCGCAGGCGATGTCGCGCTCGACGATCTCCCGGTGGCCCTGGCGGCCGTACGCGCGCAGCGTGAACCAGGCGGCGAGGGCGCGCAGCCGGTGGGAGTTCTCCGGGGTGAGGTGGACCAGGTCGGGGTGGTCGCCGAGGGGTCCGAGGTAGGCGGCGGCGTTCTGGAAGACGCGGGCCTGGAGGTCGCGGCGGCGGGTGAACTGGACGGCGCTGTCGTAGGGGACGTTGAGCCACTTGTGCAGGTCGACGCAGACGGAGTCGGAGGCGTCGAGGCCGGCGGTGAGGTGGGCGTGGTCCGGGGAGAGCGCGGCGAAGGCGCCGAAGGCGGCGTCGGTGTGGAGCCAGAAGTCGTGCCGCGTCTTGAGCGCGGCGACGGCGCGGAGGTCGTCGAAGTCGACGGTGTTGACGGTGCCGGCGTTGGCGACGACGACGGCGGGGCCGGGGGTGTCGGCCAGTGCGCGGTCGAGGGCGACGGGGTCGACGGCCTCCCGGCCGGGCAGGGTGGGGACGGTGACCAGGGCGCGTCGACCGAGGCCGAGGAGGGAGAGGGCCTTGGCGATGGAGGAGTGCGGGGCGCCGGAGAACACGCGGACGGAGCCGAGGGCCGCCGCCCCGTCGTCCGAGGGCGAGACGCCGGCCCTTTCCCCGAGCCACTCGCGGGCGATGGCGAGGCCGGCGGTGTTGGACATGGTGGCGCCGCTGACGAAGGTCCCGGTGTGGGCGGGGGTCAGACCGAAGAGGTCGCGGAGCCACGTGACGGTTTCGCGTTCGAGGTCTTGGCCGGCGCCGTCGAGGGCGGAGTTGCTGTTCTGGTCGTGGGCGGCGGTCAGCCAGTCGCCGACGAGGGCGGCGGGGGTGGCGCCGCCGGTGACGAAGCCGAGGTAGCGGGGGCCGGCGGAGGCGGAGAGGCGGGGCGCCCAGCGGTGTCGGAAGGCGGCGAGGGTGGCTTCGGCGCCGGAGCCGTGGTCGGGGAGGGGTTCGGGGGTGAGGGGGCTCGTCGCCGGGATCACGGGGCGGGTGTCGAGGGTGGTGAGGGCCTCGGTGGCGGCGTGGCGGGCGGCGCCGAGGAGGGCGGGGAGGCGGGCGAGGTCGGCGGCGAGGGTGGGGTGCATGGGGGCACGGTAGGCGGCCGACGCGGGGGTGGGGCGGGCCAATCCGGGGCGGGTGGCCGGTGACCGCTTGGCTCCGCCGGTGGTGGCCGGGTGACTCCGCCGGGGCCGGGCGGGGGCCGGGCGGCGCGAGCGAAGCCGGGGCCGGGCGGCGGGCCCCGGGCCGCTTGGCTCCGCCGGGACCGGGGCCCGGGCCGCGGGCGGGTGCGGCGCCGCGGCGCGGCGCGAGCGAAGCCGGGCTGCGCCCGGGCTTCCTGGGGCTCCGCCCCAGACCCCGCGCCTCAAACGCCGGCGAGGCTGGCTTGGCCCCGCCTCACACTCCCCCAGCTACCGCTGAGGTGCCCCCAGGGGGCTGGTTTGACCGCACCCCAACTCCCCCGGCCACCGCCGGGAGCTGCCCCCCGGGAGGCGGGATCGGCGGGCCCCGCGAACGCCGGCGGGGCTGGTTTCGCCCGCACCAGGAACACCGGCGGAGCTTGGGTTGCCCGCGCCCGAACGCAGGCGGAGCAGAGGTTGCCGCGCCCAAGCTTCGGCGAGGCCGGTTTGCCCGCGCCTCAAACGCCGGCGGGGCTGGAGCTGGCCCCGGTCACGGGGAGCGGCGGATGAGGAGGAGGGCGCGGTCGTCGTTGACGTCCTTGGCGACCTTTTCGATGAGGTGCCAGGCCGCGCCGTCCCAGCCGGCGGCGACGTAGCGGTCGGCTTCGCCCGTCAGGCGGTCGATGCCCTCGCTGATGTCGCGGTCCGCGGTTTCGACCAGGCCGTCCGTGAAGAGCATCAGGACGTCCCCGCGCCGCAGGCTCCCGCGGGCCGGGGTGAATTCGGCGCCGTCGTAGACGCCGAGCAGCGGGCCCTCGCCGGAGACCTCGCGCCAGCGGCCGGTGCCCGCCGAGAGTTGCAGGGCGGGGAGGTGGCCCGCGGAGAGGAGTTCGTAGTCGCCGGTCTCCAGGTCCAGGACGAGGTGGATGGAGGTGGCAAAGCCCTCCTCCCAGTCCTGGCGGAGCAGGTAGCCGTTGGCGGCCGGCAGGAAGCCGTGCGGCGGCAGTGCGCCCAGCAGGCCGCCGAAGGCCCCGGAGAGCAGCAGGGCGCGCGAGCCCGCCTCCATGCCCTTGCCCGAGACGTCGGTCAGGACGATCTCCAGGGTGCGCCCGCCGTTGGTGCGCGCGGCGACGACGAAGTCCCCCGAGAAGGACTGTCCGCCGGCCGGCCGCAGGGCCATCTCGCGGTGCCAGCTGCTCGGCAGGGGCGGCAGCTTGCTCTGTACCCGGATGCGTTCGCGCAGGTCGAACAGCATGGTGCCGCCGCGCCGCCACGGCACGCCGACCCGGCTGCGGAACTGGGCGATGACCAGCCCGAAGAACCCGCAGGCCGCGACCACCAGCACGGTGCCGGGTGTGACCCGGGCCGGCCCCTCCGTGTACGGGCCGAGTACCAGGGCCTCCACGATCAGGGCGACGGCGGAGGCGGCGTACAGGGCGAGCAGGCTGGCCGGCCGCAGCAGCAGACCGCCCGCCACGATCGGCAGGACGAGCGCCGACGGCGAGAACCAGACGGGCATCATCAGAGTGCCGAAGGCGATCGCGGGCACGGTGAGGAGCAGGCCCGCGAAGGCGAGCCAGTCGGAGGCGTCACCGCGGAAGTAGTCGACGGCGGATTTGCGCACGCCGGTGCGGGCCCGGTGCGACAGCATGCGCGTCCGGGCCATGAGCGTCTCGACACGTGCTCCGGCCATTGCTTCGGGACCCTATCCATCCTGGCCGCGCGTGCGCAGGGGTACCCCCGGACCTGAGGCCCGCCGAGCGGCGAAATCACCTCGACTGGACGGGAATGCCCTGGTAAGGATGCCCATATGGCTCTTGAGACGCGGGTATTGCAGGCTGATGAGTGGGATGTCTGGTACGACCACCTTGAACTGGCGTTCGGCGGTCTGACCGAGTCCCCCGAGGAACGCGAACTCTACAAGTCCCTCACCGAGTTGGAGCGTTCGCTCGGCGTGTGGGACGGCGAGGACTGCGTGGGTTCGGCGGGCGCGTTCAGCTTCCGACTG
This sequence comes from Streptomyces sp. NPDC058279, assembly GCF_042881255.1. Lineage (NCBI taxonomy): Bacteria > Bacillati > Actinomycetota > Actinomycetes > Kitasatosporales > Streptomycetaceae > Streptomyces > Streptomyces sp. NPDC058279. The sequence goes on along the minus strand of NZ_JBHVYA010000008.1, from coordinate 313,572 downwards.
TCCGTACCGGGCGGGCCGCTGGTGCCCGCCGCGGGGGTCACCATGGTGGGCGTCGCGCCGACCCACCGCCGGCGCGGAGTGCTGACGTCGCTCATGCGCCGCCAATTGGACGACATCCGGGCGGGTGGTGAACCGCTCGCCGTGCTGACGGCCTCCGAGCCGGAGATCTACGGGCGGTTCGGTTACGGCACCGCCGCCTACGCGTTGGCCCTGGAGATCGACACCACTCGGGTACGGCTCTCCGTGCCGCCGGGGACGGACGGCATCCGGCTGCGCCTCGTGGATCCGGGCAAGGCCCTGGCCGACTGCGAGCGGGTCTACGCCGAGCTGGTGGCCCGGCGGCCGGGGGCGCCCGCCCGGCAGCCGGGGTGGGAGCGGCAGGCGCTGCTGGACCCGGAGTCCGGGCGCGCGGGCGCCTCGCCGCTCATGTGCGTGGTCGCCGAGGCGCCGGACGGTCAGGTCGTCGGGTACGCCCGCTACCGGGTGAAGGCGGACTGGCAGCTCACCGGCGCGGCCGGCACGGTGGAGGTCGCCGACCTGGACGCGTCGGACCCGGCGGCCTACGCGGCGCTGTGGCGCTACCTCTGCGAGATGGACCTGACCTGGACCGTGCGGGCCGGCCGGCGCCCGGCGGACGATCCGGTGCTGCACCTGGTGAACGACGTACGGCGGTGCCGGCCGAACCCGCGCGACGCGCTGCACCTGCGGCTGGTGGACCTGGGGGCGGCCCTGGAGGCCCGGCGGTACGCGGCGCCGCTGGACGTGGTCCTGGAGGTCGAGGACGCGTTCTGCCCTTGGAACGAGGGCCGGTGGCGGCTGCGCGTCGGACCGGAGGGCGCGGCGTCCTGCGTGCGCAGCGCGGATCCGGTGGACCTGGAGCTGTCGGTACGGGAGCTGGGTTCGGCGTACCTGGGCGGGATCACGCTGACCTCCCTGGCCGGCGCCGGGCGGGTGCGGGAGGTGCGCCCCGGCGCGCTGGCCCGGGCCTCGCGGGCGTTCGCCGGCGACGTGGCCCCCTGGCTCCCCCACGGTTTCTAGGCCGCCGCCGGCCGGTCAGCCGGCCGGTCAGCCGATCGATCCGCCGGCTGGCTGCCAGGCCCGCTAGCGGGCCTGGCAGCCGGGGCACCAGAAGAGGTTGCGGGCGGCGAGACCGGCGGTGCGGATCTCGCCCCCGCAGATGTGGCAGGGCATGTTGGCCCTCCGGTAGACGTACACCTCGCCGCCGTGGTCGTCCACCCTCGGCGGGCGCCCCATGGCCTCGGGTAGGTGCTCGTCGCGGACGGTGTCGATCCGGTTGTTCCGTACGCCCTCGCGCATGAGCACCACCAGATCGGCCCAGATCGCGTCCCACTCGGCCCGGGTCAGGTCCTTGCCGGGCCGGTACGGGTCGATGCCGTGCCGGAAGAGCACCTCGGCCCGGTAGACGTTGCCGACGCCCGCGACCACCTTCTGGTCCATGAGCAGCGCGGCGACGGTCGTACGGGAGCGGGAGATCCGCTTCCACGCCCGGTCGGGGTCGTCGGCCGGGCGCAGCGGGTCGGGGCCGAGCCGTTCGTGTATCGCCTTCTTCTCGCCCTCGCCGAGCAGCGCGCAGGCGGTGGGCCCGCGCAGGTCGGCCCAGTGGTCCTCGTTGACCAGGCGCAGCCGCACGGTGTCGGTGGCGGGCGGGGCCGGGGCGGGGCCGAAGCCGAGCTTGCCGAAGAGGCCGAGGTGGATGTGGATCCAGGCGTCGCCGAGCTCCAGGAAGAGGTGCTTGCCGTGGGCCTCGGCGCTTTCCAGGGTGCGTCCGTCGAGCAGGGCGGCGCTCTCGGCGAACCGGCCCTGCGGGCTGCTCACCCGTACCGGGCGGCCGGCGAAGCGCGCGGTGTGGTCCTGGGCGAGGCGGTGGATCGTATGCCCCTCGGGCACGGCGAGGCTCCTGACGGCGACGGGCGTGGGACGACGAGGACGACGGGCGGTGGGACGACGGGCGTGCGACGACGGGCGAAACGGCGCGCGCGAAACCGCGCGGGCGGTGAGGCGCGGGCCGTGTAGGCGCGGGCGGTGCACGGCGAAGCCGTGCCGCCGGTGGTCCGGCGGCACGGCCCGGGTGGGACGGGGCGGATCAGCCCTGGGGGTGGTGGGCCGGGATCGGGGGCAGCTCGCCGGTGGTCTCGTAGGCGGTGAGCATGTCGATACGGCGGGTGTGGCGCTCCTCGCCGGAGTACGGGGTCGCCAGGAACGCCTCGATGAAGCTGACGGCCTCGTCCTGGGTGTGCATGCGCCCGCCGACGGAGATCACGTTGGCGTTGTTGTGCTCGCGGCCGAGCTTCGCGGTCTCGACGCTCCAGGCCAGGATGGCGCGGACGCCCTTGACCTTGTTCGCGGCGATCTGCTCGCCGTTGCCGGAACCACCGATGACGATGCCGAGGCCGTCGGCGTCGGCGGCGGTCTTCTCCGCCGCGCGCAGGCAGAACGGCGGGTAGTCGTCGACGGCGTCGTAGATGTGGGGCCCGCAGTCGACGGGCTCGTGGCCGTTGTTCTTGAGCCAGTCCACGAGGTGGTTCTTCAGCTCAAAGCCGGCATGGTCAGATCCGAGGTACACGCGCATGGGTCGAGTGTGGCACGGCCGGGCCCGAGTCCCGCTGGAGGGTGCCGGGCGGAGTGTGGCATGGGTCACTCGGCAAGCTCAAATTATCCCCAACAACCCAGACGGGACGGGGTGGGACGAAGGTCCCGGACTTTAGCCCCGGGCAACCTTCCGGAACGAGGTCTTCCGTCTGGCGTTCATCTCAGGTTTCAATGCCGGGACTCGCAACCCGAGAACCTAAGGAATCGTCCATGAGCTCCACGACGACCCTTCAGAAGGCAGGCGACCCCTCCGGCACCCCCGGCGACGCCAAGCCCTCCGATGGTCTGAAGGCCGGTCTCAAGAACCGCCACCTGTCCATGATCGCCATCGGCGGTGTCATCGGGGCAGGACTCTTCGTCGGCTCCGGCGGCGGCATCGCCAAGACCGGTCCCGCCATCCTCGTGTCGTACGCACTCGTCGGCGCGATGGTCGTCTTCGTGATGCGCATGCTCGGCGAGATGGCCGCCGCGAGCCCGAACTCGGGCTCCTTCTCCGCGTACGCCGACCGCGCGCTCGGCCGCTGGGCCGGTTTCTCGATCGGCTGGCTCTACTGGTTCTTCTGGGTCGTCGTCCTGGCCGTGGAGGCCACCGCCGGCGCGAAGATCCTCGAAGGCTGGATCCCGGCCGTCCCGCAGTGGGGCTGGGCCCTGATAGTGATGGCGGTCCTGACCGTCACCAACCTCGGCTCGGTCGCCTCCTACGGCGAGTTCGAGTTCTGGTTCGCGGGCATCAAGGTCGTCGCGATCGGCGCCTTCGTGATCGTCGGCATGCTCGCCGTCTTCGGTGTGCTGCCTGGCTCGGACAACCCCGGAGCGGGCTTCGCGCACCTCACGGACGCCGGCGGGTTCATGCCCAACGGCTGGGGCTCGATCCTCACCGGTGTGCTGATGGTCGTCTTCTCGTTCATGGGCAGTGAGATCGTCACCCTGGCCGCCGGCGAGTCCGAGGACCCGCGCCGCGCGGTCACCAAGGCCACCAACTCGGTGATCTGGCGCATCGGCGTCTTCTACCTGGGCTCGATCTTCATCGTGCTGACCCTGCTGCCGTGGAACGACAAGTCGATCGTCGAGAAGGGCTCGTACGTCGCCGCCCTCGACTCGATCGGCATCGCGCACGCCGGTCAGATCATGAACGTGATCGTCCTGACGGCCGTGCTGTCCTGCCTGAACTCGGGCCTCTACACCGCTTCCCGCATGGCGTTCTCGCTCGGCGAGCGCGGTGACGCCCCGAAGGCGTTCGCCAAGGTGAGCAAGAACGGCGTGCCGACCGCCGCGATCCTCGGGTCCGTGGTCTTCGGCTTCCTCGCCGTGTACTTCAACTACGCGTTCCCGGACACGATCTTCGACTTCCTGCTGAACTCCTCGGGTGCGATCGCGCTCTTCGTGTGGCTGGTCATCTGCCTGACCCAGCTGCGGATGCGCCGGATCCTGGAGCGCGAGGCGCCGGAGAAGCTGACCGTCAAGATGTGGCTGTTCCCGGGTCTGACCTGGATCACCGCCGGGATGATCACCTTCGTGCTGGCCTACATGGTCTACGACAAGGACAACCGCGAGACCGTGGCGCTGTCGCTGCTCGTCGCGGCGGTCGTCCTGGTGATCGGCGCGGTCCGCGACTGGCGTCGTCGCAAGGTGGCCACCACCGCGTAGTCCTGGGACGCCTCCCGTGAAACAGCCCCGGACCACGCTCGTGGTCCGGGGCTGTTTCACGTACGCGCGTCCGCGCGTGGGGCCGGTCGGGCGCGGGGCCGGTCAGCCGCGGTCGAGGAGCTTCCAGGTAGCCGGCAGCAGGCCCATCGCCAGGGCCGCCTTGACGGCGTCGCCGATCAGGAACGGGGTCATGCCGCCCGCGACCGCCGCGCCGAAGGACATCCCGGTGGCGAGGGCCAGGTACGGGACGCCCACCGCGTAGACGAGGGCCGAGCCGAGCACCATCGTGGCCGCCGTGCGCGGGACGGAGCGGTCGGCGCCGCGCCGGGCGAGGGCACCGACGACGGTGGAGGCGAGCAGCATGCCGAGCACGTAGCCGAAGGTGGCGCCGCCCGCGCCCGAGGAACCGTGCGCGAACCACGGCACGCCGGCCATGCCGACGAGCGTGTAGAGCGTCATGGAGAGGAAGGAGCGGGCCGGCCCGAGGGCGGCGCCGATCAGCAGCGCGGCGAAGGTCTGGCCGGTGATCGGCACGATCAGGCCCGGCACCTTGACCGCGATCTGGGCGGCGACGCCCATGAGCGCGGCTCCGCCGGCGACGAGCGCGACGTCGCGGACGCGGCTCGCGGGCAGCAGGTCGGCGAGGACGGCGCCGGGCCGGGAGGAGACGGAAGCAGTGCTCATCAGGGGACTCCGCGGAGGGGTGAACGGATGACGGGACGATCATCGACGTTAGTCCGGGGCCGGTCGCCGCCCCACCGCCGCCTGGGACAAGTCGTACTGCCCGGTTTGGTGGAGAGTAGACAAAGGCCCTCCGCCACACCCGAGTTGCAGTGATCCCCATCACCAACCACGAGAGACTTCACGTCCGTTTTGCGCAGACGAACGCCCTCCGGCGAGACTGTAGGGTCCCTCCAATCTGCGCGAATCCCCACATCGCCACCAGGCCGAACGAGAGTACGAGCCCACCCTCATGCGCGACCGCCTGACCGACAAGCCCGCCCCCGAAACGGCCGGGCTTCCCCCCGAACCCCTGAGCCACAGCCTCAAGCAGCGCCACCTGACCATGCTGGGCCTCGGCGGAGTGATCGGCGCCGGGCTGTTCGTCGGCTCCGGCGCCGGCGTCTCCATCGCCGGACCGGCGATCATCTGCTCGTATCTGCTCGCCGGTGTCCTCGCGATGCTGGTCATGCGGATGCTCGGCGAGATGTCGGCCGCGATGCCCGCGTCCGGCTCGTTCTCCGTCTACGCGGAGAAGGCGCTGGGGCGCTGGGCCGGTTTCTCGGCGGGGTGGCTGTACTGGTTCCTGCTCGTCGTGGTGCTCGCGGTGGAGGCGACCGGCGCCGCGAAGATCGCGAACGGCTGGGTGCCCTCGGTCGACCAGTGGGTCTGGGTGCTGGTCTTCATGGTGGTGTTCACCGTCACCAACCTGACCGCCGTGAAGAACTTCGGCGAGTTCGAGTTCTGGTTCGCGGCCCTGAAGGTCGGCGCGATCGTGCTGTTCCTGATCCTGGCCACGCTGGCGATCTTCGGCCTGCTGCCCGACACCGACCCCGTCGGTGTGCAGAACCTGAGGGGCCACGGCGGGTTCTTCCCCAAGGGGTTCGACGGTGTGGTCGCCGGCATGCTGGCGGTCGTCTTCGCCTTCGGCGGCCTGGAGGTCGTCACCATCGCCGCCGCCGAGTCCGACGACCCGGCCCGCTCCGTCGCGCGCGCGGTGCGCAGCGCGGTGTGGCGCATCCTCTTCTTCTACGTCGGCTCGATGCTGGTGATCGTGACCCTGCTGCCCTGGGACTCGCTGGAGCCGGGGCAGAGCCCGTACGTGGCCGTCCTCGACTCCATCGGCATCCCGTCGGCCGGCCAGATCATGCAGATCGTGGTGTTCGTGGCGCTGCTGTCCGCGTTGAACGCCAATCTCTACGGATCGTCCCGCATGGTCTTCTCGCTGGCCGAGCGGGGTGACGCGCCGAAGGGACTGCTCAAGGTGTCCGGGGGCGGGGTGCCGCGCCGCGCGGTGTTCGCCTCGGTGACGTTCGGGTTCGTGTCGGTGGTGCTGAACCTGCTGTGGCCGGACACGGTGTTCCTCTACATGCTCAACGCGGTCGGCGCGGTGCTGCTGTTCGTGTGGGCGCTGATCGCGGTCTCGCAGTTGCGGTTGCGCCGGCGGATCGAGCGGGAGATGCCGGAGCGGCTGACGCTGCCGATGTGGTGTTTCCCGTACCTCACGTGGGCCGCGCTGCTCGGCATGGCGGCCGTGCTGGTGCTGATGCTGTTCGACGACTCGGCGCGGCCTCAGTTGCTGTGGTCCTCCGGCGCGGCGGCGGTGGTGCTGGTCATCGCGGGCGTACGGGAACTGCGGGCCCGCCGGGCCTGAGCCGTCCCCCGCGTTCCCGGGCGCGTCCCGTGCGACAGCACGGGGCGCGCCTTTCGTGTGCCCGGGCGAAGGCGGGCGGGCACGGCGGGCGGGCACGCGAGGCAGGCCACCCTTACGTGTGCTCGGGAATAGATACTGTTAGCGTGCAGTTGCGCATGGATTGCAATAAGCAGTTGGCACGCCGAGGGGACCGGATACACGCATGGCCATCTACACGCTTCCTGAGCTTCCGTACGACTACGCGGCACTTGAGCCGGTGATCAACCCGCAGATCATCGAACTGCACCACGACAAGCACCACGCGGCCTACGTCGCCGGCGCCAACAGCACGCTGGAGCAGCTGGCGGAGGCGCGCGACAAGGAGAACTGGGGCGCGCTCAACGGCCTGGAGAAGAACCTCGCGTTCCACCTTTCCGGCCACATCCTGCACAGCATCTACTGGCACAACATGGCCAGCCCCAAGACCGGCGAGGGCGGCGGCGAGCCCACCGCCGCCGACGGGCTGGGCGACCTGGCCGACGCGATCACCGAATCCTTCGGCTCCTTCGGCGCGTTCAAGAAGCAGCTGACCTTCGCGGCGTCCGCCACCCAGGGATCCGGCTGGGGCGTGCTCGCGTACGAGCCGATCAGCGGTCGGCTGATCGTCGAGCAGGTCTACGACCACCAGGGCAACGTCGGCCAGGCCTCGGTGCCGGTCCTCGTCTTCGACGCCTGGGAGCACGCGTTCTACCTCCAGTACAAGAACCAGAAGGTCGACTTCATCGAGGCGATGTGGAAGGTCGTCAACTGGCAGGACGTGGCCAAGCGCTACGCCGACGCCAAGGCCAACACCCCGCTGCTGGTCCCCACCAAGGGCTGATCGGCGCCACCGACCCGTCCGCCTCGTGATCGTCTTCTCAACCTTCACCGGCGGGCGTGTTCAGCGGAAGACCCCCCTGAGAACGTGACTCAGGGGGGTCTTCCGTGCGCGGGATCATCCGCGGGGGGCGCCTACTCGAAGACGGGGCCCCGGGTGCGGGTGCGCTTGATCTCGTAGAAGCCCGGGGTGGACGCGACCAGCAGCGTGCCGTCCCACAGCCGGGCCGCGGCCTCGCCGCGCGGGGCCGGCGTCACGACCGGCCCGAAGAACGCCACCTCGGCGCCGTCGGCGCCGGGTACGGAGATCACCGGGGTGCCGACCTCCTGGCCGACGCGCTCGATGCCGTTGTTGTGCGAGGCGCGCAGCACCTCGTCGTACTCGTCGGAGTCGGCGTAGGCGAGCAGCTCGGCCGGGAGGCCGACCTCGGCCAGCGCCTGCGCGATCACCTCGCGGGTCGCGCCCTTGTCCTCGTTGTGGATGAGGGTGCCGAGGGCCGTGTAGAGCTTGCCGGTGACCTCGTCCCCGTGCTTCTGCTGGGCGGCTATGACCACGCGCACCGGCGCCCAACCCTTGGGGCCGAGGATCTCGCGGTAGCGCTCGGGCAGCTCTTCGAGCTTGTTCTCGTTGAGGACGGCAAGGCTCATCACATGCCAACGGACCTCGATGTCGCGCACCTTCTCGACTTCGAGCATCCAGCGCGACGTCATCCACGCCCAGGGGCAGAGCGGGTCGAACCAGAAATCGACCGGGGTCTTCCCGCTCACCTGCGTGTCGGCCATGTCTCTCCTCACATCGTTCACCCGTGTACGGTCACCTGCCCAGTGGCCAACCAGCTCCGGGCCGCTCCCATTCCCCCCGTGCGAGGATTCGACGCAAGACCGCGATCACGCACGAAGGAGTGCACGTGCCCGGAGAGAACCTGTCCCGTGACGAGGCCCGCGAACGGGCCGAGCTGCTGTCCGTCGAGGGGTACGAGGTGTCCCTCGACCTGAGGTCGGCGGTGGACGAGGCCGAACCCGCCGAGGGGCCGCGCACCTTCCGCTCGGTGACGACGATCCGCTTCCGGGCCGCGACCCCCGCCGCCGCCACGTTCGCCGACCTGATCGCCCCTTCCGTGAACGCGATCACCCTGAACGGGCGGGCGCTGGACCCGGCCGCCGTCTTCGACGGCTCGCGGATCGCCCTGGACGGTCTCGCCACGGAGAACGTGCTGGTGGTCGACGCGAACTGCGCCTACAGCCGCACCGGTGAGGGGATGCACCGGTTCGTCGACCCCGAGGACGGCGAGGTCTACCTCTACACCCAGTACGAGCCGGCCGACGCCCGGCGGGTGTACGCGAACTTCGAGCAGCCGGACCTGAAGGCGCCCTACCGCTTCGAGGTCACCGCGCCCGAGGGCTGGCACGTGTGGAGCAACGGGGTCGAGGAGTCCCGGGAGGGGCAGACCCGGCGCTTCGCCGAGACCGCCCCGATCTCGACGTACATCACCTGTGTGGTCGCGGGCCCGTACCACTACGTCACCGACACCTACACGCGCGGGGACCTGACGATCCCGCTCGGCGCGATGTGCCGCAAGGGCCTGGCGAAGCACTTCGACGCGGACGACGTCTTCCTCGTCACGAAGCAGGGCTTCGACCTCTTCCACGAGCTGTTCGACTACCCGTACCCGTTCGGCAAGTACGACCAGGCGTTCGTGCCGGAGTACAACCTGGGCGCGATGGAGAACCCCGGGATGGTGACGTTCCGGGAGGAGTACATCTTCCGCGGGAAGGTCACGCGAGCCTCCTACGAGCGGCGCGCGAACGTCATCCTGCACGAGATGGCGCACATGTGGTTCGGCGACCTGGTCACCATGAAGTGGTGGGACGACCTGTGGCTCAAGGAGTCCTTCGCCGACTTCATGGGCTCGTTCGGGCTGGTCGAGGCGACCCGGTTCGACCAGGCGTGGGTGACCTTCGCCAACAACCGCAAGGCGTGGGCCTACCGGGCCGACCAGCTCCCCTCCACGCACCCGATCACGGCCGACATCCGTGACCTGGAGGCCGCGAAGCTGAACTTCGACGGCATCACGTACGCCAAGGGCGCGGCGGTGCTCAAGCAGCTCGTCGCGTACGTCGGGCGGGAGGCGTTCCTGGAGGGCGCGCGGCGCTACTTCAAGGCGCACGCGTACGGGAACACCACCTTGGACGACCTGCTGTCGGTGCTCGGGGAGGTCTCGGGCCGGGACATGCCGGCGTGGTCGCGGGCGTGGCTTCAGACGGCCGGGGTGAACGCGCTGACCCCGGCGGTGTCCTACGACGGCGACGGCAGGATCGCCGAACTCGCCGTGGTGCAGGAGGGCGACACACCGCGCCCGCACCGGGTCGCGGTGGGCCTGTACCGGCTGGAGGACGGCGCCCTCGTGCGGTACGCGCGGACCGAGGCGGACGTCGCCGGGGCGCGGACGAGCGTGCCGGACCTGGTCGGACAGGAGCGGCCCGACCTGATCCTGGTCAACGACGACGACCTCACCTACTGCAAGATCCGCTTCGACGAGGGTTCGCTGGCGACGCTGCGCACGCACCTGGGCGACGTGCGGGACCCGCTGGCCCGGGCGCTGTGCTGGTCGGCGCTGTGGAACCTGACGCGCGACGCCCTGATGCCCGCACGCGACTTCGTCTCCCTAATCCTGTCCCACGCGGGGCGCGAGAGCGATCTGGGCGTGCTGCAGATGCTGCACGCCCAGGCGCTGACGGCCGTCACCCACTACGCGGCGCCCGAGTGGCGCGAGCAGGGCGGGCGGGTGCTGTCGGCGGTCGCGCTGCAGGAACTGCGGTTCTCGGAGCCGGCGTCCGAGAACCAGCTGATCTGGGCCCGGTTCTTCGCGGCGGCCGCGACGACGGAGGGTGACTTCCAGCTGTTGCTGGGGCTGCTGGACGGTTCGGCGCGCATCGACGGTCTGGAGGTCGACCAGGAGCTGCGGTGGGACTTCCTGCTGCCGCTGGCCGCGCACGGGGCGGTGGACGAGGGCGTCCTGGCCGCGGAACTGGCGCGCGACGACACGGCGTCGGGGCGCCGCCACCACGTTCGGTGCCTGGCGGCCCGGCCGTCGGCGGCCGTGAAGGACCAGGCGTGGGCGGCGGTGGTGGAGTCGGACGCGCTGTCGAACGCACTGGTCGAAGCCACGATCGCGGGGATGCAGCAGTCTTCGCAGCGGGCTCTGCTGGCGTCCTACACCGGCCGGTACTTCGAGGCGATCGAACGGGTGTGGGCGCAGCGGTCGATCCAGATCGGGATGGACGTGGTGAAGGGCCTGTACCCGGCCCTTCAGGACTCGCCGGCCACGCTGGACGCGACGGACGCGTGGCTGGCCGCGCACGAATCGGCCGCGCCGGCGCTGCGGCGGCTGGTGATCGAGTCCCGCGACGACCTGGCCCGCGCGCTGCGCGCGCAGGACTGTGACGCGCGCGCCGGCACGGCCACCGCCGGCGCCGTCGGATAGGGGCCCGTTGTCCGCATCCGCCCGGGGTCCCGGTCCGGGCGGATGCGAACGGCGGTATCGGCTTTCGAACGGCCGTACTTTAGTGCGTTCTTGTCCCGATTTGTCGACGGGACTGTAACAAGGGTTAGCGGGCCCCCGCCGTGCGGGAACCTCCGCGTCATGAACCACAACGCGCCCCTCCCCCTCACCCACCTCACCGGCAGCCGCCCCCGCGTGCTGACCCTCGCGCAGCTCCGCGAGCACGGCGTGAGCGCCTCCGACGCCGCCGGACGGGCCTGGCAGCAGATCCTGCCCGGGGTGTTCCTGCTCCACTCCGGCCCCGCGACCAGCGAGGAGCGGCTGCACGCCGCGCTGCTGTACGCCGGGCGCCGCGCCGGCGACGAAGCGATGATCACCGGGCTGGCCGCCCTCGCGCTGTACCGGTTCGGCGCGGCCCCCGCGCTCACGGCGCTCCCGCACATCGACGTGCTCGTCTCCAACTCCCGCCGGCTCCGCTCCACCGGGGGCGTCCGGATCATCCGCGCGCAGACCCCGCCCCGGCCGGCGGAGGTGACCGGCCTGCCCGTCGCCCCCGTGGCCCGCGCCGTCGCCGACGCCGTCGGCCGGCTCTCCGACGCGGGCACGGTACGTCGCCTCCTGAGCGAGGCCGTGCGCGCCGGACACTGTGAACCCGCCGCCCTGGTACGCGAGTTGACGGTGGCCCGGCTGCTGAACCGGCCGCACGTGGTCGATGCCGTCGAGTCCCTGCTGGCGGAGGGGCGGGCCATCGCCGAGGACCGGCTGTACCAGCTCGTACGGGGCTACGAGCTTCCGGAGCCGGTCTGGAACGTGGACCTGCGGCTGCCCGGCGGCCCCCACCTCGGCGGGGTGGACGCGTTCTGGCCCGAGCACGCCGTGGCCGTCGAGATCGACACCCGGGCGCCCCGCCAGCGCGAGGACGAGCAGTGGTCGGAGGCCGTGCGCAAGCGGGACGCGCTGGAGCGGCTGGGGGTGACCGTCATCCATGTCACCCCGCGCAAGCTCCGCGACTGGCCCGAGCAGCAGGCGGCGGTCGTCCGGACCGCCCTGACGGCCGCCGACGACCGCGAACCCGCCGCCTATCTGGTCGTACTGCCCCGGTGAACCGGGAGCACCGGGTCGGCCCGGGAGCACTCCGGGTCGCTCCACACCAGCCCCCCGGTACAGGCCCTCCCTTCCCGCCCCTCTCCCCGCCTCCCTCCCACTCGGAAAACGGCAGCCGGACGCGGGGTCCGCCCCGGCGGCCCGCGTCGCCCCGCTCGCGCCAGGCTCGACACGAACCGGTCACGTACCCTTGACGGGTTAGCGAAGGCGCGGGAGACGGGCCTCGGATCGACAAGGAGGCGCGTGATGACGGCGCAGAGTCCCGCGGATCCGCGTCCGCTGACCGGCGAGCCGGTCTCCCTCGACCTGCTGAACACGCGCTGGGTGTCGGACGGCGAGATCGCCGACCTGTTCGGGGGCGCCTTCGGACTGACCCGCGTCGAGGGGCTCGCCGTGTGGCTGGAGAGCACCGGCCTGGCCGACCGCTTCCGCGCCGACGCCCCGACCCTGGTGCACCTGCTGACCGCCCGCGAGTCGCTGGCCCGCGCCGTGGCGGACCCGACCGACGCGAGCGCGCGCGCACTGGTCGACGCGGTGCTGGAACACGGCCGGATCCGGGCCACGCTCACGGCCGAAGGGCCGGGCGAGCGGGCCGAGTTCGCCGATCCCGCCTGGGGGCCGGCCTGGATCGCGGCGCGCGACTACCTGGAACTGCTGGGCTCCGCGCCGGACCGCATCCGCAAGTGCGCCTCCGAGACCTGCGTGTTGCACTTCCACGACACCTCGCGCAACGGCACCCGGCGCTGGTGCTCGATGGCCGCCTGCGGAAACCGGGCGAAGGCATCACGACACTACGCGCGCACGCGCGAGCGCTGAACGGGCGAAAGTTGTCACACCCGCGGCGCGTCCGGACATCCACACCGGCCTGACACGCCGTCGCGAAGTCGATAAATCCACTCGCTGACCTCTGCGAGTCGCCCCCCTATGCCCCGGTGCGTCCCCACTGGCACATGGTCCACGGTGGCGAGAGTCCGCCATGTCAGGTATCGGTCAATGACATGTCTCCCCAAACAGTGGTCACTTGCGCAAGGCTGACCGGTCATCCGGCACCGAAATCCGGACCGTATCTTTCACTTAGCCAGGGATGCTGATGACCCTCGAATCCCCCAGCTCCATATCCGGGGCAATACCGGCCTCCAGGCGCGTCGCCCGTGTCGCGGCGGCCGCCGGCCTGGTGGCCGCGCTCTGCGCGTCCGGGGCGATGCCCGTCTTCGCCGCGACGGGAGCCACCGACCCGGGGGCCCCGGCGGCGGTCAAGTCCGCGGACCAGAAGCTCGGTTCGTCCGACGCGGAACTGCTCCAGGACGCCAAGGCCAAGGGTGACGCGACCGTCACCGTCATGGTGGCCACCGCGCCCGGCCAGACCAAGCAGGTCGCCGACCAGCTGGGCGCCGTCCAGGGCGCTTCGGTGGGCCAGACGAACGACAAGCTCGGCTACGTGCGCGCCACGCTGCCCACCGGCAAGGCCGAGGCCGCGCTGAAGGCGGCCGGCAAGCTGTCCTCGGTCCACGCCATGGACCTCAAGCACGAGATCCAGCTGCCGGACCCGCGGCCGGACTCGGGCAAGGACGCGGGCGCGAGCCAGAAGACCGCGGCCGAGACCTACCCCGGCCCGGGCAAGGACACCCCCGCGAAGAACCCGTACAACCCGTCCTTCGAGACGGGCGCGGTGGACTTCGTCGCCCAGAACCCGCAGGCCGACGGCCGCGGCGTGACCATCGGCATCCTCGACTCCGGCGTCGACCTCGGTCACCCGGCGCTGCAGAAGACCACCACGGGCGAGCGCAAGATCGTCGACTGGGTGACCGCGACCGACCCGATCACGGACAACGACGCCACCTGGCGCCCCCAGATCACCCCGGTCTCCGGCTCCTCCTTCACCGCCGGCGGTCAGAGCTGGAAGGCCCCCGAGGGCTCCTTCCAGTTCAGCCGCTTCAGCGAGTCGATCACCGCGACCGGTGACGAGAAGGGCGACGTCAACCGCGACGGGGACACGACCGACAAGTTCGGCATGCTCTACGACCCGGTCGCCGGCACCGTCCGCGTCGACACCGACCAGGACAACGACTTCACGAACAACGAGCCGATGAAGCCGTACAAGGACGGCTACCAGATCGGCTACTTCGGCACGGACAACCCGGCGACCGACGTCGTCGAGCGGGTCCCGTTCGTGATCCAGATCCGCAAGGACGTCCCGATGGACCCGCTGGGTGGTGACTGGGTCGGCAAGAAGGCCGACTTCGTCAACATCGGCATCATCGAGTCCGAGCACGGCACGCACGTCGCGGGCATCACCGCCGCCAACAGCCTGTTCGGCGGCAAGATGAACGGCGAGGCGCCCGGCGCCAAGATCGTCTCCTCGCGCGCCTGCTCCTGGTCCGGCGGCTGCACCAACGTCGCACTGACCGAGGGCATGATCGACCTGGTCGCCAACCGCGGTGTGGACATCGTCAACATGTCCATCGGTGGCCTGCCGGCGCTGAACGACGGCAACAACGCGCGCGCCGAGCTCTACAAGAACCTGATCGACACCTACGGCGTCCAGCTGGTCATCTCGGCCGGCAACGAGGGCCCCGGTGTCAACACGATCGGCGACCCCGGCCTCGCGGACAAGGTCGTCTCGGTGGGCGCGGCGGTCTCCAAGGAGACCTGGGCCGCCAACTACGGCTCCGGCGTCACCAAGAAGTACGACATGTTCCCCTTCTCCTCGCGCGGTCCGCGTGAGGACGGCGGGTTCACGCCGACCATCACCGCCCCCGGCGCGGCCATCAACACCACGCAGACCTGGCTGCCCGGCTCCCCGGTGAAGGAGGCCGGCTACAACCTGCCGGCCGGTTACTCCATGCTGCAGGGCACCTCGATGTCCTCGCCGCAGGCGACGGGCGCGAGCGCCCTGCTCCTGTCGGCGGCCAAGCAGCAGCACATCGCCGTGACCCCGGCGAGCCTGCGCGTGGCGCTCACCAGCACCGCGAAGAAGATCGCGGACGTCCCGGCGCACGCCCAGGGCGCCGGTCTGATCAACGTCCCCGGCGCGTGGGAGTCCCTGCAGCGCGGCGCGAAGGCCAACGAGTTCACCGTCAAGGCGCCGGTCGACACCGCGATCGACCAGTTCCTCAAGACCCCGGGCTTCGGCACCGGCCTGTACGACCGCGAGGGCGGTCTCAAGGTCGGCCAGAAGAAGGTCTACGACGTCGTCGTCACCCGCACCACCGGCGTCAAGTACGGCACGCGGCACAACCTGAGCTGGCGCAACAACGACGGCACCTTCAAGGTGGTCGGCGGCTACGACTACGTCACCCTGCCGCTGAACAAGCCCGTCACGATCAAGGTCGAGGCCAACGCCAAGACGGCCGGCGTGCACAGCGGCATCCTTCAGCTGGACGACGAGACCACCGAGGGCATCGACAAGCAGATCCTCACCACGGTCATCGCCTCGACCCCGCTGAACAGCCCCTCGTTCGCGCTGTCGCAGACCTCTTCGGTGCAGCGCAACAGCACCAAGTCGTACTTCGTCACCGTCCCGCAGGGCGCCAAGACCCTTGAGGTCGCCCTCGGCGGTCTCGCGGCGGGCAGCCAGACGCGCTTCATCTCGATCCACCCGTACGGTGTGGGCGTCGAGGACAGCGCGACGACCCAGTGCTACCCGAACTACGACAACCCGGCGAACCAGTGCCGCCCCGACCTGCGCTCCTACGCCGACCCGACCCCGGGCGTCTGGGAGATCGAGGTCGAGTCGCGCCGTACGTCGCCGCTGCTCGACAACCCGTTCAAGCTGGACGTCTCGGTCCTCGGCGCTTCCTTCGACCCCGCGGTCAAGGTGCTCCCCGAGGTCAAGCAGGGCGCCCCGGCGCCCGTCCAGTGGACCATCAAGAACGACGCCGCGGCCATCACGGGCGGCAAGCTCAAGGGCGGCCCGCTCGGCTCCGCGAAGGTCGCCAAGCCGACCATCACCGCCGGTGAGACCCAGACCACCGAGGTCACGGTCGGCGAGGGCGTCTCGCGCCTCGACGTCGCGATCGGCAAGGTCTCCGACGCCGCCGCCGACCTCGACCTGGAGGTCTACAAGGACGGCGTCAAGGTCGGCTCCTCCGCCGACGGCGACTCCGAGGAGGCCGTGAGCCTGCTCAACCCGGCCGCCGGCACCTACAGCATCAAGGTGATCGGCTACGCCGTCCCGTCCGGCAGCACCACGTACGACTACCGCGACGTGTACTTCTCGGCCGCCCTGGGCTCCGTCCAGGTCGACGAGGCCGCCGCGGTGAACCTCGCCACCGGCGCGAGCGCGCAGGTCTCGGCGAACGTCCTGGTCAACAGCGCGGCCCCGGAGGGCCGGCAGTTCTTCGGCCAGGTCCAGCTGCTGAACGGCCGCGGCACCGCCGCGGGCACCGGCAGCGTGCAGATCGAGAAGGTCCTGCCGTAGTCCGGGCATAGACCCGGAGCGGTACGCGGGAAACCCGAGGGGCGGTGCTCGACCGAGCGCCGCCCCTCGGGGCGTTTCGCCCCCGGGCCGCCGACACGCCCCGCTGACCAGGCAAAACGCTTCCCCTCAAGGACGCCGACACGCCCGTACCCGGCCCGCCCGGGGTGTGTCTCACCGGGACACCGTCCGGTCCTCGGACAATGGATTGGACAAGGCTCGTGGGGTCGAACGCATGATGGCCTTACGCGCGCCCGCGTCGAAGCACACATGAGGGAGTCACCGTGAGGGTCGGAATCGTCGGAGCCACCGGACAGGTCGGCGGAGTCATGCGCGGCATCCTCGCCGAGCGGAAGTTCCCGGTGGACGAGCTGCGGCTGTTCGCCTCGGCCCGGTCGGCCGGTTCGACCCTGGAGTGGGAGGGCCGCGAGATCACCATCGAGGACGCGTCCACGGCCGACTACTCCGGCCTGGACATCGTGCTCTTCTCCGCCGGTGGCGCCACGTCCAAGGCGCTCGCGGAGAAGGTCGCCGCGCAGGGCGCCGTCGTGATCGACAACTCCTCGGCCTGGCGTCGTGACCCGGAGGTCCCCCTCGTCGTCTCCGAGGTGAACCCGCACGCGATCAAGAACCGTCCCAAGGGCATCATCGCCAACCCGAACTGCACCACCATGGCCGCGATGCCGGTCCTGCGCCCGCTGCACGACGAGGCCGGCCTGACCGCGCTGATCGCCACCACCTACCAGGCCGTCTCCGGCTCGGGCCTGGCGGGCGTCGCCGAGCTCAAGGCCCAGGCGTGCGCGGTCTCCGAGGCCGCCGACCAGCTCACCTTCGACGGCGGCGCCGTGGACTTCCCCGAGCCGGCCGTCTACAAGCGTCCCATCGCCTACAACGTGGTGCCGCTCGCCGGCTCGATCGTGGACGACGGCTCCTTCGAGACCGACGAGGAGCAGAAGCTCCGCAACGAGTCCCGCAAGATCCTGGAGATCCCCGAGCTGAAGGTCTCCGGCACCTGTGTGCGCGTACCGGTCTTCTCCGGCCACTCGCTCCAGGTCAACGTCCGCTTCGCGCGTCCGCTGAGCGTGCAGCGCGCCTACGAGCTGCTGGGCGACGCGCCGGGCGTCGAGCTCTCCGAGATCCCGACCCCGCTCCAGGCGGCCGGCAAGGACGCCTCGTACGTCGGCCGCATCCGGGTGGACGAGACGGTCGAGAACGGCCTGGCGCTGTTCCTCTCGAACGACAACCTGCGCAAGGGCGCCGCGCTGAACGCGGTCCAGATCGCGGAGCTGGTCGCCGAGGAGCTGCGCCAGGGCTGATCCGCCCCGACCCGAACGCGCCGAAGGGCGGCACCCCCGCGGTGCCGCCCTTCGGCCTGTCGGGGGCCGGTCGCGGGCCGCCCCTGTTCGCCCGTGGATTACTCCGGCGCGGTGACCCGGGGCGCGTGGAAGGATGGGGCGGCAACGTCACCATCGAAGGAGATGACCGCGTGCCAGGCACGAATCTCACCCGTGAAGAGGCTCAGCAGCGGGCGAAGCTGCTCACCGTCGACTCGTACGAGATCGAACTCGATCTCGGCGGTGCGCAGGAGGGCGGCACCTACCGGTCCGTGACCACCGTGCGCTTCCGGTCGGCCGAGGCGGGCGCCGGGACCTTCATCGACCTCGTCGCGCCGGCCGTGCACGAGGTCGTCCTGAACGGCGAGGCGCTCGACGCGAGCGCGGTCTTCCGGGACTCCCGGATCGCGCTGGAGCACCTGGTGGCGGGCGACAACGAGCTCCGCGTCGTCGCGGACTGCGCCTACACCAACACGGGCGAGGGCCTGCACCGGTTCGTCGACCCGGTCGACCAGCAGGCGTACCTCTACACCCAGTTCGAGGTGCCGGACGCGCGGCGGGTCTTCGCCAACTTCGAGCAACCCGACCTGAAGGCGACCTTCCGGTTCACCGTGACGGCGCCCGAGGGCTGGACGGTCGTCTCGAACTCGCCACGGGAGATTCCGGAGGGGGCCCGGCCGGAGGACGTCAAGGACAACGTCTGGCGCTTCGAGCCGACCCCGCGGATCTCGACGTACATCACCGCGCTCATCGCCG
Organism: Streptomyces sp. NPDC058279; assembly: GCF_042881255.1. Classification (NCBI taxonomy): domain Bacteria; kingdom Bacillati; phylum Actinomycetota; class Actinomycetes; order Kitasatosporales; family Streptomycetaceae; genus Streptomyces; species Streptomyces sp. NPDC058279. The sequence goes on along the minus strand of NZ_JBHVYA010000008.1, from coordinate 294,972 downwards.
GGCCGTACCACGCGGTGCACAGCTCCTACGAGGGCAAGGACGGGCAGTCCGTGCCGCTCGGCATCTACTGCCGGCCCTCGCTCGCCGAGTTCCTCGACGCGGACGCGATCTTCGAGGTGACCCGGCAGGGCTTCGACTGGTTCCAGGAGAAGTTCGCGTACGACTACCCCTTCGCCAAGTACGACCAGCTCTTCGTGCCGGAGTTCAACGCGGGCGCGATGGAGAACGCGGGCGCGGTCACCATCCGCGACCAGTACGTCTTCCGTTCGAAGGTGACGGACGCGGCGTACGAGGTGCGCGCGGAGACGATCCTGCACGAGCTGGCGCACATGTGGTTCGGCGACCTGGTCACCATGGAGTGGTGGAACGACCTGTGGCTGAACGAGTCGTTCGCCACCTACACCTCGATCGCCTGCCAGGCGTACGCCGAGGGCTCGAAGTGGCCGCACGCGTGGACCACCTTCGCCAACTCGATGAAGACCTGGGCGTACCGGCAGGACCAGCTGCCGTCCACGCACCCGATCATGGCGGACATCCGGGACCTGGACGACGTCCTGGTCAACTTCGACGGAATCACGTACGCCAAGGGCGCCTCGGTGCTCAAGCAGCTCGTCGCCTACGTCGGCATGGACGCCTTCTTCAAGGGCGTACAGGCGTACTTCAAGGCGCACGCCTTCGGGAACACGCGCCTGTCGGATCTGCTGGGCGCCCTGGAGGAGACCTCCGGCCGCGACCTGACCGCCTGGTCGAAGGCGTGGCTGGAGACGGCCGGTATCAACATCCTGCGTCCGGAGATCGAGACGGACGCCCAGGGCGTGATCACGTCCTTCGCCGTCCGCCAGGAGGCCCCGGCCCTGCCGGCGGGCGCCAAGGGCGAGCCCGTCCTGCGCCCGCACCGCATCGCCATCGGCCTGTACGACCTGCGGGACGGCGTGCTGGGCCGCACCGACCGGATCGAACTGGACATCGACGGCGGTCTGACGGAGGTGCCCGAGCTGGTCGGCCGCGCCCGGCCGACCGTGGTGCTGCTGAACGACGACGACCTGTCGTACGCGAAGGTCCGCCTGGACGAGGTGTCGCTGGCGAACGTCACGGCGCACCTGGGCGACTTCACCGAGTCGCTGCCCCGCGCGCTGTGCTGGGCCTCGGCCTGGGACATGACCCGCGACGGCGAGCTGGCGACCCGCGACTACCTGGCCCTGGTCCTGTCGGGCATCGGCAAGGAGTCGGACATCGGCGTCGTGCAGTCGCTGCACCGCCAGGTCAAGCTGGCCGTGGACCTGTACGCCGACCCGGCGTGGCGGGAGCAGGGCCTGGCCACGTGGACGGAGGCGACGCTGGAGCACCTGCGCGGCGCCGAACCGGGCAGCGACCACCAGTTGGCGTGGGCCCGCGCCTTCGCGGCGACGGCCCGGACCGAGGAGCAGCTGTCGTACCTGTCGGCGCTGCTCGACGGGTCGGAGCGGGTCGAGGGCCTGGCCGTCGACACCGAGCTGCGGTGGGCGTTCCTGGAGCGCCTGGTGGCGACGGGCGTGGCCGGCGAGGAGGCGATCGCGGCCGAGCTGGAGCGGGACGCCACGGCGGCAGGCGAGCGCCACGCGGCCACCGCCCGGGCGGCGCGCCCGACGGCGGAGGCCAAGGCGGAGGCGTGGGCCTCGGTCGTGGAGTCCGGTGACCTGCCGAACGCGGTGCAGGAGGCGGTGATCGGCGGCTTCGTCCAGATGGATCAGCGCGAGCTGCTGGCGCCGTACACGGAGAAGTACTTCGCCGTGGTCAAGGAGGTCTGGGACACCCGGAGCCACGAGATCGCACAGCAGATCGCGGTGGGGCTCTACCCGTCCCTCCAGGTCTCCCGCGAGACGCTGGAGGCGACGGACGCCTGGCTGGCCTCGGCCGAGCCGAACGCGGGTCTGCGCCGGCTTGTGTCGGAGGCGCGCGCGGGTGTCGAGCGTGCCCTCAGGGCCCAGGCGGCGGACGCGGCCGCCGCGTCCTGAGCCCGGCTGTGCCCCGGTCCGCCCCCGGCGGCCGGGGCACACCTGTCCGAGCCCGGCCGTGATGCGTCGGGCAACCCCTAGGGGGCGGAGCCGGAGCCGGCGCCGCGCAGGGCGGCCGCGTCGCGGAGGGCCGCCAGGACGGGGGCCAGCGCCGGGGCCGACTCGGCGCCGCTGCGGGTGGCCGCGATGACGTGGCGGGCCGGACGGTCGTGGGCGAGGACGCGGACGGCGATGCCGGAGGCGCGTTCGGTCACCATCCGGGGTACGAGGGCCACCCCCATCCCCGCTCCGACCATGGCCAGGATCGCGCTCCAGCCCGACGCCGAGTGCGCCTGCTCGGGCACGAACCCGGCCGCCTCGCACGCGGAACGGGTGATCTCCGACCAGGGGCCACTGCCCCCGTAGATCCACCGGTCCCCCGAGAGGTCGGCCAGCCGCAGGGTCGGGGCGGCGGCCAGGGGGTGGTCGGGCGGGAGCGCCACGTCGAGCGGGTCCTCCAGCAGCGTGACCCGGGTGAAGCGGGGGTCGCGGGCGGTCGGCGCGTGGGCGGCGAGGGAGAGGGCGAGGTCGACGTCCCCGGCGGAGAGCAGGGCGTAGGACTCGGCGGCCTCGGTCTCCCGGACCCGTACCTCCACCCCGGGCCGGGTCCGGCGCAGGGCCGCTACGGCCGGCACCACCAGGGCGGGCACGGCGGTGGAGAAGGCCCCGACCCGCACCTCCCCCACCTCGCCGGACAGGTACCCGGCGAGCTCGGCGTCGGCCCGTTCGAGCTGGGCGAAGACGGCCTCGGCGTGTCGCAGGACCAGGTGGGCGGCGTCGGTGAGCCGCACCCGCCGACCCTGCGCCTCCAGCAACGGCACGCCGAGCTGCCGGCCCAGGTTGGTCAGTTGCTGCGAGACGGCCGAGGGCGTCATGTGCAGGGCCCCGGCCGTCGCGGTCACGGTTCCGCGGTCGGCCAGGGTCCGCAGGATGCGCAGCTTCTTGATGTCCCACTCGGTCATGGGCCCGAACCTACCGGCGGGCACTCCCCAGCCCCACGCCCGCGAGGATCAGCGCCATGCACAGCAACTGCGCCGGGCCGGTCCGCTCGTCCAGCAGCAGCAGCCCGAGGCCGGCGACGCAGACCGGCTGGAGGTAGTAGACGATGCCGGCGCGGGCGGCGCCGATGAGGGAGATGGCCTTGTTCCAGGCGAAGAAGGCGACGGCGGAGGACATCACGCCGACGTAGAGCAGCATGCCGCCGGTGCCGGGGGTGAGGTGGAAGCCGCCCTGGACGGTGATGGACACGGCGTAGGCGGGTGCCAGCATCAGCGCGCCGAGCACGAAGGTGGTCAGCAGGAAGGCGAGGCCGCCCAGTTCGGCCGGCTTGCGCTTGAGCAGGGCGCTGTAGGTGGCGAAGGAGAGGGCGGCGGCGAACATCCACAGGTCGCCAGCGGTGAAGTCGAAGCCGAGCGAGCCGTCCCCGACCAGGAGGAGTACCCCGAAGGCGGCGAGCAGCATCCCGAGGACGCGGCGGAGGCCGAGCCGTTCGCCGCCGAGGCGGGCGTAGAGGGCCATGATGACCGGCGAGGCCGCCATGATCATGCCCATGTTGGAGGCGGAGGTGGTCAGGCCCGCCTGGTGCACGAGGGTGTTGTAGAGGGTGACGCCGAAGAGGGTGGCGAGCGCGATGTAGCCCAGGTGACGCCGGATCAGGGCCCGTTGCCGCCATGCCTGGCGGGCGGCGAGGGGGGCGACGGCCACGGCCGCGATGACCCAGCGCCAGAAGACGGCCTGGACGGGCGGGACGGTCTCGGCCATTCCCCGGGTGGCGACGAAGCTGCCGGACCAGACGACCGTCGCCACGAGGGCCAGGAGCAGCCCGAGCCCGGCGGCGCCCTTCTTCCCCGGACCGGCGGGCTTCCCGGCGTCGGCCGGCTGCTCGGCGTCGGCCGGCTGCTCGGCGTCGGCCGGCTGCTCGGCGGGTGAAGCGGACGGTGTGCGGTCCAGGACGGCCACTGGGTGTCTCCCCCTCGGGATTCGATCGACGGTGCGTAGGGCTACCGTCGCACCGGCTCAGCCGTCAGGTCCATCGAAATGTTCCGATCGGTCTTTTCAGCAGAACTGAACGATTGCGGGGCGGACGCACCGGCCTCGGCGGTGGGGCGGGCGGCGGCGCGGGCGGCGAAGAGTTGGCCCGCGACGGTGGCCCCGAAGGCAATGGCCATGCCGACGAGCTGGACCGGGGAGAGCGCCTGGCCGAGGGCCGCCCACCCGATGACGGCCGCGGTGAGCGGGGACAGCGGGCCGAGCAGGGTGACGGAGGTGGCGGAGAGCTTGCCGATGCCGCGGAACCAGAGCCAGTACGCGGTGCCGGTGTTGATGAGCATCATGTAGCCGTAGCCGAGGAACGCCTTGCCGTCGAGCGCCGGCGGGGCGCCTTCGAGGAGGGCCGCGATCGGGATGATGATCAGCCCGCCGGCGGTGAGCTGCCAGCCGGTCATGGCCAGCGGTCCCACCCCGTCCGGGCGGCCCCAGCGCTTGGTCAGCACCGTGCCGGCGGCCATGGAGGCGGAGGAGACCACGCCGGCGACGATCCCGATGAGGTCGAGCTTGGCGGCGGCCGTCAGCACCACCATGCTGACGCCCAGCGCGCCGGTGACGGCGGCGAGCACGGTCCGCAGGCTCGCCCGCTCCCCCAGGACCAGGGCGGCGAGCCCGACGACGAACAGCGGGCCCGCGCTGCCGAGGACGGCCGCGACGCCGCCCGGCAGTCGGTAGGCGGCGAGGAAGAGGAGCGGGAAGAACGCGCCGATGTTGAGCGCCCCCAGGACGGCGGACTTCCACCACCACTCGCCCTTGGGGAGCCGGCGGGAGAGGACGGTGAGCAGCAGCCCGGCGGGCAGCGCCCGCATGACGCCGGTGAACAGCGGCCGGTCGGGTGGCAGTAGTTCGGTGGCGACGGCGTACGTGGAGCCCCAGGAGATCGGGGCCAGGGCGGTCAGGGCGACGGTGGCGAGGCGGTTCACGGCGACTCCTCGGGGACGGCGCGGCGATGAGGTGGCGAAGCCCCTCGCAACACCGCTGCTTAGGTTGCTTGTAAGTAGCTTAGCGCTAAGCTACTTTTCGTCAAGCGACTTTTGGTGATCGAAGAAGGGGAGGCCGGATACTGTGCTCATGACCGAGGCCAACAAGGACGCCGTCGACGCGATCACCGACCAGTGGCACGCGGTGCGACCGGACCTGAACACCGTCCCGATGGCCGTGTTCGGCCGTATCAACCGGATCGCCCGGGCCGTCAGCGACGAGATGGAACGCACCTACAACCGCTACGGGGTCTCCCTCGGCGAGTTCGACGTGGTCGCCACGCTCCGCCGGTCCGGCGCCCCCTACACCCTCTCGCCGCGCCAGCTCTCGGCCACGCTGATGCTCACCAGCGGCGGCATGACGGGGCGGCTGGACAAGCTGGAGAAGGCCGGGCTGCTCTGCCGCAACCCCGACCCGAACGACCGCCGCGGGCTCCAGGTGACGATCACCGAGCGCGGGCTCGAACTCATCGACGAGGCCGTCGCCGCGGGCCTGGAGGTACAGCGCGCCGCGCTCGCGGGACTGGCGGACGAGGAAGTGACGGCGCTCAGCGGGCTGCTGCGCAAGCTGATGGCCGGCGCCCCCTGACCCGGCCCGTCGGGGCCCGCGCCTCGGGGAAGGGTGCTCCGGGGAAGGGTGCTCCGGGGCCCGGCCCCTCGGGGCAGGGCACGACGGAGCGCCGGGGGTCCCGTGCGCACCGTTTCGGTGTGCGGACCCCCGGCGCCCCGGAAGTTCTGACGAATGACCGATGGGACCGCCCCGGTCGGGGCGGCCGGATCAGTCGGTCGGACGCTGCTTGCGCGACTTGTCGCCGACGATCACCAGACCCGCGATGATCAGGAACAGCGCGATCGGCGTGGCCACGTACAGACCGAGCGTCTCGCCGATGCTCAGGCCCGGACCCGGGTCGTCGCCGTCGTCGCGGATCGTCGCGAGGGCGGGAGACGTCATCAGCAGCATCATCAGCGTCGTTCCGGCCGTGACGGCGCCGGCGCGCAGAGCGTTCTTCTTGTCCACGGTGCAAACGTAGCGAACACCTAAAGGGGGCGCGCGCCCGGGGGTGCCGTACGGGTGCGCGCACCCTCGCGCACGGCGCTCAGCAGGGCGTTCGCGCGGGGCGAGGCCATCAACGCCTCCAGGGTGACCGGCCGGCCCGCCTCGTCGGCGACCGGCAGCCGCCAGTTGGGGTACTGGTCCCAGGTGCCCGGCAGGTTCTGCGGGCGTCGGTCCCCCACCGCGTCGGGCAGCCACACGCCGACCAGCCGAGCCGGCGTCCGCAGCAGAAAGGCGTACAGGCCCCGTACGGCAGCCTCCTCGCCCTTCGCCTCCAGACCCAGCCGGTCCAACACCGCCAGCCACTGGGCGGTGTCGGCGGCGTCCTCGGCCCGCTCCGTGTCCACGGGCCGGGTCAGCAGACCGAGCCGGTCGCGCAGTTCGACGTGGCTGCCGGCCAGCTTCGCGGCGGTGGGCGGCAGGTCGTGGGTGGTGACGGTGGCCAGGCAGTCCGCCCGCCAGTCCGCCGGCTCCAGCGGCTGCCCGTCGCCCTGCCAGTCCCGTTCGAACCACAGCACGGACGTGCCGAGCACCCCGCGCCGGGCGAGCGCCCGGCGCACGCCGGGCTCGACCGTGCCGAGGTCCTCGCCGATGACCAGGGCCCCGGCCCGGTGGGCCTCCAGCACCAGCACGGCCAGCATCGCCTCCGCGTCGTAGGAGACGTACGTCCCCTCGGCGGGCGGGGTGTCGCGCGGGATCCACCACAGCCGGAACAGGCCCATCACGTGGTCGATGCGCAGTGCGCCCGCGTACCGGAACACCCCGCGCAGCAGGGCCCGGAAGGGGGCGTAGTCGCGGGCGGCGAGCACGTCCGGGCGCCAGGGCGGCAGGCCCCAGTCCTGGCCGCGCGCGTTGAAGGCGTCCGGTGGGGCGCCCACGGTGGCCGCCGCGGCGTGCGTGTCCGGCGCGGCCCAGACGTCCGCGCCCTCCGGGTGCACCCCGACGGCCAGGTCGTGCACCAGGCCGACCGTCATGCCCGCGTCCTTCGCGGCGCGCTGGGCGGCGGTCAGCTGAGCGTCGGTCAGCCAGGCCAGCCAGCAGTGGAACTCGGCGCCCCGGGCGGTCTCCGGCGCGTCCTCGGCGCCCTCGGGCCAGGCCGCGGGGTCGGTGCCGTACCGCTCGACCAGCGCGAACCAGGTGGCGTGCCGGGCCAGCGCGGAGCCGCCCGCCTTCCGGAACGCGCGGAACCCGGCGTCCCGGGCCGGCTCGCGCGGGACCGCGTACAGCAGTTCCAGGGCGGCGCGCTTGAGCGCCCACACCGCGTCCCGGTCGATGAGCGCGCCCTTCTCCAGGACCGCGCGGCGCAGCTCTCCGGCCCGGGCGGCCAACTCCGCGAGGGCCTCCCGGTCGGGGCAGCCGGCGTACTCGGGGACGTCCTCGACGCGCAGGTAGACCGGGTCGGGGAAGCGGCGTGAGGACGGCCGGTAGGGGGACGGGTCGGTCGGGTTGCCGGGTACGGCCGCGTGCAGCGGGTTGACCTGGAGGAACTCGGCGCCGTGCGTGCGGGCCGCCCAGTCGGCCAGGGCCGCCAGGTCACCGAGGTCGCCCATGCCCCAGGAGCGGGCGGAGAGCAGCGAGTACAGCTGGACGAGCAGGCCGGGGACGGTGCGGTCGGGCGCGGCCGGGGCCCGGTCGGGCGCCAGGATCAGGGTCGCGGTGGCGGTGCGGCCGTCGGGGGCACTGGCCGTCAGGTGGTGGACGCCCAACGGCAGTCCGGGCCCCCAGGGCAGTTCGCCGCCCTCTTCCAGGGCGACGCGCAGGGTGGTGCCGGGCGGGAGCCCGTCCAGCGCGGCCGGGGCCGAGCCCGCCCAACCGACGACGACGGGCGGCAGCAGCCGGTCCGCCGCAGCCCGTTCCGCCGCCGCCAGAGCGCCCCGTACGGCCTCCGGGTCCCCGGCGGACACCCCCAACCGGTCGAGCACGGCGACGACGGTGGCCTCCGGCACCCGCAGGGTGACGTCCTCGGCGGGCTGGTAGGAGGTGGCGACGCCGTGCAGGGCCGCGAGCCGGTCGAGGTCGTCCATGTGGGTCCCTGTCTGATCGCTGGGTGGGGTCAGTCGCCCGCGCGGGTGGGCACGGTGGGCTCGCTCGTCAGCGCGGTCTCGTGCGTGAGCGGGGGTTCGCTGGTCAGGGGGGCATACGCGGTGCAGTCGAGCGGGGGTTCGCTGGTCAACGGCGTGTGGGGCACGTCCGCCGGGCCGCGTTGGCCGCGGAGGAGGGCCGGCAGGGCGCGGGGGGTCGGGGGGCGGACGGCGGCGGTGCGGGCGGATCGGGCCTTCATGGAAGCACTCCTTCGCGCGGGTTCGTGGGACCGATGTAACACGCCCGGCGAACACCGCAGCACTACCCCGTCGGACGGCGGGCATTCCCGGCACGTCCGGGACGGGTCGGGGGCGCGGCGCGCGCAGCGCCGGTCACGCCGGGCGCGCGCGGCCCCGTACGCCGTCGAGAGGGCGCGGCCCGGTCGTACGGCTCTCCCGACCGGGCCGGCGCTCGGCTACGAGGCGGCCACCCCGATGCGGTCCAGCGCGGCCTCGGCCCCGTACGGCTCCAGGTACGGCATCCAGCGGGGGTCGCGGTGGCCGGTCCCGATGATGCGCCAGGCCAGGCCCGACGGCGGGGCCGGCTGGTGACGCAGCCGCCAGCCGAGTTCCAGCAGGTGGCGGTCGGCCTTGACGTGGTTGCACCGCCTGCACGCGGCGACCACGTTGTCCCAGGCGTGCTGGCCGCCCCGGCTGCGCGGGACGACGTGGTCGACGCTCGTCGCGACGGCCCCGCAGTACATGCAGCGGCCGCCGTCCCGGGCGAAGAGCGCGCGGCGGGTGAGTGGAACGGGCCCCCGGTAGGGGACCCGCACGAAGCGCTTGAGCCTGACCACGCTGGGCGCGGGGACGGCTCTGGTCGCGCTGTGCAGAAAGGCGCCGGATTCCTCCAGGGAGACCGCTTTGTTCTCCAGGACGAGGACGAGCGCGCGGCGGAGCGGTACGACGCCGAGGGGCTCGTACGACGCGTTGAGGACCAGGACGTGCGGCACGGACTGCCTCCTTGTACGCCGGCGGCGCGTGGCTCGCGCCGGGACGATCTGCTCTCCAGTCTCCCCTTACGGCTGGTCGAAGCGCCACCACGCGCTCGTAACGGGTCGGAGGTGTTTTCCACCACACCCGATTCATCCCCGCGTGAGTCCGGTCTCTCCCTCGAACACGACGACGGGGTCAAGGCGGCTCCCCCGTTAGTGTGGTGGGGCCGCCCGTTTTTCCCCCTTCGGGCGGACCGCTATGCCTGGAGGTTTCCCGCCGTGCCCTCGCCCGCCACTTTGCTACCGATGGCAGACGACATCCCGACGACGACGGGTGACGCGACCGAGAGCGTGACGAACGCCGCGGACTTCATCGAGAAGAACTGGGCCGATTGGCTGGCGATGGGGCTGCGGATCCTGCTGATCCTGGTCATCGCCTTCGCCATGCGCTCGGTCATCCGCAAGTCGCTGACCAAGCTGATCAGCCGGATGAACCGGGGCGCCGAGGCCGTCGAGGGGACGGCGCTGGGCGGGCTGCTGGTCAACGCCGAGCGGCGCCGCCAGCGCTCGGAGGCGATCGGTTCGGTGCTGCGCTCGGTGGCCTCGTTCCTGATCCTCGGCACGGCCGTGCTCATGGTGCTCGCCCAACTGCGGATAGACCTGGCGCCGCTGCTGGCGAGTGCGGGGGTGGCCGGTGTGGCGATCGGTTTCGGCGCCCGGAACCTGGTGACGGACTTCCTGTCCGGCGTGTTCATGATCCTTGAGGACCAGTACGGCGTCGGCGACAAGATCGACGCCGGGGTGGCCTCGGGCGAGGTGGTCGAGGTCGGGCTGCGCGTGACGAAGCTGCGCGGGGACAACGGCGAGATCTGGTACGTGCGCAACGGCGAGATCAAGCGGATCGGCAACCTCAGCCAGGGCTGGGCCACGGCGGGGGTGGCCATCCAGGTCAAGCCGACGGAGAGCCTCGCCCGCCTGCGCGAGGTGATCCAGGAGGTCGCCGACGGCATGGCGAAGGAGTCGCCGTGGGACGAGCGGCTGTGGGGCCCGGTGGAGGTGCTGGGCCTGGACGAGGTGTTGTTGGCCTCGATGACGGTGAAGGTGTCGGCGAAGACGATGCCCGGCAAGCAGCTCGCCGTGGAGCGGGAACTGCGCTGGCGGATCAAGGAGGCCTTCGACGCCGCGGGCATCGGCATCATCGGCGGTCTGCCGGCCGCCGACGACGACGAGAAGAGCGCCGCCGACCCGACGGCCGCCGTCGCGCCGCCGTCGGCGCTCGCCAACCCGACCTCCGTGCAGTCGCTGGCCACCAACCCGATCCCGCCCCCGGCCGCACCGGGGAACCCCCGCATCACCAAGTAGTCGCGTAGCGCCTTCTCACCCCTCCGCTGCCCCGCAGGTCACAACCTGCGGGGCAGCGGCATTGACAGGCCTCGGACCGCAATAGGAAACTTACCTAACAGTTCGCTTCGGTGAGGGAGAAACCAGTCCCATGCCCGCCGCCACCCCCGGAACGCCCAGCCTGCTGCGCGCCATGAACGACCGCGCCGCGCTGGAGCTCCTGCTGACGCACGGACCGCTGTCCCGGACCCGGATCGGGCATCTGACCGGTCTGTCCAAGCCCACCGCCTCCCAGTTGCTGGCCCGGCTGGAGGCCGCCGGGCTGGTCGTGGCCACCGGCACCGACGGCGGCCGTCCCGGCCCCAACGCCCAGCTCTACGCCCTCGACGCGGGCGCCGCCCACGTGGCCGGGCTCGACGTCACCCCCGGCCGGGTCGCCGCGGCCGTCGCCGACCTCACCGGCGAGGTGGTCGGCAGCTTCGAACTCCCCTCCGCGGCGGGCGCCGACGCCGTCGCGCAGGTCACCGAGGCGCTCGCCGGGGCCGTCGAGGCCGCCGGGCTCCAGCGCTCGGACGTACACCGGCTGGTCATCGCGACGCCGGGCGCCTTCGACCCGCAGACCGGCCAGTTGCGCTACGCCGGCCACCTGCCCGGCTGGCACTCCCCCACCCTCCTCGACGAACTGGCGGCGGCCCTGCCGATGCCGGTCGAGTACGAGAACGACGTGAACCTCGCCGCGATCGCCGAGCAGCGGCTCGGCGCGGCCCGCGGCCACGAGGACTTCGTCCTGCTGTGGAACGAGGAGGGGCTCGGCGCCGCGCTCGTGCTCGGCGGCCGGCTGCACCGCGGCTGGACCGGCGGCGCGGGCGAGGTGGGCTTCCTGCCCGTGTCCGGCCACCCCCTGGTCCGGCAGGTCACCCGCGCCAACACCGGCGGCTACCAGGAACTGGCGGGCGTGCAGGTGCTGCCCCGCCTGGCCCGGGAGCTGGGGATCGAGGTCCCGGGCGGGCCGGACGCCCCGGGCGGCGGCGAGGCGCCCGGCGCGAGCGGGGAGCCCGGCGCGAGCGGGGAGCCGGGCGGCCCGCAGGTCGCCGTCGGGGTCGCGCTGCTGGAGCGGGCCGCCGCCCGGCCCGAGGGCGCGTACCTGCGCTTCCTCCAGTCGTACGCCACCGTCCTCGCGACCGGTCTGGCCTCCCTGGTCGCCGTACTCGACCCGGAGATCGTGGTGCTGTCGGGCTCGGCGATCGGGGCCGGCGGCGAACCGTTGCGCGCGTTGCTGGAGGACGAACTGGCCGAACTGGCGCCTTCCCGGCCCCGGCTGGTCCCCGGCGAAGTGCGCGAGCGGCCCGTCCTGCGCGGCGCGCTGGAGAGCGCCCTGATCACCACCCGCGACGAGGTCTTCGACACCTCCCGCCGACGCTGACACCCCCACGCACCGCACCACGCCGTACCCGTCCACGGCACCGCACCACGCCCGTACCCCGTCCACGGCACCCCCCACGGAAGTTCCTCACCCAGAGAGCGAGCCCCGCCATGCCCAGATCCGGACGACCGACCACCACCCTCGCCGCCCTCGCGGCGTTGGCCGCCCTCGCCACGGCCTGTACGGGCCAGAGCGGCGCCGCCGCCGACGACGACCCGAAGGCGCCGGTCACCCTCACCTTCTGGCACGGCTGGTCCGCGCCCGGGGAGGTCAAGGCGATCGAGGAGAACATCGCGCGGTTCGAGAAGGCCCACCCGAACATCAAGGTCCAGGTCACCGCCAACATGACCGACGACAAGATCAACCAGGCGTTGCGCGCGGGCGGCGGCAAGGCTCCCGACGTGGTCTCCTCCTTCACCACCGACAGCGTCGGCAAGTTCTGCCACTCCGGCGCCTTCGCGGACCTCAACCCCTTCCTGAAGAAGTCGGGCGTCGACAAGGCGAAGGTCTTCCCCAAGACGCTGCTGGAGTACACCCAGTTCGCCGGCGACCAGTGCACCCTGCCGCTGCTGAGCGACGCGTACGGCCTCGTCTACAACAAGACCGCCTTCGCGGAAGCCGGGATCGGCGCACCGCCCAAGACGTGGAGCGAGTTCACGGAGGACGCCCGGAAGCTCACGGTGACGCGCGGCGACAGCTACGAGCGGCTCGGCGTGATGCCCACCTTCCACGGCTACGAGACGAAACCGACCCGGCTCGCCGCCCAGTGGGGCGCGACCTACTTCGACGCCCAGGGCAAGTCGAACCTGGCGAAGGACCCTGCCTTCGCGAACATGCTGGCCGCGCAGAAGGACCTCGTCGGCAAGCTCGGCGGCTACGAGAAGCTGGAGAAGTACCGCACCACCTTCGGCGACGAGTGGAGCGCCGAACACCCCTTCCACACCGGCAAGGTCGCCATGCAGATCGACGGCGAATGGCGGCCCGCGATGGCGAAGGAGGCGGGCGTCGCGTTCGAGATCGGCACCGCCCCGCTGCCCGTGCCGGACGAGCAGGTCGCCGACTACGGCAAGGGCTACGTCTCGGGCACGATCATGGGCATCTCCTCGGCGAGCCGCAAGCAGAACGCCGCCTGGGAGCTGGTGAAGTACATGACCACCGACACCGACGCGGTGGTGGCCTTCGCCAACGCCATCCACAACGTGCCCTCCACCCTGGAGGCGCTGGCGTCGCCGAAGCTCCAGGTCACCCCGGAGTTCAAGACGTTCATCGACATCGCCCGGCACCCGAGGTCCGCGACCACGCCCGCGCAGGCGGACGGCGGCACCTACCAGCTGACCTTCGAGGACTTCGCGTACGGGGTCGAGAAGGGGGACGTGGCCGACGTCCCGGCCGGGCTCGCCCGCACCGCCCGGCAGATCGACACCGACATCACGAAGGCCGAGTAGCCCGATGGCCGCCCCCTACACCGCGCGGGCCAAGCGGCGCCGTTCGACGCTGCGCACCGCCGCCTTCATGTCGCCCTGGCTGATCGGGTTCACGCTCTTCTTCGCCTACCCGCTGCTGTCCACCGTGTACTTCTCCTTCACCAGGTACGACGGCTTCCGCCCGCCCGTCTTCAACGGCCTGCACAACTGGACGTACCTGTTCACCGACTATCCGCTGTTCTGGCCGGCGATGCGCAACACGCTGTGGCTGGTCGTGGTGATGGTCGGCTGCCGGGTGGTCTTCGGACTCGGCACCGGACTGCTCATCACGAAGATCAAGACGGCGCCCGGGCTCTTCCGGACCCTGTTCTACCTGCCCTATCTGGCGCCGCCGGTGGCCGCGACGCTGGCGTTCGTCTTCCTGCTCAATCCCGGTACCGGGCCGGTCGGCGTCCTGCTGGAAGGCGTCGGGCTGCACTCGCCCGGCTGGTTCACCGACGCCGACTGGTCCAAGCCGGCGCTGACCGTGCTCGCGGTGTGGGGCGTGGGCGACCTCATGGTCATCTTCATGGCCGCGCTGCTCGACGTCCCGAAGGAGCAGTACGAGGCCGCCGAGCTGGACGGGGCCGGGGCGTGGGCGCGGTTCCGGCACATCACCCTCCCGAACATCTCCCCGATCGTCCTGTTCGCGGTGGTCACCGGGGTCATCCAGGCCATGCAGTTCTACACACAGCCGCTGGTCGCCGGGAAGGTCGCGGCCGGGGTGATCGGCGGCTCGGGCGAGCAGTTCGAGCCGGGCTACCCGGACAAGTCCACCCTGACCCTGCCGCAGGTCGTCTACAACCTGGGCTTCCAGCGCTTCGACTACGGCACGGCGTGCGCGGTCGCCCTCGTCCTCTTCGCCCTCTCCATGGCCTTCACGGCGCTGCTGATGCGCCGCCGTGGCGGACTGATCGGATCAGGTGACTGACATGGCCGTGACCACGACGCCGACCGACGCCCGCAGCGCGCCGACCACGCCGCCGCCGGCGGCTCCCGGGCCCCGGCGCGACCGCGAGGCCCTGCTGCACCGGGTGGCCGTGCACAGCCTGGGTCTGGCCGCCGCCCTCTTCTTCGTCCTGCCCTTCGTCTTCCTCTTCCTCACCTCCCTGATGGGCGACCGGCAGGCCCTGACCCGCGACCTGTGGCCGCGGACCTGGCACTGGGACAACTACGCCACGGTCTGGCACACCCCCGGCTTCCTGACCTGGTGGCGCAACACGCTGCTGTACGCCGGGCTCGGCACACTGCTGACCGTGGTCTCCTCGGTGCCGGTCGCCTATGCGCTCGCCACGTTCCGCTTCCGCGGGCGGCGGCTGTCGCTGCTGCTGGTCATCGCGATGATGATGCTGCCGCCGCAGGTGGTGGTCATCCCCATGTACCTGTTCTGGGCCAAGCAACTGGACCTGTCCGGCACGCTATGGCCGCTGATCGTCCCCATGGCGTTCGGCGACGCGTTCTCCATCTTCCTGCTGCGCCAGTTCCTCCTCACGATTCCCCGCGAGTACCTGGACGCCGCCCGGGTCGACGGCTGCGGCGAAGTGCGCACCCTGCTGCGGGTGGTCCTGCCGATGGCCCGGCCCGGAATCGCCGCCGTCGCGCTGTTCCAGTTCTTCTACGCCTGGAACGACTACTTCGGACCGCAGATCTACGCCTCCGACAACCCGGCCGCCTGGACCCTCAGTTACGGACTGGAGTCCTTCAAGGGGGCGCACCACACCAACTGGAACCTGACCATGGCGGCGACCGTGCTGGTCATGGCGCCGGTGATCGTCCTCTTCTTCTTCGCCCAGAAGGCGTTCGTCGAGGGAGTCACCCTGACCGGAGTGAAAGGCTAGCGACGATGAAACTCGCAGTGGTGGGCGGCGGTTCCACCTACACCCCCGAGCTGATCGACGGCTTCGCGCGGCTGCGCGACACCCTGCCCGTCAGCGAACTGGTGCTGATCGACCCGGCCGCCGAGCGGCTGGAGCTGGTCGGCGGCCTGGCCCGGCGGATCTTCGCCAAGCAGGACCATCCGGGCACGATCACCACCACCGCCGATCTGGACGCGGGTGTCGCCGGCGCCGACGCGGTCCTGCTCCAGCTACGGATCGGCGGGCAGGCGGCCCGGCTCCAGGACGAGACGTGGCCGCTGGAGTGCGGCTGCGTCGGCCAGGAGACCACGGGGGCGGGCGGGCTCGCCAAGGCCCTGCGCACCGTCCCGGTCGTCCTCGACATCGCCGAACGGGTCCGGCGGGCGAGCCCCGACGCCTGGATCATCGACTTCACCAATCCGGTGGGGATCGTCACGCGGGCGCTGCTCGCGGCCGGGCACAAGGCGGTCGGGTTGTGCAACGTCGCCATCGGTCTCCAGCGGAAGTTCGCGGCGCTGCTGGAGCTCGCCCCGTCCGAGATCCACCTCGACCACGTCGGCCTCAACCACCTGACGTGGGAGCTGGGGGTGCGCCGGGGCGGCCCCGACGGCGCGGACCTGCTGCCCGGGCTGCTCGCCGCGCACGGCGGGGCCGTCGCCGCCGACCTGCGGCTGCCGAAGGCGGTGTTGGACCGGCTCGGCGTGGTGCCGTCGTACTACCTGCGCTACTTCTACGCGCACGACGAGGTGGTCCGGGAGCTCGGCGAGAAGCCCGCGCGGGCGGCCGAAGTCGCGGCGATGGAGCGGGAGCTGCTCGCCCTGTACGCGGACCCCGGGCTGGACGAGAAACCGGCCCTGCTGGCCGGGCGGGGCGGGGCGTTCTACTCGGAGGCGGCCGTGGACCTGGCCGCGGCGCTGCTCGGCGACGGCGCCGGCGCCTCCCCGATCCAGGTCGTCAACACCCGCAACGCCGGGACGCTGCCGTTCCTGCCGGACGACGCCGTCATCGAGGTACAGGCACGCGTCAACGGCACGGACCGCGCCGGCCGCCCGGGCCCGGTGCCGCTGGCGGTGCCCCGGTTGGACCCCTTGTACGCCGGGCTGATCGCGCACGTCACCGCGTACGAGGAACTCGCGCTGGACGCGGCGCTGCGCGGCGGGCGCGAGCGGGTGTTCCGGGCCATGCTCGCGCACCCGCTGATCGGTCAGTTCGACCTCGCCGAGGGGCTGACCGACCGGCTGCTCGCGCACAACAAGGAGCACCTGGCATGGGCGTGAACCCGGAGGCCGCGGCGCGCGCCGCCCCGCTCGGCACCGACCCGCTCGGCACCGACCCGCTTGACGCCGGTCCGCTGTCCATGGGCAGGGTTCCGGCCGCCGTGCTGGCCGTCGACGCCGGGAACAGCAAGACGGACGCGACACTCATCGGCGCGGACGGCACCGTGCTCGGAACCGGCCGCTCCGGGGGCTTTCAGCCGCCCCGGACCGGGGTCGAGGCCGCCGTGGACGTACTCGCGCTGGCCGTCTCGGAGGCGGCGGAGGCCGCCGGCCTGCCCCTGCGGCACCCCGACGGCCCGTACGCGGCGCGGGTGTCGGCCTGTCTGGCCAACGCCGACCTGCCGGTGGAGGAACGGCGGCTCGCGGACGCGATCGGCGCCCGCGGCTGGGGCGGGGCGACCGAGGTGCGCAACGACACCTTCGCCGTCCTGCGGGCCGGGCTGGCGGACACCGGCACCGCGTACGGGGTCGCCGTGGTGTGCGGGGCGGGGATCAACTGTGTGGGGGTGGCGCCCGACGGCCGGACCGCGCGCTTCCCGGCGCTCGGGCGGATCTCCGGCGACTGGGGCGGCGGTTCGGGCCTGGCCGGGGAGGCCCTGTGGTGGGCGGCCCGGGCCGAGGACGGGCGCGGCGAGCCCACGGAGTTGGCGGCGGCGGTGCCGGGACACTTCGGGTTCGCGTCGATGGTCGAGCTGATCGAGGCCCTGCACCTGGGTGCGGTGGGGTACGAGCGCACGCACGAGCTGGTGCCGGTGCTGTTCGCGGTGGCCGCGGCCGGGGATCGGGTGGCGGCGGCGGTGGTGGAGCGGCAGGCCCGGGAGGTCGTGGCCATGGCGTCGGTGGCGCTGGGGCGGCTCGGGCTGCTGGCCGAGGAGGTGCCGGTCCTGCTGGGCGGCGGGGTGCTCGCCGCCGGGCACGCGCGGTTGAACGGGGCGGTCGTGGCGGGGCTGGCCGAAGTGGCGCCGCGGGCCCGGGTGTCGGTGGTGGCGGCCCCGCCGGTGTTGGGCGCGGGGCTGTTGGGGCTGGACGCGGTGGGGGCGCCGGCCGAGGCGTACGGGAAGCTCCGTGCCCATTTCGGGTGAACCTGCCCGCGCGGGCGGCCGGTCTGGAACCGTGGCGGGCGCGCGGACGTATTGACGGTGAAGGGGAGAGGGAACCGGCCGCGGCGCCGGACCGGCGGAGGATCGCCCAAGATCCGGGACCGGGTGCTGTGGTTGACCGCCGATGCGGCCATACTGCTGCGACGGGTACTCCCCCGGTGACAGCCGGGGGGGGGTTCCCGCCCGGCAGCCGGGGGGGAAGTCACGACCGAGGGGGAGGTCACGGTGGCCATCACATCACGCGCGCCCGCGCACGGCGGCGGTGTCTCCACGACGCCGCCCGCCGGACCGCCCGCGCGGGAACCCGCCCCGCCCGGGCGGGGCACCGCCTGGGCCGAAGGCGTCGAGCGACTGCGCGCGTCCGCGACCACCGAACCGGGCCGGCTGCGCATCATCGGGGCGGTCCTCGCCGCCCTGGTGCTGCTCTTCGGCACGGCGGCCGTGTGGGAGGTCTCCGACCGGGTGAGTGCCGCCGAGGACGTGGTGGACCACAGCCAGCCGCTGAGCGCCGACGCGGCGAGCATCTATCGCTCCCTCGCGGACGCGGACACGGCCTCCTCCAGCGGCTTCCTCGCCGGTGCGCAGGAGCCGCGCGAGGTCCGCGAACGGTACGAGAAGGACATCTCGAACGCGTCCCGCCTGCTGGTGAACGCCGCCGCCAACACCGATGCCGGCGGGGACTCCCGCAAGGAGATAGCGCTCCTCGGGGAGCAGTTGCCGCGGTACACGGGCCTGATCGAGCAGGCGCGGGCCACCAACCGGCAGGGCCTGCCCCTCGGCGGCGCCTACCTGCGCTACGCCAACGAGCAGATGAGCACGGTGTTGCTGCCGGCCGCCCAGCGGCTCTACGAGGCGGAGACCGGGCGGCTCTACCAGGACTACGACGACGCCCGCTCCTGGCCGCCGGCCGCGACGGTCACCGGCCTGCTGGCCCTCGCCGCCCTGGTGTGGGCGCAGCGGCGCAACTACCTTCGGACCCACCGCGTCTTCAACCACGGTCTGGTCGCGGCGACCGCCGCCGCGGTGGTGGTGCTGCTGTGGCTGACCGTCGGTCAGACGCTGGCGCGCTCCGACCTGAGTGAGGCCCGGTCGGGCGGGCAGGAGTCGCTGAAGGTGCTGAACGACGCCCGGATCGCCTCGCTCCAGGCGCGGGCCGGCGAGAACCTGACGCTGATCGCGCGCGGCGCCGTACTGGCCGAGGACAAGACGTCCGACAAGTACGACGTGGAGTTCACGAAGAACATGAAGGAGCTGGACGCGGGGCTGGCGACGGCGCTGCGGCTGGCCGACGACAGCGGTGGTCGGCGGCCCGTCCAGCAGGCCATCGCGGGCGTGGCGCAGTGGAAGCAGCGGCACGCGGCGGCCCGCGAGACCGACATGCGCGGCGACTACGAGCTCGCGCTGCCGCAGGTCATCGGCGACAAGGACCACAAGGACAGCAGCGGGGCCTCGTTCGACACGGTGGACGCCTCCCTGGAGCAGGCCGTGGCGCACGAGCAGAAGCAGTTCACTCAGGCGGCCCGGGGCGGACTCGGGGCGCTGGGCGGTCTGGTGACGGGCGCGGCGGCCCTGGCGGTCGTCGGCGCGGCGGCGGCACTGCTCGGCATCGGTCGCAGGCTTTCGGAGTACAGGTGAGATCGATGCGGATACGGGCGGGGCGGGACCAGGGGTACGGCTCCGGCGGGAGCCCCGCCGCCGAGCGCGGCGAAGCCGCGGGCGGGCAGCCCGGTGACGCCGGGGCGCGGCGGCCCGCGGGCCGGCTGCGCGGCTGGGGCGGTGTCGCCGCGATGGCGGCCGCCTGCGCGCTGACCGCGGCGGCCGTGCTGCTGCCGCTGGCCCAGGCGGCGCCGGACACCGTCCGGCCCGGCGCGGTCCGGCCGCCCGCCACGATGGCGCTGGCCCCGGCGGCCCCGGCCGACACCTGCCAGGACCCGGAGGCCAGTCTGCGCCCCTCCGGGGTGGACGGGCCGACGATCGAACGCATCCGCAAGGCGGGCAAGCTCGTCGCGGGTGTGGACCAGAACAGTTTCAAGTGGGGCTACCGCAAGCCGGACGGCCACCTCGACGGCTTCGACATCGCGCTGGTCAAGGCCATCGCCAAGGACATCCTGGGCGATGAGAACGCCGTCATCTACCGTGCCATCCCGACCAGTCAGCGCATTCCGGCGCTCAAGGAGAACCGCGTCGACATCGTGGTGCGGGCCATGACGATCAACTGCAAGCGCCTGGAGGACGTCGCCTTCTCGACGGCGTACTTCGAGGCCGGTCAGCAGGTGCTGGCCCCCAAGGGTTCCCCGATCACCGGGTACGACGCCTCGCTGGGCGGCCGCAGGATCTGCACGGCCTCGGGTTCCACCGCGGAGGCCGCCCTCAAGACCCGGTCGTACGGCGCGGTCCCCGTCTCCGTGGCCAACCAGCTGGACTGCCTGGTCCGGCTCCAGTTGGGCGAGGTGGACGGCATCATCACCGACAACGCCCTCGCGGCGGGCCAGGCGGCGCAGGACCCGTCCGTGCAGTTGGTCGGCTCGCCGTTCACCCGCGAGTTCTACGGCGTCGCGATGAATAAGGACGCCGGTGACCTGGTCCGCCGCGTCAACAAGGTGCTGGAGGACTACCGCGCGGGCGGCAACGACAGCCCTTGGATGCAGGCGTACCGCACGCACCTCGCGGCCGTGCTGCCGAACGTGACCGCCCCGCCCGCGCCGAAGTACCGGGACGGCTGAGGCCGTGGCGGGATCGGCGTGGGGATCGGTGTCAGGGTCGGGATCCGGGTCGGGATCGGGGTCGGGGCCGTACGTGAGCGGGGAGAGCGGGGTGGGCCGGGTGGGCCGTCCACGGACGGGAATGGCGGTGATGGACCGGGACGAGGTCGACCGCGCGCTGGCCCGCCTGGTCGCGGAGCACGAGGCCGTCGAGACGTCCCTGCTCGCGCTCCAGGACCATGCCGGGCGGCGGCTGCTGGAGGGCGCGGGGCTGACCGGGGTCACCAAGGAGCGGTGGACGGCCGCCGACGCGGCGATCACCCGGCTCTGGACGTACTTCGACGCCTACAGCGGCGCGCTGGCCGCCGCCCGGCAGATCCGCGAACGGCGGCGCCGGCCGAGCCCGGAGGACCTCGTCGAGCTGACCGACCGGCTGCGCGGGCCGGGGGTGGTGATCGCCGGCGCCGGGGCCGAGGGCGCCGCCCTCGCGGAGCGGTTCTCGCTCGCTGAGCTCGTGGTGCGGATGAACGAGCTGTACGCGAGCTCGCTGGACGTGGTGGTCGCGGCCGACGCGGTCTGGTCGGCACTTCCCGCGCGGATCGACCTGCTCGCCGCCGAACTGCACCGTACGCGTTCGCTGGCGCGTTCGGTGGGAGTGCGACCCGGCGAACACCCCTCCGGGGACGACCTGGAGGACATCACCGCCGAGCTGACGCGGTTGCGGGAGCAGGTGATCGCGGACCCGCTGGCGTTCTGGGTCGCGGTGACGGGGAGTTCCGCCCCGGGCGGCGGCCGTCCGGACACCACCCGCTACGACCGGGCGGCGCGCGCGCTGGACGACGTACGGCGCGAGATCGAGGCGGTCCTGGACGTACGGCAGGATGCCGAACAGCGGCTGATCGGCGTGCGGGACGTGCTCTCGCGGGCCGACCGGACCCTGGCGGAGGCGCGGACGGCGCGCGGCGAGGTACTCGCGAAGATCGCCGCGTCGGAGGTGCCGGCGGTCAGCGGTCCGCCGACGGCGTTGCAGGAGCAGCTCGCGGCGGCGGCCGAGTACCGCCGGCAGGCCCAGTGGCACCGGCTGTCCCCGCTGCTGGAATCCCTGGAGGAACGCGCCGAGGACGAACTGCGGCGGGCCCGCGAGTCGTTGACGGCGGTGACGGCGCCGCTCGCGGTGCGGGCGGAGCTGCGGGGCCGGCTCGACGCGTACCGGGCGAAGGTGGCCCGGCACGGCCTGGCGGAGGATCCGCTGCTGATGGAGCGCTACGACACCGCCCGGCGGATGTTGTGGAGCGCGCCCTGCGACCTGCGGGCCGCCGAACAGGCCGTACTGCGCTACCAGCGGGCCGCGGCCGAGGCGCTGGCACCGCAGCCCCAGCCCCAGCCCCAAGCACAGTCGCAGTCGCAGTCGCAGTCGCAGTCGCAGCAGACATCCCCCGCCGTGGACGGGGCGGAGAGGGAAGACGGATGAGCCTGACCGGAACGGCGTGCGTGCGCCCCGGCTGCCCGGGGACGTACGAGGACATGGGGAGCGGTGAGGTCTACTGCGACACCTGTGGCCTGGCACCGATCGGCGCCGTCTCCGCCGGCGCGGAGGAACTGGTGTCGCCGCCCACGGGCATGACCAGCGCCGCCCGCCACGGTGACTCCCGAGGCTCGGGGCGCTCCTCGTCGGCGTCGGCCCGGTCCTCCCGGTCCTCCCGTTCGTCCTCCTCACGGCGCTCGGTGTCCGGGCGGCTGTCGCGCTCCCTGCCGGGGACCGCGTCCAGCCGTTCGGTGTCGGTGCGCAGTTCGGGCTCGGCGGGCTCCGCCTCGGGGCGCGGCCGGCTGGGCGCCGGACTGGTCAGGGTGCCGGAGGTGCCGCGCCCGGACCCCTCGGCGGCGGTGCTGGAGAACCCCGAGGTGCCGGAGCGCAAGCGGTTCTGCTCCCGCTCCGACTGCGGGGCCCCGGTGGGGCGGGCGCGGGGCGACCGGCCCGGTCGGACGGAAGGGTTCTGCACCAAGTGCGGGCATCCGTACTCCTTCGTGCCCAAGCTGAACCCGGGCGACGTGGTGCGCGGCCAGTACGAGGTGGCCGGCTGTCTCGCCCACGGCGGTCTCGGCTGGGTGTACCTGGCGGTGGACAAGGCGGTCTCCGACCGGTGGGTGGTGCTCAAGGGCCTTTTGGACACCGGGGACCAGGACGCGATGGAGGCGGCGATATCCGAGCGGCGCTTCCTCGCGGAGATCGAGCACTCCAACATCGTGCGGATCTACAACTTCGTGGAGCACCTCGACCAGCGGACCGGTTCGCTGGACGGGTACATCGTCATGGAGTACGTCGGCGGCAAGTCGCTCAAGGAGATCGCCAATGGGCGGCGGCGGCCGGACGGCCGGCGCGATCCGCTGCCGGTGGAGCAGGCGTGCGCGTACGGCATCGAGGCGCTGGAGGCGCTCGGTCACCTGCACAGCAGGAACCTGCTCTACTGCGACTTCAAGGTCGACAACGCGATCCAGCAGCAGGACCAACTCAAGCTGATCGACATGGGCGCGGTACGGCGGATGGACGACGAGGAGTCGGCCATCTACGGCACGGTCGGCTACCAGGCGCCGGAGGTCGCGGAGCTGGGGCCCTCGGTGGCGTCGGACCTCTACACGGTGGCGCGCACCCTGGCGGTGCTGACCTTCGACTTCCAGGGCTACACGAACGTGTTCGTGGATTCGCTGCCCGAGCCCGAACACATCGAGGTCTTCCACCGGTACGAGTCGTTCTACCGGCTGCTGGTGCGGGCGACGGACCCGGATCCGGGGCGGAGATTCGCGTCCGCGCAGGAGATGGCGGACCAGCTGACGGGTGTGTTGCGGGAGGTCGTGGCGCTCCAGACGGGCCGGCCGCACCCCCAGTTGTCGACGCTGTTCGGACCGGAACTGCGGGTCCCGGACACCCGGTTGTACGCGGACGAGGCGGGGACGGAGGTGTCCCGACTGGGTGTCCGCGCCGATGTCGGCTCACGATGGCCCCGGCTGCCCGGCCGGCGTCCGGCGGTCACCGCCGGAGCGGCCGGCGCCGAGGTGGTCGGGGTCGGGGCGGCCGGCCCGGTGGCCGGTGTGGTCGCGACGGCCGGCGTCGGGGCGACCGGCGGCGGGGTGACGGGCACGGGAGTGGCCGGCGTCGGGATGCCGGCACCCAGACAGGGCGGAACCGTGCCGGGGGTCGTCCCCGCCCCGCCGGCCGTACCGCAGGAACCGCACGCCGGGAGCGGGCTCGCGGCCTTGGACGCCCGGGACACGGCGCTGGCGCTCCCGGTTCCGTTGGTGGACACGGCCGACCCGAACGCCGGCTTCCTGGCCGGACTGCTCACCGCCGCTCCCGCCGACCTGCTGGGTGCGCTGGGCTCGGCCCCCGCCGACTCCGCCGAACTGCGGCTGCGGGAGCTGCGCGCCCGGCTGGAGCTCGACGAACTCGCCGTAGCGGGGCGGGCGCTGGCCGAGCTGGAGGTCCTGCACCCCGACGACTGGCGGGTGGTGTGGGCGCGCGGTATCGCCGCCTTGGCCACCGGGGACGACGAGATCGCCGCCCTGTCCTTCGACGCCGTCTACGACGCCTTCCCGGGCGAGCCGGCGCCGAAGCTGGCGTTGGGCCTGTGCGCGGAGATCCTCGGGCAGTTGGACAACGCCGCCGAGTACTACCGGCTCGTCTGGATCACCGATCCCGGCTTCGTGAGCGCGGCGTTCGGGCTGGCGCGGGTGCAACTGGCCGCCGGCGACCGGGCGGGGGCGGTGCGGACGCTGGAGTCGGTGCCGGAGGTGTCGATCCACTACACCGCCGCCCGGGTGGCGGCGGTACGGGCACGCCTGCGCGACCGGTCCCCGGAGGAACCCCTGCTGCCCGACCTGGCGGCGGCTGCCGCGCAGGTGGAGGCGTTGGGGCGGTTGGGGCTGGACTCGGTGCGGCGGGAGCGGCTTTCGGTGGAGGTTCTGGGCTCGGCCCTGGACTGGGTACTGTCGGGTAGCCGGGGTGCCGACCCCGGCCGGACCACGCTGCTCGGCAGTCAACTGGACGAGCGGGGGCTGCGCTTCGGCCTGGAGCGCTCGTACCGCGTCCTCGCTCGGCTGGCGCAGCGGGGCGAGGAGAGGATCGAACTGGTGGAGCGGGCAAACCGTTTCCGTCCCCGGACGTGGGTGTGATTGATGTCGATGCATCGGCTGTCGGGCTGCCCAAGCTGCGCGGAGCCCCTGGAAGAGGGTGACCGTTTCTGCGGAGTCTGCGGTTACGCGGTCTCCGCCGCCCCGGACTCCCCCGCCCCCGGCGGGTATGCCCCGGCCGAAGCCCGGGGCGGAAGCCTCTCCGGCGGACCGGCGCACGCCCGACCCGGCGCGGCCGAAGGGGTCGTACCGAGCCCGGGGGCGGGTGGGCTCCCCGCCCCGAGCGGCCCCGACCGAGGCGGCTCCTTCCCGGCCGCAACCCGGGCCGAGACCCAGGCCGCGGCGCACCCCGACGGGACCGGCTACCCGGTACCCTCCGGCCCGGCCGTGCCGGGCGAGCGCGCCCCGGACGGGCCGACCGCGGCCGGCCCGGGCGCATACGACGTCCCCGGCTCCGCGGCGGTCGCCCGGGGCGCCGCCGCTCACGGCCTCGCCGACCGTCCGGAGGCCCCCGAGGGCAGCCACCCCGGCGGTGACCGGGAGCCGTACGGGTCCGTCGGGGACTACCCCGCCCGGCCGGTACCGGCACCGGCGTCCCACGCCGGCGGCCCGTACGGCGACCACCCCGAACCGGCCGCGCCCGGCAGCGGGTACGGCTCCGGTGTGCCCGCGCCCGGGTGGGGCAGTGTGACCAGCGCCGCCCCGACGCTGGTCGACGAAGCCGGCGACTGGGGCGGCGCCCCGGACGGGCCGGACCGGGCCGCCTCCTGGCAGTCGCCCCCCGCGCCGGAACCCCCGGCCCACGAACCCCCGGCCCACGAACCGCCGACCCCCGGCACCCCGACGCCTGGCCCCGCGGGCCCCGGCCCCGCGAACCCGGAACCCCCGGCCTACGAGTCCCCGGCCCACGAGTCCCCCTACGCCGCCCCGCACGACGACGGTTCCGCCCAGGAGTCCCCGTACGGCGCCCCGCAGGGCGACGGCAAGACCTGCGTCGCCTGCCGCGCCGGGCACGTCGACACCGACGGCTACTGCGAGCACTGCGGCCACGCCCAGCCCCGGGAGCGGGACCACCTCGAAGAGGAGTTGGGGAGCGTCGCCGCCGTCAGCGACCGCGGGCTGCGCCACCACCGCAACGAGGACTCGTTCGCGGTGGCGGCCACCGCCCTCCCCGACGGCTCCGCCGCCACCGTGGCCATCGTCTGCGACGGCGTGTCCTCCGCCAGCCGCCCCGACGAGGCGTCGGCCGCCGCCGCCGGCGCCGCCAACGAGGCACTGCTCGAAGCCCTGCCCCGCGGCGCCCACCCCCAGGAGGCCATGCACGAGGCGATCCTGGCCGCGGCCGCCGCCGTCAACGCCCTGGCTCCGGAGGTCCCCGGCGCTCAGAACGCGCCCGCCTGCACCCTGGTCGGCGCCGTCGTCAGCGGCGGTGTGCTCACCATCGGCTGGGTCGGCGACAGCCGCGCCTACTGGGTCCCCGACGACCGCGCCGCCCTCCCCCGCCGCCTCACCGAGGACGACTCGTGGGCCGCGCAGATGGTCGCGGCCGGGCTGATGGGCGAGGCGGAGGCGTACGCGGACGTCCGCGCCCACGCCATCACCGGCTGGCTCGGCGCCGACGCGTACGACCTGGAACCGCACACCGCCAGCTTCAAGCCGGACCACGCCGGCGTGGTCGTCGTCTGCACCGACGGCCTGTGGAACTACGCCGAGTCCGCGCGGGAGATGGCCCAGGTCCTGCCGCCCGACGCGGCGACCCGACCGCTGCACAGCGCGCAGGTCCTGGTGGGTCACGCCCTCGACGGAGGCGGCCACGACAACGTCACCGTGGCCGTCGTACCCTTCGCCGCCGCGCCGGGGCCCTCGGCCCACGCGGAAACGGAAGCGTAAGCGGAACCCCGCCCGAGCCCCCGTCCCGGGCCTGCCGACGTCCCTCGACCGACCTCCTAGGAGTCCCACCGATGGCGAACTTCGCCAAGCCGAGCGCCCCGCGCTTCAGCGTGGAGGTGTACCAGAACGAGTTCCTTCCCGCAGGCGGCCGCGACGTCCACGCCATCGTCACGGTCACCTCCACCGGCGGCGCCACCGCCAACCGCTCGACCGCCCCGGCAATCGGCGGCGCCGCCGTCGTGATCATGGTCGACTGCTCCGGCTCGATGGAGTACCCGCCGACCAAGATGCGCGGCGCCCGCGAGGCCACCGCCGCCGCCATCGACACCCTGCGCGACGGCACCTCGTTCGCGGTGATCGCCGGTACCCACGTGGCCCGCGAGGTCTACCCCGGCCAAGGGCGGCTGGCCACCGCCGATCCCACGACCCGCGCCCAGGCCAAGGAGGCGCTGCGCGGCCTCGGCGCCGGCGGCGGCACCGCCATCGGCACCTGGCTGCGTCTCGCCGACGGCCTGCTGCGCGGGTCCGGCGCCACGATCCGGCACGGGATCCTGCTCACCGACGGCCGCAACGAGCACGAGGAGCCGGCCGCGCTGCGCGCCACCCTCGACGCCTGCGCGGGCCGGTTCACCTGCGACGCGCGTGGCGTGGGCACCGACTGGGAGGTGAAGGAGGTGACGGGCATCGCGAGCGCGCTGCTCGGCACCGCCGACATCGTGGCCGATCCGGCCCACCTCGGCGAGGACTTCACGCGCATGATGGAGAACGTCATGGGCAAGGAGGTGGCGGACGTCTCGCTGCGCCTGTGGACCCCGGTCGGCGCGGAGATCCAGTACGTCAAGCAGGTCGCGCCCGCCGTCCAGGACCTCACCGACCGCCGGACCGAGGCCGGTCCGCGGGCGGGCGACTACCCGACGGGTTCGTGGGGCGACGAGTCCCGCGAGTACCACGTGTGCGTACGGGTGCCGGGGGCGTCCGTCGGCCAGGAGATGCTGGCCGCGCGGGCCATGTTGGTCGTGCCCGGTGCCCTCGGGGAGCCGTCGACCACGCTCGCCCAGGGCCTGGTCCGGGCCGTGTGGACGGACGACCTGGCCGCTTCCACCGCCATCAGCCCGCAGGTGGCGCACTACACGGGACAGGCGGAGCTGGCGCAGGCTATCCAGCAGGGCCTGGAAGCCCGCAAACTGGGCGATGTCGACGGCGCGACCGCCAAGTTGGGGCGTGCCGTGCAACTGGCGAGCGCGTCCGGGAACGCCGACACCGCCCGACTTCTGGCGAAGGTGGTGGATGTCGTGGATGCGGCGGCGGGTACTGTGCGGCTGAAAGCGAAGGTCGCCGATGCCGACGAGATGACCCTTGAAACGCGTTCGACGCAGACCGTCCGAGTGAAGAAGACCTGAGAAGAACCTGACGCGATGACGCAGGGAGAAGGGGGAAGCGTCGCCATGCCGACCTGCCCGAACGGACACCAGTCCGCCTCCGACGACTGGTGCGAGGTCTGCGGCCACCGCATGGCTGCCGCTACGAGCGCTCCCGAGGCGCCCTCCTACGGCTACGGTTACCCTCCCACGGCCGGTGAGCCGACCGCGCAGGCCGAGCTGTGCCCGCAGTGCCGCACCCCGCGCGAGGCGATGGCGCCGTTCTGCGAGGAGTGCCGGTTCAACTTCCTGACGCGCACGCCGACGCCGGCGTCCTTCGCGCAGGAGGCACAGGGCGGTCCCGGCCACCAGCCCGTGCCCCCGCCGCCGGTACCGGCGCCGCCGACCTTCTCCCAGGACCACTTCGACTACCAGGGCTCGCGCCCGTCCCGGGTGAACCGCCCGGCCGAGCCGCTCCAGGGCGAGGACGACTGGCTGCTGCCGCCCCCGGCGCACGAGCAGCAGCCGTTGCGGCAGGAGTACGCCCCGCGGCAGCCGCACTACCAGGAGCAGCCGCCCCAGGAGTACCAGCAGCAGGGGTACGCCTCCCAGCAGCACCAGCAGCCTCACCAGGCACCGCAACAGCAACCGCAACAACCGCAGCAGCAGCCCTTCCCATCCCAGGGCGGCGGCTCCTGGAGTGCGACGATCGGCCCGGACCGTTCGTACTTCATGGCGATGATGCAGCGCAGCGGGCCCGAGGCGGCGGCGCTCAACCTGCCCGCCTACTCCCCCGAGCAGCACCTCCCGCTCACCGGCGGCCAGATCACCATCGGCCGCCGCCGCGCCTCCACGGGCGACTCACCCGACATCGACCTGTCGGTGCCCCCGGAGGACCCGGGCGTCTCGCACCAGCACGCCGTCCTCGTCCAGCAGCCCGACGGCAGTTGGGCCGTGGTGGACCAGAACTCCACCAACGGCACCACCATCAACGGCGGCGAGGACCCGATCCAGCCGTACGTCCCCGTTCCCCTCACCGACGGCGACCGCGTCCACGTCGGCGCCTGGACCACCATCACCGTCCGGCGCGGCTAGCCGTCCGGGGCCCGCCCGGGCCCGTACCGGGCGTCCCGGGCCGGGCCTCACACCGACGCGGCTTCCCCCAGGGGCCACACGTACGGGCCCCGGGGGTCGTCCAGCCAGGACCACTGGCCCTCCGGGGTGACCGTGACGCCGAAGCGCTCGCGCCCCGGTCGGCCTTCGCCCCGCCAGAGGTCCAGCGCCTCCCGGGGGTGCAGCGCGCCTCCGCTGAGGATCAGCATGAACTGGAAGCGCTCGTTCTCCACCAGCTCGTACGGGAGCCCGTCCTGCGCCGAGGCGGAGCCGGGCGCGGCCGCGGTGGCCCCGCGCAGGGGGACGAAGTAGGCCGGGGTGTGCAGGAAGCGGCCTTCGGCGAAGGCGGCGTCGCGGACGGTGAGCGCGATCAGGCCCGTCGACAGCGGCGCGAGGACGCGCGCGCCGGGCCGGCACTGTCCGAGCCAGGCGGGTGGGATCAGCGGGAGCGTGCAGGTCACCAGGATCCGGTCGAAGGGGGCGCGCGACGGGCAGCCCCGCGCCCCGTCGCCGGTGACCACCGTCGGCCGGTACCCGAGCCGGGCCAGGTGGGCCCGGGCGGACTCGGTGATCTCCTCGTCCAGGTCCACGGTGGTGACGTGCTCGTCGCCGAGCCGGTGGCAGAGCAGCGCCGCGTTGTAGCCGGTGCCGGCGCCGATCTCCAGCACGTCGTCCCCGTCCCGCACCTCCAGCGCCTCCAGCATCCTGGCCATCAGGGAGGGCTGGCTGCTGGAGGACAGCAGCTCGCCGTCGCGCAGCCGGGTCGCCAGGGGCGTGTCCGTGTAGACCCCGCGCAGCCAGCGCGCCCGCCCCTCGGGGTCCGGGTCCTCGCCCCACAGCCGCTCGTGCCCGGCTCCGCGACCGGTCCAGAAGTACGGCACGAACACGTGCCGGGGCACGGCGGTGAAGGCCGCCCGCCAGGCCGGGTCCTGGAGGACCCCGGCGGCGGTCAGCTCCCGCACCTGGGCGGCATGCGCGACCTCGCGCATGTCCCGTCCCGCGGTGTGTGCTCCCATGCCTCCACTGTCCAACCCACGGGCGGCGAAGGCGAGCGCTGGTCGTCGGCCGGGGTACCGGCCGGTACCCGCCGGTGCGGAGGGACGGGGGTCCTAGGACCCCCGTCCTCCGTCCGGGTGTCTGAGACGATGGTCGGGTGAATGACAATCCGCAGGGCACGGTCCAGGAGCAGACCTTCTACGAGCTGGTGGGCGGCGAGGCCACCTTCCGCCGGCTGGTCCACCGCTTCTACCAGGGCGTCGCCGAAGACCCGCTGCTGCGCCCGATGTACCCGGAGGGCGATCTCGGCCCGGCCGAGGAGCGGTTCGCGCTGTTCCTGATGCAGTACTGGGGCGGCCCGTCCACGTACAGCGAGAACCGCGGGCACCCGCGCCTGCGCATGCGGCACGCGCCGTTCCGGGTGGACGCGGCCGCGCACGACGCGTGGCTGAGCCACATGCGGGAGGCTGTGGACGAGCTGGGGCTGGCGCCGGAGCACGAGGCGCAGCTGTGGCGGTACCTGACCTACGCGGCCGCCTCGATGATCAACACGGCCTGACCGGCCCGACGCGTCGACCGGGCCGGTCGACGGCGGCCGGGCCCGGGGCCGGGCCTACGGGGCCGGGCCTACCGGCTCACACGGGCCGGACCAGCAGGGCGCCGAGCCCCTCGGTCCGCCCGGGGCGCCGCATGGCGACGGACCCGTACGGGGTGCTCAGCCGCAGCCAGCCCCCGGAGGTGAACAGCGCCACCGGCTCGGGCCGCTCGTCGGCCGCCCGGGCCGGGACGGTGGCCCGCACCGGCCGCAGGAAGCCGAGGGACTGCGCGGCGTGGACCGCGCGCAGCGGAAGTTCGGTGTCGCCCAGGGTCCGGGACCAGATGTCGCGGCCGATCCGGTCGCGTTCCGACCGGGTCCGGTGCTGCGGGGGCAGGGCCGCGTCACGGGAACGGAACTCGGCGACTGCCCCGGCCACGGCGGCCCGCATCTCCTCGGCGCCGGGCAGCCCGGGCACCTGCTCCCAGCCTCCGCGCGGGGGCAGCACTCCGGCCCACGGCGGCCCGGTGACGGGCCGGGGCACGGCGGCGCCGGCGGCGGCCTCGTCCACGGACTCCAGCAGCTCGCCGGCGGACACCGTCAGGTCCAGGGGCCGGCCGACGGACGCGGCGAGCCGCACCGTGCGGACGGCCAGGACGTCGAAGGACGGCGGCCGGCCGAAGACGGCGAGCGCGCCGCCGTCCGTCCGGGCCTGGAGACGGACGGCGGCGGCGCGGTCGTAGTGCACCAGCCGGCCCAGGAAGGCGGCGAGGTCCGCCGCCTCCCCGGAATCGGCGAAGCGCAACTGCCCGTTCATGCCGCGATGCGCCCTTCACGGCGCTTCGCGGCCCCGGCGGCGACCGGCTCGTCGAGGTACTCCTCCAGGAAGCGTCGCTCCTCGGCCGTGATGCGGCGGGGCCGCCCCTCGGCGAGGTTGAACGGCACGACGACGGTCTCGGCACGCACGTAGACCGTCTCCGGCGCGTCCTCGGTCGCCTCGTCCTTGACCTCGTAGCGGATGGTCAGGGACGCGGCGCCGATCCGGGTCACCCAGCTCTCGATGAGGACCGGCTCGTGCCGGTGCACGAGGGGCAGCTTGTAGTCGATCTCGTGCCGGGCGACGACGGAGCCGCCCGTGAAGGACTCGCTGCCCTCCCCCGGCGCCAGGCGGAACATGAAGTCGATCCGCGCCTCCTCCAGGTAGCGGAGGAAGACGACGTTGTTGACGTGCCCGAAGGCATCCATATCCGCCCAGCGCAGCGGGCACCGGTAATGGTGTCTGGCCATGGCCTCAGACCTCAGCCTCGGGTGAGCTTCTTGTAGGTGGCACGGTGCGGACGGGCCGCGTCCGGGCCGAGACGCTCGATCTTGTTCTTCTCGTACGACTCGAAGTTGCCCTCGAACCAGTACCACTTGGACTCACCCTCGTACGCCAGGATGTGCGTGGCGACCCGGTCGAGGAACCAACGGTCGTGAGAGATGACCACGGCCGCACCCGGGAACTCCAGCAGCGCGTTCTCGAGCGAGGAGAGGGTCTCGACGTCGAGGTCGTTGGTGGGCTCGTCGAGGAGCAGCAGGTTGCCGCCCTCCTTGAGGGTGAGGGCCAGGTTCAGGCGGTTGCGCTCACCGCCGGACAGCACGCCGGCCGGCTTCTGCTGGTCCGGGCCCTTGAAGCCGAAGGCGCTGACGTACGCACGGGACGGCATCTCGACCTGGCCGACGTTGATGTAGTCCAGCTCGTCCGACACGACCGCCCAGAGGGTCTTCTTGGGGTCGATGTTGGCGCGGCTCTGGTCGACGTACGAGATCTTGACGGTCTCGCCGACCTTGATGTCGCCGGAGTCCGGCGTCTCCAGGCCCTGGATCATCTTGAAGAGCGTGGTCTTGCCGGCGCCGTTCGGGCCGATGACGCCGACGATGCCGTTGCGCGGCAGCGTGAAGGACAGGTCGTCGATGAGGACCTTGTCGCCGAACGCCTTGGAGAGGTTGTTGACCTCGACCACGATCGAGCCCAGGCGGGGGCCCGGCGGGATCTGGATCTCCTCGAAGTCCAGCTTCCGCATCTTGTCCGCCTCGGCCGCCATCTCCTCGTAGCGGGCGAGTCGGGCCTTGGACTTGGTCTGACGCCCCTTGGCGTTCGACCGCACCCACTCCAGCTCTTCCTTGAGCCGCTTCTGGCGCTTCTCGTCCTTGCGGCCCTCGACCTTGAGGCGGGCGGCCTTCTTCTCCAGGTAGGTGGAGTAGTTGCCCTCGTACGGGTGGGCACGGCCGCGGTCGAGTTCGAGGATCCACTCGGCGACGTTGTTCAGGAAGTACCGGTCGTGGGTGACGGCCACGACGGCGCCCGCGTACTTCGACAGGTGCTGCTCCAGCCAGTTCACCGACTCGGCGTCGAGGTGGTTGGTCGGCTCGTCGAGGAGGAGCAGGTCGGGCGCCTCGATCAGCAGCTTGCAGAGCGCGACACGGCGCTTCTCGCCACCGGAGAGGTTGGTGACCGGCCAGTCGCCGGGCGGGCAGCCCAGGGCGTCCATGGCCTGCTCCAGCTGACCGTCGAGGTCCCACGCGTTGGCGTGGTCCAGGTCCTCCTGGAGCTTGCCCATCTCGTCCATGAGCGCGTCGGTGTAGTCGGTCGCCATCAGCTCGGCGACCTCGTTGAAGCGCTTGAGCTTGCCCATGACCTCGGCGGCGCCGTCCTGGACGTTCTCCAGCACCGTCTTCGACTCGTCGAGCTTGGGCTCCTGCATGAGGATGCCGACGCTGTAACCGGGCGACAGGAAGGCGTCGCCGTTGGACGGCTGCTCCAGCCCGGCCATGATCTTGAGAACGGTGGACTTACCGGCGCCGTTGGGGCCGACCACACCGATCTTGGCGCCTGGCAGGAAGTTCAGGTAGACGTCATCGAGAATCACCTTGTCGCCGTGCGCCTTGCGCGTCTTGCGCATGGTGTAGATGAACTCAGCCAAGAGAAACCGTCCGGCAGATCGATGGTGGGCAGATACACCCCATCTTGCCTGACGTCCATCCCCCGGGCGAAACGCGTATGGTCCCGGGCCCCTGAACTGGGCCGCTGCCGGGGGGCCGGTCTCACGCTCTGGTCACCGCCGGGTCCCCACCGGTAGCCGGCGGAGCCACTTCCGCGGCCCGGAGACGGCCCGGAGACGGCCCCGACCCGCCTGGAACGCGCCGGCAGGATACGCCGGAGCGCCCCCACCACCGCCGCACCCCGGGCAGGATGCCGATGCTCGGCGCCATGCGCGCCGACCTGGGTGTCGACGCCTTGGCTCCGTGACGCGTCCGGTCAGCGGAGGCGGAGGGTGTGGGGGCCGTGGTCCGTGAAGATCTCCGTCAGGGTGTCGAAGAGGGTGGGGGCGCGTCCGGCGCGGGCTTCCGCGAGCTCCGCGGCGACACGCTCGCGGTTTCGGCGATCACCGTCCGGAAATCCGGGAGGCCGTGGATGCGGCGCCGTCGAGTAGGTGGTGGTCACTGGCCGAGCGTACGGACCGGCGGGTGTCAGTGGGGGCGGTAGACGGTCAGGGCGTGGGGGAGGGTGTCGAGGACGAGGGCGGAAGGGGCGTGGGCGTACTCGCCGTCGTAGGCCAGCGGCGTCCCCTCCGGGATGTCCCCGACGCGCAGGCTGCGCAGCTTGGTCGCGGTGTGGACGGGGGAACGGGTGAGGGGGCCGGCGAAGGCGGCGGCCAGGAGGCGGGGGCCGGGGCGGCCGCCGCCGTAGACCATCCGTACGTCGAGCAGTCCCTCGCCGAGGCTGTCGCGGCGGCGGGGGGTGGGGCCGGTGCCGTGGTAGGTGCCGTTGCCCGCGAAGAGCAGCCAGACCTTACGGGGCCGGCCGGCGAGGCGCAGTGCCACGGGGTGCTCGGCGCGCAACACCCGCCAGGCCGCCAGCAGGGCGGCGGGCCCGCCGCCGATCCGGGGCGCCCAGCGCAGGCGGTGCCGGAGCAGTTCGGGGTAGGCGCCGATGCTGAAGGTGTTCAGGAAGTAGCCGGACTCGGCGGGGCGCGCCGGCGGGGCGTCCCCGGAGCCGGCCCCGGGTGGGGCGGGGTGCGGGCCGGGGGTGAAGCGGCCGACGGCGACCCGGACCGCGTGCCCCGCGGCCAGGGCCCGGCAGGTGTCCTCGGCCCCGGCCAGCCCGAGGTCGAGGGCGAAGTGGTTGAGGGTGCCGCCGGGGAACACCGCCAGCGGGATCCCGGCCCGCAGGGCGGCCGTGGCGGCGGCGTTGATCGTGCCGTCTCCGCCGCAGATGCCGAGCACGGTGGCGCGGGAGGCCACCGCCGCCAGTTCCGCCGGCAGTTCCGGGCCCGCGCACTCCACGAGTTCCGCCTTGGGCAGCCGGTCCAGCACGGAGTCCAGCCCGGCGCGGGCGGCCGTACCCGAGTCGGTGTTCACCACGACGGTCAGCCCTTCCCCGTCGGGCAGGGCGGGTGCCCCGACCACCTTGCGTTCGTCGCCCGGTACGACCCGCGACTCCTCCACACCGCGCGCGACCTTACGGACGACGAGTCCGGCGGCGACGCCGAACGCGGCGCCGGCGACCACGTCGGACGGATAGTGCACGCCGGTGTACACCCGGGAGAACGCCACGGAGGCCGCCACCGGCGCGAGGAGCGCGCCCCACTCGGGTGCCTCCAGGGCGAGCCCGGTGGTGAACGCGAAGGCGGAGGCGGCGTGGCCGGACGGGAAGGAGGTGGTCCAGGGCTGGGTGTTCAGTCGACGCACTGCCGGAACCCCGTCGAGCAGCGGCCGGGCGCGCCGCACCGACCACTTGCCGACGGTGTTGATGGTCGCCGAGGCCAGCGCGAGGGAGGCCACGCCGCGCACCGCGGCCTTCCTGGACCGGGTCGAGCCGAACACGGCGAGCGCCGCGGCGGCCCCGCCCCACAGCACGCCGTGGTTCGCGGCCCGGCCGAGGCGGGGCAGCACGGTGTCGGCGCCGGGCCAGTGCTTTCGGGCCACCGCGTCGAACAGCCGCCGGTCCCACCGCGCGACCGCGCCTTGCCAGGTCAGGTCCTGATCAGCCATTGCCACCGCCTACCCCGCGAGCGTGATCCGAATCCACCACCCCGCCGCCCCGGCTCCGCGCGTCCACCGCGCCCACGGCGGCACGCCCGGCCCGTACCACCGCCCGGCCCGAGGCCGCCGCCTGCCCGAGGGCGCCGCCCCGCCCGAGGGCGCCGCCCCGCCCGAGGCCACCGCGCCACCCGGTACTCCGCCGCGCCGGCCGGGCCGCGTCTTGGTGACGGCAGCTCTACGGCTCCTCCTCCGCGAGCCCTACAGCTCCTCCTCCGCGCCCGACTCCTCCTCCAGCGGGCGCTTGCGCAGCAGCAGGACCACCATGCCGCCCAGCACCACCAGGCCGACCGCGAGCCCGGCGATCACCGGGGTCGCCGCCGAGCTGCCGCTGCTGGCGAGGCGTTGCCCGGCGGTGGCGTCGTCCGGGGACGTCAACGCCACCGCCGCCGCCCCGCCCATCGGGGCCGCCCCGGGCGCGGGCCACAGCGCCGAGGCGGTGGCGGCCGTCGCGACGGCGCTGGAGCCCGCCACGATCTGCGCCTGGTCGGGGATCCCGTTGGCGAGGACCCGCCCGACGGGAACCCTGGTGGAGCCCTGGACGGTGACCGAGGCGTGCCCATCGGGTGTGCCCGGCGGCACCTCGAAGTAGAGCCGGGTCCCGTTGCCGGCGGTGGTCAGCGGCCGCCCCTCGGCGTCCACCACCCGCACCCCCATGGCGACGGCCGCCGCGTCCGGGGTGACCGTGACGCTCTGCGCGCCCGTCC
The DNA here is from genome assembly GCF_042881255.1 of Streptomyces sp. NPDC058279. Lineage (NCBI taxonomy): Bacteria > Bacillati > Actinomycetota > Actinomycetes > Kitasatosporales > Streptomycetaceae > Streptomyces > Streptomyces sp. NPDC058279. The sequence continues at coordinate 258,875 of NZ_JBHVYA010000008.1, read as the reverse complement.
GCACCGTGACCGGCCCCAGCCGGGCACCCGTCGGCCCCGAGACCGGACCGGACACCTCCCCGGGGTCCAGCCCCAGCGAGACCGGCGGCTCCGGCAACCGGCCCGCCTCCCGCTGGAGGTAGTCGGCCAGTTTCTCCGCCGCCGGATCGGCCGCCTCGACCTGCGCGCCGTCGGCCAGTCGCCAGATCGCCACCTGGGTCCCGGCCGCCGCGCTCTCGGCGGTGAGGGAACCGGCGCCGGCCGCCTTGGCGAGCCCGGCCAGATCGTTGAGCTGGGGGTAGGAGTGCTCCAGCACCCAGCGGATCCGGCCCGCGTCCTGGTTGGCGGCGAGCGGCGTCCCGCCCCACCCGCTCTCGGTGTACCGGGCCTCGGGCTGTGCGTAACCCGCCACCCCGACCCCGTACGTCTGGAGCATGCCTCCCCCGTCGACGCGCATCTCGCACAGCCCGGCGGGGATCTGTCGGACCGTGCCGTCCGGGCCGTGCAGGACCGCCTGCCCGAACGTCTTCAGCCCGTCCAGCACGGCGCTCGCGCCCCCCGGCGCCGCCCGGTCCGAGGTCGAACCGGAGTCGGCCGCGGCCTGGGCTCCGGGGGCGGCGGCGAGGGCCGCGGCGAGCAGGGCGACCGCCAGCGGGCGGCGCGCGGAGACCCGTGCGGAAGCACGCCCGGCGACCGCAACCGGAACCCGGTCAGACAGACCGCCAGGCAGCTGCGGCAGGCCGCCGGGCAGAGCTGGACGGCCGTCAGGCGGAACCGGGACGGCGTCGGCCCCCGGGACGGGCGGGACCGGCGGCCGGCCGGCGAGAGGGACGGCGGTGGGAGCAGGAACGGAGGATGCGGGAACAGCGATCGACACAGTCTTCCCCTTCGGGCCGAAGGCCCAGGTGCCCGTGAGTACCGGGTGATCTTAGCCGCCTCGAACACTCAGACCACCGCCGCGTTCTGAGGGGGCATCAGCGGGACGTCGGTTCTGACGACGCGACGGAAGGCCGCGGTTCCACGGTTGAGGTCGTGTCCGATGGTGACGGCGTCGATGTCCGCCGAGAACCACCGGACGCCCTCCCCGTCGGACGGCCCCTCCCGGACCCGCAACCGCCCGTGCACCACCAGCGGTTCACCGACCGAAACGGAACTCGCCAGGTGGACCGCCAGCGTCCGCCGCGCCCACACGGTGTAGAAGCTGGTGGAGCCGTCGGCCCAGGTTTCCTTTCGCCGGTCGAAGTACCGCGGCGTCACCGCGAAGCGGAACCTCGCGGACGGCCCTGCCGGGGTCTCCTTGAAGTCGATCTTCGTTGCCACATGGCCCACCAGCGTCACCAGGGTGTCGTTCATCCCGGCTCCCCTCCCCCGTATCGCGCCCCGCCGGACCATCCGCACGAGGTACGACCATGCTGGCCCGCCCGCCCCCGCCCCGCTCGGGCCTGTGGATTACTGGCGGGTTGTGGACAACCTCGCCACCGTCGCGTACTGCTCCCGCACCTCGCGGTACCGCAGCAGCTCCGCCGCGACCGGTTCCAGCACCCGGGCCCGCCCGCACCCGGCCGCGGCCTGCCGCAGCCGCCGCTCCGCGTCCTGCCCGTACCGGCGTGCCGGGCCCCGCGCCGCCATCGAGCAGGCCCATTCGACGAGCGGCCCGCCGACGATGCCCGCCACCATCAGCAGCACCGGCGGCATCAGGCGCGGCTCCAGGACCCCGATGATCTGCCCGGTCAGCCACAGTCCGCCGAAGATCTGGAGCAGTGTCATGGCCGCCTGCGCCAGCACCGCCGCCGGCCACCACTTGGGCCGCGGCGGCTTGGTCTTGGGTACGGCGACGGCCGCGCCCAGGGTCACCGCGATCTCGTCCAGCGCCTCCGGCAGCCGCTCGGCCCCGCGCACCGCCGTTTCCCGCACCGCCTGCGCCCACGGCTCGGGCAGCCCGACGGCCGCCTCGTCCGCGACGATGCGTACGGCCTGCTCCACCCGCTGCCGGGCGGTGACCTCCTCCTCGGCCGGCGCCTGCACCGCCCCCGGGGAACGCCCGATCGCCGCGAGGGCGGCCAGCCCCGACAGGGTGCGCGGGGCGCGCCTGCTCTCGTACCAGCGCCACAGCCGCAGCCACGGCGTCCCGCACGCCTTGCCGGCGTTGCGCCGCCAGGCCCGCTCGGCGGCGAGCCCCGCGGCGTACGCCCCGACCGCCTCCGCGAGCCGGTCCTCGAACGCGGCGCGCGCCGCCTCCCCGATCCGGGGACCGGAGTGCCCGTCGGCGACGTACAGCGGATAGAGGCGCGCCGCGGCCCGGTCGACATCGGCGGAGATCCGCCGGGTCGCGGCGCCCTTCTCCTGGGTGAACTGTCCCAGCAGCTCGCGGAGTTCCCCGACCCCTTCGCCGGTCAGCGCGGACAGTCCGAGGACGGTGGCGCCGGGCTCGCCGTGCTCGCCGAGCGCCATGCCGTCCTCGTCGAGCAGCCGCCGCAGGTCGTCCAGGACCAGGTCGGCGGCCTCCCCGGGCAGCCGGTCCACCTGGTTCAGGACGACGAAGGTCACCTCCGCGTGCCCGGCCAACGGCCGCAGGTACCGCTCGTGCAGTACGGCGTCGGCGTACTTCTCCGGGTCCACCACCCACACCACCGCGTCGACGAGCGCCAGCACCCGGTCCACGTGTTCGCGGTGCGCGACGACCGCCGAGTCGAGGTCCGGCAGGTCCACGAGGACCATTCCGCGCAGTGCCTCGGCCTCCGAGGTGTCCCGGGGCCGGCGTCGTAGCCGTCCCGGGATCTCCAGCCGGTCGAGCAGCCCGGCGGCCCCGTCGGACCAGCTGCACGCGATCGGCGCGGCGGTGGTGGGCCGGCGCAGTCCCGTCTCGGAGATCTGCACGCCCGCGAGGGCGTTGAAAAGCGTGGACTTTCCGCTTCCGGTGGCGCCGGCGATCGCGACGACCGTGTGCTGGGGGGAGAGTCCGCGTCGCGCCGCCGCCTCGTCCAGCACCCGGCCGGCCTCGGCGAGGCTGGTGCCGTCCAGGATGCGGGTCCGCGAGAGCCCCACGAGTTGGCGCAGCGCGTCCAGCCGGGTCCGCAGGGCCTGCGCCTCGGGGCTGGGCGGGGGCGCGGGCACCTTGCCGCCGTCACCGCCGGCTCCGGAGACGGCCCGCACGAGCGCGTCGTCGCCGTCGTCGCCGTCCAAGCCCTCGCCGGTCGGCTTGGGGCGCGAGCGTGCGATGAAGCCGTCGTCCCAACGTTCCTCGCTGCGGTCGGTCAAGGCGCTCACCGTCTCACCTCTCCTTCTGCAGTACGGACAGCGCGGCGATCAGCTCGGCCTGTGGTTCGGGGGTCACTTCGAGTGCTTCCAACGGGGCCAGCCGGCGGTCCCGTTCGGCGCGCAGCACCTGGTCGAGGTGTTCGCCGACGAGTTCCCCGCCCCGGTCGCGCAGGCGCAGGGCGACCTGCGCGCCGATCCGTTCGGCGAGTTTCTCCCCGGCCGGCCGGGCCCTTTTGCCGCCGAGGAGGGCGGAGACGAGGAGGGCGGCGACGCAGTCGGGGTCGGGCGGCGGCTGCCGGTCGAGTTGCGCGACCTCTTCCTCCGCCAGTTCCTCCAGCACCCGCCGCCAGCGGCGTACGGCCATGCCGATACGTTCCGCCGCTTCGCGGTCGGGGGCGGGCAGGGGTACGGCCGCGGCGGCGGGTTCGCGCCGCCAGGCGTCGGCGATCCGCTCGTCGGCGGCGGCGACCGCGCACTGCAACAGGGCGGCGAGGGATTCGGCCAGCGAGTCGAGCAGTTCGTCGGCGCTCGTGTCGAGGGGGTAGCCGCGCCAGCGGGTCAGGGCGTCACCGGCGAGTACGGCCCCCCGGTCGAGCCGGTTGCGCACCCGCCGGCCCTCGCGCTTGTACGCGTCCTCGACGGCGGCGGTCAGCCGGACGGCGGCGGCGTGCTGGGCGGCGACGGCGGAGGCGAGTTCCGGCATCCGGCGGCCGAGCGAGTCGAGCGCGCCGAGCGCGGTCCGTCCGACGGCGTACTGGCGGGCGGCCGGGTCCGTGGCGTGGTGGCGGAGCCACTCGAACAGCGGCGCGACGGCACTGGCCGGCAGCAGCCCTCCCCCGCCTGCCGATTCGGGCAGCTCCGGGACGGTGAAACGCGGTACGTCGCCGAGTCCGGCCCGGGTGAGCAGGGCCCCGTACTGCCGTGAGACGTCGGCGAGCACCTGGTGCGGGACCCGGTCGAGGACGGTGACGAGGGTGGCCTTGTACTGCTTGGCGGTACGCAGGAGGTGCCAGGGGACGGCGTCCGCGTACCGGGACGCGGTGGTGACCATCACCCACACGTCGGCGGCGCAGATCAGCTCGGCGGCGAGGGTCCGGTTCTCGACGACGAGGGAGTCGATGTCGGGGGCGTCGAGGAGGGCGAGGCCGCGGGGGAGGGTGGAGACGGTCTCGATCCGCAGTTCGCGGGTGGTGTGCTGGGGTCCGCGCGGATGCGTCCTTCTGGGTGTGGGGCGTACGTCCTCCTCGTCCTGCGGCGCCCATACGCGGGTGAGGTCGGGCAGGACCCGCATGCCGGCGAACCAGTGGTGGTCGTCGGGGTGGCAGACGAGCACGGGGATGCGGGTCGTGGGGCGCAGGACACCGGCTTCACTCACCTGGCGTCCCACGAGAGAGTTGACGAGGGTGGACTTACCGGCCCCGGTGGACCCGCCGATGACGGCGAGCAGCGGCGCCTCGGGCGCCTTGAGCCGGGGTACGAGGTAGTCGTCGAGCTGCGCGAGCAACTCGGCTCTCGTTTGACGGGCGCGCGGGGCACCGGGCAGGGGCAGCGGCAGACGCACGGACGCGACCCGGTCGCGCAGGGCGGACAGGGCATCGAGCAGCTGAGGCCGAACATCCAAGGTCACCACATGCGAAGAATGCCCAATTTAAGGCCATTTTTGAAGCTTATACGCCCTCTGCGCGCCGACCGCGACCCCAGCGGGACATCATGGACACGGCGGACGAGTGGGACGCAGGCATAACGAGTGCACAACACCCAGGGGCGCCGCGGCGCAAAAGCGATGCGAGAATCGCACCTGCCTGCGATTATCGGACCGCTTCACCGAACCTCCACATCGTGGCACGCGGGTGAAGCAACCGGGACAAGGCGACCGGAGCCCTATCCTTGACCCGGCACGGACCACAGTCCCACCCCCACCCAGGGGCTCCAGGCCACCACGGCCACCTTCCGGCCCCCGTAGCTCAGTGGATAGAGCAGGTGCCTTCTAAGCACTTGGCCGCAGGTTCGAGTCCTGCCGGGGGCACTCTCTCCACACCGCCGAAGCCCTCCCCCCGGGGAGGGCTTCCGCGCAGAGCCCCTCCTCCCCGGCCGCCGCCCCGCCCCGCCCCGCCCCCACCTGCCGGCGCCCGCCGCCCGCCCGTCGTCGCCGGACACCCGCGCCGACCCCTCTCCGGCGCTTTCTTCTCCGGCGCCCCGGCCGCCGAAGAACGCCTCGCGGAAATCGACCCGATATTCGGAACCACGGTGTCCCATGTCGCTATCCGGAAATGCGGACGACTTCGGATCAACGAGCGGTTTCGACAGATTCCGGGTCGGCCGGCGGATCGTGGCCGGCCGTTACGGTCGCCACCCGGCGGGCCGACGGCCCGCGATACCCTGGGACGCCGCCGAGCCCTGGACGCCACGCCCCGGCCGGTCGAAGCGCCGGCTGCCGCCCCCATCAACTCACTGGAGATCAGGTGCATCCCGTCCAGATCGTGGACTTGTTCGCAGGCCCTGGCGGACTTGACGTGGCCGCCGAGAAGCTGGGCGTGACCGCGGCGGGCGTGGAATGGGACTCCGCGGCCTGCACGACGCGGCGCGCCGCCGGCCTCGTCACCGTGGAAGGGGACGTGCGGCTCTACGGCCCCGCCCACTTCCCGGACGCGGACGTACTGGCCGGCGGGCCTCCCTGCCAGACGTTCACCGTCGCGGGCAGCGGGGCGGGCCGCAGGGCGCTGGACGACGTGCTCGCTTTCGTCGCACGCATGGTGGCCCGGGAGGAACGCGAGGAAATCGCGAAAGACCTCTCGAAGATGGAAGACGAGCGGACCGGATTGGTCCTGGAGCCGCTGCGCTGGGCGCTCGAAGCGATCGACATCCACGACAAGCCCTATCGCGCCATCGTCCTCGAACAGGTTCCCGCGGTACTGCCGGTCTGGGAGGCGTATGCGGAAATCCTGCGGGGCGAGGGATATTCCGTCGATTGCGGCCTTTTGCGGACGGAGGCGTACGGCGTTCCCCAGACACGGAAAAGAGCCGTTCTCATCGCCCGCATGGGCAAGGAGAACGTACAGCTTCCGTCGCCGACGCACCGCACCTACCGCAAGGGGCTTCCGCGCACCGCGGGCGACCGCGGCTTGCAGCCGTGGCGAACCATGGGAGAGGTACTGCCCGAGCGCGAATCCCCCTTCCATGTGGTGTCGAATTACGGGACGGGAGGGGACCCCAAGGCGCGTGGACGGCGCAGCTCTTCGGAGCCCTCCGCGACCGTCACGGGCAAGATCTCCCGCAATCGCGTGGTGGCGGCCGACGGGAGCGAGGACCGGTTCTCCCCCTCCGAAGCCGGCCGTTTGCAAACCTTCCCGACGGACTATCCGTGGCGGGGGCGCGATGTGGGCCAGCAGATCGGAAATGCCGTTCCGCCCCGCCTGGCGATGCACATCCTGTGCGCCGCGTTCGGTTGGGCTCCACCGTCCGACGCGATGCTCCGGTCGCTCGAAACGTGGAAGGCGCAAGCGGCGTTCGTGCCCGACGCACGGGTCCGGGAGCCGGAGGTCGCGAGCGTGGCCGAGTACGTCTGAGCCGCACGAGATCTGCGCCGGCCCGCGGGTGGGTCGGCGGGTGGCGGGGGTCAGGTCGTCGCTCCGGCCGGTTCGGGGATGGGGGCGAGCCGGCGGGCGGCGAATTCACGGTTGACGAGGGTCTGCTCGCGGTACGCCTCGGGAAGGTCCGGCAGCGCCAGCAGCCGGTCGCAGGCTTCGAGCGAAGCGGCGTGGTCGCCCACCCAGTAGGCCGTGATCGAGTATTCGAAGAGCAGCCCCCAGCGGTACACCCAGGGCTGGGTGAAGAGCAGGTCGTCCGGCCGTGGCCGGCCGAGCACGGGCCGGACGAACGCGTGCGCCGAGTGGTAGCGGCCCATCCGACGCAAGCGGGTGACCAGTTCGTAGCACGCTTCGAGGCGCTCCGGGCGCGACTCCCAGGCCCGCGAGAGGGCGTCCATGGCGGACGGCCAGTCCCCGGAGTCGGCCCGGAGGATCCCGGACTGGAGCAGGGCGAAGTACACCTCTTCGGCCCAGCCGCCCAGTCGCGCCCGGCGCTCGTACAGGGTGATCGCCTCGTCCGCGCGACCCATGTCGCGGAGGGTCTGGGCCAGGTAGAAGACGGTGCGGGGGTCGTCGGGGTCGCGCGCGAGTTCGGCGCTGAGCAGCCGCTCGTCGCGTTCGAACTTGTCGTGCTTGGAGCCGCCGTCGCCGTAGTCCTCGATGACGAGCGCGTCCAGGTTTTTCTGGGAGTGGGACTGATCGGCGGTCAGGTACTCGTGGGTGACGCCCTGGTACCGCCAGGGGAGGTCGCCGCGGACCAGGCGCTTGATGCGGTACTCGGTCGGGCCCTCGTGACGGAGCATGTAGGCGTCGGCCGTCAGCGGCGGAAGCGGGTGGTCGCGCCGGATGACCAGGTCGGCGTCGAGCAGGAGCAGGTAGTCCGCGCGGCCCCGGGCACGGGCGATGTTCAGGCTCCGGTTGTGGCCGAAGTCGCGGAACGGTTCCTCGTGGAGTTCGCCCGGGATGCCGTGGAGCGCCGACCGGATCAGCGCCTGGGTGCCGTCGGTCGAGCCGGTGTCCGAGATGATCCAGGTGTCGATGAGGTCGCGGACGGAGGCGAGGCAGCGTTCGATGACCTTCGACTCGTTCTTGACGATCATGCAGAGGCAGATGGACGGCTTCACGGCATCACCATTTCGGGCGGTTCGGGCCGGGTGACCTGGCGAGATGCGACCTTAGGGACCGGTCCGGAGGGGCCGAGGGCGGCACGCCGGGGCGCCCGGGCGGGTTCGCCGGAGGGCACGCGTCCGTTGGAGGTGGCCTTGTACGCCAATCCGTTAATAGACCGGCAAAAACCTCAAGTCACCTCATTCGGGCTCCGATGACGGCAGGGGAAGCGTGAACCCGCTTCCGGAACCACACCTCTGATCCTGCTCGACAAGGAGCACACGAATGAGTCCTGGGCCCACGAACCGGTCCTACCTCGGACCGCTTCCCCAACGCGGCAGCCTGGTGAAGGGCGGCGTCGTCGCGTCGCTCGCCCTGCTGCTGACGGGAATCGCGAGTCCCGCGATCGCCATGGCACCGCATGCCGTGACCTCGGCCGACATCCGTCTGTCGGGTCCGATGATCGGTAGTGACGACGACAACTGCCAGGGGAGGCCGCCGCACCACCACGACGAGTGGCGTCCGGAGAACGGTGCCGGGCAGGACCAGAACGGGCAGGCTCGACTCGGTCAGCCGGGCCAGGAGAAAGTGGTGCCGGGCCGGCCGGCTGCCAAGAAGGCGCCCCTCGGGGACAGGTGCGAAGGCCCGACGGGACCGACCGGCCCCCAGGGTCCTCCCGGACCGACGGGTGACACCGGACCGACGGGGGACACCGGGCCGACGGGTGACCCGGGGCCGGCGGGCGCGGCGGGACCTGCGGGACCCCAGGGCGTGGCGGGACCGGGCGGACCTCAGGGCGTGGCCGGACCGGGCGGACCTCAGGGGCCTGCGGGCGTGGCCGGACCTGCGGGGCCGCAGGGCGTGGCGGGACCGACCGGGGCGACGGGCGCCACCGGCCCGTGCTCCGACATCGACGCCCTTGCGCCCTCCGACACCGAGGACTTCCAGGCCGTGCTGACCAACGGTAAGACGTACGTCGGCAGGGCGGCCTCGCTGGGCGGGACGATCACCTGGCAGGACCTCACCAACACCACGGCCACCATGACCGACCCCGCGAACCCGAACTACCCCGCCGGGGTCTGCGGCATCGCCATCGAGGCGAACGACAGTGATGCTTACGTCAAGGCCGTGACGGTGACGGGGACCGTGTGGCAGACACACGGTGACGTCAGCGGCACGGCGTTCGTCTGGGACGAGCCCTGGCTCCAGCAGACGACCCCCACGCCGGTGAATCCGCTCCGGGCCAAGAAGCAGCCGATGGCCATGAAGCCCGCCGCCGGCCCGAAGGGTGCCGTCGCCCCGAACGGCATGAAGCGCCCCTGACCCCGCGGGTCATGGCGTACGGAAGTACGAGGTAGTGCGGTGATGGGTGCTGTGTCCGCCGGTTCGCGGGGGACACAGCACCCGGTCGCGTCCGGGGCGGCTCAGGGAGCGGACGCGGCAGGGGGCGGGACGGCAGGGGCCGGGGTGGTGGCGGTCGGCGCGGCAGCGGGGGGGACGGCGGTGCCCGGGGCGACGCCGAAGGTCTTGACGGCCTGGTAATAGGTCCACGCGGTGCTGAGGCAGGATGCCTTGCGCGCCCCCGCGTAGTGCGCGCACACCCGCTTCATGTCGGCGTGGAAGGCGTCGTCCAGGCGCGGCTTGTGCGCGCGGAAGAGGCCCGCCGCCCCGTAGTTGCGGTAGCCGAAATCGTGGCGGGCGCAGGCCATCCGGAACGGGAAGCCGAACGGGTTGTCCGGCGAGGTGGTGCAGTAGTCCGTCGTCCAGTCGAAGGCGTACGTCGCCCAGCTCCCCCGGTGCGTGCGTGCGTCGGCCCAGGCGTCGTAACTCGCGACGCCGGTCTGGGTCCAGTCGCTCAGGATTAGTGGCTTGTCCACCGGGGGCGCGATGGCCAACAGACCGGCGGCCGTGGCGGCGAGGAACGGGGCGAAGAGGCGCAAGGCGATCCTCCGAGGGTGACGCCGACGGTTACGGCTCCTCTAACGCGGCGCGGACCTTCCGGTGTCGGGGTGCGAGGCGGTGCGTACGCCTCAGGTATGACACCGCCTCGGTTGTCCATGGAACACCGGGCCGGGAAAGCGCGATGCGGACGGCGGTGCCCTTTCGGGGCCGTGACCGGGGCCGTTTCCCCGACGCGCGTGTGGAGGAAGCGCCGGCGAAGGGCGGCAGGGTGGCGTTGCGCCCGGGCGCGGGGGCCGGTTCGGAGACGGGCACCGCTCTCAGGTAGGAGCCGCGTCAGACTTTCGGCAGGTTTTTGATTCGTTCTGCGGAGGGACGCGCGAGCGGGCCCCCGAGCGAACACTTGTCGTTATGAACCGCCGTCCGCTCGTCCTCGTCGCCGCCACAGCGGGAGTCCTGACCACCGCCGCCCTCGCCCTGCCCCACCTCCCGCCGAACCCGGTCTCCGATTCCTTCAACGCAAGCGTGTTCAAGGAGAAGGGGAAGCACTTCGCGACCGCCGCCGACGCACCTTCGCGCGGTGACGCGCCAGTGCGCGGGGACCGGACATTCGCCCTGCCGAGCTGGGTGCCCAAGGACGCCACCGACATACGGGTACGGGTGCGCACCGACGGCAAGGCCCGACTGATCCGGTTCACGCTCGGTGCGACCCCGCTGGACGGCCCGCAATGCGCCGCGGGGACGCCCCACAAGGTCCGGGGCCCCGGGTTGAACGCCCGGTGGTGGCCGGCTGACACCGGGAAGGAAGCCCGGCCCGAGTGCCGGGACCACTACCAGTACCAGGTCGCGGTGCGCGGCAAGCGTGTCTACGCCTGGACCGATGGAACGCCGTCGCCGGGTGGCCTGATACCCCAGCAGGCGGCCCCGATGGTGCGGGCGTCCGCCCCGCGGTAGCGCGGCGGCCGCTTCTCGGTGGTGCGCCAGGGCAGCGGGTGGACGGCAGCGGCCGCGAGGTAGGCGGGCGAGGTGGCGCCGAGCCCGTGCGGGTACACCCGCGCGGGGTTGTCCCCGGGCCGTTCGACCCAGCGGATGCGAGCGTCCGGCGGCGTCAGGACAGCACTGTGCACGGTGTTTCCCCCGGATGGCGTTTTGAGTTGGAGTCGGCACGAGGCCAACCGGGCCGGTGAGGGCGGTTGTCGACTCGTCTACCCTCGTCGGGTGACGGTGTACGTGAACCAACTCGGCGGTGACCCACCGCGCGTCGGCCTGCCGCCCGAGGGCGGGGCCGTGATCGTGTGGGCCTTGGACACGGGGCGGAGCGTGGTGGCCGGGCACGCGGTGGAGGAGGCGGCGGCGGTACTGGACGCGGCGGAGCGGGAGCGCGCCGGGCGTCTGGTGCGGCCCGGCGACCGGCACGCCTACCTGGCCTCCCACCTGGGGCTGCGGGCGCTGCTCGGCGGGTACCTGGGTGCGGCTCCGGGGGACGTCGCGTTGATCCGTGAGGAATGCCCGTGCTGCGGGGGTCCGCACGGGCGCCCGGCGGTGGCGGGGGGCGGGGTGCACTTCTCGCTGTCGCACACCGCGGGAGTGGCGTACCTGGCGTTCGCCGCGCTCCCAATCGGGGTGGACGTCGAGGCCACTCCGGGCCCGGCGGTGGTGTCGGACGTGCTGAGCACGCTGCATCCCGCGGAGACGGCGGAACTCACGGCGTTGGCGGAGGCGGACCGGCCCGTGGCGCTGGGCCGCCTGTGGGCGCGCAAGGAAGCCGTCCTCAAGGCGACGGGAGCGGGGCTCGCGCAAGGCATCGCCGAGCCGTACGTCGGCTCGGGCCCGACCCCGGCCCAGGTGGCGGGATGGACCCTCCGAGACCTGACGGCCCCGCCGGGCTACGCGGCAGCGGTTGCCCTGGCCGGGCGGTAGAGGCGGCTACTGCCACCGCCCCGGCCGTCCCGGCGGTGCACGCACCGCCGCTGCCCGACGGGGCGCATGCCGTGCCGGCGGCCCGGGACGTACGGCTGCGGCGGTGCGGAGGACGACATCGCAGCCGTACGTCCCGGCGGGGCCGGCATGCCGTGCCGCTTCTGCCCTCTTCAGGGACAGGACGCCGTCGCCCCGGGCTGTGGTCGGTAGCGGGCCGGATCTCCTCCCGCGCGGGAGTCCGTGCGGGGCCGCAGGCGCTCGGTGCCCGGCATCGGGTCGGCTTGGCACCCGCGTGCGACGGGGCGGGGGACACCCGTGTGAGGCGCGGTCTGGGGCGGCATCACCCTCGTGGCGGCGGGTCGCCGCCCGGCAGGAGGCCCTGCCGAATGCCCCGGCGGGGCGGTGAACAGGCCCGACGTCGCACCGGCCCGTACTGCCGCGACGGATGGACGGCCGAGTGGGGGGCGGCGGTCGGTCCGCACGGGCGCCCGTCGTGGGGTGGCGGACCTATCATCCCCGTCATGGAGATCCGTCGCGCCCGGACCGTAGCCGAACTCGTCGCCGCCGAAGGACTGTTCGACGGGTCCGCCCGGGAGGAGTGGGCCGAGCGGTTCTTGGCCGCGCCCGGGCACCTGATGCTGATCGCGTACGTCGACGGCGTGCCCGCCGGGATGGTCTCCGGTGTCGAGATGAGCCACCCCGACAAGGGCACCGAGATGTGCCTGTACGAACTCGCGGTCGATGAGGGCTATCGGCGCCGCGGCATCGGCCGCCGGCTCGCCCTGGCCCTCGCCGACGAGGCACGCGCACGCGGCTGTTACGGCATGTGGGTGGGGGTCGACACCGACAACGAGGCGGCCCTGGCGACGTACGCCTCCGCCGGAGCGCGCGACGAGGGCGTCTTCGCGATGCGCGGCTGGCCGCTCTCCCCCGACGCCGGCACGCCTGACACCCCGTAACCCCTGCGGCGGCGTGTCGGGGGCCACTCGGCGCACCCCCCGCGCGGGCGCCCCCCACCCGGCCGAGCATCGCGGCATGACCGCATTCACCGCGCTGCTCCCGGCCGCCGCCCTCCTGGCGACGGCTGCCCTGTCCACGGCTCCCGCCACCGAAGCCCCCACCGCCCCGTACGTCGTGGTCCTCAAGGACGGCGCCGCCCGGGCCCTGGCCGCGGGCCGCGCCATGGCCGCGGAGGCGGCGGAGGCGGGCGACGAGGTCGTGGCCGTCTACGACACGGCCCTGAACGGCTTCGCCGTACGCACCACCGCGGCCCGCGCCGCCGAGCTGGCCGCCGACCCGCGCGTGGCGTCCGTAGAGCCGGACACCGAGTTCCGGATCAACGACACGACCCAGCCGCTGGCCCCCTGGTCCCTCGACCGGATCGACCAGCGCGACCTCCCGCTCGACGGTTCGTACACGTACGCCGCGAAGGGCGACGGCGTGACCGTGTACGTCATCGACACCGGGATCAACACGCTGCACCAGGAGTTCGGGGGCCGCGCCCGGGCCGGCGTGAACGCCGTGTGGCTGGAGGGCTCCGACGACTGCAACGGCCACGGCACGCATGTGGCGGGGACGATCGGCGGGGCGACGTACGGGGTGGCGAAGGGGGTCTCGCTCGTCTCGGTGAAGGTGGCCAACTGCCGGGGCAGCGGGCGCCTGTCGTCCCTCGTCAACGGCATCGACTGGATGGTCAAGGACGCCACCAAGGCCGCGAAGGCGGCGGCAGCGAAGACCGCGGCGGCCAAGGAAGCCGCCAAGGAAGCGGCCAAGGGCACCGTCCAGGACCCCACACCCGCCACACCCGCGCCCACCCCCACTCCGGCCGCCGCGCCCGCCCCCGACCCCGCGTCCCTCACCGCCACCTCCGCCGCGCCCGCCGTCGCCAACATGAGCATGGGCGGCACCCGCAGCCGTGCCCTCGACGCGGCGGTCACCCGGGCCGTCGCCGCCGGGATCACCTTCACCGTGGCCGCCGGAAACTCCGGCAAGGACGCCTGCACCGGCTCCCCCGCCCGCGTCCCCGACGCCATCACCGTCGGCGCCACCGACACCGCCGACCGCCGCGCCACCTTCTCCGCCTACGGACCGTGCGTCGACCTGTCTGCCCCCGGCGTGGGCATCACCTCGGCCTGGAAGGGCTCCACCACCGCCCTCGCCCGGGCCACCGGCACCTCCATGGCCGCCCCGCACGCGGCCGGCGTCGCCGCGCTGATCCTGGCGGACGGCACCCCGAAGACGCCCGCCCAGGTCACCCGGAACCTGCTGCGCAGCGCCGTTCCCGACCGGATCACCGGCCTCCCCGCCGGCACCCCGAACCTCCTCCTGCACACCCCGACCACACCCTGATCCGGCGCCCCCTGACCCGGCCTGATGGGACATCAATGTCTGTGCGCTTCGGCGCCGGGCAAGTCATTGACTTCTCAACACCGCGACGCGTCAATGTCGGCCTCCGCACCGGCTCGGCCTCCCCCTCACAGCGGGTGGGGGGAGGTTCGTCTGACGAAGGAGTCGCGACCCAGTGAGTACAACGTTCCGACGAAGAGTGCTGGCCGGGGCGGGCGCGCTGTCCCTGGCCCTGACGGGTGGCGTCGTGGCCATGACGGGGACGGCCCAGGCCGCGACCAAGACCACCCCGGTGCCGGTGAAGTGTGTCGCCCCCGCCCCCCAACCGGGCGCCAACGGCACCCAGGACTACACGATCACGGTGCCGGACACGGCGAAGGCCGGTCAGAGCGTCCCCATCACCATCGACCCGGGCGAGACCCCCGTCATCCCGATGTTCACCATCGACACGGTCAACACCATCAAGGCGAAGCTGCTCGTCGGCGGCGTCGCCCAGACGGTCACCAGCCCGGCCGTGCCCAGCCACCAAGAGGCCAACAAGAAGTCCGACCCGCCCGCCTTCAGCGGGACCATCACCATCCCGGACGGCAGCGAGGGCACGACGCTGCAGATCACCATCGACCAGGTGGTCACGGACGCCGACCTCGGCGGCACCGTCTACACCACCACCTGTACGCCGGATCCCCGCCCCAGCGCCTCCGTCGGCTCGATCGCGGTGGAGGCGCTGCCCAAGGACCCGGTGACGACGAAGGTCACGCCCAACAGCGGCAAGGCGGGCACGGCCGTCGCCGTGACGGGTGCCAACTTCCCCGCCGGTCCCGTGACCTGCTCCGCGCTCCTCGCGGGCACGGCCACGGGTGACACCGGCAGTGGCACGGCCGACGCGTCCGGCGCCGCGGCCTGCGACCTGACGGTCACCAAGAAGGCCGACGCGATCAGGATCGACGGCTCGGTCTCCCCGTACAAGTCGTTCGTGTTCGTCGAGGACCAGGCCGGCGTCAAGAACCCCGTCGACATCGAGGTGCTGCCCGGGCCGCTGGCCCTCGGACCGAAGGACGGCCAGCCGGCGGTCAGTTTCGGCGCGGTGACGATCAACGGCAAGGCGCAGTCGGTGTTCGGCGCGTTCAACGCGGCCACCGTCCAGGACTTCCGCGGGGGTTCGCTCGGCTGGGACGTCACGGCGACCCGCACGCCGTTCCTGAACGCGGCCACCGGCCACTCCATGGCCAAGGCGCAGATCGGCATCCAGCCGTCCTGCACGGTGACCAACCCGGACAGCCCGAGCACCTGCACCGCCGGTGCGCCCGGGGCCATCACGGACACCCCGATGAAGATCGCCTCGCAGGCGGCCGGCGGTGACGAGCTGACCGGCGGCGAGTTCGCGGTGGGCGGCGCGGCGATGCTCCAGCTGCCGCCGTTCATGTTCGCCGACACCTACGAGTCGGTCGTGACCTTCTCGATCGCCTGATCCACCGCCACCGGGGGTGGTGCGGCGCGTGCCGTGCCACCCCCGGTGGTGCCCCGCCCGCAGCCGTGGCCCGACCGGAGGACCGACATGCGCCCCCGCACCGCTTCCCCGTACGGCCGGCTCGTCGCCCTGCTGCTGCCCGTCGCGGCGCTGCTGTTCGGCGCGCCCGTCGCGAGCGCCGCGGACAACGGCACCTGGGGGGTGTTCCCGACGCCGCCGCCCGGAGCGGCGACGACGGACCGGGCGTACTTCTTCCACCAGGGCGCCGCCGGCAGCACCGTCGCCGACAGCGTGACGATCCTGAACTCCTCCGACAAGGAGCTGACCTTCCGGGTGTTCGCGACCGACGCCGTGAACACGCGCGTCGGGGGCGCTTTCGCGCTGTTGCCGGTCGAGACGAAACCCAAGGACGTCGGCACCTGGATCACCCTGCCGCCCGAGACGGCGCACCCGGTCACCGTCCCGCCCAAGGGCCGCAAGGACGTCCCCTTCACGGTGCGGGTCCCCGAGGACGCCGCCCCGGGCGACCACATCGGGGGCATCGTGGCGTTGAACACCGCGGTGGAGGGGGTGCGACAGGACGGCAGGGTGCAGGTCGGGGTGCGGCGTTCGGTGGGCGCCCGCCTGTACGTGCGGGTGCCGGGGCCGGCGACGCCGGGGCTGTCCGTGGAGGACGTCCGTGTCGAACGGCACGCGCCACTGCTGCCCTGGGTCGAGAGCGCCTCCGCGACGCTCTCGTACAGCCTGGTCAACCGGGGCAACGTGGTGGTCGAGCCGCGGGTGACGGTGTCCGCCGAGGGCCTGTTCGGGCGTACGGTACTGGACCGGCCGGTCCGCGATCTGAAGCTGGTGCTGCTCCCGGGGCAGCGGATCGAGCTGACCGAACCCTGGCCGGACGCTCCGCAGTCGGACCGGGTGCACGTCCACGTCAAGGCCGACGCCACCGCCTACCCGGACCTGCGCGCTCAGGCCGGTACGGACTTCCTCGCCGTCCCGTGGCCCGCGGTCGGCGCCGTCCTCCTCCTCGCGGGCACCACCCTCGCCCTGCGGGTCCTGCGCCGACGCCGGCACCGGGCCGAGCCCGAACCGTCCGAGCCGGCCGCCGACCTGGCCGAAGCCCACTAGCGGCGCGGGGCGGAACGGGGCTCGCCCCCCGCGTGAGGGTTGCGGGGGGCGAGCGGACCGGCGGCCGGGGTGCCCGGTACCTCGGTACCTCAGTGGTTGCGCGGGAAGCCGAGGTCGACGCCGACCGGGGCCTCGGAGGGGTCATGCCAGCGGGTGGTGACGACCTTGCCCCGGGTGTAGAAGTGGATGCCGTCGTTGCCGTAGATGTGGTGGTCGCCGAAGAGGGAGTCCTTCCAGCCACCGAAGGAGTGGTAGCCCACCGGCACCGGGATCGGCACGTTCACGCCGACCATGCCCGCCTCGATCTCCAGCTGGAAGCGGCGGGCGGCGCCGCCGTCGCGGGTGAAGATCGCGGTGCCGTTGCCGAACGGCGAGGCGTTGATGAGTGCCACGCCCTCCTCGTAGGTCTCGGCGCGCAGCACGCACAGCACCGGCCCGAAGATCTCGTCGCGGTAGGCGTCGGAGTCGGTCTTGACGTTGTCCAGCAGCGACAGGCCGATCCAGTGGCCGTTCTCGTTGCCCTCGACGGTGTATCCGGTGCCGTCCAGGACCACGTCCGCGCCCTGGTCGGCGGCGCCCTTGACGTAGGAGGCGACCTTGTCGCGGTGGGCGGCGGTGATCAGCGGGCCCATCTCGGAGGTCGGGTCGTTGCCGGGACCGATCTTGATCTTCTCGGCCCGCTCGCGGATCTTGTCCACCAGCTCGTCGGCGATCGAGCCGACGGCCACGACCGCCGAGATCGCCATGCAGCGCTCGCCCGCCGAACCGTACGCGGCCGAGACGGCGGCGTCGGCGGCGGCGTCCAGGTCGGCGTCCGGCAGCACCAGCATGTGGTTCTTGGCGCCGCCCAGCGCCTGCACCCGCTTGCCGTTGGCGGAGGCGGTGGTGTGGATGTGGCGGGCGATGGGCGTGGAGCCGACGAAGGAGACGGCCGCGACGCCGGGGTGGGCGAGCAGCGCGTCGACGGCGACCTTGTCACCGTGGACGACGTTCAGGACGCCCGCCGGGAGGCCGGCCTCCGTCGCCAGCTCGGCCAGCTTGTTCGCGGCCGACGGGTCCTTCTCGCTCGGCTTGAGGATGAAGGTGTTGCCGCAGGCCACGGCCAGCGGGAACATCCACATCGGCACCATCGCCGGGAAGTTGAACGGGGTGATGCCCGCGACCACGCCCAGCGGCTGGCGGATGGAGGAGACGTCGACGCGGTTGGAGACCGACGTCGACAGCTCGCCCTTGAGCTGCGTGGTGATCCCACAGGCCAGCTCGACGATCTCCAGGCCGCGCGCGACCTCGCCGAGCGCGTCCGAGTGCACCTTGCCGTGCTCGGCGACGATCAGCTCGGCGATCGCGTCGCGGTTGGCGTCCAGCAGCGCGCGGTAGGCGAACAGCACCTTCGTACGGGCGGCCAGCGAGGACTGGCCCCAGCTCCGGAACGCCTCGGCGGCGACCTGTACGGCCGCGTCGACCTCCTCGGCGGACGCCAGGGCGACCTGCGTGGTGACCTCGCCGGTGGCCGGGTCGGTGACCGGGCCGTAGTTGCCCGACGCGCCCTCGACGGTCTTGCCACCGATCCAGTGGTTGACGGTCTTCATGTGCCTTGCTCCTTCACAGATGGCGACGTCGCTGCGCGGCTTGCCGGTCGTACTCTTCGCGGGCCGAGGCCGCCGCCGCACGGGTCGCGGTCTCGGCCACGGGAACATCCCACCACGCCTGCGGCGGGGGTGGGCCCGACACAGTGTCGGGTGTTCGGGTCTGCGTGTAGACACATGTGGGACGGTCCGACGCCCGTGCCTCCACGAGGGCTTTCCGCAGGTCACGCACGGTCTCGGCGCGGATGACGGACATCCCCAGGGAGGCCGCGTTGGCCGCGAGGTCCACCGGCAGCGGCGCGCCGGTGTACGTGCCGTCGGCGGCCCGGAAGCGGTACGCCGTGCCGAAGCCCTCGCCGCCCACCGCCCCCGACAGGCCGCCGATCGAGGCGTAGCCGTGGTTGTCGAGGATGACGACCTTGACGGGGATGCCCTCCTGCACGGCGGTGACGATCTCGGTCGGGTTCATCAGGTACGTGCCGTCGCCGACGAGCGCCCACACGGGCCGTCCGGGCGCGGCCAGCGCCGTGCCGATCGCGGCGGGGATCTCGTAGCCCATGCAGGAGTAGCCGTACTCGACGTGGTACTGGTCGGCGGAGCGGGCGCGCCACAGCCGGTGCAGGTCCCCGGGGAGCGAGCCGGCCGCGTTGATCAGGATGTCGGAGGCGTCGACGACGTGGTCGAGCAGACCGAGCACCTGTGCCTGCGTCGGGGCGGCGTCCTCGTCGTCGCTCGCGTACGCCTGCTCGACCAGCAGCTCCCAGTCACGCTTGCCCTCTTGGTACGTCGCCTCGTACCGGGGGTCCACGCGGTACCCGGAGACCGCGCCCCGGAGTTCTTCCAGGCTCGCCCGCGCGTCGCCGACGACCGTCCGGGCGGCGTACTTGTGGGCGTCGTACGGGTCGAGGTTCAGCCCGACGAAGCGGACGGCCGGGTTCTGGAACAGGGTCGCGGAGGCGGTGGTGAAGTCGGTCAGCCGGGTGCCCGCGGCGATCACCAGGTCGGCTTCGCGGGCGAGGGCGTCGGCGGTGGCGGTGCCGGTGTGTCCGATGCCGCCCACCTCGGCGGGGTGGTCGAAGGCGAGCGCGCCCTTGCCCGCCTGGGTGACCGCGACCGGGATTCCGGTGGCTTCGGCGAACTCCGCGAGGGCGGCTTGGGCCGCGCTGTGCCGGATGCCGCCGCCGGCGATGAGCAGGGGGCGCGCGCAGGCCCGTACCGCTTCGGCGGCGGCGGCCAGCTCGTGCCGGTCGGGCCGGGGCCGGCGCACCCGCCACACCCGCTCGGCGAAGAACTCCTCGGGCCACTCGTGGGCCTCGGCCTGTACGTCCTGCGGCAGCGCGAGGGTCACGGCGCCGGTCTGGACGGGGTCGGTGAGCACCCGTACCGCCTGGAGGGCGGCGGGGATCAGCGCCTCGGGGCGGGTGACGCGGTCGAAGTAGCGGGACACGGGCCGCAGGGTGTCGTTGACGGAGACGTCACCGGCGTGCGGCACCTCCAGTTGCTGGAGCACCGGATCGGCGGGCCGGGTGGCGAAGGTGTCCCCGGGCAGCAGCAGCACCGGCAGCCGGTTGACGGTCGCGAGGGCGGCCCCGGTGACGAGGTTGGTCGCGCCGGGCCCGATGGAGGTCGTCACGGCGTGCGCCGACAGCCGCCCCGACTGGCGGGCGTACCCGACGGCCGCGTGCACCATGGCCTGCTCGTTGCGTCCCTGGAGGAAGGGCATCTGCGCCCGGCCGCTCTCCAGCAGGGCCTGCCCGATCCCGGCGACGTTGCCGTGCCCGAAGATCCCCCAGGTGGCGGCGATCAGCCGGCGGCGCCGCCCGTCGCGTTCGGTGTACTGGGCGGCGAGGAACCGTACGAGGGCCTGCGCCACGGTGAGCCGGATCGTGGTCATGGGCGGCGGTCCTCCGCTCGGTAGAACGGCAGCCGGGGGTCGAGCTCCGCGCCGGCCCAGGTGGACCGGATCCAGCCGTGGTCGGGGTGGTCGCGGATCAGCCACTCCCGCGGGCCTTCCGGTCCGGCCATCACGTTCAGGTAGTACATGTCGTGTCCGGGGGTGGCGATGGACGGGCCGTGCCAGCCGTCCGGGATGAGCACGGCGTCCCCGGTCCGCACCTCCGTGAGGATGTCGGTCTTCCCCGCCGGGGAGGGGGTGACACGCTGGTACCCGCGACCGGGAGTGCCGTCGTGCGGGGCGATCTCGAAGTAGTAGATCTCCTCCAGCCGGGACTCCTCGCCGGGATGGTACTCGTCGTGCTTGTGGGGCGGGTACGAGGACCAGTTGCCGCCGGGGGTGAGGACCTCGACCGCGATGAGCCGGTCGCAGGCGAACGCGTCGGCCGCGGCGAAGTTGTTGACCTGGCGGGAGCACTGCCCGGCGCCGCGCAGCTCGACCGGCACCCGCCCCGCGGGCCCGTACCGGGCGGGCAGCGCCCGCTCGCACCGCGCCCCGACGAGCGCGAACCGGCCGCCGGCCCGGGAGCGGATGTCGGCGCGGCCGTCGCGCGGGAGGTAGGCGAAGTCGGTCACGGAGGTGAACACGTCGTCCCGGCCGCCCAGTTCGATCTCTTGTGGGTCCGGTGCGCGGCAGTCGACCACACACCCGCCGGACAGGGGCAGGACGATCCACTCGTGGTCGCCGCAGGAGTGCGCGTACGACTCGCCGGGGGCGAGCTCCAGCACCCGCAGGGCCGTCGAGGCCATCGCGTGGGAGGCGGTCACCGTCACTGTTCCAGCACCTCCTCGACCTCCTTCGGGTAGGGCATCGCGGTCGAGCAGGCCAGCCGGGAGGCGACGATGGCGCCCGCCGCGTTGGCGAAGCGCAGCACCTGTTCCGTGTCCCAGCCGGCGAGCAGCCCGTGGCACAGCGCGCCGCCGAAGGCGTCGCCCGCCCCGAGCCCGTTGACGACCTCCACCGGCACCGGCGGCACTTCCACGGCGGTCCCGTCGCGGTGGACGGCGAGGACGCCGGCCGGGCCGCGTTTGACGACGGCCAGTTCCACCCCGGCCGCCAGCAGCGCCCGCGCCGCCGCGTACGGTTCGCGCTCGCCCGTGGCGATCGCGCACTCCTCGGCGTTGCCCACCGCAACCGTGGCCAGGTCGAGCGCCCGCTCGTACCAGGGCCCCGGCTCGTCGCTCCACAGCATGGGCCGCCAGTCGAGGTCGAAGACGGTGGTCCCGGACTTCGAGCGGGCTTCGAGCGCGGCCAGGGTGGCGCTGCGGCTCGGCTCGGCGCTCAGGCCCGTACCCGTCATCCAGAACACCCGTGCGGCCCGCACCGCGTCGGCGTCGATCTCGTCGGGCGCGATCTCCAGGTCCGGTGCCTTCGGGAAGCGGTAGAAGTAGAGCGGGAAGTCGTCCGGCGGGAAGATCTCGCAGAAGGTGACGGGCGTCGGGTAGGCGGCCACCTCGCGCACCCAGCGGTCGTCGACGCCGAAGCCCCGCAGTTCCGCGCGCAGGTACGCGCCGAAGGGGTCGGCCCCGGTCCGGGTGATCACAGCCACCCGGCGGCCGAGGCGGGCCGCCGCCACCGCCACATTGGTCGGGGAGCCGCCCAGGAACTTGCCGAAGGTCTCCGCCTCGGCGAGCGGTACGCCGGTGGTCAGCGGGTAGAGATCCACCCCGATGCGCCCCATCGTGATCAGGTCGAACGCGTCCCCGCCCCCGATGGTCCGCACCGGGTCGAACCCGCCCCCGTCCCCGCTGTTCGGTGCCACTGGTCCCACTTCCTCTCCCACTGCTTCCCCGTCCCCTTTCGAGCCTCGCACCCTAAGGTGGCCGCCATGACGTCCTCGCCGTCCTCCACTCCCCCGTCCTCCCCACCCGCGCTGACCCGTATCCGCGTCGGTTCGGCTCCGGACTCGTGGGGCGTCTGGTTTCCGGACGATCCCCTCCAGACCCCGTGGGAGCGTTTCCTGGACGAGGTCGCGGACGCCGGGTACGAGTGGATCGAGCTCGGCCCGTACGGCTACCTGCCCACCGATCCGGCCCGCCTCACCGACGAGACCGCCGAGCGTGGCCTGCGGGTGTCCGCGGGCACCGTCTTCACGGGACTCCATCACGGGCCGGGCGTGTGGGAGCAGACCTGGGAGCACGTGTCGCGGATCGCGGAGCTCACCCGGGCCATGGGGGCGGAGCACCTCGTCGTCATCCCGTCGTTCTGGCGCGACGACAAGAGCGGCGAGGTGCTGGAAGCCCGGACCCTCTCGGCGTCCGGTTGGCGCGAACTGACCACGCAGACCGAGCGCCTGGGCCGGGAGGTGCGCGACCGGTACGGGCTGCGGATCGTGGTGCACCCGCACGCGGACACCCACATCGACACCCCGGAGAACGTCGCCCGGTTCCTCGACGCCACGGACCCGGAGCTGGTCTCGCTCTGCCTGGACACCGGGCACTACGCGTACTGCGGTGGGGACAGCGTCCGGGCCGTCGAGACCTTCGGCGAGCGGATCGGATACCTGCACCTCAAGCAGGTGGATCCGTGCGTCCTGGCCGAAGTCGTGGCGGCGCAGGTGCCGTTCGGGCCGGCCGTGGCGCGCGGGGTGATGTGCGAGCCACCGTCCGGGGTACCCGCGCTGGAACCCGTACTGGCCGCCGCGCAGGCGCTCGACGTGGACCTGTTCGCGATCGTCGAGCAGGACATGTACCCCTGCCCGCCGGACCGGCCGCTGCCGATCGCCCGCCGGACCCGCTCCTACCTGCGCTCCTGCGGCGCCCGCTGACACCCGACGCCGCAAGCCCGACACCTGAGGGGAATCCCCACATGATCAGCACGCTCGGCATCGCCGTCATCGGCACCGGGAAGATGGGCGCCGACCACGTCCGCCGGATCGGCCGGACGGTCGGCGGGGCGCGGGTGGTGGCCGTGGCCGACCCGGACGGCGACCGCGTCAAGGAGGCGGTCGCCGGCCTGGACGGCGTGAGCGCGCACACCGACGCCGCCGCCGCGATCGCCGCGCCCGGGGTGGACGCCGTACTGATCGCCTCTCCCGGAGCCGCCCATGAGGAGGCGCTGCTGCACGCCTTGGCGCGGGAGCTGCCGGTGCTGTGCGAGAAGCCGCTGACCCCCGATCCGGCGGGCGCCCTGCGGGTGCTGGAAGCCGAGCGGAGGCTGGGCCGCCGGCTGGTCCAGGTCGGTTTCATGCGGCGCCACGACGCCGAGTACGAGCGGCTGAAAGAGCTGCTGGACGCGGGCGGGATCGGCCGGCCGTTGTTCCTGCACTGCCGACACCGCAACGCCGCCTCGCCCTCCTTCTTCACCAGCGACATGCTGATCAGCGATTCCGTGGTCCACGAGGTGGACGCGGCGCGCTGGCTGCTGGGGCAGGAGATCACCGCGGTGACCGTCCTGTCGCCCACCCCGTCCGCGGCCGCCCCGCGGGGGCTGAGCGATCCGCGTTTCGTGCTGCTGGAGACCTCGGGCGGGGCGATCGTCGACGTGGAGATCTTCGTCAACTGCGGTTTCGGCTACCAGGTCCAGTGCGAGGCGGTCGGCGAGTCGGGCAGCGCCCGGATCGGGGACGGTCACGCGATGGTCGTCCAGTCGGGGGGCCGGTGGGGCGGGGAGATCGCGCAGGACTTCCTCACCCGGTTCGCGGACGCCTACGACCGCCAGGTGCGGCGCTGGGTGGCGGCGGCCGCGCGGGGGCGGATCGACGGGCCGGACGTGTGGGACGGATACGCGGCGGCGGCCGTCTCGGAGGCCGGACTCGCCGCCGCGCGCAGCGGCGCCAGGACCCCCGTGGAGCTGGTGGAACGGCCCGCGCTCTACCGCTGAGCCCGGCCACCCGACCCCGCCGTCCCGGGCGCCCCGGGCGCCCCGGGCGTCACGGAGGTCCCCGGAGTGTCACGCATGTCCGCGTTACGCGGGTTTTTCGTCACAGGCCCTCGACAGGCCCTCCCCTGCCCTCACCGGGCGTCGTTCGCCGGGCACAACCCGAGTGATCGTCCGTCCACGCGCCGGCTCCCCCGACGGCCTCCCGGCCGGCCCGTGCCGTGGACAAGGAGGTGTCGTGCATGAGCGACCGACAGCTGTGGTCGTACAAAGAGATCGCCGCCCACATCCGGGTCCAGCCGGACACCGTGCGCTCCTACCGCAAGCACGGACTGCTGCCCGCGCCCGACCATGTGGAGCACGGCAAGCCCTATTGGTACGACGATACGATCCGCGCCTGGGTGGCCCGCAGGCCCGGCAACCGGGGACGCCGCGAGGGGTGAGCGGTGTGGTCCGAACCGCACCGCGCCACGCTTCCCTAAATACCCCCTGGGGGTACACTGGCGACGGATGGGGAGGAAGGTGGAAGGCACCTCCCCGCCCGCGACCGACATGCCCTCGAAGAGGAGAACGACATGAGCGCCGAGACGGACACCCAGACCACCACCGTGTACCGGGTGACCGGCATGACCTGCGGCCACTGCGAGGGCGCGGTGACCGCCGAGATCTCGGAGCTGCCGGGTGTGAGCTCGGTCAAGGCCGTCGCCGCGACCGGCGAGGTCACCGTGGTCTCCGCCGCCCCGCTCGACGAGGAGGCCGTGCGCGCCGCCGTGGACGAGGCCGGGTACGAGTTGGCCGGCCGGGCCTGAGGCCGGGTAGAACTGCGGAAGGACCCCGCCGGGTCGTACGGGACCGCTCATACTGGTCCCGAACGGCCCGGCCTTTCCCTTGGAGCCGGAGATGAGCGGCAGCACCGTGCACGAAGGACCACCGGCGGTGGCCGGCGCCGCCGAGGTCGAACTGACCATCGGCGGGATGACGTGCGCCTCCTGCGCCGCCCGGATCGAGAAGAAGCTGAACCGGATGGACGGGGTCAGCGCCGCGGTGAACTACGCCACCGAGAAGGCGAAGGTCTCGTACACCGGTGACGTGCGGGTGGCCGACCTGATCGCCACCGTCGTCAAGACCGGCTACACCGCCGAGGAGCCCCCGCCGCCGCCCGCGCCGGCACCCTTGGCCCCGCACACCGCGGGCCTCGACACCGCGGCCCCCGACACCGCGACGGACACCGTCCCGGCCGACGGGGCGCTCGCCGCGCTCCGTCAACGCCTGCTCGTCAGCGCCGCCCTGGCGCTGCCGGTCGTGGTCCTGGCCATGGTCCCGGCCCTCCAGTTCGACAACTGGCAGTGGCTCTCGCTGACCCTGGCCGCGCCCGTCGCCGTGTGGGGCGCCCTGCCCTTCCACCGGGCCGCCTGGACGAACGCGACGCACGGCGCGGCCACCATGGACACCCTGGTCTCGCTCGGCACGCTCGCGGCGTTCGGCTGGTCCCTGTGGGCGCTGTTCTTCGGCCATGCCGGAATGCCCGGGATGCGGCACGGCTTCGACCTCACCGCGTCCCGGACGGGCGACTCCCTCTACCTGGAGGTCGCTTCCGGCGTCGTCACCTTCATCCTGCTGGGCCGCTATCTGGAGGCCCGCTCCAAGCGGAAGGCCGGCGCGGCCCTGAAGGCGCTGCTGGAGCTGGGGGCCAAGGACGTCGCCGTGCTGCGCGGCGGCCGTGAGGTGCGGATCCCGGTCGGCGCGCTCGCCGTCGGCGACCGCTTCGTGGTCCGGCCCGGCGAGAAGATCGCCACCGACGGCACGGTGGTCGAGGGCGGCTCGGCCGTGGACGTGTCCTTGCTGACCGGCGAATCCGTCCCCGTCGACGTGGGAGTCGGCGACCCCGTCACCGGCGCCACCGTCAACACGTCCGGGCGGCTGCTCGTCGAGGCGACGCGGGTCGGCGCGGACACCCGACTGGCCCGGATCGCCCGGCTGGTCGAGGAGGCGCAGAACGGCAAGGCCGAGGTGCAACGCCTCGCCGACCGGATCTCCGCCGTCTTCGTACCCGTCGTCCTGCTGCTCTCCCTCGGGACGTGGGTGACCTGGCTGCTGATCACCGACGACCCGACGGCCGCGTTCACCGCCGCCGTGGCCGTCCTGATCATCGCCTGCCCGTGCGCCCTCGGGCTGGCCACGCCGACCGCGCTGATGGTCGGCACCGGCCGGGGCGCCCAGCTCGGCATCCTGATCAAGGGGCCGGAGGTGCTGGAGTCGACCCGCCGGGTGGACACCGTCGTCCTGGACAAGACCGGCACCGTCACCACCGGCCGGATGACCCTGACGGGAGTGCACCCCGCCCCCGGCGTGGACGAGACGGAGCTGCTGCGCCTGGCCGGTTCCCTGGAGCACGCTTCCGAGCACCCCATCGCCCGGGCGATCGCGGTGGGCGCCGCCGAGCGCGCGGGGGCCCTGCCGGTCCCCGAGGGCTTCGAGAACCTCGCCGGGCTCGGCGTCCGGGGCGTGGTGGACGGGCGCTCCGTGCTGGTGGGCCGCGAGCGGCTGCTCGCGGAGCGGGGCGTCGCCGCCCTGCCGGCCGCTCTGGCCGGGGCGATGGCGACCGCCGAGGCGGCAGGCGCCACCGCGGTGCTGGTGGCCTGGGACGGGGAGGTGCGCGGGATGCTGACCGTGGCCGACGCGGTGAAGGAGACGAGCGCGGAGGCGGTGGCGCGGCTGCGGGCGCTCGGCCTGACCCCGGTGTTGCTGACCGGCGACAACCGGGCGGTGGCCGAGGCGGTGGCCCGCGAGGTGGGGATCGAGGAGGTGATCGCCGAGGTGCTCCCCCGGGACAAGGTGGAGGTCGTACGCCGCATGCAGGGCGAGGGCCGTACGGTCGCCATGGTCGGGGACGGCGTCAACGACGCGGCCGCCCTCGCCCAGGCCGATCTCGGCCTGGCCATGGGGACCGGCACGGACGCGGCCATCGAGGCGGGCGACCTGACCCTCGTTCGGGGCGACCTTCGGGTGGCGGCGGACGCGATCCGGCTGTCCCGGCGGACCCTGGCCACCATCAAGGGCAACCTCTGCTGGGCCTTCGGCTACAACCTGGCCGCATTGCCGTTGGCGGCCTCCGGGCTGCTCAACCCGATGATCGCGGGTGCGGCCATGGCCTTTTCTTCGGTGTTCGTGGTGACCAACAGCCTGCGGTTGCGGTCGTTCCGTTAGCGGATTCCCTTCGCACCGCACGCACAAGTTCTTCACGGGAGACGCAGATCACAGTGATTCGAACGTAACCATCCGGCAGATGCCCGGGTCTAATGGGGTGATGCCAGGAACGTCTTGGGGGACGTTCGCGGGAGGTCTTGGGGGACGTCCCGGGCATCAGCCGGCCGGGACACGTGCGCCCCGGGGAGCTTTGAGCGGCCCTCCCGACCCGTACGGGTCCCGGCAAAAACCCCGTTGGAGTGCTGCACGGCCGCACTCCTCGCCGACACCCCGGCTCGGGTCCCGTGGGGGGAATCCGTTCCGGGGAAAGGAAAGCGCCCCGACCGTCGACCCGTGGGGGGATCGACGGCGGGGCGCTTTTCGTGTGCGCGGGCCCTTCCGGGCCTGAGGTGCCTCGGGTCAGCGGGCCTCGACCGGGACGAAGTCGCGCAGGACCTCGCCGGTGTAGATCTGGCGCGGACGACCGATGCGGGAGCCGGGCTCCTTGATCATCTCGTGCCACTGGGCGATCCAGCCGGGGAGCCGGCCGAGCGCGAAGAGCACGGTGAACATCTCGGTCGGGAAGCCCATGGCCCGGTAGATGAGACCGGTGTAGAAGTCCACGTTCGGGTAGAGGTTGCGCTCGACGAAGTACTCGTCGGCCAGCGCGTGCTCTTCCAGCTTGAGCGCGATGTCGAGCAGCTCGTCGCTCTTGCCGAGGGCCGACAGGACATCGTGCGCCGCCGCCTTGATGATCTTCGCCCGGGGGTCGAAGCTCTTGTAGACGCGGTGCCCGAAGCCCATGAGGCGGACGCCGTCTTCCTTGTTCTTCACCTTGCGGATGAAGGCGTCGACGTCGCCGCCGTCGTTCTTGATGCCTTCCAGCATCTCCAGCACCGACTGGTTGGCGCCGCCGTGCAGGGGACCCCACAGCGCCGAGATGCCGGCGGAGATCGAGGCGAACATGTTCGCCTGCGAGGAGCCGACCAGACGCACGGTGGAGGTCGAGCAGTTCTGCTCGTGGTCCGCGTGCAGGATCAGCAGCTTGTCGAGCGCCGAGACCACGACCGGGTCCAGGTCGTACTCCTGGGCCGGCACCGAGAAGGTCATGCGCAGGAAGTTCTCGACGTAGCCGAGGTCGTTGCGCGGGTAGACCACCGGGTGGCCGACGGACTTCTTGTACGCGTACGCGGCGATCGTCGGAAGCTTGGCCAGCAGCCGGATCGTCGAGAGGTGGCGCTGCTTCTCGTCGAACGGGTTGTGGCTGTCCTGGTAGAACGTCGACAGCGCGCTGACCACGGAGGACAGCATCGCCATCGGGTGCGCGTCGCGCGGGAAGCCGTCGTAGAACCGCTTGACGTCCTCGTGCAGCAGCGTGTGCTGGGTGATCTCGTTGCGGAACGACGCGAGCTGGTCGACGGTCGGCAGCTCCCCGTTGATCAGCAGGTAGGCGACCTCGATGAAGGTCGAACGCTCGGCCAGCTGCTCGATCGGGTAGCCGCGGTAGCGCAGGATCCCCTGCTCGCCGTCGAGGTAGGTAATCGCGGACTTGTAGGCGGCGGTGTTGCCGTAGCCACTGTCCAAGGTGACGAGCCCGGTCTGGGCCCGCAGCTTCGAGATGTCGAAGCCCTGGTCACCGACGGTGCTCTCGACCACCGGGTAGGTGTATTCACCGTCCGCGTACCGGAGTACTACAGAGTTGTCGCTCACGTCATCCCTCACCGACGTAGTGCCTCTTCTTCGAGGTGCCCTGACTGCCTCTACCTTCCCCCATTTGGCGCAGGAGAGTGCACTCGGGGTCGGCCTTTGGTGCTTCTGACGGCACTGAGTGCCTTCAATCTGAACATCCTGCCCCCTGTGCACACCAGGCGGAACCCAAAATGATCGATCATTTAGGTGATGTTTCCCACCGGTATCCGGCCGGACAGTCGGGGGGCGACCGCCGTGTACCTCCTGCCTGCGGAAACGGTACGCACCGCCTGGCCGAGCGCCTTGCGTGACCCGACCAGAACGACCAGTTTCTTCGCCCTGGTCACCGCCGTGTAGAGCAGATTTCGCTGGAGCATCATCCAAGCGCCGGTGGTGACGGGGATCACGACCGCCGGGTACTCGCTGCCCTGCGAGCGGTGGATGGTGACGGCGTACGCGTGCGCCAGCTCGTCGAGCTCGGAGAACTCGTAGGCGACCTCCTCGTCCTCCTCCGTCCGCACCGTCAGGCGCTGTTCGTCCAGGTCAAGGCCGGTGACCACGCCGACTGTGCCGTTGAAGACACCGTTGGCGCCCTTCTCGTAGTTGTTCCGGATCTGGGTCACCTTGTCGCCCACCCGGAAGA
The DNA here is from genome assembly GCF_042881255.1 of Streptomyces sp. NPDC058279. Taxonomy (NCBI): domain Bacteria; kingdom Bacillati; phylum Actinomycetota; class Actinomycetes; order Kitasatosporales; family Streptomycetaceae; genus Streptomyces; species Streptomyces sp. NPDC058279. Next base: position 229,309 of record NZ_JBHVYA010000008.1, on the reverse strand, counting down.
CCCGGCCGCCGAACCGCTTCTCGGGCAGGCCGGGGCGGGCGGGGGTGACCGCCTGCTGGAGCAGGCCGTTGAGGTTGCCGGCCCCGGCGGGGCCCCGGTGCATCGGCGCCAGCACCTGGATGTCACGACGCGGGTCAAGGCCGAATCTGGCCGGAATCCGCCGTGCGGCCACGTCCACGGTGAGCCGGCCGGCCTCCTCGGTGTCCTCCTCCGGGAAGAGGAAGAAGTCCGGCAAGCCGTCGGTGATGGGCGGCAGACCCGTGTTGATCCGGTGGGCGTTGGTGACCACACCCGACTGCTGGGCCTGGCGGAAGATCCTCGTCAGCCGGACGGCGGGCACCGGTCCGCCCTCGGCGAGCAGGTCCCGGAGCACCTCGCCCGCGCCCACGGACGGCAACTGGTCCACGTCCCCGACGAGCAGCAGGTGTGCGCCGGGGGCCACCGCCTTCACCAGTTTGTTCGCCAGCAGCAGATCCAACATCGAGGCTTCGTCCACCACGACGAGATCGGCCTCCAAGGGCCGGTCCCGGTCGTAGGCCGCGTCCCCGCCCGGTTTGAGTTCGAGCAGCCGGTGCACGGTGGAGGCGTCGGCCCCGGTCAGCTCCGAGAGCCGCTTCGCCGCCCGGCCGGTGGGCGCGGCCAACACCACCTTGGCCTTCTTCGCCCGGGCCAGTTCCACGATCGAGCGCACGGTGAAGGACTTGCCGCAGCCGGGACCGCCCGTGAGGACGGCGACCCGGCGGGTGAGGGCCAATCGGACCGCCTCCCGCTGCTCCGGGGCGAGCGTGGCCCCCGTACGGGTGGCCAGCCAGGCCAGCGCCTTGTCCCAGTCCACGTCCTGGAAGCCGGGCATCCGGTCCTCCTCCGCGTGCAACAGCCGCCGGACCTGGCCGACCAGCGACAGCTCGGCCCGGTGGAAGGGGACCAGGTACACGGCGGTGAGCGGCGGGCCGCCCTGCGGGTCGGGCACGGACTCCCGGACGACTCCCTCCGGGTCCGCGGCCAGCTCGGCCAGACATTCGATGACCAGCCCGGTGTCCACTTGGAGGAGCTTGACCCCGTCGGCGATCAGCCGTTCCTCCGGGAGGAAGCAGTGGCCCTGGTCGGTGGACTGGGACAGGGCGTACTGGAGCCCGGCCTTGACCCGTTCGGGGCTGTCGTGCGGGATGCCGACGGCCTGCGCGATGCGGTCGGCGGTGAGGAAGCCGATGCCCCAGACGTCGGCGGCGAGCCGGTAGGGCTGGTTGCGGACCACGGAGATGGAGGCGTCGCCGTACTTCTTGTAGATGCGGACGGCGATGGAGGTGGAGACGCCGACGCCCTGGAGGAAGACCATGACCTCCTTGATGGCCTTCTGCTCCTCCCAGGCGGCGCCGATCAGCTTGGTCCGCTTGGGCCCGAGGCCGGGCACCTCGATCAGCCGCTTCGGTTCGCCCTCGATCACATCGAGGGTGTCGGTGCCGAAGTGGTCGACGATGCGCTCGGCGATCTTCGGGCCGATGCCCTTGATCAGGCCGGAGCCCAGGTAGCGCCGGATGCCCTGGATGGTGGCGGGCAGGATGGTGGAGTAGTTCTCGACACTGAACTGCTTGCCGTACTGGGGGTGGGACCCCCAGCGGCCCTCCATGCGCAGCGACTCGCCGGGCTGCGCGCCGAGCAGGGAGCCGACGACGGTCAGCAGGTCTCCGGCGCCCCGGCCGGTGTCGACCCGGGCGACCGTGTAGCCGCTCTCCTCGTTGGCGTAGGTGATGCGTTCCAGCACCCCCTCGACCACCGCGAGTTGCACTGCCCCGTTGCTCGTCATGCCTAGAAACTACCGGCCGCCGCCGACAGGGCGCCGCGCCTGTGGACAAACCGGAGCCCGTGAACCGCGAGCCCGTGGACCGCGAGCCCGTGGACGGACCGAAAAGGGGCCCGGCCTTCCGGCCGGACCCCCTCACGGTTACCCCTCCCGCGTCGGACTTCCCGATCCCCCCAGATCCCCTCCCGGAAGCGCCGACGTTCCATACGACCCGCCACCGGCGCCGGTGGTTGCACCCGGCCCCAGGTCTTTACTTTTCCATTACCTGACATGCGCGGGGCGCGGCCTCGGGAGGAGCCGTCGGGCTGAGCCCCGTCGTACGGGTCTTCGCGCGCGCGGGGGCCAACGACGTCAGCCCCACCCCGCCGACGAGCAGGGCCGCGGCCGGCCAGCGCGCGCCCGAGACGCCCTCCCCGAGCACCAGCGCGGCCGAGGACATGCCGAACACGGGGACCAGCAGCGAGAACGGGGCCACGGCGGAGGCCGGGTAGCGGCGCAGCAGGTAGCCCCACGCGCCGAAGCCGAACACCGTCGACACCCAGGCGACGTACCCGATGACGGCGACCCCGGACCAGTCCAGGGCGCGCAGCGCGGCCAGGTCCCGCTCGGGGCCTTCCCACAGCAGGGACAGACCGAACAGCGGCAGCACCGGGACGGTGCACACCCACACCGTGAAGTTGAGCGCGTCGGGCGGGGCGGCCTTGCGGGTCAGCACGTTGGACACGCCCCAGCAGGCGGCAGCCGCCACCACGAGCGCGAACCCGACGACCGGGCCCGAAGTGCCCTCGTCCACGGCGGCGACGACGATCCCCGCGAGCGCCACCCCCATGCCGAGCAGCCGCAGCGGCCCGGGCCGCTCGCGCAGCACGAGGGCGGCGAGGACGGCGGTGAAGACGGCCTGGATCTGCAGGACGAGGGAGGACAGACCGGCCGGCATCCCGGCGGCCATGCCGGTGAACAGCAGTCCGAACTTGGCGATGCCGAGGGCCACCCCGACGCCGACGATCCACTTCCAGGGCACCTTGGGCCGGCCGACGAAGAACACGGCGGGCAGCGCGGCGACGAGGAACCTCAGGGCGGACAGCAGCAGCGGCGGGAAGTGGCCGAGGCCGATCTCGATGACGACGAAGTTGAACCCCCAGACGGCGGTGACGAGTACGGCGAGTGCGGTGTGTACGGGACGCATGCTCCGAGCATCGACGGCCGGACCATGTAGCACCAGCGCGGATCTCTTCCGGGATGGATGAAGCAACGCTTACGCGTCCTGCTCGGGCGGCGCTACCATCGCGGCATGCTCGACCTGTCCCGGCTGCGCGCCCTGCACGCCGTATCCGTCCACGGTTCGGTCGCGGGCGCGGCGGCCGCCCTCGGCTACACCCCCTCGGCCGTCTCGCAGCAGATCGCCAAACTGGAGCGGGAGACCCGCACCACGCTGCTGGAGCGGCGCGGTCGTGGGGTCGCCCTCACCGAGGAGGCGCGCCATCTCGCCGCCACCGCACGGGAGTTGCTGGCGATCGTGGAGCGGGCCGAGACGACGTTGGAGGAGCGGCGCGGTCAGCCGAGCGGGCTGCTGACGGTGGCCGCGTTCGCCTCGGCGGCGCGCGGGCTGCTGCCGGGCGTGCTGGCCGATCTGGCGGCCCGGCACCCCGCGCTGGACGTCCGCCTGACGGAGGTGGACCCGCACCTGTCGGTGGAGCTCGTGGCGCGCGGGGTCACCGATCTGGCGGTGGCGCACGACTGGGACATCGCCCCGCTCCCGGCCCCCGAGGGCATCGAGCAGGCGGTGATCGGCGACGACCACTGCGACCTCGTCGTACCGGCCGGGCATCCGTTCACCGGGCGCGCCGTGATCCGCCGGGCGGACCTGGGCGGCGAACGGTGGGTGTGCCAGCCGCCCGGGCGGGTCTGTCACGACTGGCTGGTGCGGACCCTGCGCACGGCCGGCTTCGAGCCCGACATCGCGCACGTGGCCGAGGAGAACCACACCATCGTCGCCCTGGTGGCGGCGGGGCTCGGGGTGGCGGTCGTACCGCGGCTGGGGACGGGCGCGCTGCCCGAGGGGGCGGTGGCGGTACCGCTGGAACCGGGGCCGGTGCGTCGGCTGTACGCGCTCTGGCGCACGGGAGCGGCCCGCCGTCCCGCGATCACCGCGGCGGTCGGCGCCCTCCAGGCGCATTGGACCGGCCGGGCAGACGGCCGGACCACTGCTCCCGAGGGGCCACTTCCGGGGGACCGCCCGAGTGTCCGCGGCCCCGGGGACGCGGCCCGGCAGTAGGGTCCGGCGCGTGCCGAACCACGCCTCCCGCCGGACCCTGCTCACCGCGGCCGCCTTGGCCGCCGTCACGGCCACCGGAGCGGCCTCCTCCGCCTCGGGCGTCCGTCGCGCTCCGGACGGTGCCCCGGACAACGCCCCCGACGACCCGCGTCCACCGGGCTCCGGGCCCGGGGGCCGGCCGGGGCGTCACCCCGACCGGGCGGAGCTGCGCCGGCTGATCGACGGGATGAGCCTCGCCGAGAAGGTCGGGCAACTGTTCGTGTCACGGGCCTACGGGCATTCGGCGACCGCACCCGCCCCGGCGGACGCACGGATCAACCAGGCCCAGTTCGGGGTGCGCACCGCCGCCGAACTCGTCGCCCGCTACCACCTGGGCGGGGTCATCTACTTCGGGTGGGCCCACAACACCCTCAACCCGCAGCAGATCGCCGCCCTGTCGCAGGGGCTCCAGCAAGCGGCCGGCGGCTCGGGCGCGGGCGTCCCGCTGCTGCTGTCCACGGACCAGGAGCACGGCGCCGTCGCCCGCGTCGGCAAGCCCGCGACCCTGCTGCCGGGGGCGATGGCGCTGGGCGCCGGCCACCGTGCGACGGGCTCGACCGCCGAGGCCCGCCGGGCCGCGCGGATCGCCGGGGCGGAACTGGCCGCGATGGGCATCCGACAGGACTACGCGCCCGTCGCGGACGTGAACGTGAACCCGGCGAACCCGGTGATCGGCGTACGGTCCTTCGGCGCCGACCCGCAGGCCGCGGCGGCCCTGGTCGCCGCCCAGGTGCGCGGCTACCAAGGGGCGGGGGTGGCCGCCACCGCCAAGCACTTCCCCGGGCACGGCGACACCGCGACCGACAGCCATGTGGGTCTCCCGGTGATGCGGCACAGCCGCGCGCAGTGGGAGGAGTTGGACGAGCCGCCGTTCCGGGCGGCCGTCGCGGCGGGCGTGGACGCCGTCATGACGGCGCACATCGTCTTCCCCGCGCTCGATCCCTCGGGGGACCCGGCGACCCTCTCGCGGCCGATCGTGACCGGCATCCTGCGCGAACGCCTCGGCTTCGGCGGGGTGGTGGTCACCGACGCGCTGGACATGGCCGGGGTCCGCCAGAAGTACGGCGACGACCGGGTTCCGGTCCTCGCGCTCAAGGCCGGCTGCGACCAGTTGCTGAACCCGCCGGACCTGGCGCTGGCCTACCGGAGCGTGCTGGCGGCCGTCGAGTCGGGTGAGCTGAGCCCGGCCCGGATCGAGGAGTCGGTGCTGCGCATCCTCGAACTCAAGGCGCGGCGCGGCCTGTTCGCGGCGCCGTACACGGCGGCGCCGGACCTGGCGGACGTGGTCGGCGCGCCCGACCACCTCGCGGCCGCCGACGAGATCGCGGCCGGGACGACGACCCTGCTGGCCAACCCCGCCGGGCTGCTGCCGCTGGACGCCCCTGCCGCGCCCCGGGTGCTGGTGACGGGGGCCGCCCCGCCCTCCCCCAGCGGTACGACCGGGCCCCCTACGGAGGTATTGGCGCGGGAGCTGACGACCCTGGGCTGCCGGGCCACGGCGGTGGCGCCCGAGGGGGCGGTGGCGGCGGCGCCGGGTCACGCGGCGGTGCTGGTGTGCACGTACAACGTCCCGGAGGGCGACGACCCCCAGCGGACGCTGGTGGCGGCCCTGCTGGCCACCGGGGTACCGGTGGTGGCGGTCGCGATCCGCAACCCGTACGACGGCGCCCGGCTGCCGGAGTGCGCCGCGGAGCTGGCCACGTACTCCTGGACGGACGTGGAGATGCGGGCGGCGGCCCGGGTGATCACCGGGGTGCGACGGCCCTCGGGCCGCCTCCCGGTCCCGGTTCCGGGCCGCTACCCGCTGGGCCACGGGCTGACGTACGACTGAGCCGTACGCCGGGCCCGCGGCCCCTGCCACCGGAGAGCCACGGGCCCGTGAGCCACGGACCCGGGGGCTAAGGACGCAGTTGCGCCTGCCGCGGGAGGTCCTGCTGGTCGAGCTGCGGGTCCGGCTTGGCCAGCGGCGTCGCGCGGCCCGCGTCGGCGAGGGCGGCGGCCGGGGCCACTCCGGCCCACTGGAGGATCCGCGCGGTCGCCAGGGTCCGCTCGCCGTCCTGGAGCTTGGCGACGTTGGCCCCGTGGTTGGCGCCGGGCGCGATCATCACGTAGCTGTCCTTCACCCCGTAGCCCAGGTGGAACGGTTCTGCGCCCCACGGGTCGTTCTGCCCGTAGACGAACAGCATCCGGTCCGCGTGGGTGCGCACCCACGCGTCGACGTCCGCCATCACCCCCGGCTGGAAGGTCATCGGGATGTCACGCGGCACGAAGTCGCGCGGCGGCTGGTAGCCGTAGCGGGTCAGCCCCTTGAGGTGCGGCTGCTTGATGTCGGGCGAACCGAGCTGCGTGCCCGCCTGGTAGTAGTACGGCGTGTACGTCTCCAGTCCCTGGTCGGTGTAGGCCGAGAAGCCGGAGATGGTGTCGACGGTGTCCCAGATCTCCTGGTCGGAGGCGGTCGCCGCGGTCGGGATGCCGGCGCAGTCGGTGAGCAGGCTGTACTGCCAGAAGGCCCAGGTGTAGTCGAGCACCACGGCCTCGTAGGCCCTGTCGAGGGTGCCGACGGTGGTGAAGGTCCAGCCGTTGTCGGCGGCGGCGGCCGCGTACTTGGCCTCCAGCGGCTCGCGGCGGACGAGCGCCTCGCGCTGGACGGCGTTCAGCTTGTCGCGGCACTCCTTGGTGCCGACCTTGGCGAGGAACCGGTCGTACGCCGAGTCCTCCTTGTTGTTGACGTCGTTCGGCGCGACGTAGGCGACGACGCCGTCCATGTCCCGCGGGTAGTAGCGCTCGTAGTACGTCGCCGTCATGCCGCCCTTGCTGCCGCCCGTGGCGATCCAGTTCTTGCTGTAGATCTTCTTCAGGGCGGTGAAGATGCGGTGCTGGTCGCTGGCGGCCTGCCAGATGTCCAGGTTCGCCCAGTTGGCCGGGTCGGGCCGGGAGGGCGTGAAGAATCGATACTCCAGGGACACCTGGTTGCCGTCGACGATCGTCGTCGGCTCACTGCGGCGCGGGCTGGTGTTGACGTTGTAGCCCGAGGTGTAGAAGACCGTGGGCCGGGAGGTGTCCTTGTGCAGCAGGGTCAGGCGCTGCTTGAAGGTTCCCTTCGAGGGCTGACGGTGGTCGACCGGCTGCTCGTAGTCGAGCACGAAGAAGCGGTACCCGGGGTACGGCTTCTCCTCGATCAGGCTCATCCCCGGGATGCCGAGGATCTGGTCCTTGATGTCCGCGGCGGCGGCCGGCCCCGCGGCGGTGGCCGCTTGTGCCGTGGCGCCGGCCGCGCCCATGGTGCCGATGAGCACCACGAGCGACAGCAGCCATCCGAGCGTCTTGCGCATTCACCCTCCCCTTGCGTTCACTTCGGTCGCCGTGAACCTAGCGGGGCCAACGCGCCTCTGAACAGACCAAGTTGGGCCGCGGGGAAGTCGTCAGCACAGGAACCAGCCGGAATCGACCGATCCGGCCGCTACGTTCCCCCTTACATACACGCACCGGCTGATCGCGCCCACGGTGACGGGGCCCGCGTAACGGGTGAACCGCCCCGCATCGGCGACCGGGACACCGCCACGCGGCTGAACGCTCACCGCCATCCGGCGGCGCTCGCCCGGCCGCGACGTGCGGGTCAGGACGCACACCCGGGCGCGGCTCTTGTAGACGCGCACCTCGCCCTCCCCGGCGGGGAGCGGCAGTACCTTGACCAGCCGGCCCGTGCAGAGGCCGTCCCGGGCCGCGGCCCGCGCCGGGGGCGCGGTGAACGGCGCGGCCCCGCCGAGCCACAGCGCCGCCGCGAACACGCCCAGGGCCCGCGCGCTCCCCCGACCCCGCCCCGCCCACCGGCGCTCGCGCCGCTTCCACCCCTGTGTCGACACCCCGGCCCCCCGATCCGTCGTACGTAACACGTACGCCCGTACGACGCCCCGGATGCGCGGAAGGTTGCACCGGGACGGCGACAGCGCCCGGGGTGGCGGCCTCAGGCGGCGGCCCGCTCGTCCTCTCCGGCGAAGGTCCGCCACAGCTCCGCGTACCGGCCGCCGCGCGCCAGGAGTTCGGCGTGCGTGCCGTCCTCCACCACCGCGCCGCGGTCGAGGACCACCACGCGGTCGGCGCGGGCGGCGGTGGTCAGGCGGTGGGCCACGACGAGGGTGGTGCGCTTGCCCGCGAGCCGGTCGGTGGCGAGGTTGACCTGCGCCTCGGTGGCCAGGTCGAGCGCGGCCGTGGCCTCGTCCAGCAGCAGGACGTCCGGGTCGACGAGTTCGGCGCGGGCCAGCGCGATCAACTGGCGCTGACCCGCCGAGAGGTTGCGGCCGCGTTCGGCGACGGTGTGCAGGTAGCCGCCGTCGAGGGTGGCGACCATGTCGTGGGCGCCGACCGCGCGCGCGGCGGCCTCCACTTCGGCGTCGCTCGCCTCGGGCCGGCCGTAGGCGATGGCGTCACGGACCGTACCCGGGAAGAGGTACGCCTCCTGGGGGACGACCCCCAACCGGTGGCGGTACGCCGTCAGGTCCAGCTCCCGCAGGTCCGCGCCGTCGGCGGTGACCCGGCCGGAGGTCGGATCGTAGAACCGGGCCACCAGCTTGACCAGCGTGGACTTCCCCGCGCCGGTCTCGCCGACGAAGGCGACGGTCTGCCCGGCCGGTATCCGCAGGCTGATCCCGGCCAGCGCCTCGCCCTTCTCGCCGCGCTCCTCGGCGGTCCCGTAGGCGAACCGCACGTTCTCGAAGGCGATCTCGCCGCGCAGCTCGGGCACCGGGCGCGGGTCGGCGGGCCGGGGGGTGGTGGTCGGCTCGCGCAGCAGGTCCTGGATGCGGCCGAGCGAGACGGTGGCCTGCTGGTACCCGTCGAAGACCTGGGAGAGCTGCTGGACGGGCGCGAAGAACAGGTCGATGTAGAGCAGGTAGGCGACGAGCGCGCCCGTGGTGAGCGTCTGGGCTTCCACCCGGCCCGCACCGACGATCAGCACGGCCGCCGCGGCGGCCGAGGACAGCAGTTGCACGAAGGGGAAGTAGACGGATATCAGCCACTGGCCGCGAACCCGGGCCCGGCGGTAGGAGTCGCTGCGGCCGGCGAAGCGGACGGCCCCGTCGCCCTCGCGCCGGAACGCCTGGACGATGCGCAGTCCGGCCACGGACTCCTGGAGGTCGGCGTTGACGGCGCTGACCCGGTCGCGGGCGAGCTCGTACGCGGCCACCGACTTGCGGCGGAAGACGACGGTGCCGAGGACCAGGAGCGGGAGCGTGGCGAAGACGATCAGGGCCAGTTCCACGTCGAGGACGAGCAGGGCGATCAGGATGCCGAAGAAGGTGAAGACGGAGACGACGGCGGTGACCAGACCGGTCTGGAGGAAGCTGGACAGGGCGTCCACGTCGGTGGTCATCCGGGTCATGATCTTGCCGGTCAGCTCGCGCTCGTAGTAGTCGAGCCCGAGGCGCTGGAGCTGGGCGAAGATCTTGACGCGCAGGGCGTAGAGCACGCGCTCGCCGGTCCGCCCGGTCATCCGGGTCTCGGCGAACTGGGCCGCCCACTGGCCGATGACGACGGCCAGGGCCAGCCCGGCGGCCACCCAGACGGCCCCGAGCGCGGCCTGTTCGACGCCCTTGTCGATGCCGTGCCGGATCAGGATCGGCAGCAGCAGGCCGGAGCCCGCGTCGACGGCGACGAGGCCGAGGCTGATGGCGAGCGGCGCCCAGAAGCCGCGGAGCAGCCGGCGCAGGCCGTAGCTGTCCTCGGCGGAGGCGGCGCGTTCCTCGTCCACCTCGGGCAGGTCGTCCGCGGGTGGCAGGGCGGCGACCTGGGCGAGCAGTTCGGGGGTGGCCGGGCCGCCGGCGGCCGCGGCGGTGGGGGGCCCGACGACGGCGATCGCGACGGGCGTACCGGTGGGGGCGGCGAGGGCGGCAGGAGGGGTGTTTCCCTTGGCTTCGTCGGCCTTGGCTTCGTCGGCCTTCGCTTCGTCCTGGCGGCGCCACAACTCGGGGGTGACCCCGCCGGAGACCCGGCGCTTGGCGTTGACCGGCTCCGAGTCGATCTCCGCCTCGATCTCGATGTCCTGTTCGAGGTCGCGCTCGAACTCGGCCATCGCGGCGACCTCGGGGACGCGCGGCGAGGCGGCGCCGAGGGCGTCGGGGTCGGTCAGCAGCCTGCGGTAGAGGGGGGAGCGGCGCTCCAACTCCTCGTGGGTGCCGATGTCGGAGAGGCGTCCGTGGTCGAGGACGGCGATCCGGTCGGCCAGCGCGAGCGTGGAGCGGCGGTGCGCGATGAGCAGGGTGGTGCGGCCGGCCATGACGGCGCGCAGCGCCTCGTGGATCTCGTGCTCGACGCGGGCGTCGACGGCGGAGGTGGCGTCGTCCAGGAGCAGCAGTCGGGGGTCGGTGAGGAGGGCGCGGGCGAGCGCGATGCGCTGGCGCTGGCCGCCGGAGAGGGTCAGACCCTGTTCGCCGACCGTGGTGTCGTACCCGGCGGGCAGCGCCTCGATGAAGCCCTCGGCCTGGGCGGCTCGGGCGGCGGCCCGGATCTGCTCCTCGTCGGCCTCGGGGCGCCCGTAGGCGATGTTCGCGCGGATGGAGTCGGAGAAGAGGAACGAATCCTCGGGTACGAGCCCGATGGCGCCCCGCAGCGAGGCGTACGTCAGCTCGCGCACGTCGTGGCCGCCGACGCGGACGGCGCCCCGGTCGGCGTCGTAGAAGCGGGGCAGGAGCAGCGAGACGGTGGACTTGCCGCTGCCGGAGGAGCCGACGAGGGCGACGGTCTCGCCCTCCGCGATGCGCAGCGAGAACCCGTCGAGGACGGGCCGCCGGGGGTCGTAGCCGAAGCGGACGTCCTCGAACTCGACGGTGGCGGGCGCGTCGGCGGGCAGTTCGGTCGTGCCCTCCTCGATCACCGGCTCGGTGTCGATCAGCTCGAAGACGCGCTCGACGCCGGCGCGGGCCTGCTGTCCGACGGTCAGCACCATGGCGAGCATGCGGACGGGGCCGACGAGCTGGGCGAGGTAGGTGGAGAAGGCGACGAAGGTACCGAGGGTGACCTGGCCGCGGGTGGCCATCCAACCGCCGAGGGCCAGCATCGCGACCTGCCCGAGCGCGGGCACGGCCTGGAGGGCGGGGGTGTACTTCGAGTTCATCCGGATGGCCCGCATCCGCCCGGCGAACAGCCGGCGGCCGGCTTCGCGGAGCTTGCCGGTCTCCTGCTCCTCCTGCCCGAAGCCCTTGACGACGCGGACGCCGGTCACGGCCCCGTCGACGACGCCGGCGACGGCGGCGGCCTGGCTCTGGGCGTACCAGGTGGCGGGGAACAGCTTCTTGCGGCTGCGCTTGGCGATGTACCAGAGGGCGGGGGCCATCAGGAGGGCGACGAGGGTCAGCAGCGGGGACAGCGCCAGCATGATGCCGAGGGATATCCCGAAGAGCAGGAAGTTCCCGATGGTCATCGGGAGCATGAAGAGCAGGCCCTGGATCAGCTGGAGGTCGCTGGTGGCCCGGCCGACGACCTGGCCGGTGGACAGCTCGTCCTGGCGGCGGCCGTCGAGGCGGGCGATGGTCGCGTACATCTCGGTGCGGAGGTCGTGCTGGACGTCGAGGGCCAGGCGCCCGCCGTAGTACCTGCGTATGAAGGTCAGTACGTACACGAGGAGGGCGGCGGCTATGAGCATGCCGGCCCAGGGGCCCATGGGCTTGCTGTGGTCCCCGATGACGTGGTCGATGATGGTCCGGGTGACCAGTGGCACGAGCGCCATCACGGCCATACCGGCCAGCGAGGACCCGAGCGCGAGGAGCACGTTGGCCTTGTACCGCCAGGTGTACGCGGTCAGCCGCCTGCCCCAGCCCGGTTTCCCGCCCGTTTCCGTCTCCGCCGCCGCCACGTCGTGCCTCCCCGTCGATGCTGTCCTGCCGGAAGCACCAACGCCCCGACCGGCGGATTTCATCCCGCCGCAACAATCGAACGGGTTTACGCGCCGGTGGGCGAGCCGCGCGGGCCGTCCGGGTCAGGGAGCGTCGAAGGCGTACTCCAGGACGTAGGCGGAGGCGTCGAGCACCATCTCGTTGACCTCCACGACCCGGCCGTCGGCGGCGAAAGCGGTACGGCAGACCAGTACGACGGGCGTGCCGGCGCCGAGCCCGAGCCGCGCGGCCTCGCCGGGGCTCGGCATCCGTGAGCGGACCTCCTCGCGGAACCGGGCGGGGCCGACGCCCAGCTCGGCGAGGCGGGCGTAGATCCCGCCGGGGCCGGTGTCGGGCTCGGTGACGGGGGTGCCGGCGACGAGGTCGGCGTCGAGGTACGAGGTCGCCAGCATGACGGGCTTCCCGTCGAGCAGGAACCTCCGCCGCCGCACGCAGGCCGCGACCCCCGCCGCGAGCCCGAGCACCCCGGCGACGGCCTCGGGCGGCGCCTCTTCGGTGACCCCGAGGAGTTCGACCTCCGGGTCCCGGTCTTCGGTGTCGGCCGCCCAGATGGACCGGCCCTCACCCCAGACGCCGGTACCCAGCCGCTGGATACCGCGCCGCCGGATACCGTCCCGGAACTCGCGTACGAAGACCCCGGCCCCCTTGCGCGCCTCCGCGAGCCCTTCCGTCTGGAGCACGCCGAGGGCTTGTCGAGCGGTCATCCGGGCGACCCCGTAACGGCTCATCAGGTCGTTCTCGCCAGGGAGCCGGACCCCCGGGCCGTACTCGCCCGAGGCGATGGCATCCTTCAGCGCGGCAGCGATGCGCTGGTACTTCGGTTGGCATACGGCGGCGTCGTCACCCTGCACGCGATCCTCACCCATTCGAGGGATTCCCCACTTTCCCGCCTTCCATACACTGAAGCATCTATACGTTCCGATGTATGGACGAGCCATTCGACATCGAGATTGAACCGGAGGTCCGGCTGTGGCTGATGAACCTCTCCGACGAGGACTACCTCGTGACCGAGCACGTTGTCGGACTGCTGCTGGACAGTCCGACTCGTAGTGGCTGCCACCGGGCCGCCGAATCGTCCTCTTGACTGTCTTCCGCAAGAGGCAACAACGAGAGGATGCACAAGTGGCACGCGCTAAACGCGCCAAGCTTGCATGCTCTACCGAGCACGTACCTGCCACTGAGACGTACATCCGCGACTTGAAGGAGGGAGCGCAGTAATGGTCAGCCACGCGCAGTGGAAGCTGAACCGGGATCGAAAGGTCGCCGAAGGTCTTACGGAGAGTCCCGAGGTGACTCGGCGCCGCGAGGAGATCCGGCTGGCGTTCGAGCTCGGGCAGGCCGTGTACGACCGGCGGACCGAGCTCGGGATGTCGCAGACCGAGCTGGCGCGGCGGGCCGGGATGACGCAGCCGCAGGTGTCGAAGCTGGAGCTGGGCGGGACCGTGCCGACTGTGCCGCTGCTCGCACGGCTGGCGCGGGCGATGGAGTCGGAGCTGACCCTGAAGTTGGTCGGTGAGACGTCAATCGTCGTCTTCGCCTCGCAGGAGCACGAGGCGGCCTGACCATCAGAGGTGGGTTGGGGCGAACATCTTCAGGGTGGTGGGGAGGACCAGGACCGAGGGGCCCGGGGAGGCGAGGGCCGTGGTGAGGTCCTCGCGGAGGGTGGCCGCCGAGGTGATCGCGGCCGGGACACCGAAGGAGGCCGCCAGGGCGACGAAGTCCGGGCCGGTGAGGTCCGTACCCGTCGCGCAGCCGTACTCGCGCAGGATGCCGTAGCCGCCGTCGTCCACGATCAGCCAGGTCACGTCCAGCTCGTGCTGCTTCGCGGTGGCCAGTTCCGCGATCGAGTACATCGCGCCGCCGTCGCCCGAGACGGCCAGCACCGGCGTGCCCGGTTCCGCGACGCACGCCCCGAGGGCCGCCGGGAAGGCGTAGCCGAGCCCGCCCGCGCCCTGCGCCGAGTGCATGGTGTTGGGGTGCTTCGCGTCGAAGGCGGACCACGCCCAGTAGGACAGGATCGTCATGTCCCAGAACGACGGCGAGCGCGGCGGCAGGGCCGACCTGATGGAGGCCAGCAGCCCTTGCTCCAGCGCCACGTCCTGGTCGGCCAGCCGGCCCGCGATCTCGTCCAGGACCATCCGCACCCGCGCGGGCGCCGCCGGGTCCTCCCGTTCCGGGACCGTTTCCAGCAGGGCTTGCAGCGCGAGCCGGGCGTCCGCGTGGATGCCGAGGCCCGGATGGTTGGACTCCAGCTTCCCGAGGTCCGCCTCGATCTGCACGACCCGACCCGTCGGGAAGAACGTGTGGTAATTCGAGGAGAGTTCCCCGAGCCCCGAGCCCACCACCAGCAGGACGTCCGCGTCCTCCAGGAAGTCCGTCATGTGGCGGTCCTCCAGCCATGACTGGAGGGACAGCGGGTGGGTCCAGGGGAAGGCGCCCTTCCCGCCGAAGGTGGTGACGACGGGCGCGTTCAGGCGCTCCGCGAGCTGCTTCAGCTTCCCCGCCGCGTCCGCGCGCACCACCCCGCCGCCCGCGATGATCACAGGCCGGGCCGCCTCGGACAGCCAGTGCGCGGCGAGCGCCGTCAGCTCCGGGCGCGGGACGAGCTCGTGCGGGGTCGCGTCCACGCCCGTGACCTGGGGGATCATCGTCTCCGCGCGGAGGACGTCCTCCGGGATCTCGATCCAGACGGGCCCGTGCGGGGCGCTCAGCGCCGACTCCCACGCCTCCGCGACGACCGACGGGATCTGGGACGGGGTGCGGGCGGTGTGGACGGACTTCACCACGTCCCGGAACGACGCCGACTGGTCCCGCAGCTCGTGCAGGTGCCCGCGCCGCCCGCCGCCCAGCCCCGCGCTCGGCACCTGCGAGGAGATGGCGAGCACCGGGGCGGAGGCCGCCGCCGCCTCGGCCAGGGCCGGCAGGGCCATCAGCGCACCGGGGCCGGTGGACAGCAGCAGCGGGACGGCCTCGCCGGTGAGCCGGCCGTACGCGTCGGCCGCGAAGCCGGCGTTGTTCTCCGTACGCAGGGCGACCAGCCGCAGGTCGGAGCGACCCACCGCGTCGAAGACGGCCAGCGCGTGCTGTCCGGGCAACCCGAACACGGTGGTGGCGCCGAGCGAGCGCAGCGTTTCCACGACCAGGTCCCCGCCCGTCCGCCCGGGCGGCGGCGCGAGCGCCGCGGCCGTCTGGGCTTCGGTGGGACGGAGTACCAGGTCGTGGTCGTGCGTCACGTGCGCTTACTCGCCCTTCTCGGGTCCTACTTGGTCTTCGACGCCGCGATCTGCCGGCTCATGATCGTGGTCAGCTCGTACGCGGTGTGCGAGGCCGCGACCGAGGTGATCTCGGCGTGATCGTACGCCGGGGCGACCTCGACCACGTCCGCGGAGACCAGGTTGCAGGAGGACAGGCCGCGGATGATCTCCAGCAGCTCGCGGGAGGTCATGCCGCCCGCCTCCGGCGTGCCGGTGCCGGGCGCGTGCGCCGGGTCCAGCACGTCGATGTCGATGGAGATGTAGAGCGGGCGGTCGCCGATGCGCTGGCGCAGCTGGTCCGCGACCTCGTCGGCGCCGCGCCGGTAGACGTCGGCCGAGGTGACGATGCCGAAGCCCATCTTGGCGTCGTCGTCCAGGTCCTGCTTGCCGTAGAGCGGGCCGCGCGTGCCGACGTGCGAGAGCGCCTCGGTGTCGAGGATGCCCTCCTCGACGGCGCGGCGGAACGGGGTGCCGTGCGTGTACTCGGCGCCGAAGTAGGTGTCCCAGGTGTCCAGGTGGGCGTCGAAGTGCAGCAGCGCGACCGGGCCGTGCTTCTTGGCGACCGAGCGCAGCAGCGGCAGCGCGATGGTGTGGTCGCCGCCGAGGGTCATCAGGCGGGAGCCGGCGCCGAGCAGCTCGTCGGCGGCGGCCTCGACCGTCTCGACGGCCTCGTTGATGTTGAAGGGGTTCACGGCGATGTCACCGGCGTCGGCGACCTGGGCGAGCGCGAACGGGGAGGCGTCCTGCGCCGGGTTGTACGGGCGCAGCAGGCGCGAGGCCTCGCGGATGGCGTTGCCGCCGAAGCGGGCACCCGGCCGGTAGGAGACACCGGAGTCGAACGGGACGCCGACGACGGCCACGTCGGCCGAGCCGACCTCGTCCAGGCGCGGCAGCCGGGCGAAGGTCGCCGGGCCCGCGTAGCGCGGGATGCGGGAGGAGTCGACGGGTCCGCGCGGCTGCGTGCTCATGGGGGGTGCCTTCCGGAAGGGGTGTGCGGTCCTTCGAGCGTAAGGGGACAGTACGGGCGCGCGAAGTGTACGTTTCCTCCATCAGGCAGCCGAGATCTATACGGAGTATCCATGCCGGACCAGCCGCCGACCCCAGGCGTCGCCCTCTCCGCCCTGCTCGCCGACCGGGAGCTGGGCCTGCGCGGGTGGCAGGCGGCCCAGGAGGTCGAGGGGGCGGAGGGGGTCGTCGTGCACGCCGTCCACGCATCCGAGATGGCCGACCCGTCGCCGTACCTGCTGGGCGGGGAGCTGCTGCTCACCGCCGGGGCGCAGCTCGGGCCGGACGCCGACGGGTACGCGGCCCGGCTCGTCGCGGCGGGCGCGGCGGCGCTCGGGTTCGGGCTGGCGCCGGTGCACGAGGCGGTGCCGCCGGAGCTGGTGGCGGCCTGCGCCCGGCACGGGCTGCCCCTGCTGGAAGTGCCGCCCGGGACCCCGTTCACCGCCGTCGCCCGTACCGTGTGGCGGCTGATGGCGGAGGCCCGGACGCGCGAGCTGCGCCGGGTCACCGAGGCGCAGCAGGCGCTGGCGGCGGCCGCCGCCCGGCCGGAGCCGGTGCCGGCGGTGCTGCGGCGGCTGGCGGCGAGCCTGGGCGGCCGGGTCGTCCTGGTGCCGGGTGGCACCGGCTCGGCTGGGTCGGGTGGGGCGGGCGCGGTCCGGGAGGCGGGTCGCGCGGTGCCGGCCGAGGCCGCCGCCGCGCAGGAGGCGCTGCTCGCGCGGGTGGCCGCCCCGGGCGGGCCGGCCACCGCGACGGACTCCGCCGCGGGCTGGCACCTCGCGGCGTACGCCCTGGGCGGCGGGCCGGGCCCGCACCCCGTCCCGGGCCCGCACCCCGGCGGCCCCGCCCAGGACACCGCCCCGGCCCCGGACGTCGCCCCCACCCCCGGCCCCGGCCCGGTGCTGGGTGTCGCCGTGCCGGAGCGGACCGCCGGGGACCACGCCATCACCGCCATCGCCGCCGTCCTGCTGGGCCTGCTCACCACGCGCCGCCCGGCCGGTACCGAGGCCGCCGCGCTGACCCGGCTGCTGCTGGGCGGCGACCCGGCCGAGGCGCTGGCCGGCGCCGGGCCCTGGCGGGTGG
Organism: Streptomyces sp. NPDC058279; assembly: GCF_042881255.1. Lineage (NCBI taxonomy): Bacteria > Bacillati > Actinomycetota > Actinomycetes > Kitasatosporales > Streptomycetaceae > Streptomyces > Streptomyces sp. NPDC058279. The sequence continues at coordinate 211,969 of NZ_JBHVYA010000008.1, read as the reverse complement.
TGCACGCCCGGGGTGCGGGAGATCCGCAGGCCCTGGCGGGCGCGCTGGGCACCGTACTGCTGGACGCGCACGGCCCGGGGCTCCGCCTGCTCACCGACCGGGACCCCGCCCCGCAGCCCGGCTGGCGCCTCGGGGTCAGCGCACCCGCCGCGCCCGGGGCGCTGGCGACCGCCGACGCCCAGGCCCGCCGCGCCCTGGAACGCGCCGAGGCGGCCAGGACCGCGCTGGCCCGGCACTCCGAGGCGGGTCTGCCCGGTCTGTTGGACCCGGCGGAGGCCCGCGCGCACGCCGAGGCGCTGCTCGCGCCGCTCACCCCGGCCCAGACGGCGACCCTGCGCGGTTGGCTGGCGCACCACGGAAGCTGGGACCGCAGCGCCGCCGCCCTCGGCGTCCACCGCAACACGGTCCGCCAGCGCATCGCCCGCGCCGCCACGCTCCTCGGCCGCGACCTCGACGACCCCGACACCAGGATGGAACTGTGGTTCGCGCTACGTACCCTGGACAGCGGTGGCGACTCGCCGGTAACTTAATCTGAGCAAGCGCTTAGCCAAGGGCGGCGGACCGCCGCGACGAAGGGAGTCCGGCCGTGCGCCGTACCGTTTTCAACGAGGACCACGAGGCATTCCGCGAGACCATCCGCGCCTTCATCGAGGCCGAGGTCGTCCCCGTCTACGACGAGTGGTTCCAGGCCGGCCAGGCGCCCCGCGACTTCTACTACAAGCTCGGCGAGCTGGGCGTCTTCGGCATCAACGTGCCGGAGGAGTTCGGCGGCGCGGGCCTGGACACCCACAAGTTCGAGGCCGTCCTCTACGAGGAGACCTCGCGCGCGGGCGTCAACTTCGGCGGTTCCGGCGTGCACGTGCTGCTCGCCCTCCCCTACATCAAGATGCTGGCCGGCGACGAGCAGAAGAAGCGATACCTGCCGAAGTTCGTCAGCGGCGAGGAGATGTGGGCCCTCGCGATGACCGAGCCCGGCACCGGCTCCGACGTCGCGGGCATGAAGACCACCGCCAAGCTCTCCGAGGACGGCAGCCACTACGTCCTCAACGGCGCCAAGACCTTCATCACCGGTGGCGTCCACGCCGACCGCGTGATCGTCTGCGCCCGCACCTCGGCCCCGCGCGAGGACGACCGCCGCTTCGGCATCTCCCTCTTCGCCGTGGACACCAAGTCCGAGGGCTACTCCATCGGCCGCAAGCTCGACAAGCTGGGCCTGCGCACCTCCGACACCGCCGAGCTCGCGTTCGTCGACGTCCAGGTGCCGGTCGAGGACCTGCTCGGCGAGGAGAACAAGGGCTTCTACTACCTCGGCGCGAACCTGCCCTCCGAGCGCTGGGGCATCGCCTTCGGCGCGTACGCGCAGGCCAAGGCCGCCATACGGTTCGCCCAGCAGTACGTGACCGAGCGCACCGTCTTCGGCAAGCCGGTGGCGCACTTCCAGAACACCAAGTTCGAACTGGCCGCCTGCCAGGCCGAGGTGGACGCGGCCGAGGCCGTCGCCGACCGCGCGCTGGAGGCCCTGGACGCCGGCGAGCTGACGGCCGCGGAGGCCGCGTCCGCGAAGCTGTTCTGCACCGAGGTCGCGCACCGCGTCATCGACAAGTGCCTCCAGCTGCACGGCGGGTACGGCTACATGAACGAGTACCCGATCGCCCGCCTGTACGCCGACAACCGCGTGAACCGCATCTACGGCGGCACCAGCGAGGTCATGAAGTCCATCATCGCCAAGTCCATGGGCCTGTAGGGAACCCCGTCCCCGTCCCATGAACGAGGCACTGACGACGCTCCTCGACCTGCTCGACCTGGAGCAGATCGAGGAGAACATCTTCCGCGGTACCAGCCGTCCGTCGCTGGTACCGCGGGTCTTCGGCGGTCAGGTCGCGGCCCAGGCGCTGGTCGCGGCCGGCCGCACCGTGCCCGAGGACCGGGGCGCGCACTCGCTGCACTCCTACTTCCTGCGCGCCGGCGATCCCGGCGCGCCGATCGTCTACTCGGTCGACCGCATCCGCGACGGGCGCTCCTTCACCACGCGCCGGGTCGTCGCCGTCCAGCACGGGCAGCCGATCTTCCACCTCTCCGCGTCCTTCCAGACGTACGAGGAGGGGCTCGACCACCAGAGCGCGATGCCGGACGCGCCCGACCCGGAGACCCTGCCGACGGCCGCCGAGTCGCTGCCGCTCTACCGGGAGGTCTTCCGCGACCCGGGCACGGTGGAGCGGCTGATCGACGCGCGCGGCGCGGTGGACCTGCGGTACGCGACGACTCCCCCCTGGGGGTCGGTCGGGCGGCCGCGCGAGCCGCACTCGCAGGTGTGGTTCCGTACCGCCGACAAGCTCGACTCGGACGACGCGCTCCTGCACACCTGTCTGGCCACCTACGTCTCCGACATGACGCTCCTCGACTCGGTGCTGCTCGCGCACGGCCGGGGCGGCTGGGCCGTCGGCGACGTGGTCGGCGCCTCCCTGGACCACGCGATGTGGTTCCACCGGCCCTTCCGCGCCGACGAATGGCTGCTGTACGACCAGGAGTCCCCGTCGGCGGCGGCCGGCCGGGGCCTGGGTCAGGCCCGCATCTGGACGCAGGACGGCCGGCTGGCCGTGACGGTCATCCAGGAGGGTGTCGTACGCGTCCCGCGCGGATAGTCGCGCCTACCGTCGCCGCATGACCTCAGAAGCACCAGGGCCGCCCGGAGCGCCGGAAGCGACCGATCCGGCGCAGTCCGCGACCCCCGGCGGCCGCGAGAGCCCGGACGGGGGCGAGAGCGTCGGGACGGTCGTCGTCGCGGCCGTCACCAACCTCGGCATCGCCGCCGCCAAGGCGGTCGGCGGGATCGTCAGCGGATCGAGCGCGATGCTGTCCGAGGCCGCGCACTCGGTGGCCGACACCGTCACCGAGGTGCTGCTGCTGACGGCGCTGAAACGCAGCGCCCGCCCGGCGGACGAGGCCCATCCCCTGGGGTACGGGCCGGAGCGCTACATCTGGGCGCTGCTCGCCTCGATCGCCACCTTCGTCGGCGGCGCCGTCTTCGCCGTGTACGACGGTGTCCACACGCTGCTGCACGGCGAGGAACCGGGCGATCCGACGGTCTCGTACATCATCCTCGCGGTCGCCTTCCTGCTGGAGGGCTACTCGCTGCTCGTGGCCTGGCGGCAGGTACGGGGCGAGGCGGCGCGGCTGCGCGCCCCGCTGGGCATGTACGTGAAGCACACCCCGGACACGGCGGTGAAGGCCGTCCTGCTGGAGAACGTGGCCGCGCTGATCGGCCTGGTCCTGGCGGCCGGCGGCCTGCTGGGGGCGCAGCTGACGGGCTCGGGGGCCTACGACGGCGTCGCGTCGCTGCTGATCGGGGTGTTGCTGGTGTGGGTGGCGTGGGAACTGGGCCGCTCGAACGCGCAGTACCTGATCGGACGGTCGCTGCCGGCGGCGACGCGCGCGGAGGTGCGCGAGGAACTCCTCTCGGTGCCGCACATCGAGGGCGTGCTGGAGCTGACCACGCTGGTGCAGGGGCCGGACGAGGTGCTGATCGCGGCGAAGATCGACTTCCACGACCTGGCGTCGGCCCGGCAGGTGGAGGCGGCGTGCGAGGACGCGGAGTCCCAACTGCGCGAGCGCTGGCCCGCGATCCGGCGCGTGTACCTGGACCCGACGCCTACTGCGCGCGCGGCGCCGGACGGGACTTGAGTTTGGTCCAGATGCCCTGCAGGGCGGCGATGTCCGCGTCGTCGAGGAGGTCGTCGAAGACCTCGGCGAGGACCTCGCGGCGGGTGGCGTCGGCCTCTTCGAAGGCGCGGTGGCCCGCCGGGGTGAGGGCGATCCGGACCGAGCGGGCGTCGGTCGGCGACGGTATCCGCTCGACCAGGCCGCGCGCCTGGAGGGAGTCGGCGACCCGGGAGACCTGGCTGCGGCTGAGCAGGGTCACGGCGCCGAGTTCGGAGGCGGCGACCGGTTCCTTCTGCGCGCGCAGCCACAGCATGACCTCGAACCACGACAGCGGCAGGTCGTGGCGGCGCGCCAGGGCCTGGTCCACGCGGGCACTGAGCGTGGAACCCGCCCAGACGAGGCCGTAGAAGGCGTGGTCGCGGGGGGTGAATTCGCCCGGGGTGAGGTTGTTCTGCGCCATGGGGGCCAGCCTACCGGGAAGGAGGTTGCGTGCACACGCACACAACGATAATGTGTGTGCACACGCACTTACGGTTCTACGAGGAGTTCCCCATGACCAAGACCGTTCTCATCACCGGCACGTCCTCCGGCATCGGCCTGGCCGCCGCGGTCGGCGCCGCCCAGGCCGGCTGGCACGCCGTCGCGACGATGCGCGACACGGGCCGGGCGGACGCGCTGCTGGAGGCAGCCCGCGAGGCCGGTGTCGCCGACCGGGTCCAGGTCAAGCGCCTGGACGTGACCGACGCCGAGTCGGTGGCCGGCTGCGTGGCGGAGGTCGTCGCCGAACACGGGCACCTCGACGCGGTCGTGAACAACGCCGGCGCCGGCTTCGTCGGCACCATCGAGCAGCACGACATGGAGCAGGTCCGGTCGGTCATGGAGGTCAACTTCTTCGGCGTGGTCGAGCTCACCCGCACCGCACTGCCCCACCTGCGCGCGTCGGGCGGCCGGGTCATCACGGTGACGAGCGTCGGCGGCGTGGTCGGCCAGCCCTTCAACGAGTCGTACTGCGCGGCCAAGTTCGCCGTCGAGGGCTTCATGGAGTCCCTCGCCCCGGTCGCCGCGAGCACGGGCGTCCAGGTGGCCGTGGTCGAACCGGGCGCCGTCGCCAGCGAGTTCGTCAACAACGTACGGCTCGACGTACCGGCCATGCTGGCACAGGCAGGGCCGTACGCCCCGGCGCTCCAGGGCTACGTCGACCACGCCCTCAAGACCTACGGCAGCGGCACCACCCAGACCTCGGAGCAGGCGGCCGCACCGGTCATCGACGCCCTGACCGCCGAGCGGATGCCGTTCCGGATCCAGACCTCCGACTGGGCCCGTGACTTCGTCGCCGCCAAGCTCGCGGACCTCGACGGCTCGGCCGTCCAGACCGAGATGACCGACTGGCTGGGTGTCTGACGGATCACGGCCGGGCCCCTTGGGGGCGCCCGGGAGCCGTCAGCGCAGGCCCGCCGCCGAGAGCAGGTAGGCCACCATCGGGTCGTAGTAGCGCGGGTCGCGCACGTGGTCGTCCAACGGGACCGCCACCTGGAGGGTGCCCTCCGCCTCGCCGAGGAACAGCGCGGGGTCGTTACAGTCCGCGTAGCCCACCGCGTCCAGCCCCCGCTGGGCCGCACAGCCCGCCCAGCCGTGGTCGGCGACGACCAGGTCCGGCTGCGGGCGTCCGGCCGCGGCCAGGCCGTCCAGGATCGCCGCCATCGGGGCCGGGGAGTGGGTGTGCCACAGGGTGGCCCCGCGCTCCAGTACGGCCACGTCGGCGAACTGCCACACCGAGCCCTCGTCGGCCGTCAGGCCCTGCGGGATCACCACGATCTCGCAGCCCGCGTCCCGCAGCGCCGCCGCCGTCGCCCGGTGGACGTCCAGGAGGCCGCCCGGGTGGCCGGTGGCGAGCAGGACGCGCTGGCGGTCGAGCGCCGCCTTGCGCAGCCGCGCCGCCATCCGGTCCAGGGCGGCGACGGTCAGTTCCGGGTCGATGGTGTCCTGCCCGTACCGGTGTTCCGCGTCGTCCACGACCCCGCACCGCTCGGCCATCACGGCCAGGACGTCCTGTTCGTCCGTCCAGCGGTCGCCGAGTTCCAGGCCGAGCCAGTAGTGCCGGTCGCCGTTGGCGAGCTTGCGGTAGTGGGAGAGGTTGTTCTCGCGCGCCGTCGCCACGTCGCCCGCGATCCGGGTGCGGACCAGGTGGTCGACGAGTTCGGCGCGGCTGGGCGTTCCCACGGGCGGGGCGGGCGTCTCTATCGGCTTCGGCATACGGTTCATTCTGCCGCCGCCCGGGCGGAGCCGTCTGTTCCATCCCGACCAGCGGACACCCGGCGTCACCCCGACAGCGCTCCGAAAGCGCCGTTGGCCAGCCGTCGCAGCAGGGACTCGGTCGCCTCCCGGCCGAGCGCCGCCAGGTGCGGGGTGGAGTTCAGCAGGCCGAACACCGCGTGCACGGAGACCCGCACCTCCGACTCGCCCACCTCCGGGTGGAGCTGCCGGACGACCTCCACCCACAGCTCGACGTACTGCCGCTGGAGCTGGCGCACCAGCTTGCGGTCGGCCTCGCGCAGCCGGTCCAGCTCCCGGTCGTGGAGGGTGATCAGCGCGCGGTCGTCGAGCGCGAAGTCGATGTGACCCTCGACGAGGGAAGCCAGGACCGCCGCCGGGTCTCCGGCCGCCTCCTCCACCCGGCGCCGGCCCCCGGTCAGCAGGCGCTCGCTGATCCCGACGAGCAGCTCGGCGAGCATCGCGTCCTTGCCCGCGAAATGGCGGTACAGCCCGGGTCCGCTGATGCCCACCGCGGCCCCTATCTCATCCACGCCCACGCCGTGGAAGCCGCGCTCGGCGAAGAGTCGAGCGGCCTCACTGAGGATCTGCTCGCGACGGGTCGGGGCGGCCGCTCTGGTGCTCATGGGAATCCATTCTAGACAGGGCCGTTAGCGCTCGTTAACCTAAGCCCCACAAGCGTTAACGTTCATTAACAGCGTGACCGGTTTACGTGGACCGAGCAAGGGAGCTCGACCGATGCAGCAGGCACCAGTGCTGACGAGCGCCGCGGACCCGGCGTCCGAGGCCTGGCGGACCAACGAGGCCGCCCACCGGGAACTCGCCGAGGGCCTGCGCGCCCGGCTGGAAGCGGCCCGCCTCGGCGGTGGTGAGAAGGCCCGCGCCCGCCACACCGCCCGGGGCAAGCTGCTCCCGCGCGAGCGCGTGGACACCCTCCTGGACCCCGGCTCCCCCTTCCTGGAGCTGGCCCCGCTGGCCGCCGAGGGGATGTACGGGGGCGCGGCCCCGGCCGCCGGGGTGATCGCGGGCATCGGCCGGGTCAGCGGCCGCGAGTGCGTGATCGTCGCGAACGACGCCACCGTCAAGGGCGGCACGTACTACCCGATGACCGTCAAGAAGCACCTGCGGGCCCAGGAGGTGGCACTGGAGAACCGTCTCCCCTGCCTCTACCTGGTCGACTCGGGAGGCGCCTTCCTCCCCATGCAGGACGAGGTCTTCCCCGACCGGGACCACTTCGGCCGCATCTTCTACAACCAGGCCCGCATGTCGGGCGCCGGCATCCCGCAGATCGCGGCCGTCCTCGGCTCCTGCACCGCGGGTGGCGCCTACGTACCGGCGATGAGCGACGAGGCCGTCATCGTCCGCGGTCAGGGCACGATCTTCCTGGGCGGCCCGCCGCTGGTGAAGGCCGCCACCGGCGAGGTCGTCACGGCGGAGGAGCTCGGCGGCGGCGAGGTCCACTCCCGGACCTCCGGCGTCACCGACCACCTCGCGGAGGACGACGCGCACGCGCTGCGGATCGTGCGCAACATCGTGGCGACCCTCCCCGAGCGCGGGGCCCTGCCCTGGTCGGTCGAGGCGCCCGAGGAGCCGAAGGTCGACCCGTACGGGCTGTACGGCGCGGTCCCCGTCGACTCCCGCACGCCCTACGACGCCCGCGAGATCATCGCCCGGATCGTGGACGGCTCCCGCTTCCAGGAGTTCAAGGCCGAGTTCGGGCAGACGCTCGTCACCGGCTTCGCCCGGATCCACGGCCACCCCGTCGGCATCGTCGCCAACAACGGCATCCTCTTCTCGGAGTCGGCCCAGAAGGGCGCCCACTTCATCGAGCTGTGCGACCAGCGCGGCATCCCGCTCCTCTTCCTCCAGAACATCTCGGGGTTCATGGTCGGCCGCGACTACGAGGCCGGCGGCATCGCCAAGCACGGCGCGAAGATGGTCACGGCGGTGGCCTGTACCCGGGTGCCGAAGCTGACCGTGGTCGTCGGCGGCTCGTACGGCGCGGGCAACTACTCGATGTGCGGCCGCGCCTACTCGCCCCGGTTCCTGTGGATGTGGCCCAACGCCAAGATCTCGGTGATGGGCGGCGAGCAGGCCGCCTCCGTCCTCGCGACCGTCAAGCGCGACCAGATCGAGGGCGCGGGCCGGGAATGGCCGGCGGAGGACGAGGAAGCCTTCAAGGCCCCGGTCCGCGCGCAGTACGAGGAGCAGGGCAACGCCTACTACGCCACCGCGCGGCTGTGGGACGACGGGGTCATCGACCCGCTGGAGACCCGGCAGGTGCTGGGACTGGCCCTGACCGCGTGCGCCAACGCCCCGTTGGGCGATTCGGCTTTCGGCATCTTCCGTATGTGACGTGAGGACCTCTTCGATGTTCAGCACTGTTCTGGTCGCCAACCGCGGCGAGATCGCGGTACGCGTCATCCGGACGCTGCGGCAGCTCGGGATCCGCTCCGTGGCCGTCTTCAGCGACGCGGACGCGGACGCCCGCCACGTACGGGAGGCCGACACGGCCGTCCGGATCGGCCCGGCGGCAGCCGCCGAGAGCTACCTGTCCGTGGACCGGCTCCTGGACGCCGCCCGTCGTACCGGCGCCGAGGCGGTCCATCCCGGCTACGGCTTCCTCGCCGAGAACACGGCCTTCGCGGCGGCCTGCGCGGAGGCCGGGCTCGCGTTCATCGGACCGCCGGCTTCGGCGATCTCGCTGATGGGCGACAAGATCCGGGCGAAGGAGACCGTGAAGGCGGCCGGCGTCCCGGTCGTCCCCGGCTCCTCCGGCAGCGGCCTGACCGACGCCGAACTGGCCTCCGCCGCCGAGAAGATCGGCATGCCGGTGCTGCTCAAGCCCTCGGCGGGCGGCGGCGGCAAGGGCATGCGCCTGGTACGGGACGCGGACCTGCTCGGCGAGGAGATCGCGGCGGCCCGCCGCGAGGCCCGTTCCTCCTTCGGGGACGACACGCTGCTCGTGGAGCGCTGGGTGGACCGGCCGCGGCACATCGAGATCCAGGTGCTGGCCGACGCGCACGGCAACGTGGTGCACCTGGGCGAGCGCGAGTGCTCGCTCCAGCGGCGCCACCAGAAGGTGATCGAGGAGGCCCCGTCCGTCCTGCTCACACCGGAGCTGCGGGCGTCGATGGGCGCGGCGGCGGTGGAGGCGGCCCGCTCCTGCGGGTACGTCGGCGCGGGCACGGTGGAGTTCATCGTGCCGGGCGGCGACCCGTCCTCGTACTACTTCATGGAGATGAACACCCGGCTCCAGGTGGAGCACCCCGTGACGGAGCTGATCACCGGGCTGGACCTGGTGGAGCAGCAGCTCCGGGTGGCGGCCGGGGCCGAGCTGGGCCTCACCCAGGACGAGGTCACGCTGACCGGTCACGCGATCGAGGCCCGGATCTGCGCCGAGGACCCGGCGCGCGGGTTCCTGCCCTCGGGCGGCACGGTGCTGGCGTTGTCGGAGCCGTCGGACGGGGCGGTCCGTACCGACTCGGGCCTGGTGGCCGGGGTGGACACGGGGTCGACGTACGACCCGATGCTGTCGAAGGTCATCGCCTACGGCCCGGACCGGGCGACGGCTCTGCGGGTGCTGCGGGGCGCCTTGGCCGACACCGTCATCCTGGGCGTCCAGACCAACACCGGCTTCCTGCGGCGCCTGCTGGCCCACCCGGAGGTGGTGTCCGGCGACCTGGACACGGGCCTGGTCGAGCGCGACCTGGACCGGCTTCTGCCGGACGGCGTCCCGCCGGAGGTGTACGCGGCGGCCGCACTGCTGCGTCTCCCCCACCCCGCCGCTTCCCGGAACCCCGCCGGGGGCAGTGGCTGGGCCGACCCCTTCGACGCCCCCACCGGCTGGCGCCTGGGCGGCACCCCGGCCTGGACGGTCCACCACTTCCGCCTCCCGGGCCAGGACCCGGTGCAGCTCCGCACCCGCTCCTCGGGCGCCGAAACGGAACTGCTCCTCTCGGCCGACGACGGCGCCGGGCCGAGTCCGGCGGCGCCGGCCCGCGGCCGGATCGTGGACCGCACCGAAGACACCGTCACCATCGAACTCGACGGCGTCACCCACCGCTTGGCCCACGCCACCTCCCCGGAGGGGGTCTGGCTCGGCCGCGACGGCGACACCTGGCACTTCCAGACCCACGACCCCGTCACCGCGAACCTCAGCGGAGCCGGCCGCGCGGGGGCCGACACCCTAGCCGCCCCCATGCCCGGCACCGTCACCGTCGTCAAGGTCGCCGTCGGCGATCACGTCACCGCCGGCCAGAGCCTCCTCGTCGTCGAGGCGATGAAGATGGAGCACGTCATCTCCGCCCCGCACGCCGGGACCGTCACCGAACTCGACGTCTTCCCCGGCACCACCGTCGCCATGGACCAGGTCCTGGCCGTCGTCACCCCCGAAGCGGAGGGAGAGCACGCGTGAACGGCCTCCCCATGACCGTCCCGGACCCCGGGCTCCCCGCCCGCGTCCGTATCCACGAGGTCGGCGCCCGCGACGGCCTGCAGAACGAGCAGACCGCCGTCCCGACCGAGGTGAAGGCCGAGTTCGTCCACCGCCTCGCCGCGGCCGGGCTGACCACCATCGAGGCGACCAGCTTCGTCCACCCCAAGTGGGTGCCCCAACTGGCGGACGCCGAGGAGCTCTTCCCGCTCCTCGCGGACGTCGACGCGGCCCTGCCCGTCCTCGTCCCCAACGAGCGCGGGCTCGATCGCGCGCTCACCCTCGGGGCGACCCGCATCGCGGTGTTCGGCTCCGCCACCGAGACGTTCGCCGCCCGCAATCTGAACCGCACCGTCGCCGAGTCCCTCGCCATGTTCGAGCCGGTCGTCGCCCGCGCCAAGGAGCAGCGGGCCCACGTCCGCGGCTACCTGTCCATGTGCTTCGGCGATCCCTGGGAGGGCGCGGTCCCGGTCCCCCAGGTGGTTCGTACCGCCAAGGCGCTGCTCGACCTCGGCTGCGACGAGCTGAGTCTGGGCGACACCATCGGCGTCGCCACCCCCGGCCACGTCCGGGCGCTGCTGTCCGCCCTCAACGAGGAAGGCGTCGCGACCGAGCGGATCGGCGTGCACTTCCACGACACGTACGGGCAGGCCCTGTCCAATACCCACGCCGCGCTTCAGCATGGCGTGACCACAGTCGACGCCTCCGCCGGCGGCCTCGGCGGCTGCCCGTACGCGAAGAGCGCCACCGGCAACCTCGCCACCGAGGACCTGGTGTGGATGCTCGACGGCCTCGGCATCGAGACCGGGGTCGATCTGGCCGCCCTCACCGCCACGAGCGTGTGGATGGCCGAGCGGTTGGGCCGACCGAGCCCCTCCCGTACCGTCCGCGCCCTCTCCCACAAGGAGTAACGAGAACCATGTCCCTCGACCACCGGCTCACCCCCGAGCACGAGGAACTCCGCCGTACCGTGGAGGAGTTCGCCCACGACGTCATCGCGCCCAAGATCGGCGACCTGTACGAGCGGCACGAGTTCCCGTACGAGATCGTCCGCGAGATGGGCCGGATGGGCCTGTTCGGCCTGCCCTTCCCCGAGGAGTACGGCGGCATGGGCGGTGACTACCTCGCCCTCGGCATCGCCCTGGAGGAGCTGGCCCGCGTCGACTCCTCGGTCGCCATCACCCTGGAGGCCGGCGTCTCGCTCGGCGCCATGCCGATCTTCCGGTTCGGTACCGAGGAGCAGAAGCGGGAGTGGCTGCCGCGGATGTGCTCCGGCGAGATCCTCGGGGCGTTCGGGCTGACGGAGCCGGGCGCCGGCTCGGACGCGGGCGGCAGCCGCACCACCGCCGTCAAGGACGGCGACGAGTGGGTGATCAACGGCTCGAAGTGCTTCATCACCAACTCCGGTACGGACATCACCGGCCTGGTCACCGTCACCGCCGTCACCGGGCGCACCGAGGACGGCCGGCCGCGGATCTCCTCGATCATCGTCCCGTCCGGCACCCCCGGTTTCACGGTCGCGGCCCCGTACTCCAAGGTCGGCTGGAACTCCTCGGACACCCGGGAGCTGGCCTTCGACAACGTGCGCGTCCCGCTCGCCAATCTGGTGGGCGAGGAGGGCCGTGGCTACGCCCAGTTCCTGCGCATCCTGGACGAGGGGCGCGTCGCGATCTCGGCGCTGGCCACCGGGTTGGCGCAGGGGTGCGTGGACGAGTCGGTGAAGTACGCGAAGGAGCGGCAGGCCTTCGGCCGGCCGATCGGGGACAACCAGGCCATCCAGTTCAAGCTGGCCGACATGGAGATGCGCGCCCACATGGCCCGGGTCGGCTGGCGCGACGCGGCTTCGCGGCTGGTGGCGGGCGAGCCGTTCAAGAAGGAGGCGGCGATCGCGAAGCTGTACTCCTCCACCGTCGCCGTCGACAACGCCCGTGAGGCGACGCAGATCCACGGCGGGTACGGGTTCATGAACGAGTACCCGGTGGCGCGGATGTGGCGGGACTCCAAGATCCTGGAGATCGGCGAGGGCACGAGCGAGGTGCAGCGCATGCTCATCGCCCGCGAACTGGGCTTCGCGGGCTGACGGTCGGTCCGCTCGCGGACGCGTGACGGGCGAGGGGGCCCGGTGGAAGTTAGGGCCCCCTTACTCACATCGAGCAAGGTTAGGCTAACCTTCCCTCGAACGGCCTTCGTGGCCGCCCGGCACGCACCACGCACGAAAGCGGACATCGACATGCCCAAGTCCCGGACCTCCCCCTTCACCCGCCGCGGTCTCATCGCCGCGGGCGGCGCCCTCGGTCTCGTCGCGGCGCTCTCCGCCTGCGGGGGCACCGACCAGGCCAAGGGCGGAGCGGGCGAATCGGACAAGGGCGCCGCGGCCTCCGGCTCCTGGAGCTTCAAGGACGACCTCGGCAAGCAGGTCACCGCCAAGTCGACGCCGAAGAACATCGTCGCCTTCACCGGCACGGCGGCCGCGCTCTCGGACTACGGCGTCAAGGTGAAGGGTGTGTTCGGCCCGACCAAGACCGCCGACGGCAAGCCCGACGTGCAGGCCGGCACCATGGACATCTCCAAGGTCGAGATCCTGGGCAACGTCTACGACGAGTTCAACGTCGAGAAGTACGCGGCCCTGCGGCCCGACCTGCTCGTCACCAATACCTGGGACGGCAGCTACTGGTACCTCCCCGAGGCGTCGAAGGACAAGATCCTGAAGCTGGCCCCGGCCGCCGCGATCTCGGTCGGCGGCGACGCCACCCTCGACAAGTCCCTGGAGCGGACGGCCGCCCTCGCCAAGTCCCTCGGCGCCGATCTGAACTCCAAGGCCACCGTCGACGCCAAGGCCCGTTTCGAGGCCGCCTCCGCCAAGGTCCGCGAGGCCACCAAGGCCAACCCGGGCATCAAGGTGCTGGTCGGCTCCGGCGCCGCCGACCTGTTCTACGTCTCGACCCCGAAGACCTCCGCCGACCTCAAGTACTTCGAGTCGCTCGGCGTCGAGTTCGTCATCCCCGAAAAGCTCGACCAGGGCGGCTTCTTCGAGAGCCTGAGCTGGGAGAACGCCGGCAAGTACAAGGCCGACGTGATCCTCCTCGACAACCGCACCGGCACCCTCCAGCCGGAAGAGCTGAAGGCCAAGCCGACCTGGGCCGAACTGCCCGCGGTCAAGGCCGGTCAGGTCACCCCGCGCGTCACCGAGCCGATCTACTCGTACGACAAGTGCGCCAAGATCCTCGAAGACCTCGCGAAGTCGATCCAGGATGCCAAGAAGGTCAGCTGACCCGCCCGCCTTCCGGCGCGCCGATCAACTCCCAGGGGGACCCGCCGCATGACCGCCACCCACACCGACACCGACACCGCCGTCGCCCACTTCCGCTTCTTCGCGCTGGAAGTGCTCCGCACCCGCCGGCTCGGCCACTCGTTCCTCCGGGTCACCTTCGGCGGCGAGTCCCTCGCCGGGTTCCGCTCGGGCGGCTACGACCAGAGCCTCTCCCTCTTCCTCCCGCCCCCGCACCGGGAACACACCGCGCTCCCGTCCACCGACGAGGACACCTGGTTCGGCGCGTGGCGCGCCATGCCCGAGGCGGAGCGCCCGGTGATGCGCTCGTACACCGTGCGCGAGCAGCGGCGTACGAGCGAGGGCGTGGACGAGGTCGACATCGACTTCGTGCTCCACGGGGACGCGAGCCCGGCCTCCGCGTGGGCCGGACGGGCGGTCACCGGTCGCCGCATCCTCGCGATCGGACCGGCGGTCGCGAGGAACAAGTCCGTACGGTTCCTGCCGCCGGCCGACACCGACCTGATCCTGATGTACGCGGACGAGACCGCCCTGCCCGCCGCCGCCGCGATCCTGGACCGGCTCCCCTCCGCCGCCCGCGTCACAGCCTGGTTCGAGGTCCCGCACGAGGACGACCGCCTCCCCCTGGACACCCGCGCGGACGCGCACATCACCTGGGTGGTGCGCGGCGCGGGCGCCGGCCGGGAGCGGACCGCGCGGCTGCCGGAGGTCGTCCGGTCGGCCGAACCGCCCGCCTGCGCGGCCCCGTACGCCTGGATCGCCGGCGAGTCCGGGACGATCCGAGCCGTACGCCGCCACCTGGTGGGAGAACGCGGGGTCGACCGGCGTCGGGTGCGTTTCACGGGCTACTGGCGGCTCGGCGCGAGCGAGGAGGAACTCCTCGCGGAGGCGTACGCGGGCCGGGCCCCCAGCGAGGACCCGAGCGCCGAACTGTAGCCCCAACTAGCGTTACATACCCCCTATTTCAGAGAGGGCCCCGGCCGGGCGGCCGGGGCCCTCTCTGTTTTGTGACGAGGTTAGGTTAGGCTAACCTAAGCAGCACAGCCCACCCCCACCTGCCCTTGCCCGGAGGAAAGTTGATGCGTTCGCATCTGCTCAACGAGACGACCGCGGACCTCTACCGGCGTTCCGTGACCGAGGGCGTCGACCGCGTCGCCGCCAAACTGGCCACCACGGAACGACCCCACACCGGTATCTCCGTCGACGAACTCGCCCCGGTCATCAACGGGATCGACCTCGACCGGCCCCTCGAAGACCCGGCCGCCGCCCTCGACGAGCTCGAAGAGGTCTATCTGCGGGACGCGGTCTACTTCCACCACCCCCGCTACCTCGGGCACCTCAACTGCCCCGTCGTCATCCCCGCCGTGCTCGGCGAGGCGATCCTCTCCGCGGTCAACTCCTCGCTGGACACCTGGGACCAGTCCATCGGCGGCACGCTCATCGAGCGCCGACTGATCGACTGGACGGCCGGCCGCATCGGCCTCGGACCCCGCGCCGACGGCGTCTTCACCTCCGGCGGCAGCCAGTCCAACTTCCACGCCCTGCTGCTGGCCCGCGACGAGGCGTGCCGCATCGCCGCCCGGCGGGCCGGCGCCGAGGGTCGCGACCTCACCAAGGCCGCGCTCCTGCCCCGGCTGCGCATCCTGGCCTCCGAGGCGAGCCACTTCAGCGTCCGCAAGTCCGCCGCCATGCTCGGGCTCGGCTACGAGGCCGTCATCTCCGTCCCCGTCGACCGGGGCCGCCGGATGGACACCTCCGCCCTGGCCCTGGAACTGGAGAGCTGCGCCCGCGACGGCCTGATCCCGATGGCCGTCGTCGCCACCGCCGGCACCACCGACTTCGGGTCCATCGACCCGCTCCCCGAGATCGCCCGCCTGGCCGCCGAGCACTCCACCTGGATGCACGTGGACGCCGCCTACGGCTGCGGACTGCTGGTCTCCCCCACCCGCCGGCACCTCCTCGACGGCATCGAGCACGCCGACTCCGTCACCGTCGACTACCACAAGTCGTTCTTCCAGCCCGTCAGTTCGAGCGCCGTGCTGGTCCGCGAACGCGACACCATGCGGCACGCCACCTACCACGCGGACTACCTCAACCCGCTCCCCACCGCGCAGGTGGGGGCCCCTCCCGCGCCCGGAGGGCTACGGGGGGAGATCCCGAACCAGGTCGACAAGTCCCTCCAGACGACGCGCCGCTTCGACGCCCTCAAGCTGTGGATGACCCTGCGGGTGATGGGCGCCGACGGCATCGGCTCGCTCTTCGACGAGGTCGTCGACCTGGCCGCGACCGGCTGGGAGCTGCTCGACGCCGACCCCCGCTTCGAGGTCGTCGTACGCCCGCGGCTCTCCACCCTCGTCTTCCGCTACGTCCCCGTGGGCGAGGGCCTGCGGCCCGACCTGGTGGACGAGGCCAACCTGCACGCCCGCAAGGCCCTGTTCGCCTCCGGCGAGGCCGTCGTCGCCGGCACCAAGGTCGACGGCAGGCAGTACCTCAAGTTCACCCTCCTCAACCCGCAGACCACGACGGCCGACATCGCGGCCGTCCTCGACCTTCTCGCCGCACACGCCGAGCAGTACCTGGGAGCCTCCCTTGCCGTCCACTCGTGAACCCCGTGACTTCATCGGGATCGGCCTCGGCCCCTTCAACCTCGGACTCGCCTGCCTGACCGCGCCGATCGACGAACTCGACGGCCTCTTCATCGAATCGAAGCCGCACTTCGAGTGGCACGCCGGGATGTTCCTGGACGGCGCCCACCTCCAGACGCCGTTCATGTCGGACCTCGTCACCCTCGCCGACCCGACGTCGCCCTTCTCCTTCCTGAACTACCTGAAGGACCAGGACCGGCTGTACTCGTTCTACATCCGGGAGAACTTCTACCCGCTGCGCGCGGAGTACAACGACTACTGCCGCTGGGCCGCCGACCGCCTCGACAACGTCCTGTACTCGACCTCCGTCACCGAGGTCACCTACGACGAACGGGCCGGGCTGTACGAGGTCCACACCGACCGCGGCGAGACCCACCGCGCCCGCCGGCTGGTCCTGGGCACCGGCACCCCGCCGTACGTCCCGCCCGCCTGCGCGGGCCTCGGCGGCGACTTCACCCACAACAGCGCCTACATGGACCACAAGGCGCGGCTCCAGCAGAAGGAGTCGATCACCCTCGTCGGATCGGGCCAGAGCGCCGCCGAGATCTACTACGACCTCCTCTCCGAGATCGACGTCCACGGCTACCGGCTCAACTGGGTCACCCGCTCCCCGCGGTTCTTCCCGCTGGAGTACACGAAGCTGACGCTGGAGATGACCTCCCCGGAGTACGTGGACTACTTCCACGCGCTGCCCGAGGAGACCCGCTACCGGCTGGAGACGCAGCAGAAGAACCTGTTCAAGGGCATCGACGGCGAGCTGATCAACGCCATCTTCGACCTGCTCTACCAGAAGCGGATCAGCAGCCCCGGCCCGGTCCCGACCACCCTGCTGACCAACACCTCCCTGAACTCCGCCGCGTACGACACCACCTCGGGCAGGTACACGCTCGGCCTGCGCCAGGAGGAACAGGAGCGGGACTTCTCCCTCACCACCGAGGGCCTGGTCCTCGCCACCGGCTACCGCTACACGCTGCCCGACTTCCTGGCGCCCGTGCGCGGGCGACTGCGCTTCGACGGGCACGGCCGGCCCGACGCGGCCCGCAACTACAGCGTCGACGTCACCGGCCGCGGGATCTTCCTACAGAACGGCACCGTCCACAACCACTCCGTCACCTCGCCCGACCTGGGCATGGCCGCGTACCGCAACGCGTACATCATCGGCGAGCTCCTCGGCCGCGAGCACTACAAGGTCGAGAAGTCCATCGCGTTCCAGCAGTTCGCCGCCCCGGAAGGCACCCTCGTATGAGCACCACCGAACTCCTCTTCACCCGTACCGATCCGGCCCTCGGCGACTTCGCGCTGCGTCCCCTGGACCCGTTCTCGGACGCCGAACTGCTGCACGGCTGGGTCACCCACCCCAAGGCGGCGTTCTGGCTGATGGGGGACGCGTCCCTGCCGGACGTGGAGCGCGAGTACATGCGGATCGCCGCGGCCGAGCACCATGAGGCGTTCATCGGCCTGCACGACGGCCGGCCCGCCTTCCTGATGGAGACGTACGATCCGAGCCGGCTGGAGCTGGTCGGACTGTACGACGCCCGGCCGGGGGACGTGGGCATGCACTTCCTGGTCGCCCCCGGCGACACGCCCGTCCACGGCTTCACCCGCGCGGTGATCACCACCGTCATGGCGGCCCTGTTCGCCGACCCGGCCACCCGTCGGGTGGTGGTCGAGCCGGACGTCCGCAACACCGCCGTCCACGCCCTCAACGCGGCCGTGGGCTTCGTGGCGGTCGGCCCGGTGCGCAAGCCCGAGAAGGAAGCCCTGCTGAGTTTCTGCACCCGCGAGCAGTTCGAAGCGGCCACCCGGGAGGGATCCATATGAGCCCCGCCGACGCCGTCTCCCACCTCTCCCCCGAGCTGTGGGCGCGGGCCAATCGCGCCCTGGTCCGCAAGGCGCTCGCGGAGTTCTCCCACGAGCGGCTGTTGACCCCGAAGCCGGTGGGCGACGGGCGGTACGCGGTCACCAGCGACGACGGCAGCGTGGAGTACCGTTTCCGCGCCGCCCGGTACGCGCTGGACCACTGGGCGGTGGACGAGTCCTCGATCACCCGGCACCGCGACGGGGCCGAGCTGCCGCTCGACGCGCTGGACTTCCACATCGAGCTGCGCGAGGCCCTCGGTCTGAGTGCGGAGGTCCTGCCGGTGTACCTGGAGGAGATCTCCTCCACCCTGGCGGGCGCCGGATTCAAGTACACCAAGCCGCGGGTCTCCTCCGCCGTCCTCGCCAAGTCCTCGTTCCAGGACATCGAGACCGGTATGACCGAGGGCCACCCCTGCTTCGTCGCCAACAACGGCCGGCTCGGTTTCGGGGTGCACGACTACCTCTCGTACGCCCCGGAGGCGGCGAGCCCGGTCCACCTGGTGTGGGTGGCGGCCCACAAGGACGTCTCCACCTTCACGGCGGGCGCGGGCCTGGACCACGACTCCTTCATGCGCGAGGAGCTGGGCGAGGAGACCGTCGCGGCCTTCACCGCCCGCCTCACCTCGCTGGACCTCGACCCGGCGGACTACCACCTCTTCCCCGTCCACCCCTGGCAGTGGTGGAACAAGACGACGGTCACCTTCGCGGCGGAGCTCGCCAACCGCCGGCTCGTCCTGCTCGGCGAGGGCGCGGACGCCTACCTGGCCCAGCAGTCGATCCGTACGTTCTTCAACGCGAGCGCCCCCGGGAAGCACTACGTCAAGACCGCCCTCTCGGTGCTCAACATGGGCTTCATGCGGGGCCTGTCGGCGGCGTACATGGAGGTCACCCCGGCGATCAACGACTGGCTGCACCGGTTGATCGGGTCCGATGCCGTCCTGCGGTCCGTGGACTTCTCGATCATCCGCGAGCGGGCGGCGATCGGCTACCACCACCGGCAGTACGAGCGCGCGACGGACCGCTACTCGCCGTACCGCAAGATGCTGGCGGCGCTCTGGCGCGAATCCCCGGTCGCCTCGCTACGGGAGGGCGAGCGGCTCGCCACGATGGCGTCCCTGCTGCACGTGGACGAGGAGGGCAAGTCCTTCGTCGGCGCCCTGATCGAGGAGTCGGAGCTGCCGGTCGAGGAGTGGCTGGCCGTGTACTTGCGCGCCTACCTCGTCCCGCTCCTGCACTGCTTCTACGCGTACGACCTCGCGTACATGCCGCACGGCGAGAACACGATCCTCGTCATCGAGAACGGTGTGGTGAAGCGGGCGATCTTCAAGGACATCGCCGAGGAGATCGTGGTCATGGACCCGGACGCGGTCCTGCCGCCGGCGGTCGAGCGGATCCGGGTGGACGTCCCGGAGGACATGAAGCTGCTGTCGGTCTTCACGGACGTCTTCGACTGCTTCTTCCGCTTCCTGGGCCCGATCCTGGCGGCGGAGGGCATCTGTGAGGAGGAGACCTTCTGGCGGGCGGTGGCCGACTGCGCCCACGCCTACCAGGACTCGGTGCCGGAGCTGGCGGACCGTTTCGCCCGCTACGACCTCTTCGCCCCGGAGTTCCAGTTGTCCTGCCTGAACCGCCTCCAGCTCCGAAACAACCGACAGATGGTCGACCTCGCCGACCCCTCGGCGGCCCTCCAACTGATCGGCACCCTCAAGAACCCCGTCGCGCCCTTCGCGCGTCGGTGACCGGCGGCCGGGCGGGCGTCGATACGGTCCCTCGACGCCGGCCCGGCTGCCGAACGCGCACGGGTGTGGGCTTGTTAGCTTCGTTCCCGTGATGGAGCACCAGGACGAGACCAGGGCGGCCTACGACGGGGTCGTCGAGTTGTACGCGTCGATGTTCGCCGACCGGCTGGAGACGCACCCGTTCTCGCGGAACATGATCGCCACCTTCGCCGAACTGGTGCGCGGGACGGGGAACCGGCGGACGGCCGACGTCGGGTGCGGGCCGGGACATCTGACGGCGATGCTGCACGACCTGGGGCTGGACGCCTTCGGGCTCGACCTCTCCCCGGCGATGGTCGAGCACGCCCGACGGGCCCATCCGGCGCTGCGGTTCGAGGAAGCGCGGATGGAGGCCCTGCCGGTCGAGGACGGCGCGCTGGGCGGCGTGCTGGCCCACTACTCGGTGATCCACACCCCGCCCGGCGAACTGCCCGCGCTGCTCGCCGAGCAGGTGCGGGTCCTGGCACCGGGGGGCCTGCTCCTGGTCTCGTTCTTCGCGACGGACGGAGCGGAGCCGGTCCGCTTCGACCACAAGGTGACGCCCGCCTACAGCTGGCCGGTGGACCGGTTCGCGGAGCTGCTGACGGGGGTCGGGCTCGTCCCGTTCGCCCGGCTGCTCCACGACCCGGCCTCCGAGCGGGGCTTCCTCGACGCGCACCTGCTGGCGCGCCGCCCTTAAGGGGGCGGCTGCCGTCACGCCTTGCCGGTGAGGGACGCCACCAGCTGCTTCGTCAGCTTGGTGGCGCCCGTCATGCCGTTGTCGGTGCCGCTGCTGACGAGCACGGACACCACCGAGGTGCCGACCCGCGCGGCCATCAGCGTGGTGCCGCCCTGCCACGCCTTGCTGGTCAGGGTGATGGTCCAGGCGCCGTCACCGACCCCCGCCAGGGGCTTCTCGGTGACCGTCACCTTCGCCTGGGTGCTGCTGTCGGTGTAGCTGGGGCACGCCTTGGAGATCTTGCCCAGCGCGTCGAGCACGGTCGTGGCAGTCGTGTCCCGGTAGACGTCGATCTCCTGGGCGAACTCCTCGGAGGAGTTCTTGTTCACGTAATCGTTCTGCGCGAACGAGACGCCGTCGATCCCGGTGATTCCCGTCCATGAGGTTCCGTCGAGCCTGGTGCAGTCGGGGGTGGGCACGTCGGCGGTGACCGGCAGCCGGTAGCCGTTACCGGTGTCGCGCGCGCCCTCCGGTTCGACGATGAAGCCGGCCGGGAAGAACGAGGCGGGCGCGAGCGCCGCCTTGAGCTGCTTGCCCGTCAGCAGGCCCTTGTTGGGATCGGCGACCGGCGCCGCGGCGGGCTTCGACGCGTCCGCAGCGGCGCCGGCGGGCTTCGGGGCGGCCTTCGGGGTGATGAAGGAGCAGGCGGTCAGCGCCAGCGGAAGGGCCGCGACGGCAAGAAGCCTGGCGGCGGAGGATATCTGACGCACGATGTGACTCGACCTCGATGTTCGCACTCGGTAAAGGGACTCGCGCATCCCATCGGCTCGCCCCCGGCAAGGCAAGAGCCCGGCAAACCTTTTGCCAGAGGATATGAAACGTTTACCGGAACGCTCCCGTCCGAGCCCGGGCCCTGTTACCGTGCGCCGCCGGTGTGATCTTGAGGTCATGGTCTGCGGCCGGGCGACAGGGCGCCATGAACCGACTTGTGGCCCAAGGGAGTTCGCGCCGCCCGCGCCGCCCGCGCCGCCCCGCCCTTCGCCGAGGCGCCCGCTTCCGGTCGACCGGACGGTCCTGAGCGGGATCGAACCCGCCGGACCTGGCCGATGGTCTCGCGCGTATAACGGGGTGGCGGGGCGACGACGTCCCGCCGCAGGAGAGGTGGCGGCAGCCATGAGACTTCCCCGTACGGCCCACGGCGAACTGCCCTGGCGGATCCATGGGTTCGCCCGCGACTTCGACGTCGAGGACGTGTGGTCGTACCGCACGCCCGGCGCCGGACCGGACGACTTCTCCGTGATGCTCGCCGCGATCTCGACGGCCGGCCGCCTCGACCGGCAGGGCCCGCCGGCCCGCGCCCTGTTCGCGGTGCGCAGGAAGCTCGGCGCCCTCTTCGGTTGGGACCGGCCCGGTACGGGTGTGGGCGCGCGGGTCGAGTCCCTGCGCGACCGCCTTCCGCCCGAACTGCGCGAAACGGCGGACGGCTCGGGTGCGGGTGCGGGCGGCCCGTTCACCACCGTGTACGAGACGCATGACGAGTCGGTCCGAGAACTGGCGAACAAGACCGTCCACACCCTCATGCACCTGGGCTGGGTACCGGCCGGTGCCGGCGGATACGAACTGCGGATGGCGGTCCTGGTGAAGCCCAACGGCCGGTTCGGCCGCCTCTACATGGCCCTCATCGCACCGTTCCGCCACCTGATCATCTACCCGGGACTGACCCGCCAGTGGGAGCGCGCCTGGCGGGAACGCCCGGCCGCGCCGGGATCGCCCGGCGCACGTCCGTGACAATGCGGCGGGACAGCAAGGACACCGCCCGGCCGGGCGTGCGCTGCGCCGCGCCCACGTGGGCGGCCTTCACCCACGCCGTGAACGCCACCACCCGCCCCTGAGCCGGGCCGGCAGCCCTGGCGCCCTCGACGTCAGCGGTACCGGATGACCCGGACGCCGGACTCCCGCAGCCCGTTCAGATCCTTGAACTCCGCCGCTGCCCCATCGACCAGTCCCACGAAACCGGCCTCGGAGCGCAGCCCGGTGAGCAGCAGGCCCGTGGACTCCCGACCCCGGCCGTCCAGGCGGCGTACCCATACCAGGGCGCGCCCACCTGGCGGCAGCGCCGCGATCGCCTGGATCGAGTCCACGACGGTCGGGAACTCGGACACCTCCATGATCGGTCCCAACTGGCTCATCGTGGGGGCGAACCAGTCGGCCTTGCCTGGTGCGGGGGTGGGGCCCGCCTCCTCACCCCGGTCCCAACGGGAGAAGAATCCCCACGGATCGGAGTTGGGCAGCAGGAACGGCTCCCCCGGCCCCTTCGGCACGACCACCGCGGCGTCGAGCATCGAGTGTCGCCAGTCCCCACCCCTCAGCGCGGCCGTGGTCTGGCAGGCGAACAGCCAGCCCCGGGCGGTCTCGTCCGCCGGGTCCGGCGCCACCAGCTCGACCGGCTCCTCGTAGGTCCGCCGCAACCAATCCTCGGCCTTGAGCCGGGCCGCCCCGAACTTGTCGACCTTCGCAGGGGCTTCCAGCGTCATCCGCGCAAACACCAGGCCCAGCACCCCGTCGGTGTCCAGCCTCGCCAAGCCGCCGGTCATGCCGTCCAGGAACACCGCATCGCCGTTGTGGTTGTGCGCGTAGATCAGATGCCCGCTGACTTCGACTCCACCGATCGCCCTCCGGACCCACACCACACCCTGGGTGCCCAGGCCGGTCTCCCGGACTCGCCGGATCACCTCGTCCCAGCTCGCGCACGGCAGCTGCTCTGCGGCGGGGAAGTACCGCTTGAGCAGCAGCTCCCACCACCCCGGCGCCTCGTGCGTCGGCTGCCAGGGCAACGGCGACGACGGCGCCCCGGCTATAGCGGATGCCACCGCCACAACACACCCACGTGCGTTCAACCTCCGTGCCTGCACCGGCAAATCACGGGGTGACGGAGCACGGGTGTAGGCCGCTGCATCGCCCCATGGGTCGTCCGCCGCCGGGTGAAACGGGGACCCCCCGTCCTTCGGCACCACCACGGACGCTGCAAGCATCGGCGTCCGGGGATACCCCGGCTGCTCAGTGGTCCGACATGCAAACAACCAAGTGCCCGCGTCCTCGGCCACGGGATTCGACTCTGCCAGCTCGACGAGCCCTCGGTAGGTGGCATTGAGCCACTGCACTGCCATGCGCTGAGGTTCGATCATCAGTCGAGTTCAATCCTAAGTAGGGGGCCAGTCTCCCGCTGCCAGCCGGTCAAGGTACACGGCCACGGGGAGGTGGGTCGGCGGAAAATGAGGCGCCTCTCCATTCTTCGGAACAACCACAACGCGAGTGAATGGCGCCAGCGCCCGGTTTCCCGTATCAAGATGTTCCTGCGAATCGAACCGAACACACCACGCAAAACTATGCTCGAACGACAGGTCAGGCTGCAAGACGATCGTGAATTGCGCCTCAGAAAAGGCCCCCGCCAAGAACTTGCGGGCAATAACATGCGCTTCCGTCCGCGACACCGACATCATTTCCCTCCACCATAGGGAATATGGCCAATATAGGGCACATCTTCCAAAGTTGCCAACTTCCCACTCTGCCCATCGAGGAAAGCGACTCCATATTTTGTGTTCACGGCGTTGAAAACGTGAGCACTGCCGTCAGACCGCTCGATGTATACGACACTTCGAGCGTCTGGCCCACGAGCCTTGATGTCGCGGATTATGTCATCATAGCCATGTACCCAATCGTATTCACCGAGCGCCCTGTCTTTCAGGCCGAGCGCCTCCGGAGGAACGTGCGCGCCTTCCGATCTCGGAGCAGCCGACACCTCAATGCCCTGCATCCTCTGCTCCACAGCCACCACATTATGCGAACAGTTCATCGTATAGCCTGGACTGCCAGTCGGGTTCAGCTTTTCGAGCCACGGAAACAGGTCGTCCCTGAATTTCTCGGCGTCTTCCACCGAAACCGAGCCATCATGAATCGACTTCTCGGAGACCTTTTCGGTCGACTTCGCCAAGTCCTTCCAGTCGTGAGGCTCAACCGGGGTGTCGCCCGGTCTTACAACGTTCTTCCCTGCAGATTTTACCGAGCGTGCCCCGCCTTCTTCGGCCACGCGTACACCTGCGCGGGCTTCGCCCATGCCCTTGGTGCCGATGAGCTCCGGGACCAGCCGGCCGAGGCCCTCGCTGAAGTCGTCCTTGAAGGAGTCCAGCAACGCGCCCGGGATGCGTTCGGGGTGGGACGCGGTGGAGACGAGGCCCGCCAAGGTCATGTTGACGTGCTGTGAGTACTCGGCCGGGTGCGTGAGGTTGTAGGGGTCGTAGGGGTTCAGGCCGCGGGCGAAGTTGAGGGTGCCGGCCGTGCCCTTGACCACGCCGCCTACGAAATGGTTCAGTTCCACCGCCTGGCCGGCCTCATAGTCGAGGAAGCTGTTCCACGCCCGGTCGGATGCCGAGGGCATGGCAGGGGCCTTCGCGGTGGCTGCGTCGATGGCCCGTTGAGCCGTACCGGCGGCGTCGTTCCGCTGGCGGCGCGCCTCGTCAAGGATCTCCTGAGCCCGGTGGCGGGCCGCCTCGCCCGGGTCGGCGCCAGGTGCCGGGCAGGGGCCGGGGTCGCGGCCGGCCCGGGCGGCGGCTTCGTAGGCGTCGGCCTTGGCTTTGTACGCCTGTGCCGCCTCCTTCGTCTCCTTCACGCCCTGCTGGTAGAGGTCGATGGCCTGCTGGGCCTGCTGCTGCGCCCATGTCACGGTGTCCGCGTAGTGCTTGAGGGCGTCAGCTGCGGCCTGGCACGCATCGGAGGCGTGAAGCCAGTCGGCGGGGTGCATCGCGAACTTCTCGCGGAACGCGTCGGCCGCGGCCCCCTTCCAGTGGCCGGAGTCCAGGGCCTTCATACCTTGGCCGACCCGGTCGAACGCGGCTTGGAAGTCGGTGAGGTGTCCCGCCGACTCCCGGATCGCCGACGGCTTGCCATGGACCAGTTCGTTCGCCTGCTGCGACTGGCCGAGCTGCTGCTCGCCTATGGAGGCGCCGAGGTCCGAAGCGATGTCGTCGCCCCAGTCGTCGACCTTGTCCGCCCAGCCGTGCGCGCCCACCTGGTCCAGGACAGCGCCGACCCCGTGAGCGGCCATGTCCACGCCCTCGCCGACAACCTTCTTGGTGGCGTCCCAGCCGTTCTCCAGCTTTCCCAGTCCACTGTCGACCAACTTGCCCCAGTCGGTCATCCGCGTTCACCGCCCGCCTGGGGCTCAGGCGCCGGACCGACCATGTCGTTGACCTTTTTGTCCATTTCATCCCGCAGGCCGGCGGCATCGATGATCTGGTTGGGCAGGAGGGTTTCAGAGCTGTTGAGGTCCCGGACGGCGCCCTTCCAGGCTTCCTTGTTGTTCTCGTTGGCCTGTTCGAAGGACTCCGGGCTGTAGTCCGCGTCCCTGATCTGCGTGTACGGGTTGTCGGCGAGGACTTCGCCCCAGCCCTTCTTGGTGACGTCGTCTTCGGAGGCGTACGGGTTGCCCGTCGCCGAGTTGACGAGCACCTTGAAGCTGCCCTGGATGTACTGGTCCTGCTCGTGCACCACACCGGCCGACAGCCCGACCTTCGCCGCGAAGTCGTTGCCCTGCTGCACCAGGGAGCGCACGCCCCACTCCCAGCGCTCGCAGAACGACCCGAACGAGGACGTCAGACCGTCGTGACCGGTCTCCATTCCCGACAGCGACAGATCCGAGAAGCCGCGACCCATACTGGCCGTGCCCACCATCCCGAGCTCCTTCAACTCGGCCAGTGCCTGCGTGATCCCCTCGGCTATCTGACCCAGCGCCTGTTTCGACACATCCAGGTCAGCGCCGTCCCCGCTCACGCCGCCATCTCCCCGTCCAGCGCCGCCGAGTCCGGCACGATGCCGCGCAGCGGCGGGAACACCGCCCCGTCAGGTCCGGCGGCGTTCAACGCGACGCCGCAAGGGAAGTCCAGCGCCGGCATCACCTCGTCCAACAGCCGTGCCCCGATCACCCGCCGGTACGGCCATTCCCGCCCGGCCTCACCTCGCGCCTCGGCGAACCGGGCCAATGCCTCCTCATCCGAGAACGCGCAGATCCAGTCCAGACCGCCGAGTTCGGCGGCCCACAACCCGCCCTGGGCGTCCAGCGGCACCAGCACCACGCCGCTACGGAACTCGGCCAGCCGCGCTTCCTCCGCCTCATGTGCCGCGTCGAGGGGATCCGTCTCGACTGTGGCAGTCGCCGTCGCCGTCGCGGCCACCGGCGTGACGGCGGGCGCCGAAGCCCGTCGTTCGGCCGCCGCCGCCCGCAGTTGCGCCCATTCCTCGTCGAACCCCACCCGGAATCCCCCCTGTTGCTGTGTACCGGCCGGCCCCCCGGCAGCACAAATCGTCGCATGGAACACGCAACGGACCCCAGGAGGTGGAAGCCATTCGTCCACCGCGTTCAAGCCAAAGGGGCTATCCCCACGGCACGTCCGGCGCGCGGTAGTACGTGACACCCTGGGCGTCCAGGCGGGGGGCCTGGGCGGCGAGGCGGCGGCTGTACGACGGCCAGTCCCGGGACGCCGCCGGGGACCAGCCGAGTTCCGCGAGGCCCAGCATCCGGGGGAAGGCCATGAACTCCCAGTCGGCCCTGGTCCCGATGGTCTCCGTCCACAGCGCGGCCTCGACGCCCAGCACCGCCGACTGCGGAACCCCCGGGAGGAACGTCCCCGGGTCCCAGTCGTAGGACCGCCGCACCGGGACGTAGCCCGCCCACTTCAGACCCGGCTTCGTCGTGGCGTCGTACTTCATGTCGAGGTACAGCCGGTCCGCCGGGGACAGGATCAGCGGGTGGCCCGCCTTCGCCACCTCCGCGAGCCGCTCCTTCTCCTTCGCCGGGGTCCCGCCGTGGCCCCAGTACTGGAGCACCGCCCCCGGCGCCGGGCGGGCCGCCGCCAGCTGGTGCCAGGCCACCACCGTCTTGCCGTACTTGCCGACCACCGCCTGGGCCCGGTCCATGAAGGCCGCGTAGTCCGCCGCCGGCGTCGCGTGCGCCTCGTCGCCCCCGATGTGCAGGTACTTGCCCGGGGTCAGCTCCGCGAGTTCCCCGAGCACGTCGTCGATGAACTCGTACGTCCGCTCCTTGCCGACGCAGAGCGAGCTGAAGCCCACCTTCGTCCCCGTGTACCGCTCCGGCGCCTTGCCGTCGCAGTTCAGTTCCGCGTACGAGGCCAGCGCCGCGTTCACATGGCCGGGCATGTCGATCTCCGGGACCACGTCCACGTACCGCTCGCCCGCGTACGCCACCAGGTCCCGGTACTCGTCCTTCGTCCAGTGGCCGCCGGGGCCGCCGCCCACCTCGCTGCCGCCGCCGTAGCGCGCGAGCCTCGGCCAGGACGCGGATTCCAGCCGCCAACCCTGGTCGTCGGTGAGGTGGACGTGCAGCGTGTTCACCTTGTACTGGGCGAGCTGGTCCACGTACCGCTTGACCTGCTCGACGGTGAAGTGGTGGCGCGCGATGTCGACCATCGCCCCGCGGTACGCGAACCGCGGCGCGTCCGTGACCCTCCCGCCCGGCACCGTCCCCGCGCCGCTCACCGGCAGCAGTTGCCGCAGCGTCTGGCCGGCGTGGAAGAGCCCGGCCGGGGTGCGGGCGGTGAGGGTGATCCCGTCCGCCCGGGTCTCCAGCCGGTAGCCCTCCGTGCCGAGCCCCCGCGCCGACCCGTCCAACCGCAACCGGACCCCGTCCCCGCCTTCCCCGTCGACCACCGGCAGCGGTAGTCCGCTCGGCCCGCGCAACTGCTCCGCCAGGAGTTCCCCGACCCGTCGGACCTCCTCGGTCGACCCGGAGGTACGGATCACCGTGCCCGCCCCGAAGCGGTACCCGGCGCCCGCGACCCGCACCGAGGCCGGCGCGGGCAGCAGCCGTTCGTAGGGGGCCGGGGCCGCGGCGGGCCGGGCGGCGAGACGGGCGTCCCCGGGTTTCGCGTCGACGCCCTGGCCGGCGGCGCAGGACAGCGCGGCGCCGCCGAGGACGAGGAGGGTGCCGAGCGTGCGTCGCAGGACTCTCATGCGCCCAGGTATAGGCCCATCGGGGGCGTCAACGCCGGTGACAGAATGACAAGATGGCGGAAATCATCCAGAAGGACGGCACATGGACCTTCGACGGCGACACGGTACGGATCGTGCCGGGCCGGGACAAGGACGTCGGCCCGCTGCGCCAGGCCCTCGGGGAACTGTCGGTACCGCTGCGGGCGATCGCCGGGATCTCCTACGAACCGGGCCGCAAGTCGGGCCGGCTGCGGCTGCGGCTCCGTGACGGCGCCGACCCGCTGACCCAGGGCACGGCCGGCCGGCTCCCCGACGCCGCCGACCCGTACAAGTTGTCCGTGGAGTCGGCGCGGGCCGCGGTCGCCGAATACTTCGTGGACGAGGTGCGCAACGCGCTGCTGCTCGACCAGGTCGACCCCGGCCCGACGGACGCGTACCTGCTGCCCGGGCCGCCGGTGCCGGTGACGGCCGAGGCGGGCGACGCGGCGGTGTCCTTCGACGGCGACACGATCACGCTGGACTGGAACTGGACCGCGGAGGAGGCCAAGCACTCGGCCGGCCCGAGCCGGTTCCGGGTGGCGGACGTACGGGCGGTGGACTGGGTGCCGGCGAAGGGCCTGTCGAATGGCTGGCTCCGGTTCACTCTGACGGGTGCGCAGGCGGCGCCCGCGCCCAAGTACGACCCGTACGCGGCGGAACTCTTCGGCTTCGGCAAGAGGGAGCTGCTGACCGCGCTGGTCGCGGCGGCCGTGACCGTACGCCTCCCCCACCCGGCCGGCCCGGCCCCGAGCGCCGTCCCGACCACCCCGAGCGCGGCCCCGACCCCCGCGGTCGCCTCGACCGCTCCCCTCTCGGCCCCCGTTCCCACCGCCTCCGACCACGACGTGCTCCTGCGCCGGCTGCGCGAGCTCGGCGAGCTGCACAAGGACGGCATCCTCACCGTCGATGAGTTCATCACCGCAAAAGCTGCCATTTTGGGGCAATTCTGACCGAGCCTGACCGGAACAACACATTCCTGTGGTCCAGACCAGCCCGATCCTGCCCGGTTTCGGGCAGGATCTTTGCGTTCCGCCGCCCGGACCGTCAGTATCTACGAGTGCTCGACCGCCGCCCGTCGCATGACGACCTCGTCGACCACCTGATGCGCAGCACCTCGCTCCAGCGAGGCGAAGCCGCTCGGGTGGTGCTCGACGTACTCGCCTACTTCGACGAGTCGACCGAGACGTTCGTCCGCCGCCGTCACCGCGAACTGCAGTCCGGCGGCTCCGTCAACGCGGAGATCTTCGAACGCATCGCGGCCGAACTGCCGCACCGCGCCGTGGCGCCCCCGGAGCTCTCGCTCCGGCAGCTGCGCCGCATCGTCTACGGCTGAGCGGGCCCGACGAGGGCGATCAGGGCCGGCCCCCGGGGCCGGGCAACGAGCACGATCCACCGGACTTCAGGAGGGGCAAGACCGTATGTGCGGAATTGTGGGTTACATCGGCAAGCGTGACGTCGCACCGCTGCTGCTGGAGGGTCTCCAGCGCCTGGAGTACCGGGGTTACGACTCTGCGGGCATCGTCGTCAACAGCCCGAAGGCCGCGGCCCTGAAGGTCGTCAAGGCCAAGGGCCGGGTCCGCGAGCTCGAATCCCGCGTGCCCAAGCGCTTCGCCGGCACCACCGGCATCGCCCACACCCGCTGGGCCACCCACGGCGCACCGAGCGACATCAACTCCCACCCGCACCTCGACGCCGAGAACAAGGTCGCGGTCGTCCACAACGGCATCGTGGACAACGCCTCCGAACTGCGCGCCAAGCTGGAGGCGGACGGCGTCGTCTTCGTCTCCGAGACCGACACCGAGGTGCTCGTCCACCTGATCGCCCGCTCCCAGGCCGACTCCCTGGAGGAGAAGGTCCGCGAGGCGCTCAAGGTCGTCGAGGGCACCTACGGCATCGCCGTCATGCACGCCGACTTCCCCGAGCGCATCGTGGTCGCCCGCAACGGCTCCCCCGTCGTCCTCGGCATCGGCGAGAAGGAGATGTTCGTCGCCTCGGACGTCGCCGCGCTGGTCGCCCACACCCGCCAGATCGTCACCCTGAACGACGGCGAGATGGCCACCCTGAAGGCCGACGACTTCCGTACGTACACCACCTCCGGCACGACGACCACCGCCACGCCGGAGACCGTGGAGTGGGAGGCCGCCTCCTACGACATGGGCGGCCACGACACGTACATGCACAAGGAGATCTCCGAGCAGGCGGAGGCCGTCGACCGCGTCCTGCGCGGCCGGATCGACGACCGCTTCTCCACCGTCCACCTGGGCGGCCTGAACCTGGACCCGCGCGAGGCGCGCGGCATCCGCCGGGTCAAGATCCTGGGCTGCGGCACCTCGTACCACGCGGGTCTGATCGGCGCCGGCCTCATCGAGGGCATGGCGCGCATCCCCGCCGACGCCGAGCCGGCCTCGGAGTTCCGCTACCGCAACCCGGTCGTGGACCCGGACACCCTCTACATCGCGGTTTCCCAGTCGGGTGAGACCTACGACGTCCTCGCGGCCGTCCAGGAGCTCAAGCGCAAGGGCGCCCGCGTCCTCGGCGTGGTCAACGTGGTCGGCTCCGCCATCGCCCGCGAGGCGGACGGCGGCGTGTACGTGCACGCCGGCCCCGAGGTCTGCGTCGTGTCCACCAAGTGCTTCACCAACACGGTCGTGGCGTTCGCGCTGCTCGCCGTGCACCTCGGCCGCATCCGGGACCTGTCGGTGACCGACGGCAAGCGGATCATCGAGGGTCTGCGCAAGCTGCCCGCCCAGATCCAGGAGATCCTGGAGGGCGAGGAGGACATCAAGAAGCTGGCGGCGGAGTACGCCGAGGCCAAGTCGATGATGTTCATCGGCCGGGTGCGCGGTTACCCGGTGGCGCTGGAGGCCTCCCTCAAGCTGAAGGAGATCTCCTACATCCACGCGGAGGCGTACCCGGCGTCCGAGCTCAAGCACGGTCCGCTCGCGCTGATCGAGCCGGCGATGCCGACGGTCGCGATCGTCCCGGACGACGACCTGCTGGACAAGAACCGCGCGGCGCTGGAGGAGATCAAGGCCCGCAGCGGCCGGATCCTGGCCGTCGCCCACCGCGAGCAGGAGAAGGCGGACCACACGATCGTCGTCCCGAAGAACGAGGACGAGCTGGACCCGATCCTGATGGGCATCCCGCTCCAGCTGCTGGCGTACCACACCGCCCTGGCCCTCGGCCGGGACATCGACAAGCCGCGCAACCTGGCGAAGTCGGTCACGGTCGAGTAGGCGCCCGGCCCGCGGGCGGACGAAAAACGGAACGGGCCCCGGGGGGTTTTCCCCCGGGGCCCGTTCTCACGTGCGCGCCCGCGTCCGGTCGCGTACGCCCTCGTCAGGCGGCGACGGCTCCGCGCCGGGAGCCCCGGCCGACCGCCATCGGCCAGTGGGCCAGGGCGGCCGTCGCCCCGTACCAGGCCAGCAGGCCGGCGACCGCCGCCACCCAGCCGGCGACCTTGCCCAGTCCGCCGCTGCCGGCGAAGGTGCCCACCGCGAGGAGCACCAGGGAGAGGGTGAGCAGGCCGTAGACGCCCTGCCCGAAGAGCCCGCCGGCCGCGCCCGCCGTCAGGGTGACGGCGAGGAGGGCGAAGAGGACCAGGAACAGGCCCGCCGCGTGGGCCGAGACCTTGGCGTCGGCTCCGCCGGCCCAGGTGAACCAGAAAGCTCCGAGGCCCGCGAACGCGGTGCCGTTGAAGCCGTTGCCGCCGCGGAATTCGAGGAGTCCCAGGACGAAGAGGGCGAGACCGCCCACGTACATCGCGAGGGATACGGAGTCGGCCGCGCTCACGCCGCTGATGATGCCGGTGTGGCCGATACCGAATGCGAGAAGGGTGAGACCCAGGGCTATGTGCCCGAGGGTCGAAGTCGAGGCCGTGCTTCCCGCAGAGACACCATTGTCCACGGCGGGCTCCCTTCGATCTGCAGTTGTTTGCTGCGTCCCAGCAGCATTTATCTACCCCTTACAAGGGGGTTCACAACCGCACAACCGGAGAACGGAGTGTTACGGAATCACAACAACGGGTCGCTGCGCCCGTTTGGCCAGGCGCCCCGCCACCGAGCCGAAGATCCGGCCGACGATGCCGTGCGTGGAGCCGACCACGATGGCGTCCGCCGAGTACTCACGGCCGACCTCCTCCAGCTCGTGGCAGATGTCCCCGCCCCGCTCGACCAGGATCCACGGCACCTCGGCCAGGTAGTCCGCGCAGGCGAGCTCCAGCCCCAGCACTTCGGTGCGATGGTCGGGGACGTCCACGAAGACGGGCGGCTCGCAGCCCGCCCACACGGTGGTGGGCAATCGATTGGCCACATGGACGATGATCAGACCGGAGCCGGAGCGCCGGGCCATCCCGATGGCGTACGCGAGGGCGCGCTCGCTGGAGGTGGAGCCGTCGAAGCCGACCACGACGCCGTGCCGGAAGGCCGGGTCGCAGGGCAGGCGCGTCTGTTCCACCGCGCGCAGGTCGGCCGACACGGGGTCGGCGAGGCGCTTGCGCTTGCGGTCCGCGGGTTCGGAGTATTCGTGACCGGCCATGGGTGTCTCGGCGAAGGGTCCTCGGGGGAAGCGACGGGGGAATTTCGGCGACGCACTGTGACGGGGCCCTGTCCGGGAAGCATCTTCCCGTGCCCTTACCTCTCAGAGTACGGCGACACCCTTGTCCTGCACAGGGCTTGCCGCCCTTGAGGAGCGTCCCAGGGAGCATGCCCGAGGGGCGGCGCGTTGGCAATGGCGACTGTCCCCTACAGCCAGTGACGGAAGCACGGCGCGCCACCCGTGCGCGCAGTGACCGAGCCGCGCCGCCCGCCGTTGGACAAGGGTCCGACCGTCCAGGAAGAGCCCGCAGGGAGTACGACGTGCCCGGCCCATCGGATCGCCCCGTCCAGCCCGCTCCGTCGACGCAGCCCACCCGGTCCGCCGGGCCGGGAGCCCGTTTCGTCCCTTCTCCCGTTCACCCTTCCGTGCGTTCCGCGCGGCACTCCCATGACGACCCGGCGGGTGAGGTGGTGCGCTGGGCCGCGTTCAGTTGTCTGCTCGTCCCCGTGGTCCTGGTCGTCTACGGGACCTCCTTCGGCGGGGCCGTCGTCGCGACGCTCGGCCTGGCGGCCGTCACCGCCGCCTGCCGGGCCCTGTTGCGGCAATCGGAGCGGGCGGAGCGGGCCGCGGCCCGAATCCGCAGCGAGGAGGCGTCCAAGTCCGGTCACCGCGGCCGGCACTCGCGCGGCGGGTCCGGTTCGCACCGCGGCTGTCACGGTTCCGGTGTGATGTCCCCGCACGACTGACCGGTTCGCACGTACACACCCACCTGTTTTCGGCCAACTTCCCGGCACGGTCCGTTCCTTGCCGGAATGTCCTCCCAACCCCCCTACCACCAGCGACGACGGAGCGTCGGCGGGCTCTCGACCCCATGAGTACTGGCCATGGCCGGACCGAGCGCTTCCTGAACGGGTAGCGGAGTGGAACGCTTACTGATCGAATGCTTTTCGCCAAGTTGCCAAGTCGACATAGCGCTGCGTGCTGAACTTGTCACGCCGACACCACGGGACGCAGTAGATTCGATCATGTATTTACGGCGGGGGATCCACGTGCAAGGCCGAGGGGAAACGTGCAGGTGCGACCAGACCAAGGAGTCGCGACACCCAAGGGGGGCTTAGCGCCATGAGCCAGGATTCCACCGCAGTCGTCGCGGACGCGGGCCGGAAGCTCGCGGGGCGTCGCCGCAGGGAGATCGTCGCGGTGCTGCTGTTCAGCGGCGGACCGATCTTCGAGAGTTCCATTCCACTTTCCGTGTTCGGCATCGACCGGCAGGACGCGGGAGTTCCACGCTACCGACTACTCGTGTGCGCAGGTGAGGACGGTCCGCTGCGGACCACCGGCGGACTCGAACTGACCGCGCCGTACGGGTTGGAGGCGATCGCCCGGGCAGGCACGGTCGTCGTTCCGGCCTGGCGCTCCATCACCTCACCGCCGCCTCCGGAGGCGCTCGACGCACTGCGTCTGGCGCACGAGGAGGGGGCCCGGATCGTCGGACTGTGCACGGGGGCCTTCGTGCTCGCCGCCGCCGGTCTGCTCGACGGGCGGCCCGCGACGACGCACTGGATGTACGCGCCGACGCTGGCCAAGCGGTACCCGTCCGTCCACGTCGACCCGCGCGAGCTGTTCGTCGACGACGGCGACGTACTGACCTCCGCGGGCACCGCGGCCGGAATCGACCTGTGCCTGCACATCGTGCGCACGGACCACGGCAGCGAGGCGGCCGGGGCACTGGCCCGCCGGCTCGTCGTCCCGCCGCGCCGCACCGGCGGCCAAGAGCGCTACCTCGACCGGTCGCTGCCGGAGGAGATCGGCGCCGACCCGCTGGCCGAGGTCGTCGCCTGGGCGCTGGAACACCTCCACGAGCAGTTCGACGTGGAGACGTTGGCCGCCCGCGCCTACATGAGCCGGCGCACCTTCGACCGCCGGTTCCGTTCGCTCACCGGCAGCGCGCCGCTCCAGTGGCTGATCACCCAGCGGGTGCTCCAGGCACAGCGGCTGCTGGAGACCTCCGACTACTCGGTCGACGAGGTCGCCGGGCGCTGCGGGTTCCGTTCGCCCGTCGCGCTGCGCGGTCACTTCCGGCGTCAGCTGGGGTCGTCCCCGGCCGCCTACCGCTCCGCCTACCGGGCGCGCCGGCCGCAGGCCGACGTACCGCACGTGGCCGAGCTGTCGGGTGGTCCGGTGCCGCACCAGCGCACCCCGCAGCGGGCGGCGGCGGCCCTGGCCGCGGCCGGTCCGACGGTCACCGAGCTGTACTCGCCCGGCCGGGTCCTGCGCGAGCACGCGTAGCCCGTACCGCGAACGCGTGACGAAGGTCCCTCACATCGGCCGTCCCCGATGTGGGGGACCTTCGCGTCGCGCGGCTTACGGAGTGCCGGGTGCGCCGGACCCGGCCGTGATCCGGCGGAGACCCCCTAAGCTGGGGCCATGAACGATCGCATGGTGTGGATCGACTGCGAGATGACCGGGCTCTCGTTGACGGACGACGCACTTATCGAGGTGGCCGCACTGGTCACCGACTCGGAGCTCAACGTGCTCGGCGAAGGCGTGGACATCGTGATCCGCCCGCCGGACGCGGCCCTGGAGACCATGCCCGACGTGGTGCGCCAGATGCACACGGCCTCCGGCCTGCTCGACGAGCTGGCCGGCGGAACCACCCTGGCGGACGCCGAGGCGCAGGTCCTGGCGTACGTGCGGGAGCACGTCAAGGAGCCCGGCAAGGCGCCGCTGTGCGGGAACTCGGTCGGTACCGACCGCGGTTTCCTGCTGCGGGACATGGCCGCGCTGGAGTCGTACCTGCACTACCGGATCGTGGACGTGTCCTCGGTCAAGGAGCTGGCGCGCCGCTGGTACCCGCGGGCCTACTTCAACAGTCCGCCGAAGAACGGCAACCACCGGGCGCTCGCGGACATCAAGGAGTCCATCGCCGAGCTGCGCTACTACCGCGAGGCGGTCTTCGTCCCGCAGCCCGGGCCCGACTCGGACACGGCGCGCACGATCGCCGCGAAGTACGTCGTGGCCGGCGAGTAGCACCACCCGGGGACGGTGGCGGGGAAAGGGGGGAGCGAGCACCCTCCCGGACCCTGTACCCTTTTCTTCGGCCGGTCGCTCACGCGACCGGGCATGGTGGGTGTAGCTCAGTTGGTAGAGCACCTGGTTGTGGTCCAGGTGGCCGCGGGTTCAAGTCCCGTCACTCACCCTGTGGGAAGGCCCCGGTACGCGGAAGCGGCCGGGGCCTTCCGCATGTCCGGGCCGCCCCGGGTACCGCGCCCGTCTTCCGTCCGCCTCCCCGCCTTCACGTCTTCCCGCCTTCCGTCCGCCTTCCGTCCGGCTTCCGTCCGGCGCCTCAGGACGACTCCCGGACCACCAGTTCGGTCGGCAGGACCACGGCGGTGTCGCCCGGGCCGCCCGCGATCCGTTCCAGCAGCAGCCGTGCCATCGTCCGGCCCATCTCCTCGATCGGCTGGCGGACGCTGGTCAACGGGGGGTCCATGTGCCGGGCCACCACCGAGTCGTCGAAGCCCACCAGCGCCACGTCCCGCGGTATCCGGCGGCCCGCCGCCCGCAGCTCCAGGCGGGCGCCCGCCGCCATGACGTCCGAGGCGGCGAAGACGGCGTCCAGGGCCGGGCGGCGCTCCAGCAGCTCCCGCATGGCCCGGCGGCCGCCCTCCTCGGTGAAGTCCCCGGTCGCGATCAGCGCCTCGTCCGCGGGGTGTCCGGCGGCGGCGAGGGCCTGCCGGTAGCCGTCGAGGCGGCACTGGGCCCCGTACACGTCCGGCGGCCCGGTGATGGTGGCGATCGACCGCCGGCCCCGCCCCAGGAGGTGGCGCACGGCTCCGGCGGCGCCCGCCAGGTTGTCGGAGTCCACGCAGGGCAACGTCTCGTCGGCCGAGCGGCGACCGCTGATCACCGCCGGGATGCCCAGTTCGGTCAGCAGCTCCGGCAGCGGGTCCCCGGCGTGTACGGAGACCAGCAGCACCCCGTCGACGCGATGCCCGGACAGGTACTGGGCCAGCCTCCGGCGCTGCCGTTCGCCGCCCGCGAGGGTGAGCACCAGTTGGACGTCGGTCTCGGCGAGGGTGGCGCCGACGCCGCGCACGACGTCGGAGAAGTAGGGCTCGGCGAAGAAACGGGCCTCCGGCTCGGGTATGACGAGGGCGATGGCGTCCGTACGGTTGGCGGCGAGGGCGCGGGCCGCGCGGTTGGGCACGTACCCGAGTTCGGCGACGGCGGCCTCCACGACGGCCCTGGTGTGCTCGCTGACCTTGGACGATCCGTTGATCACCCGGGAGACCGTGCCGCGCCCCACGCCGGCCCGCACCGCGACTTCCTCCAGGGTCGGCCGTCCCCCGCTGCGCCCTTGCCCGCTCATGGCTTCCTCCCGGCTGTGAATCTACCTCTTGACCGCCTCTTGACGGCGTTGGGAGCGCTCCCACACTGTGGCACACGACACCCGGCACGTCCTGTCCTTCCCAGGAGGATTCCGATGCGAGCCCGATCCCGGCCCCACACCCCCACGTCCCTCAGAGCCCTGGCCGTCGCCGCCGTCGCGGCCCTGCTCCTCGCCGGCTGTTCCCAGGACCCCGCCGCGCCCCCGGAGCGGGGCTCGGCCGCCGGCGACAAGGCGGCGACCACCCTCACCGTCGGGGTGTTCGGCGCCTTCGGGCTCAAGGAGGCCGGCCTGTACGACGAGTACATGGCGCAGCACCCGGGCGTGCGGATCGAGCAGACCTCCATCGAGCGCAACGAGAACTACTACCCGCAGCTCCTCACCCACCTCGGCACGGGCAGCGGCCTCGCCGACATCCAGGCCGTCGAGGTCAACAACATCGCGGAGATCACCGCGACACAGGCCGACAAGCTGGTCGACCTCGGCAAGGCACCGGGGGTGGACAAGGCGGCGTACCTGCCGTGGAAGTGGGCGCAGGGCACCGCCAAGAGCGGTGCGACCGTCGCCCTCGGCACGGACATCGGCCCGGAGGGCATCTGCTACCGCAAGGACCTCTTCGCGGCGGCCGGGCTGCCCACCGACCGGGCGGCGGTGGGCGCGCTCTGGGCGGGCGACTGGAACAAGTACCTGGAGACGGGCAAGGCGTACAAGGCGAAGGCGGGCGACGGCCAGGCGTTCGTGGACTCGGCCTCCGGGGTGATGGCCGCGGTCACCGGCGGCAACGCCCAGCGGTTCTACGACGAGCAGGGCAAGGTCGTCTACAAGACGAACCCGGCGGTGCGCGGGGCCTTCGACCTGGCGGCCCGGTTCGCCTCCGAGGGGCTGAGCGCGAAGCTCCAGCAGTTCACCCCGGCCTGGGACCAGGGCTTCTCCAACGGCAACTTCGCGACGGTCTCCTGCCCGGCCTGGATGCTCGGCTACATCCAGGACAAGGCGGGTCCGGCGGGCAAGGACAAGTGGGACGTGGCGGCGGCCCCGAAGCCGAGCAACTGGGGCGGCTCGTTCCTGGTGGTGCCCAAGGCGGGCAAGCACGCCCAGGAGGCGGCGAAGCTGGCCGCCTGGCTGACGGCGCCGGCGCAGCAGGCGAGGCTGTTCGAGAAGCGCGGGAGCTTCCCGAGCGCGAGCGCCGCGTACAAGCTGCCGACGGTGGCGGGGGCGCACCACGCGTACTTCGGCGACGCGCCGATCGGGGAGATCTTCGCCCGGGCCGCCGAGGGCGTGCCGGTGACGGTGCTGGGCCCCAAGGACCTGGTCATCGCGCAGAACCTGGCGGACATCGGAATGCTCCAGGTCGACCAGAAGGGCCGGTCGGCGCAGGAGGGCTGGGACGCCGCGGTGGCGGCGATCGACAACGCCCTGGACCAGTGAGGCGGCGGTGACCGACGAGACCGTCCTCCTGTCGCCCGCGTCCTCCCCCTCGGCGGGGGCGGGCGCGGGCGGCCGGGGCCAGGTGTGGCGCTCCCGCCGCTACCGGTGGGACCTGCGGCTGAGCCCGTACGCCTTCGTGGCGCCCTTCTTCCTCTTCTTCACCGCCTTCGGGCTCTTCCCGCTGCTCTACACGGGGTGGGCGGCGCTGCACCAGGTGGAGTTGACCGACCCGGACTCGATGACGTGGGTGGGGCTGCGGAACTTCACCCGGCTGTGGGACGACGCGTTCTTCTGGAACGCGCTGCGCAACACGGTCACCATCGGGCTGCTGTCGACGGTGCCGCAGTTGTCGATCGCGCTGGGCCTGGCGCACCTGCTCAACTACCGGCTGCGGGGCTCGGCGTTCTTCCGGGTCGCGGTGCTGACCCCGTACGCGACGTCCGTGGCCGCCGCCACGCTGGTCTTCGTACTGCTCTTCGGCCGGGACTACGGCATGGTCAACTGGGCGCTGTCGGCGGTCGGGATCGGGCCCGTCGACTGGCAGAACGGCACCCTGGCCTCCCAGGTGGCGGTGTCCACGATCGTGGTGTGGCGGTGGACCGGCTACAACGCGCTGATCTACCTGGCGGCCATGCAGGCCATCCCCGGCGACCTGTACGAGTCCGCCGCGCTGGACGGCGCCTCGCGGTGGCAGCAGTTCCGGCACGTGACGGTGCCCTCGCTACGGCCGACGATCTTCTTCACCTGTGTGGTGTCCACGATCGGGGCCACCCAGTTGTTCGGCGAGCCGCTGCTGTTCAACGGCGGTTCGGGCGCCACGGGCGGCTCCGACCACCAGTTCCAGACGCTGGGCCTGTACCTGTACGAGCAGGGCTGGGTGAACCTGCACCTGGGGCGGGCGTCGGCGATCGCGTGGGCGATGTTCCTGATGCTGCTACTGGTCGCGGGCGCGGCCCGGCTGGTGCGGGGAGGGTCCCGGTGAAGGTCATGCGGGCGGGCAAGCCCACCTACGTCGTCCTGGGACTGTTCACCGCCGGCTCCCTCTTCCCGCTGGTGTGGACGGCGATCGCGGCCTCCCGCAGCAACACCCGGCTCGCGCAGACGCCGCCGCCGTTCTGGTTCGGCGGGAACCTGGGCCGCAACCTGTCGATCGCCTGGACCGACGCCCGCATGGGCACCGCCCTGCTGAACACGCTGGTGGTCGCGGGCACGGTCGCGGCGGGGACGGTGCTGCTGTCCACCCTGGCGGGCTTCGCGTTCGCCCGGCTGCGGTTCCGGGGCAGCCGCGGGCTGTTGGCGCTGGTGGTGGCGACGATGCTGATCCCGCCGCAGTTGAGCGTCGTACCGCTGTACATGCTGATCGCCGAGTTGTCCTGGACGGACCGGCTCCAGGCGGTGGTCCTGCCGGCACTGGTGTCCGCCTTCGGGGTGTTCTTCATGCGGCAGTACCTGGCGCAGGCGCTGCCGGTGGAGCTGGTGGAGGCGGCCCGGACCGACGGGGCGAGTTCGCTGCGGATCGTCTGGCACGTGGTCTTCCCCGCCGCCCGCCCGGCGATGGCGGTACTGGGGATGCTCACCTTCGTGATGACCTGGAACGACTTCTTCTGGCCGATCATCGCGCTGACGCAGAACGGCAGCCCGACGGTGCAGGTGGCCCTGACGGGTCTGGGCCGCGGTTACATCCCGGACCAGTCCGTGATCATGGCGGGTGCGCTGCTGGGCACGCTCCCGCTGCTGCTGGTGTTCCTCATCTTCGGCCGCCAGATCGTCGGCGGCATCATGCAGGGGGCGGTGAAGGGTTGAACGCGATGGAGTTCCCCGAGGGGTTCCTGTGGGGCGCGGCCACGGCGGCGTACCAGATCGAGGGCGGCGCCGAGTCGCGCGGCCCCTGCATCTGGGACACCTTCTGCCGCACCCCGGGCAAGGTGCACGACGGTGACACCGGGGACGTGGCGGCGGACCACCTGCGGTTGTGGCGCGAGGACGTGGCGCTGATGGCCGAACTTGGGCTCACCGCCTACCGGTTCTCGGTGTCCTGGCCACGGGTGCGCGCGGGCGGCATCGGCTTCTACGACGCGCTCGTGGACGAGCTGCTGTCGTACGGGATCCGGCCCTGCCCGACGCTCTACCACTGGGATCTGCCGCAGGAACTGGAGGACGCGGGCGGCTGGCCGCAGCGCGAGAGCGCCTACGCCTTCGCCGCTTACGCCGAGCAGGTCGGGCGGGCGCTGGGGGACCGGGTCGGGATGTGGACGACGCTCAACGAGCCCTGGTGCAGCGCCTTCCTGGGCTACGCCGCCGGGGTCCACGCGCCCGGTCGCACCTCCCCCGCCGACTCGCTGCGCGCGGCGCACCACCTGAACCTCGCGCACGGCCTGGCGGCGAGCGTCCTGCCCTCGACGGCGCGGGTCGGCATCACGCTCAACCCGAGCGCGGTACGGCCGATGACGGGCTCCCGGGCCGACGCGGACGCCGCGCGCCGGGTCGACGCGCTGGCGACCCGGATCTTCACCGGGCCGCTGTTGCACGGCGCCTATCCGCAGGACCTGTTGGAGGACACCGCGAAGGTCACGGACTGGGCGTTCCTGCGGCCCGGGGACGAGGCGCTGATCCGACGGCCGCTGGGCTTCCTCGGGGTGAACTACTACACGCCGGCGGTGGTGTCGGGGGGCGCCGCCCCGGGCGGCCCCCGCGCGGACGGCCACGGCTCCACCGACCACTCGCCCTGGCCGGGGGCGGACACGGTGGCCTTCCACCAGCCGCCGGGCGAGGTGACCGACATGGGCTGGGCCGTCGACCCCACGGGCCTCCACGACCTGCTGGTGCGCTTCGCCCGCGAGGCGCCGGGCCTGCCGCTGCTGGTCACCGAGAACGGCGCCGCGTACGCCCCCGACCTGCACGACCCCCGGCGCATCGGGTACCTGCGCGAGCACCTCGCGGCGGTGCACCGCGCGATCGGGGACGGGGCCCCGGTGGAGGGCTACTTCCTGTGGTCGCTGATGGACAACTTCGAGTGGGCCTACGGGTACGCCAAGCGGTTCGGCATCGTCCACGTCGACTACGACACCCAGGTCCGCACCCCGCGCTCCAGCGCCCGCTGGTACGCCGCCCTGGCCCGCAGCGGCCGGCTCGACTGACCGGGCCTCCGCCCGGACCCGCTCGGACGGGCCCCGGGCGGACGCCCCCCGCGCGGACGTCCCGGGCGCCCGCGGGCCCGGGGGGTCAGCGCCCGATGGCCTGGAGGCCCTTGGTCAGGTCCTCGGGGGTCATGACGGGACAGATCTCCAGCTCGGCCCCGAGCCGGCCGAACAGCTCGTCACCGATCGCCGGAAGCTGCGAGCTGTCCTGCATGTCGAACACGATCCAGCACGAGCGGACGCCCTCGGAGAGGCCGAAGTACGCGGACTCGGGCTTGAGTTCCTCCAGCAGTTTGCGCACGGCCTGGGGAAGTGCGCCGCTCTTGATCGATTCGTTGGTGGCGGCGGTGTCCATGTGGGCGCGGAGCATGACGCGCATCGGAGCCCCTTCGGTGGTGGTGACGGGTCGGTCCTTCACGGCCACCCTCGGGGCCGCCCCCGGGGGCGGCAAGCGGTGGGCCGCCGTCCGGGCGCGCGGGCCGGCTACTTGGCCCCGCGTCCTTTGCGGCGGCTGCGCCGGTCCTCCGCCCGCGCCCGCCCATCCAGCGCGATCCACATCCGGACCTCGGTGCCGCCGAGCACCGAACGGCCCAGTCGGACGTCCCCGCCCGTCGACTCCGCGACCCGGCGCACGATGTCCAGGCCGAGCCCCGTGGAGCCGTCCCGGCCGCCGTCGTTGCCGCGCCGCAGCGCCGCGTCCGGGTCGTCGATGCCGAAACCGGCGTCCGACACGAGGACGATGACGGCGTCCCCCGCGTCGTGCACGTCGACCGCGAACGGCGTCCCCTCGGGGGTGTGCCGGAAGACGTTGCCGAGCAGCGCGTCCAGGGCGGCCGCCAGCTCGGGCCGGGCCACCGGGATCCGTACGGGACGGTCCACACCGGCGAGGCGGACCTCGCGCCCCTCGTCCTCCGCGAGCGCCGACCAGAACGCCATCCGATCGCGGATCACCTCCGAGGCGTCGCAGCCCGCCCCCGCCCCGGGACCGCCCACGCCGGCCGGGGAGCGCTGTTCCCGGGCGGTGCGGATGATCGTGTCGACCTCCCGCTCCAGTTGCTCCACCGCCTCCCGCGTCTGCTCGGCGGCCGGCCCGTCCCCGAGGGAGGCCGCGTTGAGCCGCAACACCGTCAGCGGCGTCCGCAGCCGGTGCGAGAGGTCGGCGGCCAACTCGCGTTCGTTGGCGAGGAGCTCCACCACCCGGTCGGCCATCGCGTTGAACGCGACGGCCGCCGAGCGCAATTCCTTGGGCCCCTGCTCCGGCACGCGCACCCCGAGCCGCCCCTGCCCCAGCCGGTGCGCGGCGTCCGCGAGCCGTTCCGCCGGGCGCACCAGCCGGGCGCCGAGCCGGTCCGCGACCGCCACCGAGCCGACGATCAGCGCGAGCCCGACCCCGGCCAGCACCAGCCAGGCGGTGGTGACCCCGTTGCTGACCTCGCTCTCCGGTACGTAGATCTCGATGACCGCGATGTCACCGGAGCCGAGCGCGGTCGGTTGGAGGAGCGCCGATCCGCCGCCCGCCACCGAGGCGGTCGTGGCCCGGCCCATCCGCCGGGTCTCCGCCACGGCGCGCGGGCCCGCCCAGCCCGCGCCGATGTCCACCGCCACCCGGTCGCCGATCGGCGGGACGTGGACCGCCATCCGCTGGGCGGCGCCCATCTGCGTGGACTCGACCGCCTTGCGCAGTTGGCCGGGGTCGGTGGTGATGGACAGGGTCGGCGCCATGCTCGCGGCCTGCCGCTCCGCGTTGGAGAACGCCCGGTCGCTGGCCATCTCCCGCACCACCAGCCCGAGCGGGACGGCGAACGCGATGACCACCATGGCGGTGACGGCGAGGCACACCTTGACCAGCGCCCACCTCACGGCCGCCGCCTCACCGCGGTGGCTCCAGCTTGACGCCGACCCCGCGCAGGGTGTGCAGGTAGCGGGGGTTGGCGGCGGTCTCGCCGAGCTTGCGGCGCAGCCAGGACAGGTGGACGTCGATGGTCTGGTCGTCCCCGTACGCCTGCTGCCACACCTCGGCGAGCAGCTCGCGCCGGGCCACGACGACGCCTGGTCGCCCGGCGAGGAAGGCCAGCAGGTCGAACTCCCGGCGGGTCAGGTCCAGTACCGCCCCGTCGAGTTCCGCCTGGCGGCGCAGCGGGTCGATGGCGAGCCCGCCGACCCGCAGGACGCGCGGGGGCGGTTCGGCGCCGGCGGCGCGGGAGCGGCGCAGCACGGCGGCCATCCGGGCGGACAGGTGCTCCACCGAGAACGGTTTGACGAGGTAGTCGTCGGCGCCGTCGTTGAGCAGCCGGACGATCTCCGCCTCGTCGTCCCGGGCGGTCGCGATGATGACCGGTACGTCGGTGATGCCGCGCAGCATCTTGAGCGCCTCGGACCCGTCGAGGTCGGGCAGGCCCAGGTCCAGGATGACCACGTCGAAGCGGTGGTGGGCGACTTCCCGCAGGGCCTCCAGGGCCGTCCCGACGCTGCGCACGGCGTGGGAGGCGTCGGTCAGGTGCCGGATGAGGGCGGAACGTACGAACTGGTCGTCCTCGACCACGAGCACACTTGCCATGGCGGCACCGTAGTCCATTCGGGCTACCGGGCG
This sequence comes from Streptomyces sp. NPDC058279, assembly GCF_042881255.1. Taxonomy (NCBI): domain Bacteria; kingdom Bacillati; phylum Actinomycetota; class Actinomycetes; order Kitasatosporales; family Streptomycetaceae; genus Streptomyces; species Streptomyces sp. NPDC058279. The sequence goes on along the minus strand of NZ_JBHVYA010000008.1, from coordinate 167,252 downwards.
GGGTGTCGGTCGACCTTTGGGTCGCGTGGTGCAGTATGTGCCCTCATGCACCGGGGTCTTCTGCACGCGTTCGCCTGGACGCTCGCCACGGGGGCGGCGGTGACGCTGTCGTGGTGGGGCGTCCACACCGTCATGTCCGGAACGGCCTACGATCCCCCGCGCGCCGTTCCGCTGGCCGCGCTGCCGCTGTCGTCCTCCACGTGGGGTTCGCAGACGCCCGCGGCCCCGGCGTCGCCCTCGGGTACGCCGGCGCCGTCGCCCGGGTCTCCTTCGCCGTCCGCCGGTGCCTCCGACTCCGCGTCCGCTTCCGCCTCCGTGACGCTCCCGCCCTCCGCCGCCGGGTCGAAGTCCTCGTCGCCGTCCCGCCGGGCGGCGGCGGGGGAGTCCGAGGACGTGAAGGGGTACACCGTCTCGGGCGGCCGGGTCGTCTTCGACCTCGGCGCGACCGCCGCCGAACTGGTCTCCGCCACGCCGGCGGGGGGCTGGCGGATGCAGGTGTGGAAGCAGGACTACTGGATCCGCGTCACCTTCACCCGGGACGGCCGCGAGGCATCGGTGTTCTGCACCTGGTTCAACGAGGCGCCGCGCGTGCAGGTCGACGAACGGTGAGGATGACGAACGGCAGGGACGACGAACGGTAGGGATACGGTCGCCCCGGGCGCGGCGAACGAGGGGAGCGGTGGTCATGGGCGGTGCGGCGCGGTACGTCGCGGAGCTGGTCGGGGCGTGCGAGCGGTACGCCGAGCGGCCCGCGATCGGCGCCGGTGCGGTCCTGCTGTCGTACGCCGACGTGCTGACCCTGACCTACCGGCTGGCCGGCGCCCTGGAGGAGCTCGGCGTGCGGCGCGGGACCGGGCTGGCCTGTGTGACGGCCGGGAACCCGTACGAGGCGCTGCCGGTGCGGCTGGCCGCGCACGTGCTGGGGGCGCGGCTGACCCAGGTGAGCGTGGGGCCGGCCACCCACGGCCTGGACTTCCTCCTGCGGGACTGCGAACCGGTCCTGGTGGTCCACGACACCCCCGTCCCGGACACCGGCGCCGCGCGGATCACCCTGGCGGGGCTGCTGGAGCGGGCCGCCGGCCGGGAAGCGCGGCCGGTGCCGGTGCGGGCGCGCGAGCAGGACGTGGCCCGGGTGACCTACACGGGCGGCACGACCGGGCGGCCCAAGGGGGTGGCGTCCACCTTCGCCGCGCTGGCGGCCCGTGACGGCGCCCGCGGCGCGGAGACCGCTTACCTGTCGGTGACCTCCCTGGCCCAGCGCTCGGGGGGCCGCTGCCTCGAACAACTGCGGGCGGGCGGCCGTTCGGAGATCCTCGGCGGCCCGTTCGACCCGGGCGGGTTCGCCGCCGCCTGCCGGCGGCTCGGGCCCGTCTCCACCTACCTGACGACCTCGATGGTGTACCGGCTGCTGGACCACCCGCTGACCGCCCGGGGCGTGCCCGGCCTGGAGCGCGTCTCGTACGGGGACTCCCCCATCGCCCCCGAACGGCTGCGGCAGGCGCTGACCCGCTGGGGCCCCGGGGTGCGCTGGCGCCAGGGGTACGGGATGAACGAGGCCGGGGTGATCTGCCGGCTCTCGGAGGCGGACCACGACGCGGCCCGAACCACCCGCCCCGAGTTGCTCGCGTCGGTCGGGCGGCCCGCGCCCGGGGTCGAGGTGGAGGTGCGGGGCGCGGACGGGACGGCGGCGCTCCCGCCCGGGACCACCGGTGAGGTGTGGGTGCGCTCCGGGACGGTGATGGCCGGCTACTGGAGGCGGCCCGACCTGACGGCCGGGGTGCTGCGCGACGGCCGGCTGCGCACGGGCGACCTCGGGCACCTCGACGCGGACGGCTACCTGTACCTGGACGACCGGGTCAAGGACGTGGTGATGGTGGACGGCGAGAACATCTACTGCGGCCCGGTCGAGGCGGCACTGACCCGGCACCCCGCCGTGGCCGAGGCCGCGGTGGTCGGCCGGCCGGACGCCGTCACCGGCGAGCAGGTGTGCGCCTTCCTGGTCCCGGCCGCCGGGCACGCCCCGACCGACGAGGCCGCCGCCGGGGCGTGCGCGCGGGTGGTCGCCGAACTGGCCCCCGACCACCGGCCGACGGCGGTGTTCTGGGTGCCGGCCCTGCCGCTGACGGACCGCGGCAAGCCGGACAAACGCCGGCTGCGCGCCACGGCCGCCGCCGCGGGCGAGACCGGGGCCGCAGGCGAGACCGGGACCGGGGCCGGCTAGCGGAACACCGACGGCGGGGGCTCCGGCGAGGGCACCGCCGAGGCATCGGCGACGGGTGTGGCCCCGCCCGCGAAGTCGGCCAGGGCCCGGCCGTGCTCCACCCGGCCGGGATGCGGGTCGCTCGCCACCCGCCGGGTGAACTCCGCGACGGGCAGCTCCCGGTCGGCGGCGACGAGCACCGCGTTGCCGAAACGTTTCCCCCGCCACACCACCGGGTCGGCCGCCAGCGCCAGTTCGCCGAAGCGGGAGGCGGCGGTGGCGATCTGGCCCCGCAGATGGGCGAGCGGCGGCCCGTCCGTCAGGTTCGCCACGTACCACCCGGTGGGCGCCAGCGCCCGGCGCACGTCGTCCAGGAACTCGGTGCTGGTCAGGTGGGCGGGGGTGCGGGAGCCGCTGAACACGTCCGCGATGACCAGGTCCGCCCAGCCGTCCGGCACCTTGGCCAGCCCGGCCCGCGCGTCCACCGCCCGGACGCGGACGCGCGTCTGCGGGTCCAGCGGCAGGTGTTCCCGTACGAAGGCCACCAGGGCCGCGTCGATCTCCACCACCTGCTGCGTGGAGCGGGGACGGCTCGCGGCGGTGTAGCGGGCCAGGGTCAGGGCCCCGCCGCCCAGGTGCACCACGTTCAGCGGACGGCGCGCGGGCGCGACGAGGTCGATGAGGTGGCCGATCCGCCGCTGGTAGGCGAAGTCCAGGTGGAGCGGGTCGGCCAGGTCGACGTGTGACTGCGGGGCCCCGTCGATCAGCAGGGTCCAGGCCCGGGCGCGCTCGCGGTCGGGCACCAGCTCCGCCAGACCACCGTCCACCTGCCCGACGAGCGCCTCCTCGGCCCCGCGCCGCTTGCCCCTGCTCTTACCGGCCATTGCCCCATTATGACCGGTGCGCCCGCCCGGCCTGTCGGCGTCTTGGCCGGTCAGCGCCTCAGCGGCAGTTGTCCGCCGCCTCGATCAGCCGGGCGGCCTCGCCGAGCGCGGCGCGCAGCACGTCGGGGTCGGTGACCGGTCCCACGGCCTCCGGCGGGAGCAGCCAGGCGGGGTCCCCGGCCGCGGGCGGGGCGCCCGCGGCGCCGCCGGTCAGGTCGCCGAAGCGCATGCCCCGCCCGTTGGTCTGCGTACAGGCGCTGCCCGGCAGGTCCCAGGCGTCGGCGGTACCGGGCGGGACGAGAAAGCCCAGGGTGTCGCCGGACCCGTCGTGCAGGACGGGGCCGACGCCCGGAGCGGTGCGGCCGGTCGCCCGGCGGATGATGTCGACCGCCTCCAGGCCCTGGCGGGTGGGTACGGTCACCAGATCGGGCGCGTCGGCCGGTCCTCCCGCCGTCAGGGCTGCGCCCGGCCGGGGCGCGGTGTTCGTTCCAGTGCTCTCCATGCCGCCCTCCATCAAGGGAACCCCTCCTCGATCCGCGTACGAGCCACTCCGCATGGGTTCAACGCGGCGGAACGTCAACGGGTGCGGCGCAACGTTGCCGCAAAGGATGGCAGTTCATGGCGGATCACGGGTGAGATATCCGTTTTGTAGGCAAACATCGCATGAACGGTCCGCCGGCGGCGGTACGTTCGTGCCCGCCGGGCACCAGCGTCTACACAGCCCGAAGTCCAGAGAGGTCACGTCCATGGCGGCGTCCCCCCACTCACCCAACACCGCCTTCCGGCGGCTGCGCGGCGCCCACTCCCCCGCGGAGTTCGCGGCCATGGTGCGCCGCGCGGCACGCGAGATCGGCGAAACGGTTTCCTGCGACGCCCGTTACATCGGCCGGGTCGAGTCCGGCGAGATCCGCTGCCCCAATTACGCCTACGAGCGGGTGTTCCTGCACATGTTCCCGGGTCGTACGACGGCCGATCTCGGGTTCTTCCCGCGCGAGTCGGTGCGCGGCCGCTCGGGCCGGCGCACCGCGCCTGCGCCGGTCGCCCCCACCCCCACCCCCTTCGTCCCCCGTTCCAAGGAGAGTGACGTGCTGCGTCGCGCGTTCATGGCCGGCGGCTCCGCGACCGTGGCGGCCGCGACGCTCGGCCTCACGGTGCCCGGCGACTCGCGCCGGCCGTCGTCCCGGGCCGGCGCGGCGGAGGCCGCGGCCGTCGAGGACGCCGTGCGCCAGATCCGACTGCTCGACGACCGGCACGGGGCCGACGCACTGTACCGGCGAGCGGCCGAACCGCTGCGCGCCGCCTACGCGTTGCTGGACGCGGGGGCGACCCGCCAGTCGACCGAGGACCGGCTGCACGCGGGCGCCGGGGAACTGGCCGTCTCGGTGGGCTGGCTGGCCCACGACTCGGGCCGTTTCGAGGACGCCCGCTCGCACTACGCGGAGGCGTTGGCGACGGCCCGGGTGGCGGGGAACGCGGCCCTGGAGGCGCACGCCTTCAGCAACATGGCGTTCCTGGCCCGCGACTGCGGGCGGGCGCGCGAGTCGGTGCGCGCCGCCCAGGCGGGCCGCCGCGCCGCGCGCTCGCTGGGTTCCCCGCGGCTGCTGTCGCTGCTGGCGCTGCGGGAGGCGGGCGGCTGGGCGGGGCTGGGCGAGCGGAAGTCCTGCGAGGAGGCCCTGACGCGGGCGCACGCGGAGTTCGCGCGGGGCGAGGCGAGCGCCGACCCGGAGTGGATGAGCTTCTTCGGCGAGGCCGAACTGGAGTCCCTGGAGTCCCGCTGCTGGGCGGCGCTGGGGGAGCACGCGCGTGCGGCCCGGCACGCCCGGCGCGCGGCGGACCTCCAGGACCCGCACTTCGCGCGGAACGTGGCCTTCTACACCGCCGAACTCGCCGGCGACCTGGCTCACGCGGGGGCGCCCGACGAGGCGGCCTGGGCGGGCGGGCGGGTGCTGGACCTGCTCGCCGAGGTCCAGTCGACGCGTATCCGCTCGATGCTGGCGACGACGGCCCGCACCCTGCTCCCCCACCAACGCTCCCCGCGCGTGGCCGCGTTCCTCTCCCGCCAGGCGGCACTCTGACGCGCGGCGCGCGGCGCGCGGATCAGGTGCCGACGTACTCGTACACCGCGCCGTCCGGATGGCGCAGGACGGCCCGCCGCCCGTTGGGCGTGTCCGTCGGCGCCCCGACCAACTCCGCCCCGGCCTCCACCCCGGTCGCCACCACCGCGTCGAGGTCGGCGACGCCGAGGGTGGCCGAGACCCCGGCGAACCGGGCCGCGACCTCCGGCGGTCCCGTGAACAGCAGGAACGGTCCCACGCTCGCCAGCTCCAGCCCCGCGAAGGCGAACCGGGCCGGCGTCTCGCCCGTCAGCTTCTCGTAGAAGGGCAGGGCCCGTTCGAGGTCGTCCACTCGGCGCCGCAGCACCACGGAAGTGATCGTCATGGGTCGATCCTCTCAGCCGACCCACAACGGCGGTATGACGCGAGCCACTTGACGCGCCCGCTAACCGTCCAGGTGTCCCGTGTCGTTCCAGCGTTCCAGCGCGGGGGCGCCGTACGCCCAGCCCAGGACCGACAGGGAGGTGGGGTCCAGGCGGATACGGGCGCCGAAGGACGCCTCGAAGCCGAGCCAGCGGGCGGCGAGCGTGCGCAGGATGTGGCCGTGGGCGAAGACGAGGACGTCCCGTTCGGCCGAGCGGGCCCAGGCGACGACCTCGTCCGCGCGGGCCGCGACATCGGCGACGGATTCGCCGCCGGCCGCCCCGTCGCGCCAGATGAGCCAGCCCGGCCGGACCGCCTGGATCTCGGCCGGGGTCATGCCCTCGTAGTCGCCGTAGTCCCACTCCATCAGCGTGTCCCACGGCTCGGCCTGCGCCCCGAAGCCCGCCAGGTCGCAGCTCTCGGCGGCCCGGACCAGCGGGCTGGTGCGCACCTCCAGGCCGCGCAGGCCCGCCCAGGGGTCCCGGGCCAGTCGCTCGCCGAGCAGCTTCGCGCCCCGCCGACCCTCCTCCAGCAGCGGCACGTCCGTGCGTCCGGTGTGCTTGCCGAGCTGGGACCACGCCGTCTGGCCGTGGCGGGCCAGCAGGATGCGGGGGGCCATGTGCTTTTCTCCCGGTCCGGGTGGATGGATTGACCGATGTACGGAAAGCTCCCGTATCGGTACGGATGCGTCCGTCCATCATCCACGACGCGACGACGGAGCACCGCGCCGCGTCCGCCCCACCGGCCACGCCTCCCCGAGCGACGCAGCCGGATTTCGGCCGGAGGGCCACGATTGTCAGTGGCGGATGGGACACTTCCGCCCGTGAGCTCCTACCCGCCCCGCGTCCCTTCGCAGACGACACCGCAGCAGACCCCCCTGCGGCAGCGGCTCGCCGACCTGCGCGGCCCGGCCGTGCCGCCCCGCCCGCTCGACGCCCGCGCGCTCGCCGCGCTCGCCGCCAACCCGGGCTGCGGCAGACGGGCCCTGCTCGACGGCGCCGGCGTGGACAAGACGGCCCTCGCCTCGGCCCTCGGCTCGCCCTCCGCCTTCGGCCAGTCACAGTTCGCGATCATCCGGGGCAACTCCTTCGAGGCCAAGGTGAAGGGCGACGGCGGGGCGGAGCTGCTGCGCCTGGTGTACGAACGCCTCGGCGCCGGAACCGAGCCGCCCGGCCCGCCCGGCCCGGCCGCCCTCGTCCCCGACCTCACCGCCGCCGGACCCCAGGGCCGGGCCGCCCGCACCGCGCTCGCGCTGCGCGAGGCGACCGCCGCCGGCGCCTGGACGCTGCTGGACCACCCGATGCTGGCCCTGGAGGTGGCGGGCTCCCCCGCGTACCTGGAGCCGGACGCCGTCGTGGTGCACCCCGACGGCCGCTGGACGGTCGTGGAGATCAAGTCGTTCCCGATGATCGACGGGAGCGCCGACCCGGCGAAGGTCGGCGCCGCCGCCCGGCAGGCCGCCGTGTACGTCCTGGCCCTGGAGGGCACCGCCGAGAAGCTGCCCGGGGCCACCGTGGGCCACGAGGTGGTGCTGGTGTGCCCGAAGGACTTCTCCAACCTGCCGACCGCCGCGCTGGTCGACGTCCGCCGGGAGCGCGCCGTCACCCGGCGCCAGTTGGAGCGGCTGACCCGGGTCGAGGAGTTGGCCGCCCTGCTGCCCGAGCACCTGTGCTTCGATCCCGCCCGGTCGGTCGAGGAGCTCACCGAGGCCGTCTCGGCGGTCCCCGCCTCCTACGCCCCCGAATGCCTGGCCGCCTGCGAGCTGGCCTTCCACTGCCGGCAGCGGGCCCGCGCCGCCGACGAGGTGGGCGCGCTCGGCCGGTCCCTGCGCGCCGAGCTGGGCGGGCTGACCACCGTCGAGGGGGCCCTGGCGGCCGCCGGAGGTGCCGGGCCCGCCGAGGACCCGACCGCGTCCGCGCTGCACCGAGCCGCCCGGCTGCGCGCCGAGGCGTTGGCACTCGCGGCCGGCCGCACCCCGTCGCCGGACCCGGAGGACTCCGCATGCCCCTGCTGAACACCCTCGCGCGACTGGAGGCGGTCCGCTCGGGCCGGGCCGAGGCCCTGGCGACCGTACGGCACCGGCACCTGAGCGAGCGCCCGCTGGTCCTCGTACCGCTGACCACCTCCGGCGAGGCCGGTGCGCCGCTCGGCGCGCTGGTCGGCACCGACCGGGACGACCCGTGCCTGTTGGTCATACCGCAGCCGCGGGACCGGGACCTGCGCTGGGAGTTCCTGGCGGAGCTGGCCCGGCAGGTGATGCCGTACATCGACGGGTACGCGGACGTCGTCGAGCCGGCCGAGCGCACCGAGACCGACCCGGAGACCGGCAAGCGGGTCAAGGTGGAGACCGAGCTGTGCGTGGACGCGCCGCAGCTGATCGTGCCGAGCCGGGCGGGCGTGGAATACGTCCGGCTGCTCGGGCGGTCGATGCGGTTCCGGCGCACCGCGGAGGAGGACCCCGAGAACCCCTACCCGGTACCGACCCAAGTCCCGCTGCTGGGGCGCTGGTTCACCCACCTCGCCGAACGCTCGCGGGTGCCCGGCTCCGCCCTGCTGCTGTCCGCGACCGAGCTGCTGTCCCGGCACTGGGCGACCGGGCAGAGCAGCGTCGAGGACCAGCACCTGGGGGCGCTGCTGGCCTGGATCGCCCCGCCCGAGGGGGAGAGCGGGGCGGAGGCCGCGCTGCGCGCGGAACTGGCCCGCGACCGGGACGGGCAGTTGCTGGTCCCGCCCGCCGGGCCCGCCACCGACCCCGCCTTCGACAACAGGCTGCTGGCCCCGGCGATGGCCCGCTACGACGCGGCGCGCGCCGCGGGTACCGAGGGCGCCGAGGCGACCGCGGCCGATCGGGGCGCCGTCGAACGGGCCGAGCGGGCGGTGCGCGAGCTGGTCGGCGCGCAGTTGCGCCCCACCTGGGACGCCGTGTGGCGCTCCCTGGACCTGCTGCGCGCCCTGCCCGCCGGGGAGCGGACCGAGGAGCGGTGGACCCGCGACCGCTGGTCGTACACCGGCCACCGCGACCGCGTACGGGCCGGCGAGCCGCCGCAGCCGCGCCGCGACGACGCGGTGACGGCGGCGCAGAAGCTGGCCACGCGGGAGACGGAGCAGGTGCGGCTCGACGCCCAGGAGGCGCTGGACGACCCCCTGGTGATGGCCGGCCGCCGCCTCGCGGGCGAGGCGTTCGCCGGCGAGGTGACCGAAGTGACCATGGAGTGGACGCAGTCGGCGCGCCCGCGCCCGAGACCGCTGGTCACCGTGGTCACCGAGGACCGGCCGCAACTGACCGACGGGAGCGGTGTGAAGGTGTTCCGTTCGCTGGACGGGCGCCCGCAGGCCGCCGAGTTCGTCCGCTTCGACGAGACCGGGGGGATCGTGCTGCGCCTGCTCGACAAGATGGGCTCGGGCCGGGAACCGGCACCGGGCACGGTGCCGGAGAAGGGCGACCGACTCTGCTGGACGCTGTTCGAGCACGATGCGCGCGGCGGCCCGAAGCTGCCCGATCCGGAGCGGACCCCGTGGACCCACGGCGGCCCGCCCGGGTCGGCGACCGCCACGCTCCCCCTCCCCGACCCCGTCACCGACGGAGACATCCTTTGACCGCCTTCGACCCGGGGGCGGCGGCCGCCCGGGCGACCGCCGCCATCCTGCACGACACCCTCCACGGCACCGAGCGGGGTGTGGTCGTCGACTCCCCGCCCGGGGCCGGGAAGTCCACGCTGGTGGTGCGGGCCGCGCGCGAACTGGCCGCCGCCGGGCGCCGGCTGATGGTGGTCGCGCAGACCAACGCCCAGGTGGACGACCTGGTGTTGCGGCTGCACGACAAGGACCCCGAGCTCAAGGTCGGCCGGCTGCACAGCAGCGAGGGCGACGCCTACGACCCGGCGCTGCGCGAACTGCCGTCGGTCACCCTCTCGGCGAAGCCCGGTGACCTCGCGGAGCTGCCGATCACCGTGTCGACGGCGGCGAAGTGGGCGTACGTGAAGGACGCCGAGCCGTGGGAGCACGCCATCGTGGACGAGGCGTACCAGATGCGCTCGGACGCGCTGTTGGCCGTGGCGGGGCTGTTCGAGCGGGCGTTGTTCGTGGGCGACCCGGGGCAGTTGGACCCGTTCAGCGTGGTCGGCGCCGAACAGTGGGCGGGGCTGTCCTACGATCCTTCGGCCTCGGCGGTGTCCACCCTGCTGGCGCACAACCCGCACCTGCCGCAGCACCGGCTGCCGGTGTCGTGGCGGCTCCCGGCGTCGGCGGCGCCGCTGGTCTCGCGGGCCTTCTACCCGTACAGCCGGTTCCGCAGCGGTACGGGTCCGGGCGAGCGGCGGCTGTCGTACGGGGTCGCATCCGACGGGTCGGGCCCGGACCGGGTGCTGGACGAGGCCGCCGCGTCGGGGTGGGGCCTGCTGGAGCTGCCCGAGCGGCATACCCCGCGCACCGATCCGGAGGCGGTCGCGGCGGTGGCGCTGGTGGTCCGTCGGGCGTTGGACCGGGGGGCGGTGACGCAGGACGAGCACCCCGGCGGTCCGACCCCGCTCACCCCGGACCGGATCGCCGTGGGCACCGCGCACCGCGACCAGGCGGCCGCGGTCCGCGCGGCGCTGGCCGGCCTGGGCGTCAACGGCGTCACCGTGGACACCGCGAACCGGCTCCAGGGCCGCGAGTACGACCTCACGGTCGTCCTCCACCCCCTCTCGGGCCGCCCCGACGCCACGGCCTTCCACCTGGAGACGGGCCGGCTGTGCGTGCTGGCCTCCCGCCACCGGCACGCCTGCGTGATCGTGGCCCGCGCGGGCGTCGCGTCCCTCCTGGACGACCACCCGTCGACGGAACCGGTCCAGCTGGGCGTCACGGTGAAGTTCCCGGACGGGTGGGAGGCGATGATGGCCACCTGGGACTTCTGGTCCGACCACCGCATCCCCTGGCGCCCGTAACGCCTCGCCCTCGCCGTCGCGCGTCACTCCGCGCGCGGCGGCGACCCCTTGCGGGTGATGCCCCTGCGGGTGCGGAACACCTCGCCGACCTCCGCCAGGACGCGTAGCTGCTCCGGGGTGAGGAGGTCGATCAGGTGGCGGCGGACCGACTCCACGTGCAGGGGGGCGGCCGTGTGGATCGCCCCGGTGCCGGAGGCGGTCAGGACGACCTCCGCGCCGCGGGCGTCCGTCGCCACGTCCTCGCGGCGGACCAGGCCGCGCTGTTCCATGCGGGTGAGCTGGTGGGAGAGCCGGCTGCGGGACCACTGCATCAGGTGCGCGAGCACACTGATCCGCATGCGGTGGCCCTCGGTCGAGCCGAGCACCGACAGCACGTCGTAGTCCGCCTCCGAGAGCCCGCTGTCCCGCGTCAGGTCGCGCGCGATGTCCGCGTCGACGAGGGGGAACATCCGCCGCCACGCGTACCACGCCTGCTGCTCGGACTCGGTGAGCCAACGCGGCGCGGGCTCCGGGGGTTCGGCCATGGGGTCCACTCTAAACAGGTTGGTGATACGTCACCTACCTAGTTGACATATCACGCAACGGTGACTTTCCTTGGTGACACATCAATCAACAGACTGTTGCCTCATCAGTTCACCGACGCCTCACGGGAGTTCATACCCATGACCCGCCTGCACGTCATCTCCGCCGCCACCCGTCCCACCTCCTCGGGCCGCCCGCTCGCCGCCTGGGTCAGCGAGCAAGCCCGCGCCCACGGCGGCTTCGACGTCACCTCCGTCGACCTCGCCGAGATCGCCCTGCCCTTCCTCGACGAGCCCGAGTACGCCTCCAGCGGCGTCTACGCCAACCCGCACACCCTGGAGTGGAGCGCCCTGGTCGACTCCGCCGACGCGTTCGTCTTCGTCCTGCCCATGTACAACGGCGCCTTCACCGCGCCCTTCAAGAACGCCATCGACTTCCTCTACAAGGAGTGGGCCGGCAAGCCGGTCGCCCTGCTCAGCTACAGCGCGGGCCCCACCGGCGGCGCCCCGGCCGCCGAGATGCTGCTGCCGGTCCTGACCCGCCTCGGCATGCTCCCCACCGAGCGCCGGGTCGCCGTCGCCGGCATCAACGCGCTGGTCGGCCCGGACGGCTTCCAGGCCCCCGAGGGCCTGGCCGACGAGCTGGCGGCCCAGTTGGACGAGGTCGCGGCGCTGGCGTCCGAGCGCGCGGCCGAGGGCGTGTCCGCCTAACCCTTCCCCCGGGCGCGCGCGAGCGGGCGTGCGCCCTTGCGGGGCGTTGGACAATGGAGGGTGGCCCGGAGCATTCGCGCGCAGCACCCAGGAGGACAGGCATGGCAGAGCCCGAGCGGACCGAGCGGAGGCTGCGGCCCGCGCCGCTGCTCTTCGAGCCCTCGGAGGCGGCCTCGGACCCCGAGCACTTCTTCGACCTGGAGTCGATAGAGGACCCGCGGGAGCTGCTGGCCCGCGCCACCGAGCTGACCCTGGCCTTCCGGGCGGCGCAGGACCGGGCCGTCGAGTTCCAGGCGCTGGCGGCGGCGCAGCTCGCGGACCGCCGCCGGTTCGACCGGCTGCCCGCCTCCGCGATCGCCGAACAGGCGGAGTGGACCGAGGACTACGCGGTCAAGATGATCGAGTTCGGCGAGAGCCTGCTGCGCGGCGGCGGGGCGGAGGACGCGTAGCCCGGGGCGGGGCGGCCGTGTGCGGGCCGCGCACGCGGGCCCGTGGCATATGCGGGGCGCACCATACTCCCGGTCCCCCCGCGTTGTCCCGGAATTCGGTAACTCCGGGGAGTTGCCTCACTACGGGCGGTAGACCTGGGGCATGACGACCTTGACCGGCTGCCCCGCCCTCGACGTCCGCCCCGCCCCCGCCACCCAGGTCACCCACGAGGGCGCCTCCTGGCTCGCCTCCGCGTGCACCCACCCGCGCGGCGCCCTCGCGGCCTGGGAGGAGCGGCCCACCGCTCCGGCGGTGCTGCCCTGCGGGACCGCGTTCGACGTCGTCAACGTTCCGCTCGTGCTCGGCCGGCGGATGCTCGACCTGCTCTGGGCCGAGGGCCCCGGCTGCGGGCCGGCCGCCGTGCACCGCGGCCGGATCCTGCTCTTCACCGCGCCGGGCACCGCGCAGCGGCTGCCCGCCCTGCTCGCGTGGGAGGAATGGAGCCCGAACGCGGCGGCCCCGATCTGCCACGGCCCCGGCGATGCCGTCACCGTGCCGCCCCTCGTCGCGACGCCCGGACCCTCGCGCTGGCTGGTGGCCCCGGACTCCCGGCGGCCTTGGCTGCCCGGGCCGGACGCCCTGCTCTGGGCGTTCCTGCACGCCGCCCGCCTGCAGGTATCGATTTTTCGTTCCGCCGATCGGGATGCTAATGTCTACGACGTCAGCAGGCGCCGCTAGCTCAGTTGGTTAGAGCAGCTGACTCTTAATCAGCGGGTCCGGGGTTCGAGTCCCTGGCGGCGCACAGACGGAAAGAGGCCCCCACGCGAGTGGGGGCCTCTTTCGTGTGCCCGGGTTCCGGCGCCCGGACCGCTACGTCGTGATCTTGACCGTGTACGCGCCCGAGGGGGTGCGGTCCGCCACCTCGATCCGGATGCGCTCCCCGGGCACCGTGAACGCCTCCCCGACCTCCAGCGGGGCGTCCGCCAGCGGCGGGTAGACCGAGCGGTCCCAGCACGCCTCCGTGCGCGGGTGGCCGTCCAGCACCTCGATCGGGCCGCCGCCGGAGGCCGCCTCGTTGCGGACGCGGTAGACGAGGACTCCCTCGGTGCAGGTGTCCCCGTCGTTGCCGGCCGACCCGCGGGCCTCGATGGCGATGGCGCTGCCCGGTCCGGTGCGGACCACCGCGAGCCGGGTGCCGCCGGAGCCGCCCCTCGGGACGCCCTCGGCGATCGGTTGGAGGGTGTGCAGGGAGGTGCCGGACGGTACGCAGTCCACCTGGGAGGCGTCGAGCCAGCCCAGCTTCCACTTGTGCCAGGCGAACAGGTCCGGGGCCATGCCGAACTGGCTGCCCATGACGTCCCAGTCCCCGACGTAGGTGTCCCAGTCGCCCTTGCCGTCCGTGGGCCGGTGGTAGAGGTCGGGCAGGTCGAAGACGTGCCCCGTCTCGTGCGCCAGGACGTTGCGGTCCGGCGGATGCCGCTCGAAGACGGTCACGATCCGCCTCAGCTCGGTACCGTCGGCGATGAGGGGCCGATCGAAGTTGACGACCTTGGTGGCGTCCGAGTCCACTCCGGGCGCGTTGGGGTCGGCGACGAAGTACACGATGTCGTACCGGCTGAAGTCCACCGCGGGGTCGGCCGCCGCGACCGCGTCCCGCAGGTAGGCGGCCCGGGCCTCCGGCGCCCAGTCGCGCTGCATCCCGTACGCCGTGGACGGCTTGGGCATCGCGATCCACCGCTTCTGCGGGTGCGGGACCAGGCGGAACCGTCCGTACGAGGCGCGCTCGAAGAAGTTGCTGGTGGCGGGGAAGTAGTCGTCGGTCAGCTCGTCGGGGGTGACGGTGGCGCGGTGGTCGGGGAAGGAGAGGAAGACCATGACCGCGTTCAGGGTGCGGACCGGCTTGGGGTAGGCACGGTTCCAGGTGTCCAGGCCGAGGGAGTGGTGCGCGGCCGTGCGGGTCAGGGCGCAGGGGCCGGCGCCGGACGCGGCGGCGGCGGTGGGGGTGGCGACGAGCGACATGGCGGCGACCGCCGCCATGGAGGTGAGGACCGCCGCGGCACTTCGGATGCCGGGATGGTCCACTCCCCCGGGTGTCTGATGGGGCGGCACATCGACCTCCGGTGGTGGATTCGTACCCTTCCGTCCACCTTGAGGCGATTGTCTTACTTATGCCCTGTTCCGGTGCCCCACATGAGTGAGCGGTGGGGCAAGTCGGTGACCCCCACAGTTCACGACCCTGTCTACAGAACGTCACGACCGATCACCGGAGATCAGCGGCGGACTCCGCACGCTCACCGCCGCGCAGAAACGATCGCCCGTGATCGGGCAGACGGACCGTCATCACACCGTCATCCCACCGAAGTACGCCCCTCCGACCGGCGACGCCGCTGGATAGGGCCGTCCGGCAGCCTCTATGATCGGCACACTTTCCTGCACGGACACTCACGAGCACTGCGGGAGCCAACGGTGAGCGGAACCTCAGAGGGACCCGGTTCGGCGGCCGACCGCATCCGATCGGCCGTCACGGAGCGTCACCCAGCAGTGCCGGCCTTGCCGGGCATGTCGAGCGAGCCGGAGGATCCGTCGATGCTGACCTCGCCCTCCCGGCCCGCGCCGGGCTCGCGCGACTTCCGGGCCGCCTTCGACGCGGCCCACCTCGCGATGGCCGTCGTCGACCGCGAGGGCTACGTCGTCGCGGCCAACCGGGCCCTGGCCGCACTGCTGGGCTCCGCCCCGCACGAACTCGTCGAGCGGGCCGCGGCGGACCTGGTCGACCTGGCCGCGGAGGCCCGTACCTGGCAGGCCTACCAGGAGGTGCTGCGCGGCCGTCAGGCGCGGCTGCGCTGCACCCGCCGACTCAAACACCCCGACGGCCACTCGTTGTGGACGGAGGTGACGCTGGGGCCCGTACCCGGAACCCGGGACGTCCTGCTGTCCGTTGCCGACATCAGCGACCGGCGCGACCTCCAGGCCCGGCTGCGCCACCTCCAGATGCACGACCCCGTGACCCGCCTGCCCAACCGGGCGCTGTTCTTCGAGCGGCTCTCCGCCGCCCTGGAGGCCGCCTCGTACGAGGACGGCGGAACGGGCCGGATCGGCCTGTGCTACCTGGACCTCGACGGCTTCAAGGCGGTCAACGACACCCTCGGCCACCGGGTCGGCGACCGGCTGCTGACCGCCGTGGCGGCCCGGCTGACCCAGTGCGCCGACCAGGCCGGCTACGGGCGCACCAGCGGCCACCTCGTGGCGCGGCTCGGCGGGGACGAGTTCGCCCTGCTGGTGGAGGACTCCACCGGCACCGAGCAGCTCGCGGAGCTGGCGCGCGGCGTCCTGGCCGCCGTCCAGGAGCCGTTCGACCTGGCCGGGCAGCGGCTGTCGGTGTCGGCGTCCATCGGCGTGGTGGAACGCGCCGCCGCCGGGACCTCGGCGACCGGTCTGATGCAGGCCGCGGACACGACCCTGTACTGGGCGAAGGCCGACGGCAAGGCCCGCTGGACCCTGTTCGACCCCGAGCGCAACGCGCACCGGATGACCCGGCAGGCGCTCTCGTCCACGCTGCGGCCGGCCGTGGAGCGGGGCGAGTTCGAGCTGGAGTACCAGCCGCTGGTGGACCTGGAGAGCGGCGCGGTGCGCGGGGTGGAGGCGCTGGTGCGCTGGAACCACCCGCAGTTCGGGACGTTGACGCCGAATCGGTTCATCGGAATTGCGGAAGAGGACGGTTCGATCGTCCAGTTGGGTCAGTGGGTACTGCGGACAGCCTGCCGGCAGGCCCGGCGCTGGCAGATCGAGCAGCCCAGCGACTCGCCGGTGTTCGTGTCGGTGAACGTGGCCGTGCGGCAGGTCTGGGACTCGGACCTGGTGGGGGACGTCGCGGAGATCCTCGCCGAGACCGGGCTCGCGCCGCAGTTGCTCCAACTGGAGCTGACGGAGTCGGCGGTCATGGGTTCGGCGGGCCGGCCGCTGCAGGCGCTCCAGGCACTGAGCGACATGGGCGTGCGGATCGCCATCGACGACTTCGGCACCGGGTACTCCAACCTCGCCTACCTCAGCCGGCTGCCGGTGTCGGTGCTCAAGCTGGACGGCTCGTTCGTGCGCGGCTTCCGCTACGACGAGGGCGCCCACCCCAACCCGGCCGACGAGACCATCGTGGAGGCCCTGGTCCAGCTGGCCCACCGGCTCGGCCTGACGGTGACGGCGGAGTGCGTGGAGACGGCCGGTCAGGCGGCCCGGCTGCGCCGCGTCGGCTGTGACACGGGCCAGGGCTGGCTCTACTCCCGCGCGGTGGCCCCCGAGCGCATCGCGGAGATGATCGGTACCCGCCCGCCGGCGCAGGACGGCTGAGCGCGCACACCTCCGCCCCGCACCCCTGGACGGGGTGCGGGGCGGAGGGTCGCTCGGCGCGGGGTGGGGGGCGATCAGCAGGCGCCGAGGTCCTTCCAGACACCCCATTCACCGGTGGTGCCGGGCTCCTCGTTCTGCGTCCACCACTGGGCCTTCCACTTGTGGCCCTTGTGGGAGACCTCGCTGCCGCCGGTGTAGACCGTGCCCGCGACGTAGGCGGGGGCGGCGCAGCCCGTGGTGGGCGTGGCGGTGGGGGTCGGGGTCGCCGTGGGACCGGGCGTGGAGGTCGGCGTGGGGGTCGCGGTCGGGGTCGGGGTCGGGGTGGCCGGGGGCTGGGTGGGGCCGCCGAGGGCGGTGGAGATCTGGTTCAGCAGCGTGGCCTTGTCGTCCAGGCCGAGCAGGGAGTACATCATCGCGCCGGCCAGCCCGCGCTGCTTGCCGTAGTCGACCCGGGCCTGCACGGACTTCTGGTTCAGGCCGGTGAAGAACTCGCCGTCCTTGTAGAAGTACGACGCCTTCGCCTGGTCGTCCCAGAAGGTGGTCGCCGGGTTGTCGACGATGCCGCCGAGTTCCTTGTAGTCGGCGATGCCGGCCTGCTGGCTGGTGGGCCGGGCGGCGGACGGGCCGGTCGCCGGCTGGGCGAGGCCGTTGGTGGTCCCGGCGGGGACGCCCTTCCAGCCGCGGTAGTAGAACTCGTAGCCCAAGGTCAGCTTGGCGGCCGGGAAGCCGCCCGTGATGCCGTAGGCCGGGTTGCCGTCGAGCCAGGAGTCGATGGCGTTCTTGATGCTGTACTTCTCGGTGCCGGGCGCGATCGGGTCGGTCGGGTCGGCCGCCGAGGGGTAGAGCGGCGACTGGTGGTACGTCGGCCCGTCGCCGTCCCAGGCGCCGTGCATGTCGTAGGTCATGATGTTCGCGTAGTCGAGGTACGCGCCGATCTTGTCCGTCTCGATGTACTTGATCTTGTCCTGGCCGGCCGGGAGCGCCGAGGTGAGCAGGTACTTCTTGCCGCCGTTGGCCGCTCCGTAGGCGTCGAGCTGGGTGCGGAACTCCTTGAGCAGCAGGGTGAAGTTCTGCTTGTCCTCGGGGGCGTAGTGATTGCCGAGGTGGCCGCCCGCCGAGCCGGGGTACTCCCAGTCGATGTCGATGCCGTCGAAGATCCCGGCCGCGCTGCCCGGGCCGCCGTAGCCGCCCTCGACGGGCAGGTTGCCCTTGATGTACTGGTCGATGCAGGAGGAGACGAGCTTCTTGCGGGAGGCGTCGGTCTTGGCCGCGTCGCTGAAGTACTTCGAGTACGTCCACCCGCCGATCGAGATGTTGATCTTGAGGTTCGGGTACTTCGCCTTGAGCTGCTTGAACTGGTTGAAGACACCCACGATCGGCTGGTCCCACTTGTCGGCGACCCCGCTGACGCTGTCCGCCGCGCCGAACGACTTCTGGTAATCGGCGTAGGAGTCGCCCGCCCCATCACCGGCACTGGCGTTGTTGTCGTCGCCCGCGGCCTTGTTGGCCTCGAAACAGGTGAGGTCGGTGGGGTGGATGTTGCCGAACGAGTAGTTGATGACGTCCAGCTTCCCCGCTATGCCGCGGGTGTCGAGCTGCTTGGGGTAGAACGCGTTCCCGTACACGCTCCACTGGTCGTAGTAGGCGATCTTGACGTTGCCCGCGGCCGCCGCGGCCGCCGCGGGGGCGCCGCCGGTGGTGCCCGCGGCCTGTGCGGTGCCGAGTCCCGCGAAGGTGGCCAGCGCTCCGGCTGCCAGCGCGGCCGTGGCGGCGGCCGCGAGGAGGGGTTTACGGATGTGCATGAACTGACTCCGTGGGGGTGGGAGGGGATTCGTCAGCTTCGGGTGAGAGAAGTGATAGCGATCACTCCGCGCCGCCGTCAATGGTTTGGACCAAAGAAGGACTAGACCACTCGGCGATCAAATCCGCTCGTCAGAGGCCTGAGCGCACATCAGAAACCGCCCGCCACACCTGGTGACGAGCGGTTTAAGCCTCCCCTAAGCCACACTCCGGCAAGGTTTCCGCAACGAACCAGCCGAACCCCGTTCTCCTTCGCTCAAGCCGGAAGCGAGCCCTCCACCGGCATCCCGTACGCATCTGCTACGAGCGCGTAGGAACGCAATCGGGCCGCCCCGCCATGGGCGTTGGCCGTCAGCATCAGCTCGTCCGCCCCGGTCCGCGCGACCAGCGCGTCGAGCCCGGAACGGACCTCCTCGGCCGTGCCGTGGACGATGTTCGCCGTCCAGCCGTCGACGAACTCCCGCTCCGCCGGCGAAAAGGGGTACGCGGCCGCCTCCTCGGGCGTCGGGACGAGCCCGGGCTGGCCGGAGCGCAGTCGGAGCATCGAGAGCGCGCCCGTGCGCACCTGGGCCCGCGCCTCCTCCTCGGTGTCGGCGGCCAGCGCCGAGACCCCGATGACGGCGTACGGGGCGTCCAGCACCGCCGAGGGGCGGAAGCTCTGGCGGTACAGGTCGAGTGCGGGCAGGGTGCCGGCCGCCGAGAAGTGGTGGGCGTACGCGAAGGGCAGGCCCAGTTCGCCGGCGAGGCGGGCGCTGAACCCGGAGGAACCGAGCAGCCACACCGGGGGGCGCCCGGTCGGACCCTGCACCGGCCCGGGCACGGCGTGCACCCGGGCGTACGGGTGCCCGTCGGGGAAGCTGTCGTCGAGGAAGCGGACGAGTTCGCCGAGGCGGCGCGGGAACTCGTCGTGCGCCTCTTCCGCCCGCCCGGGCCCGCGCAGCGCGGCCGCCGTGCCGGGGTCGGTCCCGGGGGCGCGGCCGAGGCCGAGGTCGATCCGGCCCGGGGCGAACGCCTCCAGGGTGCCGAACTGCTCGGCCACGGCCAGTGGGGCGTGGTTGGGCAGCATCACACCGCCCGAGCCGAGCCGGATGCGGGAGGTGTGCGCGGCGAGGTGGGCCAGGATCACCGCCGGGGAGGAGCTGGCCACGCCGGGCATGGAGTGGTGCTCGGCGACCCAGTGGCGGTGGTAGCCGCGCGACTCCGCCAGCCGGGAGATCGCCACGCTGGTGCGCAGCGACTCGTGGGCGGTGCTGCCCGCCCCGACCGTGACGAGGTCCAGCACCGAGAGCGGGATCGGCGCCCGGCCCCGTGCGACGCCCCGGATCGGGTCCGCCGCGAGCGCGCCGGTTTCGCCGCCCGCGCCCGCGCGTGCGCCCGACACCACCCCCGTACTCGTGTTCGGGTCCGCTGTCGCGTCCGTGCCCGCCCGGCTGTCCCTGGCGTCCCCGGCGTCACTCATCGTCGCTCCCGTCCCATGCCGCTCTCCTTCACGTCCATACGAAGAAGTCGAACCGTGGGTGAAGGCCGGGCATTCCCGGCAGACCGTCATGATGATCTTGCCTTTGGCATATGCCAGCCGGATACCTGCTGAAGAAGCGACTTGATTGAGCCATCAATCTCATCAACAGGCGCTCCGGATGGGCCTCTTGATGGCTATCGTGGTAGGGCAAGCGGTAACAACCTGGTAGGGGGAAACCGTGGCGCTGAAGCCCGAGCCGACCGCGCCGTTCCATTCGGTGCAGTACGCCCTTCGCGTACTCGAAACGATCGCGCGCCACACCGGTGGCGTGACGGACGCACAGATCGCGCGTGAGACCGGCCTGCCCGCGGCCCATCTCGCGCCGATGCTCCTCATGCTGCGCCGGGAGGGCTACGTCCTACAGGTGTCCGACGGCGCCTACGCCATAGGGGACTCACTGGTCCTGCTCGGCTCGGGGACGGACCGGAAGCAGGCGCTGCAGGAGAAGCTCCAGGAGACCCTGGACCGGCTGCGCGACTCGGTCGGCGCGGCCGTCTACATCAGCCGGTACGTGGACGGCGAGGTCCGCATCACCCAGTTCGCGGACAGCCCGCGCACCCCGAAGGTGCACGAGTGGGTCGACTTCCGCTCCGCCGCGCACGCCAGCGCCGTCGGCAAGTGCCTGCTCACCCAGCTCGACCAGAACGGGCGTCGGGACCACCTGGCCCGGCACAAGATCGCCCGGCTCACCTCGAAGACCATCGTGAACGAGCGGATCCTGTTCTCGAAGCTCGACAGCCAGCCGGCCACCGTCCCGGTGCTCGACCTCCAGGAGTACGCCGTCGGCACGGTCTGCGCGGCCGTCCCGATCACCGCCGGGGCCTCCGTCGGCTGCCTGGCCCTGTCGATGCCGGTCGAGCACGCCCACCGACTGCGGGCCGCGGCGGACGCGCTGAACCGGAAGGCCGCGCCGCTGCTGCTGTCGCTCACGCTGTGAGAACGGATGGGCCAGGGGGATGTGAGATCGAGGCCGGAAAACACTTCGGGCGGTCACCGGTGAACCGGTGACCGCCCGAAGTACAGGTGCGCCGCCAGGGACTCGAACCCCGGACCCGCTGATTAAGAGTCAGCTGCTCTAACCAACTGAGCTAGCGGCGCCTGACAGAGAAAATACTACCTGGTCCCCGAGGGTGCTCAAAACCAATACCGGGACCGCCGGCAACGGCCGGGAATCACCAGGACGTGGTCACCTTCACGTCCTGCTCCGTGCGCACCCCGACCGTGCCCCGGTCGCCGAAGACCTCCTGCCGCCAGGCGCCGAAGACCCTGGCCACCCGGCGGGCGTCCTCCCCCTCGCCCTTGCCGACCGCCCCGGTGGAGAACGTGATCCACGCCTCATTGGTGCCGGCCGCCTTGCGGATGCGCACCCGCGTGACGCTGCCCGCCGGCATGAAGGTGTCCTCGTCCGTGCGGTGGCGCGCGTAGTAGTCGTTGAAGTCGCGGGTCATGTCGTACCAGCCGTCGACCACCTGGCAGGGCCGCTCGCTGTCGGTGGGCTCGCCGTCGGTGGGCGGCCCGGGGACCCCGTCGTCCTGGTCGGTCGGCGGGTTCGGCGGACCCGTGTCCTCCTCGGTGGGGAGGTTCGGCGCACCGCCCGTCTCCTCTTCCGTGGGGAGGTTCGGGGCGCCGCCGGTCTCCTCCTCGGTCGGGAGGTTCGGGACACCGCCCGTCTCCTCCTCGGTCGGGAGGTTGGGCGCGCAGGTCGGCGGGGCCGGTACGCCGGGGGGTGGGGCGGCCGACCGGCCCGCGACGTGCGTCCCGCAGGCGGCCAGCAGCGCGCACAGCGCCCCGACCGCCACCGACCGGCCGACGGCCGCCGTCGTCTTCCCGTTCATGGCACACCCCCCGTTGTGAGACGGGCGACCGCCCCGGCCGGTTGCCTCAGCCGGCCAGGAGGTGCCGGCGGCCCTGGGCCTCGTACGTCGCCAGCAGCCCGTGCAGGGCGCCGCCGTCCAGAGGTCGGTAGCCGGCGGAGCCCGGCGCGCGCCACCAGACCGGTTCGGGGACGAGGAAGCCGGCCCGGCGCAGGGCGACCCGGTGGATCTTGTTGGTGGCCGTGACGGGCAGTGCGTCGAGGACACGGACGTAGCGGGGGGCCATCTTCGTACCGAGGTCGGGCTGGGCCGCGAGGAACGCCGTGAAGGCGTCCGGGTCGAAGGCCGCACCCCGGCGCAGCGCGAGGGCGGCCATCACCTGGTCCCCCGCGACCTCGTCCGGGACCGCGTACACGGCGACCGCCGAGGCGTCGGACCAGCGGGACAGGATGTTCTCGATCACCGCCGCCGCCAGGTTCTCGCTGTCGACCCGCAGCCGGTCGTCGGTGCGGCCGGCGAAGTAGAGGAAGCCCTCGGGATCGCGGAAGAAGAGGTCCCCGGTCCAGTACCAGCCCTCACGGGTGCGGGCCGCCTCCGCCTCGGGGTTGCGCCAGTACCCCTCGAAGAGGCTGCGGCCCCGGTTGACGAGTTCGCCTATGGCCTCCTCCCCGTTGAGCAGGCGGCCCCGGCCGTCCAGTCGGGCCGGCGGGCACTCCTCGCCCGTCTCCGGGTCCACGACGGCGAGGTCGTCCCCGGGTGCGGCCCGGCCCAGGGCGGCCGTCGGGGTGTCGGGGGTCCGCTGGACGGAGGCGCCGCCCTCCGTCGCCCCGTAGCCCTCCACGAGGCGGACCCCGAACCGCTCGGCGAAACGGGCGGCGTCGACCGCGCCGGCCTCGGTGCCGAAGCCCAGGCGCAGGGTGTGGTCACGGTCGTCGGGGCGCGGCTCGGTGGCCAGGAGGTACTGGACGGCCCGGCCGACGTAGGTGAAGTACGTCGCCCCGTAGGCCCGTACGTCGTCCAGGAACGCGGTGGCCGAAAAGCGACGGCGCAGCGCGACCGAGGCGCCTCCCGCGAGGGCGGGCAGCCAGTCGGCGATGACGGCGTTGCCGTGGAAGAGGGGCATGCAGACGTAGTGGACGTCGTCCGGGGTGACGTGGAAGGTGCGGGCCAGCGAGGCGCCCGCGGCGGCCAGCCGGCCCTGGCCGCACACGGCCGCCTTCGGGGCGCCGGTGGAGCCCGAGGTGAAGTAGAGGAGGAGGCGGGAGTCTGCGCCCGGGCCGCCGCCGAGACGCGCTGCGCCCGGGGTGGCGGCGGCATAGGGGGCGAGCAGGTCGGCGTACTCCTCGCCGCCGGTCACCAGGACGCGCACGCCGGGCAGGTCGAGGCCGCGCAGCAGCGGCAGGTGCGCGGGTTCGGTGATCAGGAGGCGGCAGTCGGTGTGCAGGATGTCGCGGGCCAGCTCGGGGCCGCGCCGGGTGGGGTTGATCCCGGCGACGGCGGCCCCCGCGAGGGCCGCCGCGCCGAGCCAGAAGGGGAACTCGGGGGTGTTGTCGAGCAGCACCCCGATGTGCGGTTCGGCCCCCGGCGGCAGGAGGTCGACGAGCAGCGCGGCGCGCGCGGCGGCCTGCTGGGCGCACTGGTGGTGGGTGAGGACGGTGTGCTCGTACTTCAGCCCGGGCCGGTGGTCGCCCCATTGGCGCGCTATGAGCTCCGCGACGGTTTCGGGTGTCGTCCGCATGCCGCCGGAGGTTAGCTGACGTAGCGTCAGAATTGAACGTCGGAGCAGGCGTAGAAGGCCATCGCGGTGTCGTTCACGGTCCAGACCGCGAGGATCATGTGACGGCCGGTCTTCCCGCTGGGCATGGTGCCCTGGTGGACGGTGGTCATGGCGGGGCGGGCGCCGTTGTAGGCGACCGTGAGGAAGGGCTGGGGGTCGAGGGAGGCCCGGGTGAGGGGCTTCTTCGGGTCCCAGCCGTTCTTCGTGACGTAGTACTTGAAGTCGGTGGTGGAGTGGTTGGCGGTGAACTGCCACCGGAAGGAGTAGCTCTGGCCGGCGGTCACGTTGGTGGCGGGCCAGGTGCCGCCGCGCGGGTCGTCGAGCTGGGCGAACTCACTGTGGCCGCCGGAGCAGATCTGGCCGTCGGCGGGGCCGGCGGCCGGGAAGCCCTTGTAGCCCTCGACGCTCTGCGGCTCCCACTGGATGGGACCGCAGTCGGGAACGGCCTTGTCGGCGCAGAGCTTCTGGCGGCTGATCGGGGTGTCGGTGTAGCCGTGGCCGCTGGCGGTGGGGGCGCCGGCGAAGGTGACGGTGGCCAGGATGCCGAGGCTGAGCGCGACGGCGGACCGTTTGGGCATGCGGAGGAGACGCATGATGCTCCTTGAACGTGGGGGGAGTCAGGCGGGAAAGCGTGCGCACGCGGTGGGTGGGGCGCGGTGCGGTTGTGCGGTTGTGCGGTTGTGCGGCGAGAAGCGGTGCGGTGGGGATGGCATTCAGGTCTAGACCAAGTTCCAGGTTATTGACGGGAGTTGGCCATGTCCATACCAACGGGGAAACGGGTGGTCCGGTCGTGACCGGCCACCCGTTCCTCATTCCTCGCGCCCTCGCCCGACGGCTACTGGTCCGCGCGTCCGGTGTAGAAGGCGACGGTCAGGTCCTTCACCAGGGCCTTGCGCTCGTAGTCGTCCAGCTCGACGATCCCGCGTGCGGTGAGCCGGTGCACGGTGTCGTCGACGGCGTCGATGACCGAGGTCAGGACGGTGTCCCGGTGCTTCGCGTCGATGGCCGCGACCCGGCGGCGGCGCATCGCCTCGGCGACCTCGGGGGCGTACTCGATGCGGGTGGGCTGGGCGGAGAACACCTCGATCCCGACGGCCTCCGTCTCGGCCGCCACCATCCGGGTCAGCGCGTCGCCGACGGCCTCGGCGTCGCGCAGCGTGGGGGCGTCCTCGTGGAACGCGTCGGCGGGCAGCCGGGACAGGACCCGGGCCATGGCCGATTCCACCTGTTCGGCGAGGTACTCGGTGTGGTCGGCCACCGCGAAGGTGACCCGGGCGGTGTCCTTGACCTGCCAGACCACTTGGACGACGACCTGGAGGGCGAGACCTCCGGCGTCGACGGCGGGCATCGGTTCGCTGCGCCAGTGGCGCAGCCGTACGTCGACCCGACGGCGCAGCAGGAGCGGGCTGACCCAGGTGAGCCCGGTCCGCCGGACGGTGCCGCGGTAACGGCCGAAGAGGGTGAGCACCCAGGCGTGGCCGGTCTTGGCGCGGCCGAGTCCGCCGAGGGCGAGCAGGGTGACGACGCCGAGGAAGGCGAGCGGCGGCCAGGAGGTGGCGGGCAGCCCGTGATAGGCGCGGGGGGTCGCCCCGAAGGCGACGGCGAGGACGTCGGGTACCGCGCCGGCCCGCCAGAGCACCGCCGTACAGCCGGTGAGGGCGAGTCCGCCGATGCCGACGGCGAACCACCCGGGCAGGACGGGCCCGCGGTGCTCGCGGAGGCCGTCGTCGCCCCGGGGCACGCGGCGGCCGGCGGGTTGCGGCGTGGCGCGGGGCGCGGGGGGTTGTGGCCGGTGGGTGGGGGCCGGGGCGGGCGGGCGGACCCGGCCGAGGAACGGAAGGTGTACGGGTACCTCGGTGACGGCGGTCCCGCGCACGGGTTCGACGCGGTCCTCCTCGGTTTTGGGGTCCAGTACGCGGGCGACGGCCCGGCCGACGAGATCGGCGACGATGCCGGGCTTGTGCGGGGCCTGGGGGTGGGGGATGTACGAGCCGGACTCGCCCTGGGCGCGGGCGGCGGGGATGCCGTCGGGGTGCGGGTGCGGGTGCGGGTGCGGGCACTCGGCTTCGCGGACCGCGGCGAGCACCCCGTCGCGCTCCGACCGGTCGTGCCGCTCGACACCCCCACCGGCCTCGGCCCCCGGGCTCGGCTCCGCCGCCGTACCCGGCGCCGACCCCGAGGCCACCGGGGCGGGGGCAGGGTGCGGGGCCGGAGCTGTGGTCGGGGCCGCCGCCCGGGCGGGGGCCGGAGCTGGGTGGGCGTCCGGGGAGGCAGCGCCAGCCGGCTGCCGGTGCGGGGCGAGGGCCGCCGCGGGAGTCGGCTGCGGGGCCGGAGCTGTGGTCGGGGCCGCCGCCCGGGCGGGGGCCGGAGCTGGGTGGGCGTCCGGGGACTCGGGAACAGTCGGCTGCCGGTGCGCGGCGAGGGCCGCCGCCGGGGTCGGGGCGGGCGCCAGGGTTGCCGCCCCGGCGTGGGCCGGGGTCGCGTCGGAGGTCCGGTGGAGGTCCGGGGTCCGGAAGGAGGGCCGGCTCGGCTGCGCAGCCGGGTCGGTGGCCGCAGTCGGGGCCGGCGGCACCACCCGGGCCGACGGCGAGACGGTGCCCCCGGGAGTCGGGGGCGGGGCCGAGGCCGCCGGGGGTGCGGCCGCCTCGGCAGTCGGGCCGGAAGGCGGCGTCGTCGCCGGAGGCGCGGCCGGACCGGGCACCACCGCCGGCGTCGGGGCCGGAGCCGGACTTTGGCTCCGGGCCGGGGCCGGGGAGTAGGCCGGGGCGGTGGCTGCCGACCGCGCGGCGGAAAGGGGCGCGACCGGCTCGGACGCCGAAGCCGCTTGCGGTACTCCCACCGACACCGGCGGCCGAACCACCGCCGAAACGCCCGACACCGAGGCCGCTTGCGGCGCCACCGCCCGGGCCGGCTCCGGAGCCGGGACGTGGCTTCGGCTCGGGAACGCACCCGCCGGAGCCAGGCCCGGGCTCGGGGCCTGGGACGTGGGCACGACCCGCTCGGGCGCCGAAGCCGCCTGCGGCACTCCGACCGACACCGGGTTACCAAACGACACCGACGGCCGAAGCACCGCCGAGACGCCCGACTGAGCGGAACAAAGAGGCGCGACCCGCTCGGGCGCCGAAGCCGCCTGCGGCACCACCGCCCGGCCCGGCTCGGACGCCGAAGCCGCCGCCGGGATCGGGCCGGGGCTCGGGGCCGGGGGTGGCGCCCCCGCCGGTTCCGACGTCGAAGCCGCCGGCGGCACCACCGTCGGAGGCTCCGCCGGGGGTGAGGGCCAGGCCGGGGACCAGGCCGGGGCGGCGGCGGGCGGTGGCGCCGTCCGGGCAGGGGCGGCCGGGGCCGGGCGGTGTCGGGTGGTCCAGCGCCCCGGGCGCGGGCTCCGGCGGGGGTCGGCCGGCGGCGGCGTCGCGGTCGCCGTCGGCAACGGGGGGACGGGGAAGGTGCCCGTCGTGGTCGTGGTGCGCGTGGGGTACATCGTTGCCTCCGTCATGCGAACAACCGGCGCCAGGTTTCCGGGCCCGGATAGCCGTTGGCCAAGGCACCGCGCCAGCCCTGCGCGCGCTGGAACGCCTCGACGTTGCGGCGGTCGGCCTCGCTCCAGGCGAGGCCCGGGCCGGACGTGTAGTGCTTGCCGAACCCCTTCTCCACCAACCGGCGGCCGAGGGCCGCGACGGCCGGGCCGGACTGCCCCGGCCGGAAGGCCGCCGGCCCCGGGTAGGCGGGGTACCCGCCAGGTCCCGGATGGGCGGGGTGCCCGCCGGGGCCCGGATGGGCGGGGTGCCCGCCCGGGCCCGGCGCGGCGTCGGGCAGGGGCACGATGTCGTTGCCCTGCCCCTCCACCAGCAGCCGCCAGGTGTGCGCGCCCGGAATGCCGTCGGCTTCGGCGCCCGTCCAGCCCTGGGCCGTCTGGAACGCCCGGGTCGCCAGCCGGTCGGACTCGCTCCACTTCGTGCTCGGGCCCTTGGGGTAGAAACGGCGCCCGCCCCGGTCGATCAGCATCCGGCCCAGGCGGGCCACGTACTCGTTGTTCGCCCCCGGCCCGAACATCCCCGCTCCGGGGAAGGTGGCGGGAGCCGTCGGCTTGGGGTCGGTGCCCGGCCCGTCCGGCAGGAGCCCGCCGGTCACCCCGGTGAAGCGGTACGGCAGGTACTTCGTCGCGTTGTTCCAGTACCCGTACGGGGTGGCCAGCGTGCGGGTCGTCGGGCGCGTCTGCTCGTAGGCGATGTAGTGCGTGCGCGTCTCGTCGACCCAGCCGCCGAAGAGGGTGACGTGCGAGCCGTTGTTGGGGTCGGAGGGGTTGTGGAAGAGGAGCATGTCGCCGGGCAGCAACTCGTCCTTGGTGATCTTCTTGGCGAACTTGTCGAGGCTGCCGGTCCATTCGTTCGAGCCGAGGTTCCAGGCCATCGAGACGAAGCCCGAGCAGTCCTGTCGGTACCCGTCCGACCAGTAGTCGGACATGCTGTACGGGACCTGCTCCTCGACCCACACCTTCGCCCGGTTGATGATCGTCGCCCGGTCGATCCGCCGCACCGCCGTGGGCGCGCCCGGCAGGCCCGGCGGCCTGGCGGGGGACCCCTTCGGCCCGTGCAGCGGGGCCCGTCCGCCCTGCGGGGAGCCGGGGCCGTCCGCCGTCCCGACCCCGGACCCGCCCGGCTTCCCGTGCCCCGGACGGTCGGGCTTCACCTGCCCCGCACCGTCGGGCTTCCCGCGACCCGGACCACCCGGCTTCGCGTGCCCCGGCGGCGGCGTCGGCTTCACCGGGTCCGGCACCGTCGGCTTCAACGGCCCCGGCCCGGGCACCGGGCGCGCCGTCGCCAGGGCGGTCGCGCCGCCACCGCTCAGCACCACACCGGCCGCCGTGGCCAGGACCAGCGCGCGGCGGGCGCCGCGCACGGCGGGGTGTCCGCCGTCCCGGAGCGGTATGGCCCGCCCGCGGGCGAGGGCGCGCCGGCGCTGCGCGCAGCCCAGGCAGACACAGTCGCCCGCGGGCTCGTACTCCTCGAAGACCGGCATCGGCATCGATGGCGCCATCTGCACATGCACCGGAGGCTGCGTCGTCATGCGTTCCGTCCACTCCCCTTGCTCGTCCACCTCGTCCGGCCGGGCACGCGTCTGGCGGGGCATCAGATTCGGCTCGGCCCAGACATATCGTGCACGACAAACCCCTCAAACATGGGTTAATCGGACAACGCGGGCGCGGCTGGTCCTGAGCACTCCCACAGGTGGGGTAGAGTTTTCCCTGTCAGCAAGCGCCGCTAGCTCAGTTGGTTAGAGCAGCTGACTCTTAATCAGCGGGTCCGGGGTTCGAGTCCCTGGCGGCGCACAGACGGGAGAAACCCCCGCAGCGAAAGCTGCGGGGGTTTCTTCGTTCGCGTCCCTCACACCGCCGTACCGGGTCTGGTCCGCACGCCCGTCAGATAGGCGGAGACCACCACGTTCGCCGAGTATTCCTTGGCCGTCTTGTCGTACGTCCCGCCGCAGGTCACCAGCCGCAGCTCGGCGCGGCCCGGCACCTTGGGGCCGTACGCCTTCTGCGGGTCGAAGCCCGCCCGCTCGTGGACCCGTACGTCCTCGACCGTGAACTCGGCCACCGAGCCGTCCGCCCGGACCACGCCGACCTTGTCCCCCCGCCGCACCGTGCTCAATCCGTAGAACACCGCCGGTTTGGCCCGCGTGTCCACGTGGCCCACCAGCAGGGCGGTCCCGGCCTTGCCGGGCTGGGGGCCGCCGCTCCACCAGCCGACCGTGCCCGGGTTCTCGTACGGGGGCGGCTCGATCGCCCCCTCGCGGTCGAGGCCGCGCGTGATCACCGGCGCCTGGATGCCCAGGGACGGTACGTCGAGCCGCGCGGGCGGGGCCGCCGCCAGCGGGGTGTGCGCCACGGGCAGGCCCGGGGCCGCCGCCCCGCCGCCCCCGGCCTGCCCCGCGGGCGGTACGGGAACCCCGGTGATCTCCCGTCCCCACAGCCACAGGCCGAGCACCAGCACCGTCCACGCGGCGAACGTCAGCAGGCGGGGGCCGCCGGAGCCCCGGGGCTCCTCGCTCACCGGCGGACCCTCACTCGCCGCTGCGACGGCGGCGCAGCGCCAGCGCCCTGCCCGCGACGGCGAGGGTGGCGACGGCGGCGAGGACGGCGCCGATCACCGTCTGGGGCAGCCCCGGGCCGTCACCGCCGTGGTTCTTCTTCGCCGGCGCGGCGGCCAGCTCGGTCGTCTTGGCGACCTCCGCGGCCATCGCGCCGCCGCCCGCGTGGACCGGCCAGACCGGCGATTGGTGCGGGTCCGGGTGGTGCCGCTCGCGGATGCGGAGGGTGCCGCTGACCCGGTCGTCGCGGCCGTCGCACTTGACGCGGATCTCGTGCGAGCCGGGCCGGGCGTGCGAGGCGATGAGCGCCTCGCCCCACAGGGCGTGGCGGTCTTCGTGTCCGGCGGACAGGTGGACCTCGGAGACGAAGACGGAGGCTCTGGCCGACGCCCAGCCGCCGTCGCAGCCCCGCACCTCCAGCTTGACCAGGTCGCCGGGCTCGGCGGGGTCGGGCCGGACCGAGACGCCGCCGCGGCCCCAGTCCTCGGCGACGGCCGCGGGCGTGGTCACCGTGGTGAGGGCCGTCAGGGCGACGGCCACCCCGGTGGTACGGAGAGCGATCAGAGCACTGCGCATGGTGAACCTCCTCAACAAGGAGATTCACGCGCGGCGCGCCGCTCCGCATCCGGAGCGGCGCGCCCTTGGACCGTACGTGTAGCCGTACGAGTCAGCCGTACGCCCCGAGCGGCGCCCTCCGGGCGGGCTAGACGAGATCGACGAGGTCGGCGATGGAGTCGACCGTCTTGGTGGGGCGGTAGGGGAACTTCTCGGTGTCCTCGACCGTGGTCAGGCCGGTCAGGACGAGGAAGGTCTGCATGCCCGCCTCCAGCCCGGCGAGCACGTCGGTGTCCATCCGGTCACCGATCATGGCGCTGGTCTCGGAGTGCGCGCCGATGGCGTTCAGACCGGTCCGCATCATCAGCGGGTTGGGCTTGCCCGCGAAGTACGGCTGCTTGCCGGTCGCCTTGGTGATCAGCGCGGCGACGGCGCCGGTGGCGGGCAGCGGGCCCTCGATGGAGGGGCCGGTCTCGTCCGGGTTGGTGCAGATGAAGCGGGCGCCGCCGTTGATGAGGCGGACGGCCTTGGTCATCGCCTCGAAGCTGTAGGTGCGAGTCTCGCCGAGGACCACGTAGTCGGGCTCGTGGTCGGTCAGGATGTAGCCGATGTCGTGCAGGGCGGTGGTGAGGCCGGCCTCCCCGATGACGTAGGCCGTGCCGCCCGGGCGCTGGTCGTCGAGGAACTTGGCGGTGGCGAGCGCCGAGGTCCAGATGTTCTCGACGGGGACGTGCAGGCCCATCCGGTTGAGCCGGGCGTGCAGGTCGCGCGGGGTGTAGATGGAGTTGTTGGTCAGCACCAGGAAGGGCTTGCCGGACTCGCGCAGCCGCTTGATGAAGGCATCGGCGCCGGGGATCGGGGTGCCCTCGTGGATGAGGACTCCGTCCATGTCGGTGAGCCAGGATTCGATCGGCTTGCGCTCTGCCACGGGACTGTTCTCCGCTCTGCGGTGCCTCTGACCTCGGGGGCCTCCGGTCTGTACCACCCTAACGGGGACGGGCCGTGGGCGCGGGGCGCGTCCACGGCCCGGACGGGGACGGGGAGATCGGCGGGTGGGGGCGGGAGATCGGCGGGAGACCGGGCTCAGCCGAGCTTCAGGTTGTCGACCGTCCAGTACCAGTTGTTGGTGCCGCTGAGCGGAACCGGACCTGTACGTCGGTGGCTCCGGCCGGGACCTGTCACCGTGCGGGTCACGGGTGACCGGGAGGCGATCGCTCAGCCTCCGGTGGCCGACTTCCACGCGTCGACGTAACCGGCGAGGTTCTTGTCGATGTCCGCCCAGTCCGGCTCGAAGACCTCGACACCGGTCATGAGCGCGGCGAGGTCGACGGCGTTGGCGTCGGTGGGCTTGACGTCGGTGCGGGCGGGGAAGCCGCCGCCGACCTCGCTGACCAGCTTCTGGGCGTCCTCGCTCAGCAGGTAGTCGAGGAGCTTCTTGCCGTTCTCGGTGTGCGGGGCCTGGTCGACCAGACCGGCCGCGTACGGGAGGGCGAAGGTGGTCGGCTTGCCGCCGTCCTTGGCGGGGAACCAGATGCCCAGGTTCGGCATGGACTTGGACTGGGCGAAGTCCATCTGCACGTCGCCGTTGGCGACGAGCAGCTCGCCCTTGTCGGTCTTGGGCGCGAGCTTGCTGGTCGAGGACGACGGGCCGACGTTGTTGGCCTGGAGCTTCTTCAGGTACTCCATCGCCGGCTCCTTGCCGCCGAAGTCGTGCATCGCCTTGACGAGCACCGCGGTGCCGTCGCCCGTGACGCCCGGGGTGGAGTACTGGAGCTTGCCCTTGTACCCGGCGTCGAGCAGTTCCTCCCAGGTCTTGGGGGCGCCGGTCAGCTCCTTCTTGTTGTAGACGAAGCCGAAGTAGTTGTTCACCACCGAGGTCCACGCGCCGTCGGTGGCCTTGTCGCCGCCGTTGACCTTGTCGGAGCCCTGCGGCTGGTACGCCTGGAGCAGGCCCTTGCCGTCGGCCTGTTGGATGAAGGGCGGCAGGGTGACGAGGACGTCCGCCTGGGTGTTGGTCTTCTCGCGCAGGGCGCGCTGCACCATCTCGCCCGAGCCGCCTTCGACGTACTTGACCTCGATGCCGGTCTTCTTGGTGAAGTCGGCGAAGACCTTGTCGTACCAGCCGTCGCCCTTGTCGCTCTTGAGGCCGTCGGCGCTGTAGACGGTGACGATCTTCTCGCCGCCCTCGGAACCGGCGGTGGAGGGTGGCGCCCGCGCCGGGTGCGGCGAGACCCCGGTCCAGTTCCAGCGGGCGCCCCTCGAAGACCGCGCCGCCGTCGGCCACGGTCACCGGGAGCAGGTTGGCGTTGCCGACGAACGCGGCGGTGAACTCCGTGCCCGGCGACCGGTAGAGCTGCCGCGGGGTGCCGCAGTCCTGGAGCCGGGCCCGGTCCATGACCGCGATCCGGTCGGCGAGGGTCAGCGCCTCGACCTGGTCGTGGGTGACGTACAGGATGGACACCTCGGGCAACTCGCGGTCCAGTCGGGCCAGTTCGGTGAGCATCCCGGACCGCATGTGCGCGTCGAGCGCGGACAGCGGCTCGTCCAGCAGCAGGACGCCGGGGCGGATGGCGAGGGCGCGGGCGATGGCGACGCGCTGCTGCTGCCCGCCGGAGAGCTCGCGCGGGTACCGCTGGGCGTAGCCGGCCATCCCCGTCATCTCCAGGGCCTCGGCGACCCTCCCGGGTATGCCCGCCTTGGGTTCCTTCCGCGCCTTGAGGCCGAAGGCCACGTTCTCGGCGACCCGCATGTGCGGGAACAGCGCGTACTGCTGGACGACCATGCCGATGCCGCGCCGGTGCGGCGGCAGGCCGGTGACGTCCCGGCCGCCGATGAGCACCCGGCCGGCGACGGGCCGCACGAACCCGGCGACGGCGCGCAGGGCGGTGGTCTTGCCGGAGCCGGAAGGGCCGAGCAGCGCCATCACCTCGCCCGGCTCGACGGTGAGGTCGAGCCGGTCCAGGACGGTGGTGCCGTGGTAGGCGACCGAGACCGAGTCGAAGCGGATGCCGCTCACGCCGACTCCGCCGGCCGGCGCGACCCCGCGAGCAGGGCGGGGAGTTCGGCGACGGAGGCGAGGACGTGGGTCGCGCCGTTGTCGATCAGGGCCTCGCGGCCGTGGGCGCCGGTGCGGACGCCGGCCACGATGCCGGCACCCGAACGGACACCGCTGAGCATGTCGTACGCCGTGTCGCCCACGACCACGACCTGCCGTACGTCGGCCACCGCGCCCGTGCGCAGGAACGCGGCCAGCACCATGTCGGGGTAGGGCCGGCCCCGGCCGCCCGCGTCGGCCGGGCAGAGGGTGAGGTCGGCCAGGTCCCGCCAGCCGAGGGCGTCGAGGATGGCGTCCTGGGTGACACGGGCGAAGCCGGTGGTCAGGACGACGGTGCGGCCGTCGGCGCGGAGCTTCTCGACGGCCTCGCGGGCGCCGGGGACGGGGGCGATCAGTCCGCCGTCGACGAGTTCCCCGTAGGCCCTCTCGAAGGCGGAGTTGGCGCGCCGGGCACGGTCCTCCGTGCCGAAGAGGTCGCGGAAGACGGAGATCTTCGACTCGCCCATGGTGTCGCGGACGTACTGGAGCTTGGCGGCGTGGTCCGCGCTGCCCGGCTCGACCCCGAGGTGCTCGGCGGCGCGTTCGAAGGCGCGTTCGACGAGGCCGCCGTCGGCGACGGTGGTGCCGGCCATGTCGAGGACGATCAGGTTCAGGGGTGCGGCGATCGTGTTCTTGTCTGTCATGTCGACTACCAGCCCAGTTCGTTCGCGGTGGTCTCGGCTATGGCGGGCGAGCAGGTCATGCCGCGCCCGCCGGGTCCGGTCACCAGCCACACGCCGTCGGCGACCTGCCGGCGGTGGACGACGCGGGTGGTGTCGGTGCACTGCGCGTACACGCCCGCCCAGCGGCGGCGGATCGCGGGCAGCGGGCGGCCCAGGAAGGACTCGACCACCTCGGTGAGGTGCTCGTAGGGATCTTCGACGGTGTCGAACGCGAAGGGGTGCTCGTACTCGTGGGTGTCGCCGATGGTCAGTCCGCCGTCCCGGCGCTGGACCATCAGCAGTTGCATCTTGTGCGCGGCGGCGACCGGCGCCCGCTGCTGCCCGGCGTCGAGGGCGTCGAGCGCCTGCGACCGGTACGCCGGGTAGTAGCGGAAGCTGTCGGCGTCCGCGACGGAGGTGGTCAGCGGCTCGCCCAGCGGGGCGGTCTGCATCATCTGGAGCCGGACCCGGCGGACGGGGAGGTCCGGATCGAGCTCGCGGACCAGGCCCGACAGCCAGGCTCCGGTGGCGAGGACGACGGCGTCACCGCGGTGGACGTCACCGTGGTCGTCGCGGACGGCGCCGACCCCGACGACCTCGCGCACCTCGCGGCCGGGGAGGAAGGTGTACCGGCCGGTGGCGCGCAGGGCGTCGCGCAGGTGGAGTTGGGCGGTGCGGGGCTCCACGGCGGCGTCGCGCTCGCACCACAGGGCGGCCTCGAAGGCGCCGCGCAGGGCCGGGTTGATCGCCCGCGCCTGCTCGGCGGTGACCAGCGCGTAACCGCGGGCGGCGGCGTCCGGGCGGCCCACGGCCGCCTCCGCGACGGCGAGTTCACGGGAGGTGCGGACGGGGGTGAGGGAGCCGATGGCGCGGAAGCCCAGGCCGGGCACCCGCGCGCCGATCCGCTCCCAGAGTTCGCGGGCGCGCAGGGCGGTGTCGAGCTCCTCGCCGCCGGCCCGTCCACTGACCCAGATCTGGCCGAAATTGCGCAGGGACGCCCCGCGCGCCTCCGCTTCCCGTTCGATCTGGACGACCTCGTGGCCGCGTTCGACTGCTTGCCAGGCGTGCATGGTGCCGACCACGCCGCCTCCGACGACTATGACTCTCACCCCGTCCACGGTGCGGGCGGGCCG
The DNA here is from genome assembly GCF_042881255.1 of Streptomyces sp. NPDC058279. NCBI lineage: Bacteria > Bacillati > Actinomycetota > Actinomycetes > Kitasatosporales > Streptomycetaceae > Streptomyces > Streptomyces sp. NPDC058279. The sequence goes on along the minus strand of NZ_JBHVYA010000008.1, from coordinate 132,323 downwards.
TGGACCGGGAGGGGCGGGGTGATGGCGGGCGGGTGAACAGGCTCCGACGCTTGGCCTAGACCCGTTATCTTCCTGTGACAAGGGTGCGTCCTTTTCGCTCGCTCTGGTGACGGAATGGCCGAGGCTACTCCGGGCGCAGGCGGGTCGTGAAGCTGAACCGGTCGCCACGGTAGAGCGAACGCACCCGCTCCAGCGGACGCCCGTCCTGGTCCCGCGAGAAACGGTGGATGAGCAGCATGGGAAGAGCGGGCGGGGTGCCGATCAGCAGGGCTTCGCGGGGCGTCGCGAGGACCGTCTCCAGCTTCTCGTCGGCGTCGCCGAACGAGATGCCGAGGCGGTCGCGAAGGTATCCGTAGAAGGAGGAATCCGGCTGGAAATCGCTGTCGAGGCGGGGCGCGCGGGCGACGCGCAGGTACGTGCTCTCCAGGCCGACCCGCTCGTCATCGGCCAGCAGGACGCGCTCCAGGTGCCAGACGGGCTCACCGGTGTCGGCGCCGATGCCGCGGGCCAGCTCGGGCGGGCAGGGGAAACGCTCCAGGCCGATGAGGTGACGGCCCGGGCGGCGGCCCTGGCGGCGCACGCCCTCGGTGTAGCTCGCCAGCGACAGCGGCTGCTCCAGCTTGGGCCCGGCGACCACGGTCCCCCGCCCCGAGCGGCGCAGCCGGCCCTCCAGCAGCAGCTCGCGCAGGGCTTGGCGGACGGTCTCGCGGGAGACCTCGTACCGCTCGGCGAGATCGCGCTCGGTGGGCAGGAGGCCGCCTTCGCCGAGCTCCTCGACCAGGACGGAGATACGGGCCTTGACCGCGTAGTACTTGGGGATGCGGCCGTGCTCGGGGATGCCGGACCGCACGGCCTGCCCGGGGTGGTGCGGCAGGCGCTGACTCTGATGTTCCACCCTGGGACTGTACGTGGGCCGCCTGTACGTCAGCCTTCGGCGCGGGCCTCGGCGCGGGACCGGAGCCTGCGGGCGCCGAACAGCAGCGTGCCACCGGTGGCGAGGGTGGCGACGGCCGCCGCGGCGGAAACCCAGGGGCGGGGGCCGGTGTGGGCGAGCGCGCCCGCCTCCCCGACGGCCTCGTCCTCCGGACCCTCGACGGAGAACCGGTAGCCGCCCGCCTCGCCGACCCACTCCCCGTCGTCGCCCTTGCGCCGGACGACGGCGGCGTCGGCGAGGACCTCGCCCTGGGGGGCGTCGGGGGCGAAGGCGAGCGAGACCCGGACGGTACGGGAGCCGCCGGCGCCGATGGTGAACCCGGGGAACGCCGCGCCGCCGTCGAACACGGCGATGATCTCGTCGCGGTCGCTGCGCTCCAAGGTGACGGCGTGGGGGCCGTCGGGGGTCTCGAAGTCCATCCGGAGGTGGGCGGGGCGCAGGGCGCGGGCCTTGTCGGTGAAGACGACGACGGGGTGGATGGCGGTGCACGCGCCGGCGGTGGTGTTGGTCAGGTCCAGGAACCAGGTCTGGGGTCCGCCGCCGGTGCGGTACACGGCCGGGCCGCCGCGGATGCGGGCACCGATGGGGAAGGCGCTGCTCTTGGCGTCCCCGCAGCTGGCCTTCGCGCGCGAGGGCAGCGCGGGAGCGGGGACCGGGCGGGCGCCGCCGCCGTTGCCGATGTCGGCGGCCGCCGGCCCGGGTGCGAGCAGGCAGAGGACCACGGCGGCCAGCAGGGCGGGAGGGGCAAGGGCTTCGCGCAGTCGCATGGAGGACCTTCGCAGCTCGCCGGACGGAAACGTTGATGAGACGGAAACGTTGATGATCGGACGAGGCGACAATCACCCCGCCCCGCCCGGCACTCTCCCACGCCCCCGCCCCGACCCTGCCGGGGGCACGCGCGCAGCCTCCCCTTTACGCCTGATCGGACGCCGGCCGGGCCGATCCGGCCCCGCCGGCGATTGAAGCGCGGGGTCTGGGGCGGAGCCCCAGGAATCCCGGCGGGGCCGGGGCCGCGCGGCGCAACGGCGCCGCGCCCGAATCCCGGGGCCGCGCCTCACACCCCCCGTCCGAACAGCGGGCCCAGCACCAGCTCCGCCGCCCCCTCCGCCACCCCGGCCCGGGCCACGGCCACCAACGGTGCGCCCCCGATCCGCCGCCGGGCCAGCACCGCCCGGACCCCTTCCACGAACACCTCCGGCTCCGCCTCCACCACCCGCCCGCCCAGCAGCACCCGGTCCACGTCCAGCAGCGCGACCACGTTCGCCGCCCCCTCCCCCAGTACCCGCGCGGCTCCCGCCAGGTCTCCCCGCTCCAGCGCCGCCAGGCACAGCGCCTCGGCGCAGCCCCGCCCCCCGCACCGGCACGGCGGTCCGTCCAGCTCCAGCACCTGGTGCCCGAACTCCCCCGCCAGCGAGCGGGGCCCCCGGAACACCGAGCCGTCCAGCCGCAGCCCCGCCCCCAGACCGGTCCCGAGGTGCAGGTACACACAGTTGCCCGCCTCGTGCCCGGCCGCCGCCGCCACCCCCGCGTTCGTGTCCTTGTCCACCACCACCGCCAAGGCCCCCGCCGAGGGCCCCGCCCCCGCCGGCGCCCCCGACAGGGCCGCCGCCAGCGCCTCCCGCAGCGGGAACCCCTCCCACTCCGGGAACCCGGTCACCCTCCCCGGCACCCCGTCCCGCCAGTCCAGCGGACCGGGCGCCGCCACGCCCACCCCGAGCAGCGGCGCCCCGGCCCCGCCCGGGTCGCAAACCCGTACGACCGCCCGTAGCACCGCCGCCACCGCCGCGTCCGGCCCCGCCGCGAAGTCCAGCGGGCCGCGCCGGCGTGCGACGACGCCTCCCGTCAGGTCGACCCGTACGGCGGTCAGCTCATCACGGTCGAGGTGCACGCCGACCGCGTGCCGGGCGTCCGGCACCAGCCGCAGCAGGGTCCGCGGCTTGCCTCCCGTGGACGCGCTCCGGCCGGCCTCGGCCACCAGCCCCTCCGCCGCGAGCCGCGCCGTGATCTTGCTGACCGCTTGCGGGGTGAGTCCCGTACGGTCGGCGAGGTCCGCGCGGCCCAGTCCGCCGGGTCCCGCACCGCGCAGCAGGCCGAGGAGCAGCGCCTCGTTGTGCCCGCGCACCGCCGGCAGGTTCACCCCGCCCCGGCTCCCGTCCTGGCTGTCGCCCTGGCCTGCGCCCCGGCCCCCGCCGTCCCGATTGCCCCGGTTCACCCCGCCGCCTCTCCTTGCACTTACGCAACACTGTTGCCAAAGTATGACCCATGCCCCTCAACGCCACCTCCCCCCTCCGTGTCGGACTCGTCGGCTACGGACTGGCCGGTTCCGTCTTCCACGCCCCCCTCGTCACCGCCACCGAAGGGCTGGTCCTCGACGCGGTCGTCACCTCCGACCCCGACCGTCGGGCCCAAGCGCGCGCGGCGTACCCCGACATCCGGATCGCCGACTCCGCGGCCGAACTCTGGGAAGGCGGGGACGGAGCCGAGTCCGTCGACCTCGTCGTCATCGCCTCCCCCAACAAGACGCACGTCCCGCTGGCCCGGGCCGCCCTCACCGCCGGGGTCCCCGTCGTCGTCGACAAGCCGCTGGCCGCCACCGCCGCCGAGGCGGAGGAACTCGCCGCGCTCGCCGAGCGGACCGGCACCTTCCTGTCCGTCTTCCAGAACCGCCGCTGGGACAACGACTTCCTCACCCTGCGCCGGCTCCTCGCCGACGGCGAACTCGGCGACGTCCAGCGCTTCGAGTCCCGCTTCGAGCGCTGGCGGCCGCAGCTCAAGGGCGGCTGGCGGGAATCGGGGGCGCCGCAGGAGATCGGCGGCCTGCTCTACGACCTCGGCAGCCACGTGGTCGACCAGGCGCTGGTGCTCTTCGGTCCGGCCGTACGGGTCTACGCGGAGACCGACGTGCGCCGTGCGGGCGCGGAGGCGGACGACGACACCTTCATCGCGATCACCCACGTGGGCGGCGTGCGCTCGCACCTGTACGTCAGCGCGACCACCGCCCAGCTCGGTCCGCGCTTTCGTGTGCTCGGCTCGCGCGCCGGCTACGTGAAGTACGGCCTGGACCCGCAGGAGGCCGCGCTGCGCGAGGGACTGCGGCCGGGTGCGGGCGACGGCCAGGCGTGGGGCGTGGAGCCCGAGCACCTGTGGGGCCGACTGGGAGCCGGGGAATCGCCGCTGACCGGCGGCGGAGCCCCGGTGCCGACCGCGCCGGGCGACTATCCGGCGTACTACGCGGCGGTGGCCGCCGCCCTGCGCGAGGGCGGACCGGCCCCGGTGACGGCGCGTGAGGCGGCGCACTGCCTGGCCGTATTGGAGGCGGCCCGCCGGTCCTCGCGCGAGGGCGTCACGGTCACGCTCGCGCCCGCCGACCCGGCGTAGGAACGGTCGCGCGGCCGGCGCAGCAGCGGCTGAGCGGCGGGCGCGGGAACCGCCGGCGCAGGACTGCCGGGACGCGAGCCGTCGGCGTGGGCCGGGTGGCCTCCCGCCTGCCGGCCAGGGCCGGCAGGCGGGAGGGGCGGGCCGCCCCCCGGGGGTCCGCCCCTCCCACGCCGCCGACCCGGCCGCCGGTATCGGTCACGCGCCCTTGAACTCCTGGCGCTGCCGCCCGAGGCCGTCGATCTCGACCTCGACGACGTCACCGGCGCGGAGGTACGGCTTGGGTTCCGGCTGACCCATGGCCACGCCCGCCGGGGTGCCGGTGACGATGACGTCACCGGGGTAGAGGGTCATGAACTGGCTCAGGTACCGGACGACCTCGCCGACCGGGAAGATCTGGTCCGAGGTGTTGCCGTCCTGCTTGAGTTCGCCGTTGACCCAGAGCCGGACACCGAGGTCCTGCGGGTCGGGGATCTCGTCGGCGGTCACCAGCCAGGGGCCGAGCGGGGTGAACGTCTCGCAGTTCTTCCCCTTGTCCCAGGTACCGCCGCGCTCCGTCTGGAACTCGCGCTCCGACACGTCGTTGACGAGCGTGTACCCGCCCACGTGCGCCAGGCCCTCCTCGGCGGAGGCGAGGTAGCGGGCGGTGGCGCCGATGACGACGCCCAGCTCGGCCTCCCAGTCCGTCTTCACGCTGCCGCGCGGGATCAGGACGGTGTCGTCCGGGCCGACGACCGTGTCCGGCGCCTTGAGGAACAGGATCGGTTCCGCCGGCGGCTCCGCGCCGACCTCGGCGGCGTGCCCGAAGTAGTTCAGTCCGATGCCCACGACCTTGCCGATGCGGCCGATCGGCGACCCCACGCGCAGCCCTTCCGCGTCGAGCGCGGGGAGTCCCCCGGGCGCCGCCGCCGCGTCCCGCACCCGGGACAGCGCGGAGTCGTCGGCGAGGAGCGCGCCGTCCACATCCGTGATCAGCCCGGACAGGTCCCGAAGGGTTCCGTCCTGGTCGAGCAGCGCGGGGCGCTCCGACCCGACGGGTCCTACACGCAGCAGCTTCATGGGCATTCTCCCGTGGTCGAGGGTGGTCGGCCCATGGGCATGCCCCGGGCCGGACGATGGGTTGCGGCCATCGGAGGATTGGCCGATCCTCCAAGATGTCCGGCCAATCCGCAAGACCCTGTTCACGGACTGGAACGCCGCCCTCCGTGCGCCTCGCCGTCACCGCCCGCCCGCACCCGCCCCGGGTCAGCCGCCGCGGCACCCGCCGACCCCGCCGCCCGCTCCCTCAGCCGCGCTCCGGCGCCGGGCGCCGTTGCAGCCAGGCCCGCTCGGCGACCGACCAGGCGGTGGTGGTCAGCAGGTAGAGCCCGGCGGCGAGCGGCACCACGGCGGCGGTGATCAGCGTCCCGAACGACAACAGGGGCAGTGCGCCGCCCAGCTTCCGCATCGCCGCCTGTTGCTCGGTGGTCAGCGCCGCCGCGCCGGCGCCCGGCAGCCCCCGGCCCGCGACCGCGACCTTCGCGCCGGCCGCGCCCCCACCACCGGTCCCGGCCCCGGCGTCGGAGGCCAGTGCCGCCCGACGCCCGCGGACCGCGCTCCAGGCGGCCACGGCCGCGATCGCCGCGAACAGGCCGAGGAACACCAACCCCGGCGCCCCGAACGCCCCGCCCTCGCCCAGCGCGTCGACCCACCGGCTCCCCAGGGGTGCGGCGAGCAGCCGGTGCCCCAGCAGTTCGTTGGCCGCGCCGCCGATGTCCGCGGAGGAGAAGGCGCGGTACATGACGTAGAAGACCGGCAGTTGCAACAGCGCGGGCAGGCAGCCGGCCATCGGTGTCGCGCCGCGCACGGCCGCCCGACTCAGCGGGTGCAGCGCGAGCCGTACGAGCACGGTGAACAGCACGATCGCCACAGCGGTCGCGGACTCGGCCAGCACCGGCTCCAACAGCCGGCCCAGCTGGGCAACAAGATGGATGAAAACGGACACGCGGGCCCTCCGAGGGGTCTCGTCGAACGTCGAAAGTGATGCGTTTCGGCGTGACGACCCGCGAGGGGCGACGACAGATGATCAGTGAGCGGAAAGCAAGCGCCACCGGCACGGGCCGACCGGCCCGGTCCTGTTCTGCGCGCCCCTACGCGGCCGTCGGGACGAGGCGGCCGGGGGCCCTGGGCCGCGACCGGCCGGAGGCGTCGGGGTCACGCTGCGGCAGGAACGCCGTGCGCTGTTCGCGATCACGGATCGCGGTCCGTATTCGGTGCGGCGGCACGAGCCGGACACGGCCCGCCGCCAGGGCGGCCGCGCCGACCGCGACGACCGCCGCGAGGACCACCACCACGGCGGCCGGCCCGCTCTCGCCGAGCAGCAGCCCCAGGAGGCCGCCGAGCAGCAGCAGGGTGACGCACAGCTCGACGAAACGCCCGACCATGCCGCCCACCCCTTCCGCTGCCGACCCACCCGTGAGAATCCCGTACGAACTCCCGTACCACTCACAACGCACCGGCTCACGCCGTGGTTCCCGGGTTCCCGGGTTGCCGGATTCCCGACCGCCCGTCACCGTTTCAACGTCCCCCACACCACCAGCCGGTAGGTGGACGTGTACTCCGGCGTGCAGGTGGTCAGCGTGAGGTACGCGCCGGGCGCGCTGTATCCGTACTCCGGCTTCACCACGCTGCGCGGCACCGGAGCGATCACGCCCGTGTCCCGCGCCGTCGTCTCGGGCAGGACGCGCCCCACCACGTAGGTGTACCTCTGCCCCCGCACGTCGACCGTCACCTCGTCCCCCACCCTGAGCCGGTTCAGGTACCGGAACGGCTCCCCGTGCGTGTTGCGGTGCCCGGCCAGTGCGAAGTTGCCCTCCGCGCCCGGCTGGGCGGTCCCGGGGTAGTGCCCGACGTACCCCTTGTCCAGTACGGCCTTCTTGTCGACCCCTTGCGCGACGGGTACCTCCAGCCCGAGGCGCGGGATGCGCAGCACGGCGTACGACCGGTCCCGGCCGGGCTCCGCGACCGGCCCGGCCGCCCGGGTCGGCGAGCCGGCGGAGGCCCCGGCGCCCGCCGAGGCGGACGACGACGGCCGCGCCCCGGCCGGAGCGGACGGCACCACCGCCCCCTGCGCCCCGGGCTCCTCCCGCGCATCCCCCTCGGACTCCGGCCCGGGCGTCGCCCCGGGGGCCACCCATGCCCGCTCCAGCGCCCGCACCTCGTCCCGCGCGCCCGCCAGTGCCTGCCGGTTGGTCCACCACACCTGGTGTACCACCAGCAACAACACCACCATCCCCACCGTGACGGTCAGTTCGGCGGCCGCCCACAGCACCCCCGCGAGACCGGCCCGGCGCCCCCGCCGACCGCGTCCCCGCACCACCACAGGTATGTGATCCCGCACGGGCGGCACCTTAAGACCTCCCCCGTCAACTGACCAGCGGCAGTACGGTGTGAACCATGCGCCCCGACACGCCTGCCGAGCACATCGCCGAAGCCGAGCGCCTCATCCGCACGGCGACCCGCTACCCCGAGGACCAGGAGCCCTTGCTCCTCCAGGCCGCGGCCCACCTCGAACTGGCCGACGAACGGGAACGGGCAAGCGCGCTCTACGACCGACTCCTCGCCTCCGACCCCGACGACCCGCACCTGATCAAGGCGCTCCAGGCCTCGAACCTGTGGGAGTACGGCCACGAGGCCGAGGCCCGCGCCCTGATCCAGGGCATCCGCGCGGCGGCCCCCGCCGACCCGGCCCCCTGGGAGGTCATCGCGGAAACCCTGGAGAACCACGACGAGTTGACCGCCTCGGAGGAGTGCTTCACCCAGGCGGCGACCCTCCTGATCCCGGAGAACACCCCCCTCACCCGGGCGACCACCGCCCTCCTCACGGGCCGGCACCGCGTCCGCCGCCTCCTCGGACGCCCGCACGACGAATGGGACATGGTCGCGGACACCCGCCACATCGGCCCGATCCCGCTGGACGAGCTCCACGACCCCAAGCGCATCTGGGCCCTGGGCTCCGACGACCCGGCCGAACTACGCGCCGAGATCGCCCGGCTGCGCGCCGAACTCGGCGACCGCCGCGCCGCGCTCTCCCGCCCCTTCCCGGTCGCGATCCTCCACTGGCCGCAGCGGGAACTGGCCGAGCTCCTGACGAGCTACCCGACCCTCGCCGCCGAGTACCCCTCGCACGCCCAGCACCTGGAGAGCATCGAGGCGTCCCTGCGTGCCCTGGCCGGCTCCGGCACCACCAACCTGGGCATCGTCACGGCCAGCGTCCCTTCCTACGAGGCGTTCGCCGCCTCGGAGAAGACCTCCCCCGCCTCCCCGAGCCTGCTGGCGGAGTACGCCACCACCCTGGCCGCCCGCGGCAAGGCCACCCCGTGGCCCCCGTCCGCCGCCTCCCCCTGCTGGTGCGGCTCGGGCAAGCCCTACCCCGAGTGTCACGGCGGCGACACACCGATCGTCTGACCGGGACCCGGCCTACGGGGGCGGCGGGCCCGGACGGCCGCCCCCACGCGCCTTGCCGCTTCCGCCACCGACTCGTGCTCCCACACCCGTACCGCCAACCAACCGGCCTCCGCGAGGCGGGCATCGGTGTCGCGGTCGCGGGCCCGGTTCCCCTCGATCTTCGCGCGCCAGAACTCGGGGTTGCTGCGCGGCCACGTCGCGTGGAGGGGACAGCCGTGCCAGAAGCAGCCGTCCACGAACACCGCGACCCGCGCCGGCCCGAACACGATGTCGGCCTCCCTGCGCACCCCCTTCACCGGGCGCCGGTGCACCCGGTACCGCAGTCCCGCCGCGTGCAGCGACCGCCGCAGGGCGAGTTCGATCCCGGTGTCCTTGCTCTTCTGCCGACTCATCCGGGCCCGGACGGCCGGAGTGCTCTCAAGGGGTTCCACCCCGCCATTCTCCCGGAACGGGCAGCTCCAACTGGACGTGGCCGCGGGCGTGGACGGTCGGGGGCAACGGGCGGCGCGCGGCGAGGGCGAGGAGCGCGCGTACGGGGCCTCGCGGATGCCGAGCAGGGCGAGCACGGCGCCGCCGGTCAGGGCGGCCGTCTCCCCCGAGAGCGGATCGGCGGTCGGCTCGGCGGCGTACAGGACGGCGGCGAGGGCGCGTTGCCGGTGGTCCGGGGGCCCCGTCCGGAGCAGGTAGACCCGGGGCAGTAAGCGCTGCCAGGGGCCGCCCGGGCGGGAGCGGGAGGTGATGGTGGCGTCGGGTACTCCGGCGGCCGTGGTGAGCTGGTGCCGGGTGGCCAGGTTGAGCCGGCGCCGGGCCAGCCTCCGGTGCGTCGTGGTGATCATGGCGCGGATATGCCCGGAGCCGGGACGGGATACCCCCGGTATGCCCCCAGTCAGCGGCTCGGGTGCTCCGGGGCCAGGAAGACGATCACGCCCGTCTCGGTGCCGGGAAGCGCGGCGACCTCGTGCCAGCCCAGGCGGCGGTACGTCGCCACCGTGTCCCGGGCCAGCCGTGAGGTCAGCAACCAGGCGCGCCGGTCGGGGGCGTCGGCCGTGATCTCGGTGAGCAGGGCGCGTCCGGTGCCGCGACCGCGCGCGTAGGGACGTACGGCGAGTTCGTCTATCTCCAGCGCGCCGATGAGGAGTTCCCTCACCCGCTCGGACCCGAGCTGCGCCGCGACCTGGCCGTAGGCGCGGTTCTTCGGGAAGGCGGCCGGGGTGAGCCAGCCGGTGGCGAACCCGTCGATGCCGGTCGGGGATTGGGCGAGGGCGGTACGGAAACCACGGCGCCGGGCGTCGGCGGGGAGGCGGGACGCGAACTGGCGAATGGTTTCTTCGTCTTCGTTCCACGGCGGGGCGGAGAAGACGTCGGCGTAGGCGTCGACCAGTTCGTCCACGAGGTCGAGGACGGCCTGTCCGTAGCAGATCACGATGTCCGGGCTCCTGGGACGCGTTGGCGGGGATTTTCCCGTTTGTCTAAGGAGAGTGAATTTATGCGGTCCGGGTTCCCCGCGCGGCGTATCAGGCGGATCCGGCGAGTGTGCGACAAATCGCCTCCGCGCGGTCCGTGTCGCGGGGCGCGGCGGTCGCGTTGAGCAGCCGTGGACAGAATGCTTCGGGCGGCCGGACGGGCCGCCCTCGCCTTCCTCCTCGTCCTCGGGGTGGTGGCGCTGCTGCCGGCCGCCGTGCGGGACGCGGTGCCGGACGGCCTGATCGGCGGGACGGTACTGGTGCTGGGCGGGTTGGGCGCCCGTCGGGCGGTCAGAGGGCCGCGTTAGCCTCGTAGCGGACCGATACGACGCGCGCAGGGAGTGGACGGAGTGGACATGGAGCGGGTACCGACCTCGTTGGTGGCGGCGGCCGGACTGGTGGGCGGGTACGCGGTGGCCCGCTGGAGCAAGAAGCGCCCGCTGGGCGGGGTCGTGCTGGGCGCCGCCGGGATCGCGGCGGGGCGGGAATGGCACCGACGCGGCGGCGCCCCGGCGGCGGCCGGGCTCGGCGCGCTGTACCTGGCCGGTTTCGCGGGAGCGCACCCGCTGGCCAAGAAGGTCGGCGCGTGGCCGGCCGTCCTCGGCGCGGCCGGGGTCGTGGCCGGTGCGGCCTGGGTCGTGTCCGACCGGCGCGGCTGAGGGCTGTCCCGCGATCCCGGGTGGTCGGCGCGCGGGGCCGGTCACGCCCCGAGGGCCTTCGAGATCGTGTAGATCAGGAGGCCCGCCAGCGCGCCCACCACCGTGCCGTTGATGCGGATGAACTGGAGGTCGCGGCCGATGTGGGCCTCGATCTTGCGGGAGGTGTGCTCGGCGTCCCAGGCCGCCACCGTGTCGGTGATCAGCGAGGTGATCTCCGTCCGGTAGGTGGTGACGACGTACACCAGCGCCCCCTCGATCCAGCCCTCCACCTTGTCCTGCAGCCGCCCGTCGGTCGCCAGCCGCGCGCCCAGGGACATCAGCGAGGACCGCACGCGCAGCCGCAGCTCGCTCCGCTCGTCCTCCGCCGCCGCGATGATCATCGACCGGACCGCCGCCCACGCCGAGGCGATGACGTCCTGCACCTCGCCCCGTGCCAGGATCTCCGACTTGAGCCGCTCCACCCGCTCGCGGGTCCGCGTGTCCGACTGCAGATCGGCGGCGAAGTCCGTGAGGAACCGGTCCACCGCGCCCCGCGCCGGATGCTCCGGCATGTCCCGCATCTCCGTGACGAAGCGCAGCAGCTCCTTGTAGACCCGCTCGCCCACCTTGCGGTCCACGAAGCGCGGGGTCCAGCCGGGGGCGCCGCCCTGGACCGCGTCCATGACCGAGTCGCCGTGCGTGACGAGCCAGTCGTGGGCCTTCGCGCAGACCAGGTCGACGGCGCGGTGGTGACCGCCGTCGGCGACGACCTTCTCCAGGGTCTTGCCGATCCCGGGGGCGATCTCGGCGCCCTCGGCCCGTCTCGTGATCGCCTCGCCCACGACGGCTTGGACGTCGGAGTCGCGCAGCACGGTGAGGGCGCCGCGCAGGGCCGTCGCCAGTTCCGCCGTGACCCGCTCGGCGTGCCCGGGTTGGGCCAGCCAGGCACCGAGCCGGCCGCCGATGCCGAGGGCGTGCAGCCGGGCCCTGACCACCTCCGGGGAGAGGAAGTTCTCCCCGACGAACTCCCCCAGCGACACCCCGAGCTGGTCCTTCTTCGTCGGGATGATCGCGGTGTGCGGGATGGGCAACCCCAGGGGCCGCCGGAACAGGGCCGTGACCGCGAACCAGTCCGCGAGCGCACCGACCATGCCCGCCTCGGCGGCGGCCGCGACGTAACCGGCCCAGCCGCCGGCGCCGGTGTGCTGCGCCCACTTGGCGAGCACGTAGACCAGCGCGACCAGCGTCAGCAGGCCGGTCGCGGTGGTCTTCATCCGACGAACGCCGCGGCGCCGTTCCTCGTCCGCCGCGCTGAACACGAAGGCACCCCGCGCCACGGCGGCCTTCGTACCGGGCCCTCGCCCGGTCCCGGCTGTGGCCTCGGCTCCGGTCCCGGCTGTGGTCTCGGTCCCGGCTCCGCTCTCCGCACCCTCGCGATGGTCCACGTCTTCCACGTACTCCTGCCTTCCCCCGGTGGCCGGCTATGTCTGCATAGCATCCGACCCCCGAACGGTCCGAGGAGTTCCCGGCGCGCCGGCGGGGCCCCGGGAGCCCCTTACAGCTCCTTGCGCAGCGACGGCCCGTCCACCGGCTTCGACCCCTTGGACCCCTTGAGTCCCTTGGCCCCCTTCGGCTCCTTGACCCGCACCTCCACCCCGCCCATCAGGGCCAGGCCCGTCACCACCACGCGCGGTGCGCCCGGCTCCGGCGGTTCGGGGCTCTCGCGCTGGTCGAACGCCCCCATGAACCCGATGCCCCGCACATCGACCTCCACGCCCGGCGGCACGGTGATCTCGATGCCGCCCATCACGGCCACACAGTTGATCACCACCTCGCGCTGGGCGAAGTGCGCCTCCCGCAGGTCGAGCTCCCCACCGCCCATGAACGCGAACGCGTCGAACCGCGCCGGTACCGTCCAGCGGCCCTTGCGCTGGAACCCGGACATGACGGCGATCCCCGTCGACCAGGTGCCCTCGCCGCCGATCCGGTCCGCCCACGCCGCGCCGGAACCCGCCCGCGCCACCGGGCCCTGCGAGGGCGCCGAGGCCAGGGGCGCCGCCGCCCCCACCGCGGGCAGGTCGCGGGTCAGCGGCTCCAGCTCCGCGTAGGTCCGGGATCTGTAGGCCGCGTCCAGCCGCTCCCCGAACTCCTCCATGTCGAGCCGGCCCTCGGCGACGGCGTCCCGCAGACGCTCCACCACCCGCTCCCGGTCGGCGTCCGAGGCCCTCAGCTGCGGCAGCCGATCCTCGGACGCCGGCTTCTCGGGCGCCGCCTTCTCGAACACCGGCTTCTCGAACACCGGCCTCCCGGGCGACGACTCCTCCGGCAACGACCCCTCCGTCAACGGCTTCTCCGGCCGCTCGTCATTCATGGGACCAGACTATGTACCGAGTCCGCCCGGTTGTAGGGATCGCCCCCGCACCGGACCCCGGGACCGACCCTGATTTCCCCCTACCCCTACCCCCCACCGCCCTACCCCCCGGCGTCTCACCCCCGCCCCGCGTACATCCGCGCGATGACCTCCTCGATGTCCGGCTCCCGCACCGAGAGGTCCGACAGCGGATACCCCGCCGCCAGGGCCGCCACCAGCGGCGCCGCCGACGCCTGCGCCGGGAACGCCAGCCACTGCCGGACGCCCTCCACCCGGACCACCCGCGCCCCCGGCACCTCCAGCGGCGGAAGCTCCCGCTCCAGGTCCACCACCAGCGTCCGCTCGCTCTCCCCCGCCGCCCCGGAGGCGTGCAGCCCGCCCAGCGGCCCGTCGTACATCAGGCGCCCGTGGTCGATGACCATCACTCGCTCGCACAACTGCTCGATGTCCTGGAGGTCGTGCGTCGTCAGCAGCACCGTCGTCCCGCGTTCCGCGTTCAACTGCCGCAGGAAGCCCCGTACCTTCGCCTTGCTCACCACGTCGAGCCCGATCGTCGGCTCGTCCAGGTACAACACCTCCGGATCGTGCAGCAACGCCGCCGCGATGTCCCCGCGCATCCGCTGCCCCAACGACAACTGCCGCACCGGTACGTCCAGCAGCTCCGCCAGGTCCAGCCGGTCCACGCAGCGCTCCAGGTTCGCCCGGTACCTCGCCTCCGGGATCCGGTACATCCGCCGCATCAACCCGTAGGAGTCCTTCAGCGGCAAGTCCCACCACAACGTCGTGCGCTGCCCGAACACCACACCCATCCGATGCGCCAGCCGCATCCGCTCCCGCGCCGGGTCGATGCCCGCCACGCGCAACCGGCCGCCGCTCGGGGTGAGGATCCCGGTCAGCATCTTGATCGTGGTGGACTTCCCCGCCCCGTTGGGCCCGATGTATCCGACCATCTCGCCCCGGCCGACCGTGAAACTGATCCCGTCCACGGCACTGACCTGCCGTTTCTCCCGGCGCACCAGACCCACGCGGCGCCGGACGGCGAACACCTTCTCGACCCCGTCCAACTCGATCAGCACGTCGTCGTCCCGTACGTCTCCCATACCCTCTCCTCAGCTCCCCGTGCTCCGGTACGAACGAAGTCCCGCGCGCCACGCCAGCGACGCCGGAACGCACACCGCCAAGGCCACGAGCGGACTCAGGTACGCGACCCAGCCCGGCAGCCCCAACGGATCCGGCCGCCCCAACACGTGCAGGGCCGGCAACCAGTTGACGAATGCCAGCGGGACGACGAAGGTCACCCCGCGCAACAGCTCCTTCGCGAACACCGTGGGCGGGTACTCCAACATCGTGCAGCCGCCGTACGTGAAGGAGTTGACCACCTCCGCCGCGTCACCGGCCGCGAACTGGAAGGCCGCCCCGGCCACCATCACCGCCCCGAAGATCACCGCACCTCCCAGCACCATCACCGGCACCCACAGCGCCTTCCCCACCGTCCAATCCACGTCGAGCGCCACCACCGCCCACACCAGCACCCCGAGCCCCTGCCCGATCCGCCCGCACCGGCGCAACGCGAACCGGTCCGCCGCGACCTGCGCGAGCACCGGCACCGGGCGCACCAGCATCGTGTCGAGCGAGCCGTCGCGGATGCGCGTGCCGATCCGGTCGGTGGTGCCGAGCAGCAGATTGGCCAGCCCCAGCGAGGTCGAGGCGGACCCGTACAGCAGGCCGATCTCCGGCAGGGAGAACCCGCCGAGGGCGTCCACGTGCGTGAACATGATGAAGATCGCGGCGAAGTCCAGGATCGTGATCGCCGCGTTCCCGAACACGGCCAGCAGGAAGGACGCCCGGTACGTCATGGTCGAGCGGACCCACATGGCGACGATCAACCGGTAGCCGCGCAACCCCTCCAGCACCGGACCGCGCCCCGGCTCCCGCTCCGCCACCACGACCGGCGGCCGCTCCCGCCCCCACGTCACCTCAGCCACCCTGGACCACCACCTTCCGCGTCGCGGCCGACTGCATCAACCGACCGGCCCCCAGCAGCACCAGCGCCCACCCGGCCTGGAACGCGAACGCCCGTACCGCACCGCCGGCCCCCGCGCCCTTGCCCAACAGGACGTCCAGCGGCACCTGGAGCATCGCCGCCCACGGCAGCAAGCGGACCACCTCGCCGAAGCCACCGGGGAAGACGGTCAACGGCAGCAGCATCCCGGAGAAGAAGACCGACACCAGGCCGGCCACCATGTTGATCCCGGCGCCGTCCATCAGCCAGAACGCCGCCAGCCCCACCAGGAAACGCACCGCGAACCCCACCACCAGGCCGAGCAGCACGGCCGGCAGGAACAGCAGCCAGCGCACCGGGTCCACGGGCAGCGCCACCGGGAAGGCGAGCGCCCCGGCCAGCACCGGCACCAGCCCGCGCCCCAGCAGTTGGAAGCCCGCCCGCCCCAGGTCGGCCGCCAGCCACCACAGCTGGAGGTCGGCCGGACGGTACAGGTCGACGGCGATGTCCCCCGTACGGATGCGCTCGTGGAGCTCCTCCTGGAACCCGCCGCCCAGCAGCGCGCCGGCCGCGAGCAGCGACTGGCTGACCCAGATGAACGCCAAGGCCTGCCCCTGGTCGTAGCCGCCGAGATGGGGCCGCTCGTCCCACAGCGCGATGAAGGTGTAGGCGAGGACGAAGCCGAACACGGTGTTGGTGAACACCCCGGCCGCCGTCGCCGTCCCGTAGGTGGCGTAGCGCCGGAAGCCGCCTGCCGCGACGGCCGCGTAGAGCCGTACGCGGTACGTCACCTCCCGGCCGGCCGCCCTCCGACGGTCACCCCGCTCCGCGCCCCCGCTCCCGTCCTCGCCCGCGCTCTCGTCCGCGCCCTTGTTCTCGCCCGCCGCCGCTCGCGGGCCCACTTGTCGGCGCACCGTATCCCTCCCCTTCCCAGGTCGTTCCTACGTCGGCCAAAGCGCGCGAGCTTAGTGCGGAGGGGCGAGCCACGCGACGGATTTACGCCCGTCCGGGGCCTGCCCATTCGCTATCAGGTAGACACCATTGGTGCAGATGCGGATATGTCGCACACCGTCGAGGAGCCCCGGAGATGAACGACCAGTCACCACCCCCGGGCTGGACCCCTCGCGACCCCGACACCCCCCGACCGGACCCGCGCGCCCACCCGCCGGCGCAGGACCAGGCACCGCCACCAGAGCAGGCACAGGCACGAGAGCAGGCACAGGCGGGGGAACAGGCGGGGGAACCCGCCACCCGCGACCGGAAGCGCACCGGTTGGCGCAGGGCCTTCCCCACCTGGCGCATGCTCCTCGGCGGCCTGCTCCTCATCGCCCTCCTGATCGCCGGCGGCCTCATCGCCGGCTACCTCCTGGTCGACATCCCGCCCGCCAACGCCACCGCCACCGCCCAGTCCAACCTCTACCTCTACGCCGACGGCAGCCAGCTCGCCCGGGACGGCGAGGTCAACCGGGTCAACGTGTCCCTCTCCCAAATCCCCCGAACGGTCCAGGAGACGGTACTGGCCGCGGAAGACCGGGACTTCTACTCCGAACGGGCGGTGGACCCGAAGGCGATGCTGCGCGCCGCGTGGAACACGCTCGCCGGCAAGGGCACCCAATCGGGCTCGACCATCACCCAGCAGTACGTCAAGAACTACTACCTCGGCCAGGAACAGACGGTCGAACGCAAGGCCAAGGAGTTCTTCATCTCGATCAAACTCGGCCGGGAGAAGTCGAAGGACTACATCCTGGAGGGGTACCTCAACACGAGCTACTTCGGCCGCAACGCCTACGGCATCCAGGCCGCCGCCCTCGCCTACTACGGCAAAGACGTCGGCGCCCTCACCACCACCGAGGGCGCCTACCTCGCCACCCTCCTCAACTCCCCCAGCACCTTCGACGTCGTCGCCCACCCCCAGAGCCGCGCCCGCGCGCTCGCCCGCTGGAACTACGTCCTCGACGGCATGGTCAAGAAGAACTGGATGACCGCCGCCGAACGCGCGGCCGCCCGCTTCCCCGAACCCGGCAAGATCCGCCCCGCCGCCGGTCTCTCCGGACAACGCGGCTACCTCGTCGAAGCCGTCAAGGAGTACATCGTCGACCGCAAGATCGTCGACGACAAGACCCTCTCCGAAGGCGGCTACCGCATCACCACCACCATCGACAAACGCCGACAGAACGCCCTCGTCGCCGCCACCGACAAACAACTGATCGACCAACTCGACCCGCAGACCCACAAGGCCGACCGCCTCGTCCGGGCCGGCGGCGTCTCCATCGACCCCGCCACCGGCAAGGTCGTCGCGATGTACGGCGGCCTCGACTACACCAAGCAGTACGTCAACAACGCCACCCGGCACGACTACCAAGTGGCCTCCACCTTCAAACCGTTCGTCTTCGCCTCCGCCGTCGACAACGACTCCCGCACCCAGGACGGCCGCCGCATCACCCCCAACACCCTCTACAACGGCGACAACAAGCGCCGCGTCGTCGGCACCCGCATCCCCTACGCCCCCGAGAACGAGGGACAGCAGTCGTACGGGGACATCACCGTCAACACCGCCACCGACCTCTCCGTCAACACCGTCTTCGCCCAGATGGTCGTCGACGTCGGCACCGACAAGGTCAAGAAGACCGCGGTCGCACTCGGCATCCCCGAGGACACCCCCAACTTCGACCCCGGCCCCGCCATGGCACTCGGCACCCTCCAGGCCGGCGTGCTCGACATGACCCAGGCGTACGCGACCCTCGCCGACCACGGCCGCCACACCCCCTACACCCTCGTCGAGAACATCACCAAGGGCGACGAGAACGTCCCCCTGCCCGACCGCGCCCCGCGCCAGGCCGTCAGCCGCGAGGCCGCCGACACCACCACGTCCATGCTGGTCGGCGTCGTCGACAACGGCACCGGCACCGCCGCCCTGGCAGCCGGCCGCCCCGCCGCCGGCAAGACCGGTACCGCTGAACTCGACCGCTCCGCCTGGTTCGCCGCGTACACCCCCGACCTGGTCACGGTGATCGCCGTGATGGGCCAGGACCCCGACACCGGCACCCTGGAATCCCTGTACGGGGCCCTCGGCGAGGACCGCCTCGGCGGCGGTGGATACCCCGCCCGGATCTGGGCCCAGTACACGAAGGCCGCACTGGCCGGCAGCGACCCCCTCGACTTCGACCTCGAACTCCAGCCGGGCGCCGCCCCCTCCCCACCGCCCTTCACCCCGAACAACCCGGACCAACCCCCGGGCACCACCCCGCTCCCGCCCGTCCCGCCCAGCCGACCGGGCCGCCCGCACCGCCCCAACGCACCGACCGGCGGCCAGAACCAGGACGGACAGACCAACGGCGGCGACACCACGGGGGGACGGAACACGGGCGGCGGCCGGACCACCGGCGGCCAAACCACCGGCGGCCAGAGCGACGCGGGCACCGACAACGGCACCACCACGGGAACCACCACCGGCGCCGGCACCACCGGCACCACCGGAAGCACCACCGCCGCCACCACGGGCGGAACACCCGCGGGCATCACCGCCGGCGCCCTCGGCGGCCCCGACGGCAGCCGCCCCCGCCCGCCGTCGCGCTACCTCGAATGACCCCGGCCAGGTCAGTTCAGGTCAGGTCAGGTCAGGTCAGTGACCGGAGGTGGCCTTCAACCCCACCACCGCGACCAGCAGCAAACAGATGAAGAAGATCCGGGCGGCCGTCACCGGCTCCCCCAACACCGCCATACCCAGCACCGCCGCACCGGCCGCGCCGATACCCACCCACACCCCGTACGCCGTACCGATGGGCAACGTCTTCGCCGCATACGACAGCAACACCATGCTCGCGACGATGCCGGCGCCCGTGAACACACTGGGCCACAACCGGGTGAAGCCTTCGGTGAACTTCATACCGATCGACCAGCCCACTTCGAGCAGACCGGCGACGAGAAGCAGAACCCAGGCCATGACAGGCACCTCCGGGACGAGAACGGAAACGGGGGTGCGTCGTCTTTGCGTCCAGCCACCCGGTACGGCGCGTCTCGTCGGGGGTTCGCCACCACCGTAGCAAAAGGCATGCAAAGGGGCCGGTGACCTCGGTCACCGGCCCCTTCCGCAACGAATCAGAGATACAACCCGGTCGAATCCTTCGACCCCTCCAGCCGCTCCGCGGCCACCGCGTGCAGGTCCCGCTCACGCATCAGCACGTACGTCGCCCCGCGCACCTCGACCTCGGCCCGGTCCTCCGGGTCGTACAGCACCCGGTCCCCCGGCTCGACGCTCCGCACGTTCTGGCCGACCGCGACCACCTCGGCCCAGGCCAACCTCTTGCCGACGGCGGCCGTCGCCGGAATCAGGATGCCGCCGCCCGAGCGGCGTTCCCCCTCCGGCACGTCGGACCGTACGAGCACACGGTCGTGCAACATCCGGATGGGCAGCTTGTCGTGGGTGGTGGTGTTCTCGCTCACGACCCGAACCTACCCGCCCGCACCCGGCCGGCACCCCACAGGGTCACCGACATCGGCCGGCGACGTCATCCGCGCTTGCGGCGCGCCGCCAGCACGAGCACCCCGACCAACCCCGCCGCGACCAACACGGCCGGCACGATCCGCTCGACGCGCGGCGTCCCGTCCTCATGACGCAGCCCGCTCTTCAGATCGGTGACCAGCCGGTTCACGGCCACGACGGCCCGCCCGGCGGTCTGGTCGACCTTCGAGGCGACCTTGGCCTTCGCATCCCCGACGATCGTCTTCGGGTGCATGCGCACACCGATCTCGTCGAGCGTCTCGGCGAGCTGCTCACGGCGGCGGACGATGTCCGCCTCGATCTGTGCGGGGGTCCTGGCTTCCGGCACCGCGCTGCCTCCGTCGTCGTGGTCGGTCGTGATCATCCTGGTCGGTCGTGGCTGGCCCTCGGGACGCGGACCACCATGGACAGTCTGTCAGCTTAGTCTCGAACCGTACCGATCCCCTCCCGAGGAGACTGCTGACATGAGCGAGCGACTTGAGCCGGGCGACATCGCCCCCGCCTTCACCCTGCCCGACGCGGACGGCAACGAGGTCTCGCTCGCCGCCCACAAGGGCCGCAAGGTGATCGTGTACTTCTACCCGGCCGCCCTGACGCCGGGTTGCACCAAGCAGGCCTGCGACTTCACGGACAACCTGGCCGTGTTGGCCCAAGCGGGCTACGACGTGATCGGCGTGTCGCCGGACAAGCCGGAGAAGCTCGCGAAGTTCCGCGAGCAGGAGCACTTGAAGGTGACCCTGGTCGGCGACCCCTCCAAGGAGGTCCTGACCGCCTACGGCGCCTTCGGCGAGAAGAAGCTGTACGGCAAGACGGTCACCGGCGTCATCCGCTCGACGGTGATCGTGGACGAGGAGGGCAAGGTCGAACGGGCCCTCTACAACGTCAAGGCGACGGGCCACGTGGCCAAGATCATCAAGGACCTCGGCATCTGACCCCGCGCCCGTCCCCCGCCAGGCGGCCCGCACCCAACCGATGCGGGCCGCTCCGCTTATCGGACGAAACCACCTGTAACCGCCCGACCGCCATCCCCGTCACTCCGTACGAGGGCCGCACACGCGGCCGGAACGGAGGCATTCGACGGCGGTGCGGTACACCCGGGAACTGCTTGAACAGGCAGCCCGGGAGACAACGAACTTCGACGATGCGGTGACCTGGTGCGGAGGCACCCCTACGCCGAGCTCGCGGCGTTACCTACGGACGAAGATGCACGAGGCGGGCGTCGACTTCTCCCATTTCCCGACGCGGTGGGTGCGGCATACGGAGCAACGCCTGCGGGAGCTGGTCGCGGCCTCGACCTCCGTCAGGGAGGTGGTTTCCCGGCTCGGCATCAGCCAAGTGGGCGGCAACCAAACGCACATCAGTCGCCGAATAGCGGCGCTGGGCATTGACACCTCGCACTTCACGACCGTACGGAGGCAGCACGCGAAGGGGCCCTCACAGTCCGTCCTGGTACTCCGGGCACCCGAGGCGGGCCGGGCCCCGGGAGAACGCCTCCGGAAGGCTCTCGTCAGTTCCGGTCTGCCCGAGGAATGCGCGGACTGCGGTGTGGGAACGTCGTGGAACGGCAAGCCGCTCCGTCACGAGGTCGATCACGTCAACGGCAATTGGTGGGACAACCGGCCGGAGAACCTGCGTCTTCTCTGCCCCAATTGCCATGCCACGACGGACACCTACCGCGGCCGGAAGCAGAGGTGGGCCGCGTGAGTCGGCCGCGGTACACCCGCGAGCTGCTGACCGACACGACCCCGTGGGCAACCAGCCTCGTCGATCTGATGCGCCGGCTCGACATGCCGATGGACAGCGGGACCGGCGGTTACCTGCGCAAACGGCTGGCTCACTACGGAATCGATGTATCGCACTTCGTCGACGAGCCATTGCCCGTACGAATCCCCCGCAGTCGTACACGAAGGACCGGCTCGCGGAGGCCGCGAGCCGGTCCCACTGCATCGCCGACATGCTCGCCCATATGGGAGTCGTGCCTTATGGCGGCGCTTTCGGGTACCTCCGAACGAAACTCGATCAGTACGGTATCGATACGTCGCACTTCACCGAGCGGCCAAGAGGCCAGGAGCGTCTCTTCCCGCGCGAGCAGATCACGCGGGCCGTCACCGAGTCCCTGAGCATGGCCGGGGTGATGCGGGCGCTCGGGCACCACGAGTTGAGCGGAGCGGCCCGCACGAAGGTGAGACGGAGCATCGAGGAATACGGGATATCCACCGACCATTTCACCGGCCAGGGTCACATGGCCGGGAGGTCATCGCCAACCCGCAAACCGGCCGAGGACATCCTCAGGCAGCGTGAAGACGGTTCAGGCCGGGAGAAGACGGCCGTATTACGCCGCGCCCTTGATGAAGTCGGCGTACCGCATGCGTGCGACGAGTGCGGAATCGGGGACACCTGGCGTGGCAAGCGCCTGGTGCTGGAGATCGACCACATCAGTGGCGACCGACTAGACAACCGGCGCGAGAACCTCCGGTACCTCTGCCCGTCCTGCCACAGCCAGACGGCGACCTTCGCGACCCGATCTCCCCACACGACACGAAGGAAGGCACAGTAGAGTAGCCGCAGATGGGCCCGTACCCCAGCTGGCCAGAGGGCGCCGGTTTAGGTCCGGTGTGTCGTGGGTTCGAGTCCCACCGGGCCCACCTGTACGAAGGCCCCGTACGCGCACGCCGCGCACGGGGCCTTCTCCGTGAGCCCGGCCGTCAGGCCGTCAGGCCGTCAGGGCGCGGATGAACGGGACCAGGGCGCGGAAGGCTTGGCCGCGGTGGGAGATGGCGTTCTTCTCCGCTGGGGTGAGTTCCGCGCAGGTGCGGGTTTCGCCGTCCGGCTGGAGGATCGGGTCGTAGCCGAAGCCGCCGGTGCCGGACGGGGTGTGGCGCAGGGTGCCGCGGAGGCGGCCTTCGACGACGCGTTCGGTGCCGTCGGGGAGGGCGAGGGCGGCGGCGCAGGCGAAGTGGGCGCCGCGGTGGGGGTCGTCGATGTCGGAGAGCTGGGCCAGCAGGAGGGCCAGGTTGGCCTTGTCGTCGCCGTGGGCGCCGGCCCAGCGGGCGGAGAAGATGCCGGGGGCGCCGTTCAGGACGTCGACGCAGAGGCCGGAGTCGTCGGCGATGGCGGGCAGGCCGGTGGCGCGGGCCAGGGCGTGGGCCTTGAGGAGGGCGTTCTCGGCGAAGGTGACGCCGGTTTCCTTGACGTCCGGGATCTCGGGGTACGCGTCCGCGCCGACCAGTTCGTGCGGCAGGCCGGCGTCGGACAGGATGGCGCGGAGTTCGGTGACTTTGCCCGCGTTGCGGGTGGCGAGGATCAGGCGGGTCATGGCGACCAGTATCGGGCAGGGTGCCGGCCGGGCGTGCGTCGGTGTGGGCCGGTGGGTGCCGGGCGGGGCGTCAGCCGGGGGTGCAGACCTTGGAGATCTCCTTCGCGGCGTTGCCGACGGGGGTGATGTCCGGGGTGGTGTTGCCGTTGTCGATCGAGGTGCGGACGTTGGTGACGGCCGTCTTCATGGAGTCGATGGCCTTGGCGAGGTCGGCGTTGTCGGTCTGGTCGCCGATCTTCTTGAGGCTCGTGTCGATCTGGTTGAGGGCGTTCTGGGCGTCCTGGGGGCTGTTGCCGGCCTGGGAGACGGCTTGCCGGAGGTCGTTGGCCCCGTTGGTTATGGCGACGGCGGTGTTGGCGCAGTCCATGGCGGTGGAGAGCGTGTCGCAGGAGGAGAGGGCCGGGACGGCCAGCGCGGCTGCCAGGGCGACGGCCGCGACGCGGTGGTTGCGGTAGGGCTTCATTCGGGTCCCCCCAAGGGCTCGGTGCGTGGGCTCGGGTGTCAGGACCCGGGTACGTGGACGGGCGCACGGCTTTGACACCGTGCGCCCGTAACGGCGTAGACGCCGGGCCGGCCCCGGCGGTTGCCGCGGCGATCGCCCTGGGCGGGGCCTACTGGGGTGCGGCGAGGTCCAGGGCGCCCAGTTGGAGGGCCTGGAGGTCGGCGCAGCCGCCGGCGGCGAGGTCGAGGAGGGCGTTGAGTTCCTTGCGGTCGAAGGGTTCGCCTTCGGCGGTGCCCTGGACTTCGACGAAGCGGCCGTCGCCGGTGCAGACGACGTTCATGTCGGTCTCGGCGCGGACGTCTTCCTCGTAGCAGAGGTCGAGGAGGGGTTCGCCGTCGACGATGCCGACGCTGACGGCGGCGACGGTGCCGGTGAGGGGCTTGCGGCCGGCCTTGATCAGCTTCTTGCGCTGTCCCCATGCGACGGCGTCGGCGAGGGCGACGTAGGCGCCGGTGATGGCGGCGGTGCGGGTGCCGCCGTCGGCTTGGAGGACGTCGCAGTCCAGGACGATGGTGTTCTCGCCGAGGGCCTTGTAGTCGATGACGGCGCGCAGGGAGCGGCCGATGAGGCGGGAGATCTCGTGGGTGCGGCCGCCGATCTTGCCGCGGACGGATTCGCGGTCGCCGCGGGTGTTGGTGGAGCGGGGCAGCATCGAGTATTCGGAGGTGACCCAGCCTTCGCCGCTGCCCTTGCGCCAGCGGGGGACGCCTTCGCTGAAGGAGGCGGTGCAGAAGACCTTGGTGTCTCCGAAGGAGATGAGGACGGAGCCCTCGGCGTGCTTGCTCCATCCGCGTTCGATGGTGACCGGGCGGAGCTGTTCGGGCGTGCGGCCGTCGATGCGAGACATGGTGTCGAGCCTAGTCGGTGCGGGGGTACGGGAAGACCCCGTCCGGGTGGTTCCGGTACGGGGTCTGTGGTGCTGCCGTGGGAGCGCGCGGGTGGGCGCGTGGGTGAGCGGGTGGGCTCAGCTCACATCATGTCTTCGATGTCGGCGGCGATGGGGTCGGCGTCGGTGCCGATGACGACCTGGATCGCGGTGCCCATCTTGACGACGCCGTGGGCGCCGGCGGCCTTGAGGGCTGCTTCGTCGACCAGGTCGGGGTTGGTGACCTCGGTGCGCAGGCGGGTGATGCAGCCCTCGATCTCTTCGATGTTTTCGATACCGCCGAGCCCGGCGACGATCTTCTCAGCCTTGGTGGCCATGTGTGTCTCCCTGCGTATGACGAAGAACGAGTCTCGGCGGCCGGATGCCTGGTCGGCCCACCCGGAGTTCCGCTTTGTCACGGTAACTCACGGTTGGCCCATCTATGCGAGCGTGGGCCCGGCACCTGCCGAATGATAACGATCAGCACCCACCCGCCCTGTGGGCCGGTGCATGTGACCGCGTGACAAATGGTCTACACCAGTGTGCCGTACGTGTCGCACCTGCCAAAAACGGGCCGGTCAGGGAGGACGCCGATGAGCGCGAACAGCGCCGCAGCCAGGCCGCGGCCGAAGTGGTGGAACGGCTTGCTCCAGGGGCTCCAGAAGATGGGGCGCAGCCTCCAGCTGCCGATCGCCGTCCTGCCCGCCGCCGGCATCCTCACCCGGCTCGGCCAGCCCGACGTCTTCGGTACGGAGGGCCTGGACTGGGCGGACGTCGCCAAGGTCATGGCGGGCGCGGGCGGCGCGCTGCTGGATCCGGACCTGGGTCTGCCGCTGCTGTTCTGCGTGGGCGTGGCGATCGGCATGGCCAAGAAGGCGGACGGGTCGACCGCGCTGGCGGCGGTGGCGGGCTTCCTCGTCTACCGGGGGGTGATGCACGCCTTTCCGAAGCCGTGTCCGCCGGGGACGAGGGACATCGGGGGCGGTTGTCTGACGCCGACGGACACGTTCGCCGGGTACACGTACCAGAATCCGGGGGTGTTCGGCGGCATCGTCATGGGGCTGCTGGCGGCCTGGTTCTGGCAGCGCTTCCACCGGGTGAAGCTGGTGGACTGGCTCGGTTTCTTCAACGGCCGCCGCCTCGTCCCGATCGTCATGTCGTTCGTGGCGATCGCGTTCGCGGGGCTGTGCCTGTGGATCTGGCCGCCCATCGGGGACGCGCTGGAGAGCTTCTCGGACTGGCTGGTGGGCCTGGGGTCGTGGGGTGCGGGCATCTTCGGCGTCGCGAACCGCGCGCTGCTGGTGATCGGCCTGCACCAGTTCCTGAACGTGCCGGTGTGGTTCCAGTTCGGCAGTTACACCAAGCCGGACGGGGTGGTCGTGCACGGTGACATCAACATGTTCCTGGCGGGTGACCCGCAGGCCGGGCAGTTCCTCTCGGGCTTCTTCCCCATCATGATGTTCGCCCTGCCGGCGGCGGCGCTGGCGATCACGCACACCGCGAAGCCGCAGCGCCGCAAGGAGGTGGGGGGCCTGATGCTGTCGGTGGCGCTGACGTCGTTCGTCACCGGGATCACGGAGCCGCTGGAGTATTCGTTCCTGTTCGTCGCGCCGGCGTTGTACGTGATCCACGCGTTGCTGACGGGCGTGTCGATGGCGGTGACGTGGGCACTGGGGGTCCATGACGGGTTCAGCTTCTCGGCGGGTCTGATCGACTACGTCATCAACTGGGGGTTGGCGACCAAGCCGTGGCTGATCATCCCGATCGGCCTGTGTTTCGCGGTCGTCTACTACGCGGTCTTCCGTTTCGCGATCACGAAGTTCCGGCTTGCGACGCCGGGGCGGGAGTCGGACGAGGAGATCGCGGCGATGCAGGCGGAGAACACCAAAGCCTGAGGCCGCCGACGCCGGCTCCGCTTCCTTCCGCTTCGGCGCGGGAAAGGCCCTCGGATTCCCCGGATCCGAGGGCTTCGTGCTGCCCGCGGGGAGGGTGGGTCCTACAACAAAAAATTGAAGGTTCCTTATCTAACCCCGACCGTGTTACAACTGGTCTACACCACGCAATGGTGTAGACCACGACCGCTTCCCCCCGGCGGCGTGTGCCCCCTTTTCGAGACGCCGCCGTCCCCCTTGGTCCCACCCCTGGCGGCGCCTTGCCTTCTGGAGGAAGCTCATGTCCACAGCCACCGCTGCGGAAAAGAAGAAGGGCGCGGGCGTGATGGCGGTCATGCAGCGCATCGGCCGGAGCCTCATGCTCCCCGTCGCCGTACTGCCGGCCGCCGCACTGCTCGTCCGCCTCGGCGACAAGGACATGCTCGGCGATCCGTCGCTGCCGGGCTTCCTCACCAAGATCGCCGGGTACATGGCCGCCGGCGGCGGCGCGATCCTGACGAACATGGCGCTGCTGTTCGCCGTCGGCATCGCGATCGGCTACGCCAAGAAGTCCGACGGCTCGACCGCTCTCGCCGCGGTCACCGGCTACCTGGTCTTCGCGAAGGTCCTCGCGACCTTCACCGACCCGAACCTGCCGAAGGTCGAGACGGTCGTCGACCACAAGGTCGCGCTCGTGGACGCCCCCGTCGACGCCAAGGTGCTCGGCGGTGTCGTCATGGGCATCGTCGTGGCCCTGATCTACCAGAAGTTCTACCGGACCAAGCTGCCCGAGTGGGCGGGCTTCTTCGGCGGTCGCCGCCTCGTCCCGATCCTCTCCGCCTTCGCGGGTCTGCTGATCGGCATCGTCTTCGGCCTGATCTGGCCGGTCCTCGGTACGGGTCTGCACAACTTCGGCGAATGGCTGGTCGGTTCGGGCGCCGTCGGCGCGGGCATCTTCGGTGTCTTCAACCGCGCGCTGATCCCCGTCGGCATGCACCACCTGCTGAACTCCTTCCCGTGGTTCCAGGCGGGCGACTACAAGGGCAACAGCGGTGACATCGCCCGCTTCCTCGCCGGTGACCCGAGCGCCGGCCAGTTCATGACCGGCTTCTTCCCGATCATGATGTTCGCGCTCCCGGCGGCCTGCCTCGCGATCGTCCACTGTGCCCGCCCCGAGCGTCGCAAGGTCGTCGGCGGCATGATGGTCTCGCTCGCGCTGACCTCCTTCGTCACGGGCGTCACCGAGCCGATCGAGTTCACGTTCATGTTCATCGCCCCGGTGCTGTACGCGGTCCACGCGGTGCTCACCGGTGTCTCGATGGCGCTGACCTGGTCGCTCGGTATGAAGGACGGCTTCGGTTTCTCCGCCGGCGCCATCGACTACCTGCTGAACCTGGGCAAGGCCACCAACCCCTTCGGGCTGGCCGTGGTCGGCCTGTGCTTCGCGGTCGTCTACTACGTGATCTTCCGGTTCGCGATCACGAAGTTCAACCTCCCCACCCCGGGCCGCGAGTCCGACGAGGAGATCGCCGAGCTGGAGAAGGCCGAGGCCAAGTAGGCCGGGCGCCCCTCACGCACGAAGGAGCCCCCGCTCTCCCGGAAGGGAGGGCGGGGGCTCCTTCGCGTGCCGTCCGGCCGTCGGCGGCCGGGCCGTTGGGCGGCCGGGCGGGGCCGCCGGGCCGTCAGACCTCGTAGACCGCGCCCGGTCGGGCCAGGTCGACCCGGCCGTCGTAGACGGCGCGGGCGTCGGCGAGGTTGCGGGCGGCGTCCGTCCACGGCGGTACGTGGGTCAGGACCAGCCGGCCCGCTCCGCCGTCGGCCGCGTACCGGCCCGCTTCCCGGCCGTTGAGGTGGAGGTCCGGGATGTCCTCCTTGCCGTGCGTGAACGACGCCTCGCACAGGAACAGGTCGACGTCCTCGGCCAGCGCGGCCAGCTCCGGGCAGAGGCCGGTGTCCCCGGAGTAGGTGAGCGAGCGGCCGCCGTGCTCGACACGGATGGCGTACGACTCGACGGGGTGGCACATCCGCTCGGTGCGGACCTGGAACGGGCCGATCTCGAAGGCGCCGGACTTGAGGGTGCGGAAGTCGAAGACCTCGCTCATCGAGCGTGCGTCCGGGACGTCGTCGTAGGCCGTCGTCAGCCGCTGCTCGGCGCCCTCGGGGCCGTAGACGGGGATGGTGCCGCAGCGACCGCCCTCGTGCCGGTAGTAGCGGGCCACGAAGTACGCGCACATGTCGATGCAGTGGTCGGCGTGCAGATGGCTCAGGAAGATCGCGTCGAGGTCGTAGAGACCGATGTGGCGCTGGAGGGCGCCGAGGGCGCCGTTGCCCATGTCGAGGAGCAGCCGGAAGCCGTCGGCCTCGACGAGGTAGCTCGAACATGCCGATTCCGCGGACGGGAACGACCCCGAGCAGCCGACGACGGTGAGCTTCATGGAGCGTGAACCTCCGTGGACGGTCCGTGGACGGAATGCGGGCCGAGCGTGCGTCGAGCGTAAGGCGCGAAACCTCCGGTCGCTCCTCCGCGGCGGGCCGTTGTGGGGGGAATCACCTGTGCTGTCACCCGGGGGAGCGACAGGGGGTACGGGCGTTGCCGTGCCGGGGGCGGGGGCCGCGACTAACGTCGGGTTATGGACACGTCCTGGTGGCCCGCCGCGGTGGCGGTGGTCGCCGTCGTGGTGCTGGTGCTGCTGCCCCGGCCGGCGGGGCGGGGTGCGGTGCGACCGCGCGGGCCGGGGGCGCCGACGCGGGTGCGGCCGGGTGAGCTGTGGTGCCTGGTGGACGGGCGGTCGTGTCTGGTGCTGGCGGTGGGGACACGGGGGCGGGCGCGGGTCGCGTGGGTCACGGGGAAGTACGACGACCGGCGCGCGGGGGTGATCCCGTTGCCGCCGGGGGTCGGGGGGCGGCCGGGGCGGACCGGCTATCTGGAGGCGGACCGGCCCGCGGAGGTGTCATCGGCCGAGTTCGACAGGCGGCTGGGGATGCTGGACCCGACCGTGTGGGACGAGGTCAGAGGGCTGGGCGGAGGCTTGGGGTGAGCGAGCGGTGATCAGGGTGCGGCGGGTCTACGATCCCCCGGAGCCGGGGGCCGACGGCGACGGCGTACGGGTCCTCGTGGACCGGCTCTGGCCGCGCGGGCTGGCGAGGGAGCGGGCGGCGGTGGACGAGTGGCCGAAGGCGGTGACCCCGTCGGCGGAACTGCGGCGGTGGTTCCACGGGGGTGGGGGTACGGCGGTGGTTCCACGGGGGTGGGGGTACGGCGGAGGAGTTCCGGGCGCGGTACGAGGCGGAGCTGGCGGCGCCGGAGGCG
The DNA here is from genome assembly GCF_042881255.1 of Streptomyces sp. NPDC058279. Taxonomy (NCBI): domain Bacteria; kingdom Bacillati; phylum Actinomycetota; class Actinomycetes; order Kitasatosporales; family Streptomycetaceae; genus Streptomyces; species Streptomyces sp. NPDC058279. The sequence continues at coordinate 102,729 of NZ_JBHVYA010000008.1, read as the reverse complement.
GTGGCGGAGTTGGAGCGGCTGCGGGGGTTGGCCGCGGCGGGAGCGGTGACGCTGCTGACGGCGGTCAAGGACCCGGCGGGCAGCCACGCGGCGGTGCTGGCGGACGTCTTGTCCCGGTGAGCCGGGGCGGCGGCCGTGCCGGGGCGGGGCGGGGGGCCGCTGCGCGGGGCCTCTCCCCCACCCCGCCCCTTCCCGAAACCGGGCTCCGCCCGGACCCTCCCCCGGGACTCCGTCCGGGGGGACCCCCAGAGGTGCCCCCACGAGGCTGGAGTGGCAGGGGGGCCTATGCCCAGAGTTGGCCCTGGAGGACCTCGATGGCCTCTTCCGTCGTCGCCGCCGTGTAGACGCCCGTCGAGAGGTACTTCCAGCCGCCGTCGGCCACGACGAACACGATGTCGGCCGGTTCGCCCGCCGTCACCGCCTTGCGGCCGACGCCGATCGCCGCGTGCAGGGCCGCGCCCGTGGAGACGCCCGCGAAGATGCCCTCCTCGCGCAGCAGTTCCCGGGTGCGGGTGACCGCGTCCGCCGAGCCCACCGAGAAGCGGGTGGTGAGCACCGAGGCGTCGTACAGCTCCGGGACGAAGCCCTCGTCCAGGTTGCGCAGGCCGTAGACGAGGTCGTCGTAGCGCGGTTCGGCCGCGACGATCTTGACGCCGGGTACGTGCTCGCGCAGGTAGCGGCCGACGCCCATCAGCGTGCCCGTGGTGCCCAGGCCGGCCACGAAGTGGGTGACGGACGGCAGGTCGCGCAGGATCTCGGGGCCGGTCGTGGCGTAGTGCGCGCCCGCGTTGTCGGGGTTGCCGTACTGGTAGAGCATGACCCAGTCGGGGTGTTCGGCCGCGAGTTCCTTGGCCACCCGGACGGCGGTGTTCGAGCCGCCCGCCGCCGGGGACGGGATGATCTCGGCTCCCCACATCGTCAGGAGGTCGCGGCGCTCCTGACTGGTGTTCTCCGGCATGACGCACACGATCCGGTAGCCCTTGAGCTTCGCGGCCATCGCGAGCGAGATGCCCGTGTTGCCGGAGGTGGGCTCCAGGATGGTGCAGCCGGGGAACAGGCGGCCGTCCTTCTCCGCCTGCTCGACCATGTGGAGCGCGGGGCGGTCCTTGATCGAGCCGGTGGGGTTGCGGTCCTCCAGCTTCGCCCAGATCCGTACGTCGTCGGAGGGCGAGAGGCGGGGCAGCCTGACGAGCGGCGTGTTGCCGACCGCCGCGAGGGGGGAGTCGTAGCGCATTACTTCGATCCGCCGGCCACGGCCGGGAGGATGGTGACGTTGTCGCCGTCCTTGAGCGCGGTGGAGATGCCGTCCAGGAAGCGGACGTCCTCGTCGTTGAGGTAGACGTTGACGAAGCGGCGCAGCTGACCGCCGTCGACGATGCGCTCCTCGATGCCCTTGTGCCGGGTTTCCAGGTCCGCGAACAGGTCGGCCAGGGTGCTGCCTTCGCCCGTGACGGCCTTCTCGCCGTCGGTGTAGGTGCGGAGGATGGTGGGGATGCGGACCTCGATGGCCATGGCGGGCTCCAGTGTCGTCAAAGCGTGAAGGGGCGTGCGAGGGGGGGCGGGAACGCTAGTGCTGCCCCCGCGCGGCAGGGCTGTGGTGCTCGGGCAGTGCTCAGGCAGCGGGACAGATGGCGCTTGCGAGGCGGCACAGGTCGACGTGCAGCCGCGCCACCAGCAGCAGCGGCCTGCCGGGCGTCTCGTTGCTCACGTCGTGGGAAACCATGCGGTCATGTTAACGATTCCCGGCCCCCTGTTTGGAGTGTGATCCCGCATCGTGGACCCCTGTCGCTCACATACTGGTCAGTAGGCCTCGACGACCTGCACTTCTTCCTCCGTGATCACTCCGTCGACGATGCGGTAGGAGCGGAACTGGAACTCGCCGAGGCCGTCGTGGTCGGCCGTGGAGACGAGTACGTAGTGCGCTCCGGGCTCGTTCGCGTAGGTCACGTCGGTGCGCGAGGGGTACGCCTCGGTCGCGGTGTGCGAGTGGTAGACGATCACGGGTTCCTCGTCCCGGTCGTCGAGCTCGCGGTAGAGCTTGAGCAGGTCCTTGGAGTCGAATTCGTAGAACGTGGGCGAGCGGGCCGCGTTCAGCATCGGGACGAAGCGCTCGGGGCGGTCGGTGCCGGCCGGTCCGGCGACCACTCCGCACGCCTCGTCGGGGTGGTCCTTGCGGGCGTGTTCCACGATCCGGTCGTACAGGGCCTGGGTGAGGGTCAGCATGAGCGACAGAATAAACAGACGGGCCCTTCCGTACCGAGGAGTGGTACGGGAGGGCCCGCATGCTGGACGGACGGGCGCTTCCCGGCCGTGCCTGACGGCCGGGAAGCGCGGTCCGCGGGGTGCTACTGGACCTTGCTGAAGGCCGCGCCGCGGGGGTTGCGGTTCTTCATGACCAGGTAGGAGACGCCCAGGATGACGCCCCACAGCGGGGCGCAGTACAGCGAGACGCGGGCGTCCTTGTCGATGCCCATCATCACGATGACCATGCCGATGAACAGGAGCGCGAACCAGCTGGTGTACGGGGCTCCGGGCGCCCGGAACGCGGACTTCGGCAGGTCGCCCCGGTCGGCGGCGGCCCGGTAGCGGATCTGGCAGACCAGGATCATGATCCAGGCCCACATGCCGGAGATGGTGGCGAAGGAGACGACGTAGTCGAACGCCTTGCCCGGGGCGACGTAGTTGATCCAGACGCCCACCAGCATCAGCGCGGCGGAGAAGGTCGTGCCGACGAGCGGGGTGCCGCTCCTGGTCAGCTTGGTGAAGACCTTGGGGCCCTGGCCGTTGAGCGCCAGGTCGCGCAGCATGCGGCCGGTGGAGTACATGCCGGAGTTGCAGGAGGACAGGGCGGCGGTGAGCACCACGAAGTTGACGATGGCGGCGCCGACGCCGAGGCCCATCTTCTCGAAGGCGGCGACGAAGGGGCTGACGCCGGGCTGGAACTCGTGCCAGGGGACGACCGACAGGATCATGATGAGCGCGCCGACGTAGAAGACGGCGATCCGCCACGGCACGGTGTTGATGGCCTTGGGGAGGGTCTTCTCGGGGTCCTTGGACTCGCCGGCGGTGACGCCGACCAGCTCGACCGCGAGGAAGGCGAACATGACGATCTGGAGGGTCATCAGCGTGCCGCCGATGCCCTTGGGGAAGAAGCCGCCGTCGTTCCACAGGTTGGCGACGGTCGCGGTGTCGGCGGCGTCGGAGAAGCCGATGGTGAGGATGCCGGCGCAGATCAGGATCATGCCGACGATGGCGGTGACCTTGACCATGGAGAACCAGAACTCCAGCTCGCCGAAGAGCTTCACGGAGATCAGGTTGGCGGCGTAGAGGACGACGGTGAAGATCAGCGCGTACGCCCACTGCGGGAAGCTGTCGTGGGTCCAGTACGACATGTACTGCGCGGCGGCGGTGACCTCGGTGATGCCGGTGACCACCCAGAACAGCCAGTACGTCCAGCCGGTCACGTATCCCCAGAAGGGACCCAGGAACTCGCGGGCGTAGTCCGAGAAGGAGCCGGAGACCGGGCGGTACATGAGCAGCTCGCCCAGGGCCCGCATGATGAAGAAGATGACCAGGCCCGCGATGGCGTAGGCCAGGATCAGGCTGGGGCCGGCCTTGGAGATGGCCTTGCCCGCGCCGAGGAACAGGCCGGTGCCGATGGCGCCGCCGATCGCGATCATCTGGATCTGGCGGGCTCCGAGTGCGCGGTGGTACCCCTCGCCGCCGCCCTCGGGCCCGGCGGCCTCGCCGGGCTTCTTGTCGTGCTGCTCGACCTGCACAGAGGTCATGTCTGGTGCGCCTTTCTCCACGCCGACCCGCGCCTTCGATGGCTGCGGATCGGGTCCTCGATCCCCCCGGATACGGATGGAGTTGCACGCCGGCGATCAGCCGGTTCAAGCGAGCCGGGGGACATGGGTGGCGTCCCGGCGGCAGTCGTGAAGATTTATCACGTGCTTACGGGTGATCGAGAGGCCGGAATGTGGCACACGACACAGATAAATCGGGACATCCGGCTCGAAGCCGATCAGATCACCGCATCGCGGTGATCTGATCGTTATCCGGATTTGAGCGTTCGCTGAGCGAACAACCCGCGAGGGCCGCCGGGCGGCCGGCTCAGAGGGTCTCGATGAGGCTCTCCTGGAGACCGCCGAGCCACAGGTACGCCATCACCATCGGCTTGCGCGGATCGTCGTCGGGCAGCCGGAACAGCGCGGCGCTCTCGTCGTCCTCGGTGATCTCCAGCCGCGCCGCGATGGTCAGGCGCAGGTCGTTGAGCGCGCCGAGCCAGCGCAGCGGCTGCTCCCCGGTGAGCTCCAGGACGGCCGCCCCGGCACCGTCCGGGGTGAGCCCGTTCAGGCTGTGGACGACCGCCAGGGCGTCCTCGCGCTTGCGGGTGCGCAGGTCGTTCTCGGTGAAGCGGCGGAACTCGGCCGAGCGGGCCCGCAGCTCCCGCTCCTCCGCGCCCGGCACGCCCTCCCGGGCGTCGGGGCCGGCCCCGTACGCGTCGGGGAAGAGGCGGGCGAGCGCCGGGTCGGAGGGGGGCTCGGTCGGGCCGTCCGAGGCGAAGAGCACGGCGAGCGGGTCGGCGTCCGCCGCGGGTTCCGGCTCCCCCGGGCCGATGAGCTCCAGCAGTTGCACGGCCAGGGAGCGCAGGATGGAGATCTCGATGTCGTCGAGCGCGATCGCCGCGCCGCCGCGCTCGCGGGACTCGAAGGTGCCCATCAGCCGCGGTCCTGCGACAGCGTCGCCCAGAGCCCGTAGCCGTGCATGGCCTGCACGTCCCGTTCCATCTCCTCGCGGGTGCCGCTGGACACGACCGCCCGGCCCTTGTGGTGGACGTCGAGCATCAGCCGGTTCGCCTTGTCCTTGGGGTAGCCGAAGTACGCCTGGAACACGTACGTCACGTAGCTCATGAGGTTGACCGGGTCGTTGTGCACCAGGGTCACCCACGGGACGTCGGGTTCGGGGACCGCGGAGGTCTCTTCGGCCGATTCGGTGCGTTCGATCTCAATGGGAGCAACACTCACTCGTCCCATGCTGCCACTGTGACGGGCCCGTCGCACAAACCGGCCCTACATCTCGTCACTTTGACGAGATGTGCGCTAGCATCCGGGACATGAACCCTGCGGACCTGGGCCTGCCGGTGGACGTGCCGTCGACAGCGCTCTTCACGGACCATTACGAGCTCACGATGCTCCAAGCCGCGCTGGCCAACGGCACCGCCGACCGGCGCTCGGTCTTCGAGGTCTTCACCCGACGGCTGCCCGAGGGCCGGCGCTACGGCGTGGTGGCGGGCACCGGGCGGGTGCTGGACGCGGTCGAGAACTTCCGCTTCGACGGCGCGGTCCTGGAGTTCCTGCGGGAGCGGGCCGTCATCGACGCGCGGACCCTGGACTGGCTGTCCACGTACCGCTTCTCGGGCGACATCTGGGGTTACCCGGAGGGCGAGGTCTACTTCCCCGGCTCGCCCGTCCTGCGCGTCGAGGGCAGCTTCGCCGAGTGCGTGCTGCTGGAGACCGTCGTCCTGTCGATCCTCAACCACGACTCGGCCATCGCCGCGGCCGCCTCCCGGATGGCCTCGGCGGCCGGCGGCCGGCCGCTGATCGAGATGGGCGCCCGGCGCACGCACGAGCTGGCGGCGGTGGCCGCCTCGCGGGCCGCGTACGTCGGCGGCTTCACCTCCACCTCGGACCTGGCGGCCGGGTTCCGCTACGGCATCCCCACGGTCGGCACGAGCGCGCACGCCTTCACCCTGGTGCACGACAGCGAGCGCGACGCCTTCACGGCGCAGGTGGCCTCACTGGGCAGCGGCACCACCCTGCTGGTGGACACCTACGACGTCGCCGAGGCGGTGCGCACGGCCGTGGAGGTCGCCGGGACGGGGCTGGGCGCCGTGCGCATCGACTCCGGGGACCTGCTGCTGGTCGCGCACCGGGTGCGTCAGCAGCTGGACGAGCTGGGCGCGACGGGCACGCGGATCGTGGTCACCTCCGACCTCGACGAGTACGCGATCGCCTCCCTGGCGGCGGCGCCCGTGGACGCGTACGGGGTCGGCACCCAGCTCGTGACCGGCAGCGGGCACCCGACGTGCTCGATGGTCTACAAGCTGGTGGCGCGGGCCGCGTCGGCGGACCCGAAGGCACCTCTGCTGCCGGTGGCGAAGAAGTCCTCGGGCGGCAAGACCTCGCTGGGCGGCCGCAAGTGGGCGGCCCGCCGACCGGACGCCGAGGGCGTGGCGGAGGCGGAGGTCGTGGGCGTGGGCCCGGTGCCGACCGCCCTCGCGGACCGGCAGCTCCTGGTCCAGCTGGTCAAGGGCGGCGAGGTCGTGGCCCGCGAGCCCTTGGAGGCGGCCCGCGACCGCCACCTCGCGGCGCGCGCCGGCCTGCCGCTGTCCGCGACGCAGCTCTCGCGCGGCGAGGCCGTGATCCCCACCGAATACGTATAGGCCCGACGGAGTACCCGCGGCCCGGTCCCGCCGGGACGCGGCGGGCGACCGCGACCTCGGCGGAGTTTGGGGCGCGGGGGTCCGCGGGCAGGGCACCGGCACGGTGGGGAAGCGCCCCGCGGGGTCCCGCCCCACCACACATCACAGCGAAGGGCACGCGACATGCACCGCGCACTGATCGTCGTCGACGTACAGAACGACTTCTGCGAAGGCGGCAGCCTCGCGGTCCCCGGCGGGGCGGACGTCGCCGCCGCCGTCACGGAGCTGATCGGGCAGGCCACGGCGGGCTACCGGCACGTCGTCGCCACCCGTGACCACCACGTCGACCCCGGTGCGCACTTCGCGCACCCACCGGCCGAGCCGGACTACGAGACGTCCTGGCCGGTGCACTGCGTCGCCGGGACCGAGGGGGTCGGGTTCCACCCGAACTTCGCCCCGGCGGTGGCCTCGGGCGCCGTCGCCGCCGTCTTCGACAAGGGCGCGTACGAGGCCGCGTACAGCGGGTTCGAGGGCCGGGACGAGAACGGCTCGGGCCTCGCCGACTGGCTCCGGGAGCGCGACGTGACCGAGGTCGACGTGGTGGGGATCGCCACCGACCACTGCGTACGGGCCACCGCCCTGGACGCGGCCCGCGAGGGGTTCCGCACGCACGTCCTGCTCGACCTCACAGCTGGCGTGGCCCCGCACACCACCGCGCGCGCCCTGGAGGAGCTCAAGGCGGCCGGCGTGCACCTCACCGGCGCCCCGGTGCTCGGCGGCGCGTAGCCGGGCTCCGGGGCCGCCCCAGGGCATCCCAGGGGCATCCCAGGGCCGTCAGGCGCCCTGGACGCCCCGGAGCAGGGCGCGGATGGGGTGCCACAGTTCCTGGGCGCGGTCGGGGGTGCAGCGCCACAGGAGGCCGTCCGGGTGGTGCAGGACGGCGGTGACCTCGTCGGGGGTCGGCGGGTGGGCGTTGCCGCGCAGGTAGACGGCGCGCATGCCGAGGTTCCGCAGCCTGGTCAGGGCGCGGGCCCGGTTCGCGGCGTGGACCAGCACCCGGACGTTCCCGCCCTCGCCGGACGGCCTCGGCAGCATCAGCGCGACCACCACGCTGCCGCCTGGCAGTCTGACGAATCCTCCACCGGGCATGATCTTCAGCTCCCCCGTCAATAAGACGACTTCCGACCCGCATCTAAACGCGATCGGCCGCCGCCCGCTAGAGGGCGACGGCCGATCATGCTTTGACCTGCGGTTTTGCCGGACTACTTGGCGGCGGGACCGACCTCGACCGTCATCTGGAGACCGTCGTACGGCTCCTTGACGATCTTGATCTTGGTGTTGGTGTCAGTGGTCTTCACCGAACCGGTCGGGTTCTCGTCGTAGAAGTACTTGCCCTTGTGGTCGTCGAAGACGAGGTTCGCGGGCTTCGGCTTGAGGAACAGCGCCTCGCCGTTCTTGTGCAGGGTGAAGGCGTCCGTCGAGTACGCGCTGAAGGTCGCGTCGTACGGCTGGATCTTGTTCCGCAGCAGGGTGCCGTCCGCCCACTTCATCGGCTTGGCGTTGGCGTCGATCGGCAGGATCAGACCCGAGCCCGGGTGCTGGCTCGTGTTGTTGTCCTTCTGGGAGGTGTCCCAGAGCCAGATCAGCAGACCGTCCTGGTACGGGTAGTGCTCCACCCAGTTCGGCTTGGTGTCGGTCCAGCCGAAGTTGTACGGGCCGACCTTGAGGGTCGAGTCGTACGAGACGTAGCGACGGTTCTCCGCCAGGTAGTACTGCGGGTACTCCTTGGTGAAGCCGGCGCCGACCCGCGAGAAGCCCTTGCCGGTCCAGCCGTTGTCGCCGTTCTCGGCGCCGTCGGTGAACAGGGTGGAGCCGTCCGCGGTGATGTTGATGGCGTCGGCGGTGAAGCCCTTGCCGCCCGCGCCGCCGTCCGTCTGGTAGCGGAAGCGGAGGTCGACCTTCTTGCCCGCGTAGGCGTCGAGCGGGAAGTTCAGCTGCTTCCAGGCGCCGGAGGTACCGGTCAGCGAGGGGGCGCCGGAGGAGTCGGCCGGCAGGGCCGTGCCGTCGGCGGTGCCGGCGAGGGCGGTCCAGGTGGCGCCGCCGTCCGTGGACGCCTCGGTGTAGAGGAAGTCGTAGTCCTGCTCGATGTCCCACCACCCCTTGAGGGACAGGGCGGCGGAGGACTTCCCGGTCAGGTCGACCGAGCGGGTCAGGGTGTTCTTGAGGTCGTCACCCATGTTGCTCCACCACTGCGAGGAGCCCTCGGCGGGAGCGACGATGTCCGTCTTGACCTGCTTCTTCGGCAGCTCGACGAGCAGACCCTGCTTGTCCTTGGTGTTGTACGCGGAGACCCCCAGCTTGTGGGTGGACTTCGTCGCGGCCGTGGCCTTGTCGTAGTTCAGCCAGCCGAGCTGCAGCTTGCTCCAGGCGTCCATGTCGCCCGGGAGGTTGCCTATGGAGTCCTTGCCGTCACCGAGCCAGGAGCCCGCCGACATCAGGGACCAGAAGCCGACGCTGTTGTCGCCGCCTCCGGAGGTGTCGTACAGGTCGGGCAGGCCCAGGTCGTGGCCGTACTCGTGCGCGAAGACGCCGAGGCCGCCGTTCTCCGGCTGCATCGTGTAGTCGCCGACCCAGATGCCGGTGTCGCCGATCTGCGTGCCGCCGGCCTTGTTGTTCGCCGGGCCGGTCTTGCCGACGTCGGTGCCGTAGGCGTACCAGCGGTGCGCCCACAGGGCGTTGGTGCCCTGCACGCCACCGCCGGCCGACTCGTCCTCGCCCGCGTGGACGATCTGGAAGTGGTCGATGTAGCCGTCGGGCTCGTTGAAGTTGCCGTCGCCGTCGTAGTCGTTGCGGTCCCACTGGTCGTACTGCGCCAGGGTCGACTTGATGTCGGCGTCGCTCTTGCCGGCCTTCTTCTGCGCGTCGACCCACGCGTTGACGCCGTCCTTGACGGTGTCCCAGACGTTGGAGCAGTTCGTCTGGCCGCAGTAGTTCGAGCCGTAACGGGCCTCGTTGTACGGGATCTTGACCCAGTCGGCGACCTGGCCGTCGACCGAGTAGCGACCCGAGGAGGTCTTCTCGTAGTACGTCTTCAGCGAGTTCTTGCCCTGACCGGTACCGAAGTACAGGTCCTGGAAGTAGTCCCGGCTGAAGTCCTTGCGCCAGGCCGTGCTGTTGTTCGTCGCGCGGTCGGGCTGCGCGATCGTGTTGTGCGCCGGGCCCGGGGTGCCGCCGTACTTCTGGACCGGGGGCTTCGGGCCGTTCGGGCCGTCCGGGTCGAACATGGTCGTGTTGTCGACCTGGTCGCCGAACTCGACGAGGATCGTGAAGATCTTGTCGGTCTTCTCGCGGCCCAGCTCGACGTACTTCTTGTCGTCCAGCTTGACGACCTTGGAGGCGCCGCGCTGTTCGACCGTCTTCTTGCCGCTCAGCACCTGGTCGAGGGCAGCCTCGCGGGCCTGCGCCTGCTGCTTGCTGAACGGGCCGGGCAGGTCGTGCTTGACCTGCTCCTTCGCCGCAGCGGTCGGGTCTTGGCGGTCCGATGCGGGCGCGCCACCCCAGCTCGTGTCGGCCTGTGCCGTGGTGAAGAAGGCGCCTGCGGCCGCGGTCGCGGCCACCGTCACGGCGATGGCCGCGCCGCGCAGCGTACGCCTTCTCTTGGAGTTGCCGGTCACTTGATGTCGTTCCCCTCCCGCGGCCGCAGCGTTGGTCGGAACGTCTCCAAAGGAGTGGGGGGTTCCGCGCGGCGCGCGTCTCAAGTGACGACATTTGACCGGAGAGATGCAAGAAAAGACAGACCTTGACTTGTTCCTTACAACTGCACTATGCGGGCAACGAGTTCCGCTATTCGGACGTTCCGTCGCCAGTCGGGGCGAAGGGGCGCTTCCCGACCTTGTCGTCGACCCCGTCGCCCACCCTGTAGTCATACCGGAGGACGGCTGGAGAACCACCGGAGGGGAGCCGGCGAACGACCGGGGAATGCACGGGGAATGACGCCGTGCGCCCCCTGTGCTCCCGCGCGGACCCGCCCTGCGGTAAGGGCACGCTTACTGACGGTTCCTCTCGGGCATGCCCCGTCGTAGAGTCTCTCGACGCGCGACGAGTCGAGCCGACTCTCCCTCACCTCCTTGAGGACGGATACCGCCATGCCGCGTCCGACTGCCGCACAGCTCGCCTACGGCTCCGCCACCGTCATCGTGTCGACGATCGCCATGCTGCTGCTGTCGCAGACGAGCACGGGGATCGGCATCGCGGTCATCTCCGCCGCCGCGCTGGCCCTCGGGCTCCTCGTCGCGCTCACCGTGCCGATCCCGCGCCGGCGCGGCCGGCACGCCGCCGGTCGGTCCGCCGCGGCGCCGTCGGCGGCGACCGGGTTCCCCGTCGATGTGCCGGCGGACGTGCGGGTGCCCGAGCCGAGGGCCGCCTCCGAACACCCCGTGCACCACTGAGCCGAGGGCACGGGGCACACACGGCGGTGCGGGCGGCCGGTCCCCGGCGGGACGACCGCCCGCACCGGACGCCGCCACGAGCCGCACGCCCAGGACGGGTGGGCTCAGAACAGGTGGGCTCGGGTCGGACGGGCCGAGTCGGACGGGCTCAGGTCGAGCGGACCACCACGGTCTTGGCGACCTTGTCGTGCAGCCCCTGCTTGTACGGCTTGTCGACCAGGATCGACACGATCAGCGCGAGCGGCCACAGGCAGAAGCAACAGATCAGGGTCGGCACCCACAGCACCGCGCCACGGCTGAGCGCGGGACCCGAGGGCGGCACGCTGCCGTCGTTGAGCATCGCGACGCGCAGGCCCAGCAGTCGCTTGCCGACGGTCTGGCCGTTCTTCTTGGTGAACCACCAGTCGTAGCCGACGTACGCGACGATCGAGATCAGGGTCCAGAGCAGACCGGTGCCGTTGTACGACTTGGTGATGACCTCGGTGACGTCCTCGCCCTTGTTCGTGTCGACGACGTACCGCCGGTTGCCGAACGGCAACTGGATGAGGAACAGCGGCACCGCGACGATGATCAGGTCGATGATCCGCGCGCCGAGCCGCTTGCCGAACTCCGCGAGCGGGGGCATGCCCGCGAGGGGGTCCGGCATCCCGTACGGGTGTCCGCCGCCGCTGCCGTTGTACGGGGGCGGCGGGGGCGGATAGCCCCCGCCCCCGGGTCCCCCGGGCCCCCCGGGGGACCCGGGCGGGGGGTACCCGCCGCCGCCGGGCGGCGGTGAACCGTACGGCGAACCGCCCGACGGGGGCGTCGGCTCCTGGGGCCTCTTGCGGAACGGGTCGTCCTCGGGGGGCTGGTCCGGCGGCGGCTGATCGGTACTCATGGCCCGAGTCGACCCCGCGCGCGCGGACCCCGCAACGGGACGGGGTCCGTCCGGGGGGTGGCCGTCCCTGAAGAGGCGTCAGCGGGCCACGTAGGTCTTCGCCGCCTTGTCGTGCCAGCCCTGGCGGCGGGGGCGGTCGACGAGGCACCAGAGGCTGCCCGGGAGGCCCAGGGTCGCGCAGACCAGCCAACGGCGCAGGGCCGCGCCGAAGGTGGGCGGCCGGTGGGTGGCGACGGCCAGGACGCGGACGTCGAGCAGCTTCTTCCCCGGGGTGCGGCCCCAGCGGGCGGTGGGCAGCACCTCGTAGAGGACTCCGAAGAGCAGGACGGCGGCGAGTACCAGGCCCAGGTAGCCGGCGACGGTGGCGTCGAGCAGCCAGACGGTGGTGTGCCGGCCGATCTGCCGGGCGGCTTCCACCTTCGCCTGGACGTGTGCCGTCACCCGGGGGACGAGGGGCCGGGCAACCGCGGTCGCGACGGCCGCCAGGACGAGGGAGTCCAGGAGACGGGCCACCCCGCGCCGGAACAGACCGGCCGGGCGGACGGCGCGCTCGGCCATGCGCTCGAAGACGGCGTGCGCTGCGGGGACGGGGGCGGGGGGCTGGGCGGCGGGGGCGGCCTCGCGGGCGGGGGCCTTCGGAGGGGACGGCGGGGTGCGCTCGACGGCGGGCGCGGCCCGCACCGGATCGGGGGCCTGGCGGGGCGCCGACACCGCCGGGCGGGGCCGGGCCGGGGCGGGCCGGGGGGAAACCGCCTCGGGCCAGGAGGAGGTGACCCCGGACGGCGCGCCGTCCTCCCCGCCACCGGGAGCCGCGGGCCACGCGGGAGCCGGGGCGGGGACGTGGGCCGGGACGGGGGCCGGGAGGGCGGGTGCGGCGGCGGCCGGGGCCGCGGCGGCCACCGGTGATCGGGCCGACAGGATGCCCACGGCCTCCGCCGGCGCCTGCGCGGGGTACCGGTCCCCCGGCGGCGTGGCGAGGGCCGTGCGGGCCGGCCGCGGCCCGGCGGGCTCCTCGGGGTGCCCCCAGGACACCCGGACGTCGCGCGGGCCGCCGAACCCCGCCTGGTGCGCCGGGTCCGCCTGCCAGCCGACCGGCTCGGCCACGGCGGCGACCACCACCGGTTCGCGGTCGCGCCCGGGTGCCGGCCGGGCGTCCGACGGCGGCTCCGGGTCGGGGTCGGGCTCCCGGTCAGAGTGGGGGTCGGGGGCGGGGTCCGGGTCGGGGTCGGGGTCGGGGTCGGGGTCGGGGTCGGGGTCGGGGTCGGGGTCGGGCAACGCCTCGGTCATCGACGTCTCGTCCAGGAAGACCGGGCCCGTCTCGTCCGCGGGCGTGGCGGGTCGGCTCGTACCCGGGACCCAGGCCGAGCCGTTCCAGTACCGGACGTACCCGGGGATGGAGGGATCGGGGTAGTAGCCCTCGCGGGCCGCGTGCTCGCCGTCACCAGGGGAGGCCGTCAATGTCCCCAACTCCGATCGTGGCTTGAGGCTGTGAAGGGCAGGACCATAGCGAAGAACCTCCCTCCGGCAGGTCCGGTAACGGGAGAATCCAAGCCTTTGAGCGAACCCTTTCCGCAGCCGCCCGGTTCCGGTCATCCGACAGATTTCGGCCAATCTCCCTCTCGCCGCGCGAAGTCGCGTCATACCCCGGCACATCGGCGCTCTCTCCGGGCGTGGGGCTCGATCCCGGCCCCGCGCACCGGACGCGAGATCCGCAACGAAGCGAGGCCGTCATGCACCACCCCGTCATCGAGCGCGAGCTGGAACTCAAGCTGGTCATGTCCCCCGAGCGCAGCATCCCCGTACCCGCCAGGCTGCTCTACCTGACGGACGACCCGTACGCCGTGCACATCACCTTCCACACCGGTTCCAGCGCCCCCGTGCACTGGACCTTCGCGCGCGAGCTGCTGGTCGAGGGGGTGTTCCGCCCGTGCGGTCACGGAGACGTCCGGATCTGGCCCACGAAGATCGACGGCAGGTCGGTACTGTCCATGGCGCTCAGCTCCCCCGACGGGGACGCCCTGCTGGAGGCCCCGTCCGCCTGTGTGTCGGCGTGGCTGGAGCGGACCCTGCGCGCGGTGCCGCCGGGGACGGAGGCGGAGCGGCTCGGCCTGGACGCCGCGCTGGCGGAGCTGCTCACCCCGACCCCGGCGGACGACCTGTGGCTGCGGGACCCGTGGCCCTCGGACGAGTCCCCGGACGGGGACTCGTGAGGGCCGGAGCAGCCGGGTGCGGGGACCCGTGGTGCGGGGCCGCGGGGTGCGGGGCCGCGGGGTGCGGGGCCGCCGGGGTCCTGGCGAGCGGGGTCAGAACAGCTTGCCGGGGTTCAGCAGGCCCAGCGGGTCGAAGGCGCGCTTCACATTGCGCTGCACCTCCAGCCCCACCGGTCCCAGCTCGCGGGCGAGCCAGTCCTTCTTCAGGACGCCGACCCCGTGCTCACCGGTGATCGTGCCGCCCAGCGACAGCCCGAGCGCCATGATCGCGTCGAAGGACGCGCGGGCCCGACGGGTCTCGTCCTCGTCGGCCGGGTCGAAGCAGACCACCGGGTGGGTGTTGCCGTCGCCCGCGTGCGCGCAGATCCCGATGAGCAGGTCGTGCGTACGGGCGATCTCGGCGGTCCCGTCCAGCATCTCGGCGAGCCGCGAGCGCGGGACGCACACGTCGTCGATCATCGTCGCCGGCCGCAGGGCCTCCAGCGCGGTCAGCGACATCCGCCGCGCCTGGAGCAGCAGTTCCGACTCCGCCTCGTCCTCGGCCGGCACGACGGCGGTGGCCCCGGCGGCCGTGCACAGGTCCGCGACGGCGGCGAGGTCGTCGGGCGCGTGCGGGGTGTCGAAGGCGGCCAGCAGCAGCGCCTCGGTGCTCTCGGGCAGGCCCATCTTGCCGAGGGCGTTGACGGCCCTGATCGTCGTACGGTCCATCAGTTCCAGCAGCGAGGGCGTCAGGCCGGCCTCCATGACGGCGCAGACGGCCGCGCAGGCCGCCGCCGCCGAGGGGAACTCGGCGGCGAGCGCGAGCTGCCGGGGCGGCGCCGGGCGCAGTGCGAGCACGGCCCGCACGACGACGCCGAGGCTGCCCTCGGAGCCGACGAACAGGCGGGTGATGTCGTAGCCGGCGACGCCCTTGGCGGTGCGCCGGCCGGTGTGCAGCAGCCGCCCGTCGGCTAGGACCACGTCGAGACCGAGGACGTACTCTGCGGTGACGCCGTACTTGACGCAGCACAGGCCGCCGGAGGCGGTGCCGATGTTGCCGCCGATGGTGCACTGCTCCCAACTGGAGGGGTCCGGCGGGTAGTACAGGCCCTGTGCGGCGACGGCGCGGGAGAGGACGGCGTTGACCACGCCCGGCTCGACGACCGCGATCCGGTCGACGGCGGAGATCTCCAGGATGCGGTCCATCTTCACCAGGGAGAGCACGATGCAGCCGTCGGAGGCGTTGGCGGCCCCGGACAGGCCCGTACGGGCGCCCTGCGGGACCACGGGGACGCGCAGGGCGGTCGCGGTGCGCAGCACGTGCTGCACCTGTTCCACGGTCCGGGGCAGGACGACGGCGGCCGGTGTGCCGGCGGCGCAGAAACTCGCCATGTCGGTGGCGTAGGAGGCGGTCACCTGGGGGTCGGTCAGGACCGCTTCGGCGGGCAACCCGTCCAGGAGCGCCTTGAGGAGCGTGTCGTGGGGTGTGGCTCGGGGTGCCTCGTGGGGTGCCTCGTGGGGCGCTGCTTGGGGTGCTGCTTGGGGGAGGTTCGCTCGGGGTGAGGTGGAGAGGTCATCATCCATGAGGTCAGCGTGGCACCTGGGGCCATAGGTGTGAACACGGACGCGACCCTCTTCGGACACCCCGGCGCACTCTTCATATTGACGCACAGTGAACGCATGGACCGTATCGACTACGCATCGGAGCAGGCCGAGCCGGCCGTGACGTTCACCGGCCGCAAGACGCTCGTGGCGGCCGCGGTCGCGGTGGTCCTGATCGTCGGAGCCCTGGTGATCAGGCCCGCCCGCACCGGGGACGACGCGCGGCCGCCCGGGCCGAGTCAACGGGCGGCCTCGGCGATGGGCCTGGGCGCCCCGGCGGCGGCCGTGGACCTGACGGCGCTGGTCACGGACCGGGAGAAGTGGCTCGCGAAGCACCCCGACGACGACGCCTCGTGGGCGGTGCTCGGCTCGGCCTACCTGGAGCAGGCGCGGCGCACGGCCGCCGCCGACTGGTTCCCGAAGGCGGAGGGGGCGCTGAAACGCTCGCTGGAGCTGCGGCCCGCCGAGAAGGGCAACTTCGACGCGATGACGGGCATGGGCGCGCTGGCCAACGCCCGGCGCGACTTCGGGACGGCGAAGAAGTGGGGCGAGCTGGTACGGGCGCAGGCGCCGCGGCGCTGGACGGCGTACCCGGTGCTCGTGGACGCGTACTCCGGGCTCGGCGCCTACAAGGCCGCGCAGAAGGCGCTGGAGCGGCTGGACGAGCTGCACTCGGGGCTGGCGGCGTACGTCAAGGCATCACAGGTGTACCGGGACCGCGGCTGGCGCGAGGACGCGGTGATGGCGATGGAACACGCGGCGGGCGCGGCGAAGGCACCGGCGGAGAAGGCGTACACGCTGTTCCGGCTCGGCGAGCTGTCCTGGGAGCGGGGCGACGCGGAGGAGGCGCTGGGCCAGTACGAGGCGGCGCTGCGGACGGACCCGGCGCAGGCGGAGGCGCTGGGCGGCCGGGCCCGGGCGCTGGCCTCGCTGGGGCGGGGCGGGGAGGCGGTACGGGACTACCGGATGGCGCTGGGGCGGGCGGCGGTACCGCGGTTGCAGCTGGAGCTGGGTGAGCTGCTTGAGTCGCTGGGGCGGGCGGAGGAGGCCCGGGTGGCGTACGAGGCGCTCGGGGCGACGGCGGCGGCGGAGAGGGCGCAGCCGGTGGACGAGAACGTGGTGCTCGGGCTGTACGAGGCCGACCACCGCGACCCGGAGGCGGCGGTGCGCAGGCTGACGCAGGAGTGGGGGCGGCACAAGAGCATGGAGGTCGCCGACGCGCTGGGCTGGGCGTTGCACCGTACGGGTGATGACGCGATGGCGTTGGAGTACGCGAAGAAGGCGACGGAACCGGGGTTGCGCAGCGCGGAGTTCTCCTACCACCGGGCGATGATCGAACGCGGTCTGGGCGACGAGGCGGCGGCGCGGCGGCACTTGCAGGAGGCCCTGCGGACGAACCCGGGCTTCTCGCCGCTGCGGGGCCCGCTGGCCAAGGAAGCCCTCGCCGCCTTGGCCCAACCCCCACCGGGCGGCCCGGAGAACATCCAACCGGCCACCCCGTGGGTCGCCCCGGACCTCCCCAAGGCCGCCCCCAAACCCAAAACCCCCCAACCACCCAACCCGACTCCCCCGCCTCCCACGCCCTCCCCCGCCGGCACCTGACGCGCCGAGCCGAATCCAGCCCCGCCGGCGATGGCGGCACGGGCAAACCCAGCCCCGCCGGTGCCTGACGCGGGGGTAATCCAGCCCCGCCGGCGTTTGAGGTGCGGGGTAATCCAGCCCGCCGGCGTTTGAGGCGCGGGGTCCGGGGCGGAGCCCCGAATGCCCGGCGCAGCCGGGGCCGCCCCGCGCAACGGCGCCGCACCGGCCGACCAACACCGACCCGGCCCCACCGCGCACGCCACGGCCCCGCCGTCCCCCGCAGGGGCCCGGCGGGGCCGTGGCGCCAAGGGTCAGCGTCAGCGCAACCTACAGGTTGCCCCGCTTCTCCTGCTCCCGCTCGATCGCCTCGAACAGCGCCTTGAAGTTGCCCTTGCCGAACCCCATCGACCCGTGCCGCTCGATGATCTCGAAGAACACCGTCGGCCGGTCCTGCACCGGCTTCGTGAAGATCTGCAGCAGGTACCCGTCCTCGTCACGGTCCACGAGGATCTTGAGCTCGCGCAGCGTCTCCACCGGCACCCGCGTCTCGCCGGCCCACTCGCCCAGCGTGTCGTAGTACGAGTCCGGGGTGTCCAGGAACTGCACGCCCGCCGCCCGCATGGACCGCACCGTCGCCACGATGTCGTTCGAGGCCAGCGCGATGTGCTGGACGCCCGCGCCGCCGTAGAACTCCAGGTACTCGTCGATCTGCGACTTCTTCTTCGCGATCGCCGGCTCGTTGATCGGGAACTTCACCTTCAGGGTGCCGTCCGCGACCACCTTCGACATCAGCGCCGAGTACTCGGTAGCGATGTCGTCGCCCACGAACTCCTTCATGTTCGTGAAGCCCATGACCTTGTTGTAGAACGCCACCCACTCGTTCATCCGGCCCAGCTCGACGTTGCCCACGCAGTGGTCGATCGCCTGGAAGGTCCGCTTGGCCGGCGGCTCGACCATCGGGTCGACGGCGACGAAGCCCGGCAGGTAGGGGCCGGAGTACCCCTTGCGCTCGACCAGCGTGTGGCGGGTCTGGCCGTACGTGGCGATCGCGGCGAGCACGACCGTGCCGTGCTCGTCCTTGACCTCGTACGGCTCGTCCAGCCCGCGCGCGCCGTGCTCGACGGCGTACGCGTACGCCGCCCGGGCGTCCGGGACCTCGATCGCGAGGTCGATCACGCCGTCGCCGTGCTCGGCGACGTGCTCGGCGAGGAACCGGCCGTGGTCGGTGGCCGCCTTGATGACGGAGGTCAGCACGAAGCGGGCGGAGCCGTTGGTCAGGACGTAGCTGGCCGTCTCGCGGACGCCGTTCTCCGGTCCGGAGTAGGCGACGAGCTTCATGCCGAACGCGGTGGAGTAGTAGTGCGCGGCCTGCTTGGCGTTGCCCACGGCGAAGACGACGGCGTCCATGCCCTTCACCGGGAAGGGGTCTGCCTCACGCGCGGTGGCCGGGGTGGTTTCGAGGTTCGCCAAAGACTCAGTCATGAGCGCAGATTCCCGCCGATCCACAAGCTGCGCAATAGTTTCCGTTTCGGCTATACAGGATGACCAGCAAAGCCCGAGGATGACTGAAAGATCTGTGCAGTATGACCACCTCGCGAGCGGTCCGGAGGCATCCATGGGAATCGACGAACTGGACGGGCGGCTGATCGTGCTGCTGGCGCGCGAGCCCCGGATCGGGGTGCTGGAGGCGTCCCGACGGCTCGGCGTGGCGCGCGGCACGGTGCAGGCGCGGCTGGACCGGCTCCAGTCGAACGGGGTGATCCGGGGGTTCGGTCCGCAGGTCGATCCGGCGGCGCTCGGGTACCCGGTGACCGCGTTCGCCACGCTGGAGATCAAGCAGGGCCAGGGGGCCGACGTACGGGCCCACCTGGACGGGGTGCCGGAGGTGCTGGAACTGCACACGACGACCGGCCACGGGGACATGCTGTGTCGGCTGGTGGCCCGCTCCAACGCCGACCTGCAACGGGTGATCGACCGGGTGGTCGGCTTCGAGGGGATCGTGCGGGCCTCTACGGCGATCGTCATGGAGAACCCGGTGCCGCTGCGGATCATCCCACTGGTCGAACAGGCGGCCGGGGACGACTGATCCACGACTTCCGGACGGGCCCACCGTAGAGTTGCAAAGAAACCCTTGCAGAGAAACCTTTGCAACTCTACGGTGGGCCCATGCCCGAGACCCCGGAAGTGCCGCAGCCCCCGCCTCGGCAGCAGCCCGAGCCCCGGCCGGAGCCCCGAACCGAGCCCCGACTCCACGCCCTTGACGCCCGCTCACTGCGCGGACTCGCCCACCCCCTGCGCATGCGCATGCTGGCCGAGTTGCGCCACGAGGGGCCGGCCACGGCCTCTCGACTCGCCCAGCGTCTCGGGGAGTCAAGCGGGGCCACCAGTTACCACCTGCGCCAACTCGCCGCCCACGGCTTCGTCGAGGACGCGCCCGAACAGGGCAAGGGCCGCGAACGCTGGTGGAGGGCCGTCCACGACGGCCTGCGGTTCGACGAGTCCCTCCTCTACGACGACGACTCGGCCACCCGGGGCGCGGCCGGCCTCTTCCTGCACGAGGTCGCGACGATCCACGCCCAGGAGGTGGGCACCTGGCTCGGCAACGCCGACACCCTGCCCGCCGAATGGCGACACGCCTCCGACCTCAGCGACTTCACGCTCCACCTCACGGCCGAGGAGAGCCTCGACCTGATCCACAAGATGCACGACCTGGTCAACGGCTTCCGAGACCTGCCGCCCACGGAAGGTCGGATTCCGGTCCGCGTCCACACGCACGCCTTCCCGCGGAACGGCGCCGACACCCCCCGGCACGCGTCATGAGCAGACGCCCCTTAACCGCGGTCCTGGCCGCCAACGCCATTTCGATAGCAGGCAGTTCGCTCACGATCATCGGCGTTCCGTGGTTCGTGCTCCAGACCACGGGCAGCGCCGGCCGGGCCGGGGTCGTCGCCTTCTGCGCCACGCTGCCCGTCATCCTGGCGGCCCTCGTCGGCGGTCCCGTCATCGACCGGATCGGGCGCCGACGGGTCTCCGCCGCCTCCGACCTGATCTGCGCGCTGTCCGTCGGCGCGATCCCGCTCCTGCACCACGCGGGGCTGCTGGAGTTCTGGATGCTGTGCGCCCTGATGGCGCTGAGCGGCCTCGTGCACACCCCGGGCCTGACCGCCCGCGGCGTCCTGCTCCCGGACCTCGCCGAGCACGCCGGTACCGGCCTCCCGCGCGCGGCCGGTTTCTACGACGCCGTCTCGCGCGGCGCCCGCATGGTCGGCGCCGCGCTGGCCGGGGTGCTGATCGCCGCGTTCGGTACCGAGTCGATCCTGCTCGTGGACGCCGCCACCTTCGCCGCGTCGGCGCTGCTGGTCGCCGCCTTCCTGAGGGGCGTACCGGCGGCCGAACCGCAGCGGGCCGCCGGGAAGATCTCGTTCGCCGGCTACCGGGCCGAACTCGCGGAAGGCTGGGCCTTCGTGACCCGGTCGCGGCTGCTGCTGGGCATCACCGTGATGGTGATGACGACCAACGGCCTGGACCAGGGCTGGTCTTCGGTGCTGCTGCCCGTGCACGGCCGGGAGGCCCTCGGCGGTCCCACCGCGATCGGCCTGGTCGTCTCCCTCTTCGGCGGCTCCGCGCTGCTCGGCGCCCTGCTCTACGGGATGTGGGGCGAGCGGGTGGGGCGCCGGACGGTGTTCGCGGTGGCGTTCCTGCTGTGCGGGGCGCCCCGGTACGTGGTGGCGGCCGTCACCGGCACCCCGTTGCCGCTCGCGGTGACGATGGCGCTCTCGGGGCTGGGGGCGGGCGTGCTCAACCCGATCCTGTCCACCGTGGTCTACGAGCAGGTGCCGGACGCGCTGCGCAGCCGGGTCACCGGGGTGACCACGGCGGGCTGTGAGTTGACGATGCCGCTGGGCGGCCTCGCGGCGGGCATGCTCGTCGACGGTTTCGGCGCCGCCCCGGCGCTCCTCGCCTTCGGCGGCGTCTACCTGCTGGCGACGCTGAGCCCCCTGGTGTTCCCGGCCTGGCGCGGCCTGGACCGCGCGACGGTGGCGGCGGGCGGGCCCGTACCGGCTGACGCGCCGGTACCGGCAGGTGCGCCCGTAGCGGCAGGTGCGTCCGTACCGGTCAGCAGGACGGAACCTGATCCCCCCGGTTCAGCGCGCGAAGGGCGTTCACCGCACCCGTCAGCGAGGTGACGGGGATCAGCCGGAGCCCCTCGGGGAGTTCGGAGCGGGCGTCGGAGCACTCCGCCTTCGGGACGAGGAACACGCTCGCCCCGTCCCGCTTGGCGGCCTGCGTCTTGAGCGCGACCCCGCCGACCGCGCCGACCTCGCCCCCGGCGGTGATGGTTCCCGTACCGGCGACGACGCGGCCTCCGGTGAGGTCGCCGCCGCTGCCGTCGCCGTCGAGCTTGTCGACGATGCCGAGGGAGAAGAGCAGGCCGGCGCTGGGACCGCCGACGTCGGCGAGGTGGAGCTCGGTCTTCACCGTCTTGGGGTCCTTGTGGAGGTAACCGAGCGCGGCCTCGGAGGCGGCCGACTGGGAGGTGGCCATTTCCTCCAGGTTGTGCCGCTCGATCTCCTTGTCGCTTCCGCCCGACGGGTAGACGGAGCCCCGGGGCATGACGGCCCGGGTGGTGTCGAACCAGCGGGAGAGGAGTTCGGGCAGGCGCACCGTCGAGGAGGGCCCGGTGGCCTGGATGGTCGTCATCCGCAGCTGGCCCTTGGTCTCACGGGTGGGGGCGCCGCTGACGACGATGACGGGCTTGCCGTCGCGGGCGCCGAGCACGTCGGCGGTGAGCCCCGGCTGGGCGATCACGAAGGGCAGCGGCGCGAAGGCCGCCGCGACGAACAGCCCGAGGACGGGCACGGCGCAGACGGCCAGGGCGGCGGGGCGCGGCAGACGTGTGAGGCGAGAGAGCACGCGGTCAATCTATCGGGCCGGTGCGGAGCGGCATCGTGCGCACGCCAGGGCCCGCGCCCCGGCGGACCGGGACGCGGCGGGCCGGTGGCGTCAGCGCAGGGCGCCGACGTCAGCGCAGGGCGTCGGCGACCTCGCGGGCCGCGTCGACCACGCGCGGGCCGACCCGCTCGGGCACGGCGTCGGCCAGCATGACGACGCCGACGCTGCCCTCCAGCCCGGTGATGCCGACGAGGGGCGCGGCGGCACCGCTGGCGCCCGCTTCGAGCTCCCCGTGGGTCAGGGTGTACCCGGGCTCGGTGAGCGCCCCCTGACGGGCGGCCAGGATGGCCCGGCCGGCGGCCCCGCGGTCCAGCGGGTGGCGGAAGCCGGCCCGGTAGGCCACGTGGTAGTCGGTCCAGGTCGGTTCCACGACGGCAACCGCGAGCGCCTCGGTGCCGTCGACGAGGGTCAGGTGCGCGGTGGCCCCGATGTCCTCGGCGAGGGAGCGCAGCGCGGGCAGGGCCGCCTCGCGTACCAGCGGGTGGACCTGACGTCCCAGCCGGAGCACGCCGAGCCCGACCCGGGCCCGACCGCCGAGGTCACGGCGGACCAGGGCGTGCTGTTCGAGCGTGGCGAGCAGACGGTAGACGACGGTGCGGTTGACACCGAGACGGTTGGAGAGCTCGGTGACGGTCAGACCGTGGTCGGTGTCCGCGAGCAGCTTGAGAACCCTGAGCCCTCGGTCGAGGGTCTGGGAGGTTTCCGCAGTCACGACGCCTCTCCCTCTTTCACTGGGCGGCGGTGACTCTCGCGGGGTGGAGCGCTGCCGGTCCCTCGGCGACGCACGGAGAGGCCGCCGGTTGCGGCCATGGCATGGCTCCGGCTGCGCTCCCGCGGCGGCGCTGCCACGGGGCGTTCGATGCGGGGACAGTAGCGAGCAGGTCCGCTCAGCGGAAGACCTCGTCCACAATCCGGGCGCCTAGCGCCGGTTTGTTCCGTTTTTTTCTTGCCCGTGTGTCAATTCGTGATGTTCTTGCGCCCGAATTTCTTTCGAGTGACGACCACGGCCGGGCATCCGCACCCGGAGCACTTTCACGACCGGTCACCACTGCCGGGTCCTCGCGCCCGGGTCACCACATGCGGGTCATCGCGGCGCGGTCACCGCGGCGCGGTCACCGCATGCGGGTGGCCCACTCCTGGACCTTCTTGATCCGCTCCCGCAGCTGTCCCGCCGTCGCCTCCGCGCTCGGCGGCCCGCCGCACACGCGGCGCAGCTCCGTGTGGATCACCCCGTGCGGCTTGCCGCTCTGGTGGACGTACGCGCCGACCATCGTGTTGAGCGACTTGCGCAGCTCCAGCAGCTCCTTGTGCGAAACGACGGGACGCCGGTCGGCGGGCAGCTCCAGCAGGTCCGCCTCCGCGTCCGGCTTGCGCCGGCTGTGCGCGATCTGCCGCGACTGCCGCTTCTGGAGCAGCATCTGCACCTGGTCGGGCTCCAGCAGTCCGGGGATGCCGAGGTAGTCCTGCTCCTCCTCGCTGCCGGGGTGCGCCTGCATGCCGAATTCGGCGCCGTCGTAGAGCACCCGGTCGAAGACGGCGTCGGACTCCAGCGCCTCGAAGGACATCTGCTCGTCCTCGCCGGTGTCCTCGTCCTCCAGTTTGTTGGCCTCGTCCATTTCCTTCTCGGACTCGGCATAAGGGTCTTCCTCACCCTTTTTCTTCGGTTTGTCGAGAACGTGATCCCGTTCGACTTCCATCTCATTGGCGAAACCGAGCAGGTAGGGAATCGTCGGAAGGAACACGGAAGCGGTCTCGCCGCGCCTGCGCGAACGTACGAAACGCCCGACGGCCTGCGCGAAGAACAGCGGCGTCGAAATGGTGGTGGCATAAACCCCCACCGCCAGGCGCGGTACGTCGACGCCTTCCGACACCATCCGGACCGCGACCATCCAGCGGTCGTCGCCCGCGCTGAAGTCGTCGATCCGCTTCGAGGCGCCGGTGTCGTCGGACAGCACGACGGTCGCCTTGGTCCCGGTGATCTCCCGGAGCAGCTTGGCGTACGCGCGCGCCGAGTCCTGGTCGGAGGCGATGACGAGACCACCCGCGTCCGGGATGCCCTTGCGTACTTCCGTCAGCCGCTGGTCGGCGGCGCGCAGCACGTTGGGCATCCAGTCGCCGCGCGGGTCCAGCGCGGTGCGCCAGGCCTGCGAGATGGCGTCCTTGGTCATCGGCTCGCCGAGGCGGGCGGCGATCTCGTCGCCCGCCTTGGTGCGCCAGCGCATGTTGCCGCTGTAGGAGAGGAAGATGACCGGCCGGACGACGCCGTCACCGAGGGCGTTGCCGTAGCCGTAGGTGTAGTCGGCCGACGACCGCCGGATGCCGTCGTTGCCCTCCTCGTACGTCACGAACGGGATCGGGTTGGTGTCCGAGCGGAAGGGCGTGCCGGTCAGCGCGAGCCGGCGGGTGGCCGGGTCGAACGCCTCCAGGCACGCCTCGCCCCAGGACTTGGAGTCGCCCGCGTGGTGGATCTCGTCGAGGATCACGAGGGTCTTGCGCTGCTCGCACCGGTTGCGGTGCAGCATCGGGCGTACGCCGACGCCCGCGTAGGTGACGGCGACGCCGTGGTAGTCCCTGCTGAGCGGCCCGGCGGAGTACTCCGGGTCGAGCCGGATCCCTATCCGCGCGGCGGCCTCCGCCCACTGCTTCTTGAGGTGCTCGGTCGGCGCGACGACGGTCACCTGCTGGACGACGTGGTGGTGCAGCAGCCAGGAGGCGAGCGTCAGCGCGAAGGTCGTCTTGCCGGCGCCGGGGGTCGCGACGGCGAGGAAGTCGCGCGGCTGGGTCTCCAGGTATCGGCCCAGCGCACTCTCCTGCCAGGCACGCAGCTTGCTGGCGGTACCCCACGGCGCGCGGCCGGGGAAGGCGGGTGAGAGGTGGTGGGAGGCGGTAGTAGTCACGGTCTCCGGTTCGTCGCTCTCGGCAGTCGTACGTAGGACAACCGGGCCACCCTACCGGTGCCGGCCCGCCCCCCGGGGAGGGACAGGCCCGCGACCTCGGCGGGTGCGGCGAGCGTCACATGCGCCCGGTGGCCGGAGCGTCAGGCGGCCGGAGCGTCAGGCGGCCGGAGCGTCAGGTGGCCGGAGTGTCAGGTGGCCGAGGAGGCGGCCGGGTCCGACTCCCGGTCCGGGCCCCGATTCCCGTCCCGGGCCGGGGCCGGGTCCAGCCGGGTCGCGACCCACGCGCCCACCAGCGCCACGACGGCCATCGGCAGGAAGACTGCCACGAAGGCGGCGGGACGCGAGGCGGTCGCCCCCTCGGCGAGGCCGTGCCCGGCCCCGACCGCTCCGCCGCCCAGCGCGGCGAACGCCGCCCCGCCGGCCGCCAGCAGCACCACGTTCGCCAGCGCGTCCGAGATCTGCAGGGCGGCGGAGTTGGCCCCGGCCTCCCGCGGTGGCGACAGCTTCATCAACAGCACGCCGGTCGGCCCGATGACCAGGCCCATGCCGAAGCAGCCGAGCCCCCAGGCGAGCGCCGGCGTCCACACCGGCACCCACGGGACGAGCACGGCCGGGGCCGTCGCGATGGCCACCGCCACCATCACCATCCCGGCCACCATCAGCCGCTGCCGGTACGGCTCCACCCGCCCCTTGGACTGCACCCACGAGCCGATCGCCCAGGTCAGCCCGCCCAGCGCCAGCGAGAACCCCGCCATGGTCGGGCTGAGCCCCCGCTGGGTGACCAGCATCAGCGGTACGAAGCTCTCCGCCGCGATGAACGCCCCCGCCGCGACCCCGCGCAGCAACACCACCGACGGCAGCCCGCGCCGCGCCCGGTACGTCCCGCGCGGGAGCAGCCCCCGTACCGCCGGCACCAGCAGGACCGCGCCCGCGACGCCCGGCAGCAGCGACAGCCACCGCAGGTCCTGGGCCGCGTACTGGAGCAGCCCCGCGCCCGCCGAGATCCCGAGCGCGAGCCGGATCCTGCGGCGGTCGAACGACTCGGGGCCGTCCGCCGCCCCCTCGGGCCCGTCCGCCGTCCGTACGGGGCCGCCCGCGGTCCTCCGGATCGCCGGCAGGGCCACGACCAGCGGCACGACGACCAGCACGGGGATGGCGAGGAACACCCAGCGCCACCCGAGCCGCTCGGTCACCGTCCCGGCGGCCAGCGGCCCCACGATGGACGGCACGACCCAACTGGCGGCGAAGGCCGCCATGATGGCGGGCCGCAGCCGCTCCTCGTAGGCGCGGCTGACGACGACGTACAGGGCGACGATCACCAGCCCGCCCCCGAACCCCTGCACCGCCCGCCCGATCAGGAACACCCACATCACGCCGGCGGTCCCCGACACCACCAGCCCGGCGGCGAAGCCCCCGATCCCGACGGCGAGCGGCCGCAGCGGGCCTTGCAGGTCGGCCCACTGACCGGCGAGCACCATGCCGAAGAGGCTGGTGGTGAAGTAGGCGGAGAAGGCGAAGGCGTAGAGCCCGATCCCGTCCAACTCGCGGGCCGCGACGGGCATCGCCGTGCCGACGGCGGTGGCCTCGAACGCGATCAGGAAGATGACGGAGACCATCCCGATGCTCAGCGTCCGGTACGGCGGCGCGAGGACCCCACCCCGCGGCGGGGGCGGAACGGACGCGTCGGCTGTCTGCGGGACACGGGGTTTCAGGACGCTCATCGCCCCAGAGTAAGGTCCGTAGCCGCGTCTCGACCCTGTCATTTCGACGGATCCCCGGATCCGCCTCCGGACCTACGCCCTGCCGGTTGTGAACGGAGCATGGCAGTCACATTGCACCCCCGCCCGCCCCCTTCCCGACCCCCGCCACCCCCCGTACGGTCGTCTCAGCACCACCACCCAGCCGTGTGCCCGAGTGGTTGAGGGACTCGCCTGCAAAGCGAGTTACGCCGGTTCGATTCCGGTCACGGCTTCCGAAGCGGCCCGCCCGGGGAATCCCATCCCCGAGCGGGCCGCGGTCATGCCCGCACCGCTACCGCGTGGGGGCGGCCTTCTCCTTCACCACCAACCGTTCCGGCAGACCCCCACCGTCCTTGCAGCCGAGCTCCTTGGCGAGGGCCCGCGCGGCGGAATGCACGATGGTGAGGTTGGCCTCGCGCAGCGCGCGGGGATCGACGTTGGCCGGCGCCTCTCTGACGCTCACGGCCGCCATGATCGGAACGGCCTTGTCGGACCCTGCGAGTCGGGCGCTCGCGCAGTCGAAGTAGAGCCGCCCACTGTCGGGTAGTACGAGGGCGTTGCGGCCCAGGTCGTACTCCCAGTAGTAGCCCTTGCCGCTCTCGCTCCGCTCACCGGTGCGCTGAAGCTCGCTCTCGATCTCGAAATGCACCGAAAGATCGTGACGGCTTTTGACGTCAACCGGAGTGGCCCTGCACACCACACCGCCGAGCGACCCGCCGTTTTTCGCGTACCCGCGCTCCAGCACACCCGCCGCCCAAGCGACGTCTCCGACGTTCTTGGGCGGCTTGAACGCCGTGGCACCGCCGGTGAGCAGCGCCAGCGCGTGCACGGCATCCTGGTTGAGCAGTCCCTCGGAACAGACATCAGCGGCGAATACCGCACTCGGCCCGCGGTCAGGCTCCTCGCCACCACTGCACCCGGTAGCCAGAGCCCCCGCCACAAGCAAGCCCGACAGCGTCCGGATCGCCGGGCGGGCGGTAGTCATTCACCTGCCTTCTTCGGTTTCACAGGATCATTGCCCATGTGCTGCTCATTGCCCCAGCCGTAGCCGTAACCGACGATGAGCGCCTGCCGAAGGTCCTCGTCGAAGGTGTCCTTTGCATCCACCGGGTGTCGCGTCAGGAAGTTTTCGACCGGCGCGGACGCCATCATCCCGCCCTGCCGGTACACGGCCGCCTTCGCGTCATGGGTCTTGCCGTCAGCGAGGTCCTTCTGCCTCTCGGCCTCGGCATGAGACCAGTCACCAACGACGTTACCGGCCACCTGCTCCAGCGCCCCGGTGCTCAAGTCGACTCCGAGTGGCACCAGAGCGACGGCCGCGGCTCCGGCGACGGCGATTTCGGGAAGAAACGCGACGCCGGCCGCGATCCCTCCGACCGCCGCGAACTCCACCCAACCACTCCTCTTCTCCAAGGCCCGTTCGTAGTCGTCGTTCCACTTGTCGGCATTCTGCTGGATCTGCTTGGCGCGAGACTCGTCCAGGACCCCCTGGAACTCGCCGCCCGTCCGTGCGATCTCTTCCAGACTGCTCTTGTTGATCTCGCCATCCGCCCCGACTTGGGCCTCCAGCATCGAGGACGAGAAGACCGACTCGGCCCGTGACATCGTGAGATAGGAGTCGGGGTACTGGCCCAGGCTGCTGAGGAACTTGCGGGCGTCGTCCTGTTCGAACTTCGCATGGCCGTCCGCGCCCGGCGCGAAGACACTGTCTGGCAGGTTGTCGCGCAGCGAGTGGTTGAGGTCGTCGATGTACCCCGCCCCCATGCGTCCGAGGCTGTCCGCGAGCGTCTCCTGCTCCTTGAGCAGTTCGGCGTCGCCTCCGTACTTGAGCACCACCTGCTGCATGATGCGCGAGCCCGCATCGCTGCGTTCGAGGTGTGCTTGGGGGTCGTCCCAGGCGTGGCCGAGGGTGGCGGCTTCGAGGGCGTGGCCCAGGGCGTCCGGCATGTACTTCTGGATCTTGGGGAGGTCGTCGGGGTTGAACCCCTCCACGTCGATGGTGGGGTCGTACTTCGCGTGGCCGAAGAAGTCGAGGTAGCTCTTGATCGGCTTCTTGTCCGCACCCGTGCCCAGGTCCGGGAGGCCCGGCTTTTCCGTACCGTCCTGGTTGTAGGCGTGCGGAGGGCGCTCCGGGTCGAAGAACTGTGAGGCCGCGTCCGGGCTGTGGCCCAGCGCCTCCAGGAAGCTGACCACCGGGTCGTAGCCGGCGCCGTTGCTGCCGGAGGGGTTGAGCAGGTTCTTGCCGTAGCCGTTGAGCTGCCGCGACTGGTTGAAGAAGTCGGGATCCTTGGCGTGGATCTGGGTCGCGTGCTCGGTGATCGGCAGCAGGAACTTGGGGTCGTAGTTCCCGTACCGCATGATGCCGCCGAGCAGTTGGTAACCGAAGGGCGGGTTCTGCTCGTACCTGCCCAGCGGAATGCGCTCCGTGCCGAGCTTGCGCAACTCCTGTGCGAAGTTCGGCGGCAGGTGCGGTTCGGACGTGGAGCGGGTGGCGGTCGCGAGGTTCAGGCCCAGGTTCTGTTGGAGCTGCTGGACGTCCTTGAGGCGCTGCGGGTCCTGCTTCGCGTAGTCGAAGGTGTCCGTGGATAACTGCCCGTAGAACTCCAGCGCCCCCTTGGGACCGAGCGCCCCGTAGAAGGCGGTGGAGAACGTCGCGTCCTTCGCGTTGTCCGCCAGCAGTTCGTTCAGCTCGGTGAGCTCGGCGTGGCTGAGGCCCCGGCCCTTGCGTGCCAGGTCGATGGCGTGTCCGGCCTGCTCGGCGACGAGGCTCGCGTACTTGGGGGCGCTGAAGTTGTGGTCCTCCGCCACGTTCGCGCCGAGGAGGCGGGACAGTGACTGGTCTGCGTCGTCGCAGGTGTCGATGATCGCGTCGATCTTCGCCTGCCAGAGCGGCTGGTTCTGGCGGACGGACTGTCGGTAGTCGGGGTCGTGCAGCGCCGCGCCGCGCTCGGCTTCGGGAAGCGGTGCCGCCGTGACCTTGCCCTTGCCGTCCACCTGGAAGCCGGCGGCGGGTGCGTCCTGGTCGGCGATCTTCCTGAGCTGCTCGCGGCAGCTCTTGAAGGTGGAGTGGCCCTGGGAAAGGGCTTGGTGGATGCCCTTGGCCTCCTTGGCGGCGTCCTCGAACTCCTTGGCCGTCTTGTCGACGAACGACCGTCCCACGCTCGCGGTGACCCCGCGCCACTCGGCCTTGTCGGCCTTGGCCTTCATGCCGTTGCGGGCCGCCTCGGCGAGTTCCTCCAGCTTGGTTGCCATCGCCGCCCAGTCGGCGATCGCGGTCGCGAGCTGGTCGACCGGGGCGTTCAGGACGTTCTCGTACGACAACACGTGTCTACGTCGCCTTCCAACGTGCGGGATGCGTTAGTTGAGGTACTCGTCGATCTTGGAGCTGGTGAACTCGGCGTAGAGCTGCTTCTCGTCCTTGTTGTGCGAGGAGAGGGAGTAGTTGAGGCCGTTGGAGATGGTGGCGCAGGCGGCGACGAGGGTCTTCACCTGGCTCTCCCACCGGTGGCCGGCTTTGAGCAGGGCCGCCCCGCTGGCGAACCCCTCCTTCGACAACGCGCCGGCGGCCGTGGCGGTGGAGGTGTCGGCGTGCTTGCCGTCGGTGGACAGCCGCCCGTGGAGTGTGAAGGCTTCGGTGCCGATGGCGCCGATGTGGTCCTGGTTGAGTTCCAGGTCCCCGCCACCGGCCCCGGCACCGGCTCCTGCGCCGCCGCTGCCGGGTTCGGTGGGGACGTGGTTGAGCCGCATGGAGACGTTGGCGGCGGCCGTGGCGCGCGCGGTGGCCCACTCTTCGTCGAAGGACATGCCGTGCTCTCCTTGGGTGGGGTGTCGGGACCCTCAGCGCCGCGAGCGCTGCTGGATGACGACCGCGGTGACGGCACCGCCGATGATCAGGCAGGCGCCGAGCCCGAGGGCGATCCAGGGCAGGGCGCTGCCGGTGTCGTCCTTGGCGGCTTGAGCCTGCGGCGCGGATTTTCCGGGCGCGGGGGAAGCCTTGCCGCCGGGCGCGGGAGCGGGCGAGGCGGCTGCCGCGAGGTCGGGCAGCGGGTACACGTCGGGCGGCCCAGGATCACCGGGCGTGGGCACCGCGATACGGGGGCGGACGACTCCGTAGCCGACGTAGTCGTTGCGCTGAACGCCGTCCGTGGGTTTTCCGGCGGTGTTCAGGAGGACCCGGAGGATCTGGTTGTTGGTCCAGTCGGGGTGGATGGACCAGAGCAGGGCGGCGGAGGCGGAGGCGAGGGCGGTGGCGTCGCTTGTGCCGTGGCTGGTGCACAGTCCTGTTTTACCTAGGCAAGCCGTAACCATGTCTGTACCAGGGGCAGATAGATCCACGAAGGCGTTGTGCTCCGACTCGCCGGTCGCAGCGCCTGTGGCGTCGACTGCCCCAACGCCCACCACGCCCGGCGTTGCGGATGGGTACTCGACCTCGTTAGTCGAATCTCCGGAATTCCCGACTGCCGCGAAGATCAACTTTCCCTTAGACAGGGCATATTTCACCGCATCCGCCCGCGCAGGATCATCCTTTTCTGCCCCCATGGAGATATTGATGATCTTTGCATCCGAGTCAGCTGCGTAGCGGATAGCCTCCGTCCACAGCGGACTCGTCGAATTGAACTCGTGCGGGACCCGGATCGGCAGAATTTTTGCACCGGGCGCAAGACCGAAGGCGCCATCACCACTCGGATGCTTACCAGTTCCAGCAATCAAGGCAGCCATTGTCGTTCCGTGATTACCAAGCGGGGTGCGCTCATCCCCGGAATCTGATGTGGCGAAGTTCTTCCCGGAAACGACCTGCCCTTCCAACTCCGGGAGGCTGCCGACTCCAGTGTCAATGATTGCGACTGTCACACCTTTACCGGTGCTGATCTTCCAGATGTCATCAGCCTTCATGGCGTTGAGATGCCACTGTTGCTCTCGAATGGTCTGCGCCTGGGCCGGGGTCGCGGCGACCCCGGCCAGCAGCAGACCCACCAGGGCTGAGGTCGCCTTCCGCATGCGCATCCCGTGCAACGTCCGTTCTGCTCAGTCGATCACTGGCGGCACAACAGGACGATCTGCCTGCCAGGTCTCTTCTTCCTCAGCCAGGTAGTCAGGGCGTTCGCCTCCACGGCCATCGCGCCGCTTACCTGGGGCGTGGGATCCCGCGCCACCTACCGGACCGGCAGACGTCCCATTACGTACCAGGCCAGAACCGCCCTGGGTGAACGGCCGACCGCCTGTCGCCGACTGACCGCCGACTCCGGGCCGGCCACCGACCACACCGCCCGGCTCCATGGCCAGTCGACGGCCCGCAGCCGAGCCAGGACCGCCATGGGAACCACCGCCCAGGCCACTCCCCGTGCCACCGCCCATCATCCCGCGTCCCGTCGGGGAACCTTCCGCACCGATGACCGTACCGCGCGGGATACCTGCACTGGGTCCACGTGGAGTCACCGGACGTCCGCCGACGATGCCGGTCTCGCGCGAGGGCAGCCCGGTGACGCCGCCGACCTTGCCAGAAGGCGTGGTGGGGCGGGGGAATGTGCCGCCACCGCCCGTCTTGACGGACCCAGCAGCTGGAGGGAGCGTCAGCGGAGGAACCACCTGAATGGGGGTGGGACCGCCGGTAATCGGACCGACCGGCCCGGTACCCGGGATACCGGAAGGAGTGGGCAACGTCCTGTCGGGCAGTGTCCCGACCGTGTTCAGGTCCACACCGACGTTGCGGTCCGGGGGGGCCGGAAGGGGCCCTGCAGTCATGGTCCCCGAACCGCCAGTTACCGGAGGATCGGACGCCGAACGACCGTCCGGTACCGAATTGGGGGCGCTTGGTGAAGGACCGACAGAGCTCTGAGCCGTGTACGCGGAGGCCGTGCCATTTGCGGGTGTATTCCCGCCGCTGGAACGTGCCCTGTCAGCGATGTCATCGCGGTCACGAGGCACAAAAGCCGCGGGCGGCGGCGGGAATGTCGGGGCCTGCGCCGCGTTCATGTTGCGTGATGAGTCGTCGTAGGACTCCGCCAGCTTTTTCAGCTGCTGAACCGCCTGCAGCCGGTCCGACTCCAGCTTCTGCGTCGCCAGCATCCCGATCTTCGCCGAGTCCGGGTCGTTGTGGAACTGGCGCGCGGCGGCCAGATTCTCCTTGGCGGACGCGTCGACGCCCGGGGTGGTCTGGGCCTCGTACATGTGCTGCGCCGCGAGCGTCATCCACTTCGAGGCGTCTTTGCTGTAGTCCGCCAGCCGCAGCGTCGCGTTGCCCGCCGAGTTGACCCAGATCTGGAAGGCTTGCGCGGCCTCGCCCTCCCAGCCCGACACCTTGTGGTTCTTGAGGTCCTCGCCGATCTCCTTGATGGCGACGGCGGCTTCCTCAAGCTGCGTCGCCCGGGCCCGGACCACATCCGGCTTGATCGAGGCGATCATCGCCATCAATTGCTCATGGCTGTAGCCGTCAAAGTTCGTCACCATCAGACGTTGCCCCTAGACGTGCTCGGCGCGGGGGCGGGAGTGCCACCCGCACCCTGCGGCTGTTGCGGCTGTTCGTGCTTCGCCGAAGGGTCTCGGGTCGGGTCGTATTCCTTGTTCGCCCGCTTGGCGATCGCCAGCATCCGCTGCCGCGTCTCCTCGTCCACGTCCGCGAACCCCTTGCCGCCCGTGAGGATCGCGATCCCGAGGCCCTCGATCTGGTCCGCCAGGCCCTTCGACAGGGCCGTGAGCTGCGTGTGTACCGTCCCGTACGACTTGAACAGCGCGTCCGCCTCCGCGAAGCCCGTCCCCAGCGTGCCCGACGGCAGCGTGCCGTCCTGCAGCTTGTCCGGGTCCGCCTGGGAGCCGCCGAGCTTCTTGAGCTGGGCGTCGACCAGCTTCTTGAAGCCGTTCAGCGTCTCGTACTCGACCTCCAGCGCCTTCGCCTGGCGCATGATCGCGTCCGCCAGGCCGTTGCCCGCGCCGACGATGCCTGCCAGCCCGCCGTTCTCCTCCGCCACGATGGCCTCCCCGACTCCCCGTCATCCCCGTTACCCCGTGAAACCGCTCGGGAGCGACGCCGCGTCGCGTGCACGCCCCCGTGCGCCCCCGCTCCGATCACTCTAGCGACCGCCACCGACACCCCCAAGCGCCGGGTTGCAGCCGCAAGCAGGGGTCGACCGCGACCCCAACCCCGGTAAGGGTGTCACGAGTTCGGCGCCGCCACCGCCGCCGATGGCCGGATCGGGAGCCTGTTCACCGGGCGCCCCGTCGCCGAGCGCACCGCCGAGGCGATGGCCGCCGGGGTCGTCACCACCGGGACCGCGCTCGCCGCCTTCGCGCCGAACGGGGCCACCACGTCGCGCTCTTCGACCAGCTTGACGATCCGCACGGCCGGGGCGTCCAGCGACGTCGGCAGGGCGTAGCCCGTCAGGTCGGGGTGTCGGATCACCCCCGCCACCGAGCGGAGGTTTTCGGTCAGCGCCGCGCCCACGCCCTGCGTGACGCCCGCTTCGATTCGGGCCTCCAGCTGGGCGGGGTTGAGGATGCGACCCACGTCCTGCGCGACGGCCAGTTCGACCACGCGCACCGAGCCGAGTTCCACGTCGACGTCCACCACCGCGCGGATCGCGCAGAACGCGAGGCCGACGAAGGCGTCGCCCTGGCCGTGTTCGTCCAGGGGTTCGGTCGGGTGGGGGCGGCACTGGGCCGTCGCCCAGAGTTCCTTGCCGGCCATCGCCTCCGCCACCGTGGTGGAGAACGCGCCGTCGTACGACGTGATCCGGCCGTCCTGGATCTGGAGGAGCTCCGTCGACATGCCGAGCTTGTGGGCCATCGGCTGGAGGAGTTGCGTACGGACCATCTTCGCGGCCCGTTCGACCGCGCCGCCGGAGACCCACGTGTGCCGGCCGTGCGCCGCGGGGCCCGCCGGCGGCTGGTCGGTGTCGACCGGGGCCGTGACGACCTCCGCCACGCCCAGGACCTCCTGGACGATCTGGCGGGCCAGCGTCGAGAAGCCCTGGCCGGTGTCGACGGCCGCGCAGATGACGGTCGCCACGCCGTCGACGACCTTCACGGTGGCGGTGGAGACCTCGTCGGTCCCCTCGGCGCCGAGCATGTGCACCATGCCCACGCCGTACCCGACCCCGCGCCGCACCGCGCCCGGCTCGCCCGCGCCCTCCGGGCCGCCCGGCAGCAGCCACTCCTCCTCGGGAGTGTCCTTGGGCAGCGGGGGAAGCGGGAAGTCACGTACGGAGCGCAGAAGTTCGGCGACCGGCGCCGGGCAGGTCACCGTCTGGCCGGTCGGCAGCAGGTCGCCCGTGGCGAGCACGTTGCGCATCCGCAGTTCCGCGCCGTCGATGCCGAGCGCGGCGGCCAGCTTGTCCATCTGGCCCTCGTACGCGGCGCACACCTGCATCGCGCCCTCGCCCCGCACGTGTCCCGACGGCGGGTTGTTGGTGCGCACCGCCCAGCCCTCGACGAAGGCGTGCGGCACCACGTACGGGCCGCACGCGAAGGCCACCGCCGCGGCGAGGGACTCCGCGGAAGCGTCGGCGTAGGCGCCCGCGTCCATCAGGATCTGGGCTTCGACCTTGACCAGCCGGCCCTCCGCGTCCGCGTGGTGGCGGTAGCGCAGCAGCGTCGGGTGGCGGTGGGCGTGGCCGAGGAAGGACTCCTCGCGGGTGGCGGCCAGCTTCACCGGGCAGCCCGTACGCAACGCCAGGAGCCCCAGCGGGAGTTGGAAGGCGGGGTCTTCGCGGTCGGCCGTCGCGCCCGGGACGCCGGTGACGACGATCCGTACCCGGTCCGGTTCCAGCCCGAAGCAGGCGGCGGCGAGGTCGCGGTCGGTGTGCGGGTCGGTGGAGGCGGTGTAGATCTCCACGCCCCCGTCGGGTCGCGGCACGGCGAGCCCGGCCTCGGCGCCGATGGGCGCGGGGTCCTGGCGGCCGATCCGGTAGAGGCCCTCGACGACGACCTCGCCGGTCGCCTCCGGGTCGCCGTAGCGCAGCGGGATGTGCCGGATCAGGTTCCCGTCGGGGTGCAGGGCGGGCGCGCCGAACGACTGCTCGGGGTCGGTGACCGCGTCCAGCAGCTCGTACTCGACCGTGATGGCGGCCGCGGCGAGGCGGGCGGTGTCGGGGTGGTCGGCGGCGACGGCGGCGATGGGCTCGCCGTGGTGGCGGACCACGTCGTGGGCGAAGACGGGCCGGTCGGCGATCCGGCGGCCGTGGGTGGTGGCGCCGGGCACGTCGGCATGGGTGACGACGGCGCGCACGCCGGGCATCGCGACGGCGGCCGCGGTGTCGATGGAGAGGATGCGGGCGTGGGCGTGCGGGGAGCGGAGCACGGCGGCCCAGAGCAGGCCCTCGGCCCACAGGTCGGCGGCGTAGGGGAAGGTGCCCTCGGTCTTGGCGCGGGCGTGCGCGGAGGGCACGGAGACCCCGATGCCGCGCAGGACTTCCGGTGCCTCTTCCCCGCTGCCGGCGCCGGTCGTCACCGTCGTCGTGATCAGGGTGGTCGTGGCCGCGTCGTGCCCGCTCACGCCATGCCTCCGTTGTGGTGGATGCCGCCCTCGCCCGGGGCTGCCTGGTGCGGGATGCGCGGCTCGCCGGCCGCCGAGCCAACCGCCGAGCCGGCCACCGAGCCGTCCGCGGTGGCGGCCTCGCGCCGGCCGACGACCTCGCGGACCGCTTCGATGACGCCCTTGTAGCCGGAGCAGCGGCAGAGGTTGCCGCAGAGCGCCTGCCGGGTCTCCAACTCGCTGGGGGCGTGGTTGCCTTCCAGCAGGTCGTGGATGGTCATGGCCATGCCGGGGACGCAGAATCCGCACTGCACCGCGCCCGACCCGCACAACGCCTGCTGGACGTCCGAGAGTTCCCCGTCCGTCGCGAGTCCTTCGACGGTCCGCACCTCACTGGACGCGGCCGTCGCGGCCGGGACCAGGCAGGACGCGACGAGGCGTCCGTCGACCTGCACGGCGCAGGCCCCGCACTCGCCCTGCGAGCAGCCGTCCTTGGCGCCGGCCAGCCCGAGGCGTTCGCGCAGCACGTAGAGGAGGGATTCGCCGATCCACGCACCGGTGACGGGCCGGTCGGCCCCGTTGACGCGCAGCACGTACGAGGCGAGCGGGTGCTCGTGATACGGGGCGGGGGCGTCGAGGAGCGTTTCGTCGTACGTCGCATCTCCGGCCGGGAAACCCGCGGTGTTGTCCGCACCCGGAAGTGCCTCGCCGCTGTCGGCGCTTCCCGCACCCGGCGCGAACGACCCGGCGGCTTCGCCGAGCGGCTCCCGCCCGGCCCCGCCGAAATCGTGCCCGGGCTCCGACCCGGGCCCCGGCGCGCTGAACCCGTGCCCGGGCTCCGGCTCCGACCCAGGCTCCGACCCGGGCCCCGGCTGCGGCTCCGAGGCGGCCTCCGCCCCGGCCGTCACCTCGGCGAAACCGTGCCCGTCCCCCGCGTCGGCCTCCACGCCCACAGGACGCGGCCGTTCCTCCTCGACCGGCATCCGGGCCGCCCCGTGGGCCGCCTCGATGTCCGGGGCGGCGTACCCGGCCGGCTCCGGCTCGGGGCCGCCCATCGACTCCGTCCCGGGGACCGCCCCCGGCGCCGACCCCGGCGGCACGGACTCCGCCGGCACCGGCTCCGGCAGCACCGGCTCCGGCAGCGGGGTACCCACGCCGGGCCCGCCCAGCACCCGGGGACCGCGCCCCGGCACGCCCGGGGCCGCGCCCGGGTGTTCCGCGCCCGGCAGCACGCCCGAGCTCATCGACGTGTCGTAGGCCGGCGTCGCCCAAGGCGCCGCCGCACCGCCCGGCAGGGTCGCGGGGGCCTGGCTCCAGTCGGCGCCCGCCGTTCCGGCCCCGAACGCCCACTGACCGGTGGCCTGCGGCTCCTCGGCCCGTCCGGCCTCCGGGAACTGCCACTCGGCCGTGGCGCCCGGGTCCGGCCGGTGTCCCGGGTCCGGCTGGTGCGCGGGTTCCTGCCCGGGGCCGGCCTCGCCGCCCTGGCCTGCGTCGGCGAACGCCGCCGCGACCGACGCCGGGAGCGGGATCGACGCCGGGATCGGCCCGCGCGCCGGCGCGCCGGTGTCGCCCGCCTCGGGCCACGGCGCCGGCATGGTCCACGTACCGGTGGCGGAGGGATCCGTACCGGCCGAGCCCAGCGGCACGATCATCGGCGGCGGCACGTACCCGTGCCCGGGCGCCGCCAGCGGTTCCCCGCCGTCGAGCGCGTCCAGCATGTCCTGCGGCAGTTTCACGAAGGCCGTGGCCTCGGAGTCGTACTCGCCGCCCTGCGGCACCGGCTCCCAGCCCCAGGCGGCACCGGTCGTTCCGCTCACGTTCTCGTTCTCACTCATGAGGTCAGCGCCCTCCCCAGGGCCCTCCGTGCCAGTACGGCCACCGTCCGCCGCAGATGCAGTACCCCGGCGGCCACCGGTTCCCCCTGGTCGGGCACGCAGGCGGCGGCGACGTACTCGCCGAACGCCTCCAGCGCCTCGGGGGCCAGACCGCGTTCGCCGTCCCAGTCGATCAGCGAGGCCACCCACTGCTCGGCCTCCAGCGGCCGCAGCGGCATCGGCGCGACCGCGCCGATCGCGCAGCGCACACCCCGGCGGGCGGGGTCCAGTACGAGCCCCACGGACGCCACCGCGCGCCCCGGGCCCGTCCGCCCCGTCGCCTTCAAGAACACCTGCGGCGCGTGCAGCAGCGGCACCCGTACGAAGCCGATCAGCTCGCCCGGCCGCAGCATCTCGCGCCCGGCCAGCAGGTGGGAGACCGGGATCTCCCGCCGGGCCACGCCCGAGTCGCCGAGCCCGCCGGGCCCGACGATGACCAGGACCGCCTCCAGCGCCGCCAGCACCGGCAGCGCGTCACCGGTCGGCGCGGCCGAGGCGATGTTGCCGCCGAGGGTGCCGGCGTTGCGGATCTGCGGCGGTCCGGCGGCCCGCGCGGCCGCCGCCAGGGCCGGGATCAGCGCGGCGAAGTCCGGTCGGCCCATCCGGGCGTGGGTGAGGCCCGCGCCGAGCAGCGCGTGGCCGTCCTGGTACTGCCAGCCGCGGATCTCGTTGATCCGGCCGAGCCCGACGAGCGCGGCGGGGCGCAGCAGTCCCGCGTTGACGGCGGCCATCAGGTCGGTGCCGCCGGCCACGGGCACGGCGGCGGGCATGGCGGTGAGTGCCGCGACCGCCTCGTCGAGCGAGGTCGGCAGCGTGACGGACTGCACCGCCTGGGGCCCGTGAGGCGCCTGAGGTGTATGCGGTGTGTGCAGTGCATGCGGTGCGTGCGTGGTCAACCCAGCTGCCCCTTCCCGATGTCCCGGTCCCGGCGCTCACGCCTGTCCGCCGTACGGTACGTGCTCACCGCCGGGACGTGGCAACTCTGGCACATCTTCCGGGTCTCCCGGCGCGAGGGTCGCCCTCGTCACCCCCGTGCCCCCGCCACCCGCGTCCCGCCCGGCCAAGTCCCCCGCTTTCACCGGGTTTCGACCGAATCGGGAAAGAATTCCGACAATCACCGCAAGGTTTCCGAACACGTCGCAACGATTGCGAACCGCCGCGAAGCACCCTGTCCACCCCCGGGATCAACCGGTTGCCCGAGTCACACGATCGGGGGCTCTCCCTCGATCGGCCGCCCCCGCACACCGGGGCGCCGCTGTCTGGGCAACGGCCCGCCGGGCGGCCGGTAGTCCACCCCGAGCGCGTCCAGCCGCGCGTAGTGACCGGTCATCCGCGCTTCGAAGGCCGCCGGGTCCCGCTCCGCCGGCTCCGGCAGCGGCGACCACACCACCTCCGCGAAGGCCGCCAGGCGGGGGAACACCTGGTAGTCGACGCGGCCCTGGTCCTCCATCACCTCGGTCCACACGTTGGCCTGCGCGCCCAGCACGTGCGCCGCCGCCTCCGGCGACAGCTTCGGCGGAACCGGCTCGAAGCGGTACACATCCGCCAGGGTGCGTACGTATCCGATCGGCACCGGCTCCTCGGGACCACCCGCCTGGCGGTGGTCCAAGTACACATGTTCCTGGGGGCACATCACCACGTCGTGGCCCGCCTCGGCCGCGGCGACGCCGCCCGCGTAGCCGCGCCAGGAGGACACGGCCGCGCCGGGTGCGAGGCCGCCCTCCAGGATCTCGTCCCACCCGATCAGGCGCCGGCCGCGCTCGGCGAGCCAGCGGTCGAAGTGCCGGATGAACCAGGACTGGAGGCCGTCCTCCCCGTCCACCCCCAGCTCCCGGATCCGCGCCTGCGCCGCCGGGGAGGCCCGCCACTGGTCCTTGGGGCATTCGTCGCCGCCGACGTGCACGAACGGCGAGACCTCCGCCGGGAACAGCTCCAACAGCTCCTCGAAGACCCCTTCGTAGAAGCGCAGTACCTCCTCGGAGGGCGCCAGGACGTTCTCGTTGACGCCCCAGTCGTCCCACACGCCCAGCGCGGCCGTGTCCACCACGTCGGTGTTCCCCAACTCGGGGTAGGCGGCGATCGCCGCCTGCGAATGCCCCGGTACGTCGATCTCGGGGACCACCCGTACGTGCCGCCGCGCCGCGTACGCGACGATCTCGCGGATGTCGTCCTGGGTGTAGTGACCGCCGTGCGGCGTCTCGTTCCACAGCGGCGAGGCGCGGTGACCCCGCCGGCTGCGCGGCCGCCACCCGCCGACCTCGGTGAGCCGCGGGTGGCGCTTGATCTCCACCCGCCATCCCTGGTCGTCGGTCAGGTGCAGGTGCAGGACGTTCAGCTTGTGCGCGGCGAGCAGGTCGATGTAGCGCAGCACGCCGTCCTTGGGCATGAAGTGCCGGGCGACGTCGAGCATCATCCCGCGCCAGCCGAACCGGGGGCCGTCCTCGACCGCCCCGTACGGGAGTTCCCACACCCGTCCGGGCAGCGGGGCCCGGCGGTAGGCGTCGGGGCCGAGGAGTTGGCGCAGCGTCTGGGCGGCCCAGAACACGCCGGCCGCCGACCCGCCCGCCAACCGCACCCCGTCCGGGTCGACCGCGAGCCGGTACTCCTCGCCGGCCAGGCTCCCGTCCAGCGCGAGCCGTACGGCGCCGGGCGCGCTTGGCGCCGCGTCCGGGAAGGCGAATCCGGTGGCGGCCCCCAGCTCCCGCCGCAGCCAGCCCGCCACCTCCTCGGTGCCGGGCCCGGCGGCCAACGCCGTACCGGGCCCCAGCCTCAGCCGCGGCCCGTCCTCGCGGAACTCGGCATGCCGGGGTAGGGGGATCAGGTCCATGCTCGGCCCTTCGCGCCGGCGCGTCGCGCCCCGCGCGACACCGCCGCGCCGAGCGCCCGTCGGGCCGACCCTACCGGGATGCCGGGATGCGACGGGCCCCCGGAAGCGCCGGGGCGCCGCCGGGGGCCTACGTGGTCGCACGCTCCCGGGAGCCGCCCCGCACGCGGCGGCGGCGCTCCCGTACGGCGCGGTGGGGCCTACTTGTCGTTGCCGCCCTTGTCCTTGTCGCCGCCGGCGCCCATGGACTCGTAGATCTCCTTGCACATCGGGCAGACCGGGTACTTCTTCGGGTCGCGACCCGGGACCCAGACCTTGCCGCACAGCGCGACGACGGGGGTCCCGTCGAGCGCGCTCGCCATGATCTTGTCCTTCTGGACGTAGTGGGCGAAGCGCTCGTGGTCGCCGTCGCCGTGGGACACCTGCGGCGTCGGCTCTACGAGGGTCCCCGTACCAGTCCCGCGATCGGGCTCAAGAGTGCTCATGAAATCCAGGGTACCGACCCGCGCGCGGGTCAGTTGAGCGACGGGTCGTCCGGATAGGTGGCGACCATGGCGAGGTCGCTGCGCTGGCGGCGCAGCACCGCCCGCCAGAGCCGTTCGGGGTCCGGGAAGGACACGTCGCCGGGTTCGGAGTCCACCACGTACCAGGCGCCTTCGCCCAGCTCGGCCTCCAGCTGGCCGGGGCCCCATCCGGAGTAACCGGCGAAGATCCGCAGCGAGCCCAGGGCGGCCGCCAGCAGCTCCGGCGGCGTCTCCAGGTCGACGAGGCCGATCGCGCCGTGCACCCGGCGCCACCCCAGTGGCCCCTCCTCGCCCGGGATCACGGCGATGCCGAGCGCCGAGTCCAGCCCCACCGGGCCGCCCTGGAACACCACCCCGGGGTCGCCGGCCAGCGGCGCCCAGGGCAGCAGGATGTCGACGACGCCCACCGGAGTGGGCCGGTTGAGGACGACGCCGAGCGAGCCCTGCTCGTCGTGGTCGAGCAGCAGCACGACCGCGCGGTCGAAGTTCGGGTCCGCGAGGGCGGGGGTGGCCACGAGCAGCCGCCCTGTGAGGGAGGACACCTCGGTCATGCGGACATGATCCCGCATATCGGCCCCCGAGGGGGAGCGGAGGAGGGCATCGGATCGCGGCGGGATCGGGAACGCCCGCCGAAAGCCCCTCGGACGGCTCCCCCGCGGGCGGACCGGAACCGCGGCGGACGGTCGCGGCCCGGTCGCGGACCGGTCGCGGACGCTCCTGAAAGCCCGGGAACGCTCCGGAACGGCTCCGAACCGCCCGGAAGGCGACACTCCGCAACGCCGCGCGCACGGTGGGTGCCAAGCGGGTGCCGTGCCTAATGGATGACAGTCCTACGGCCGCGTCAGCCATACGAATAAGGGGGTACTGCCCCTTACCCTTTTCACTGGCCCCTGCCCACACTCCCCTGTTCGCCGGGGAGTCCCTCTTCGGAACGCGAGATCCATGACCGGCACTGACGATGTCCTGCTTGTCCACGGCGGTACCCCGCTCGAGGGCGAGATCCGTGTCCGCGGCGCGAAGAACCTCGTGCCGAAGGCCATGGTGGCCGCTCTGCTCGGCAGCTCGCCCAGCCGGCTGCGCAACGTGCCCGACATCCGTGACGTACGGGTCGTCCGCGGTCTGCTCCAGCTCCACGGCGTCACCGTGCGCCCCGGCGAGGAGCCGGGCGAGCTGATCCTCGACCCCACGTACGTCGAGGCCGCGAACGTCGCCGACATCGACGCCCACGCGGGTTCCTCCCGGATCCCGATCCTGTTCTGCGGCCCGCTGCTGCACCGCCTCGGCCACGCCTTCATCCCCGGTCTCGGCGGATGCGACATCGGCGGCCGTCCCATCGACTTCCACTTCGACGTGCTCCGCCAGTTCGGCGCGACCATCGAGAAGCGCGAGGGCGGCCAGTACCTGGAGGCGCCGCAGCGCCTGCGCGGCTGCAAGATCCGGCTGCCCTACCCGTCGGTCGGTTCGACCGAACAGGTCCTCCTGACGGCCGTCCTGGCCGAGGGCGTGACCGAGCTGAGCAACGCCGCCGTCGAACCGGAGATCGAAGACCTCATCTGCGTCCTGCAGAAGATGGGCGCGATCATCTCCCTCGACACCGACCGGACCATCCGGATCACCGGTGTGGACGAACTCACCGGCTACAACCACAAGGCGCTCCCGGACCGCCTGGAGGCCGCCTCCTGGGCTTCCGCGGCGCTGGCCACCGGCGGCAACATCTACGTCCGCGGCGCGCAGCAGCGCTCGATGATGACCTTCCTGAACACCTTCCGGCGGGTCGGCGGCGCGTTCGAGATCGACGACGAGGGCATCCGCTTCTGGCACCCGGGCGGCCCGCTCAAGGCGATCGCGCTGGAGACGGACGTGCACCCCGGCTTCCAGACCGACTGGCAGCAGCCGCTGGTCGTCGCGCTGACCCAGGCGTCCGGCCTGTCCATCGTGCACGAGACGGTGTACGAGTCGCGGCTCGGTTTCACCTCCGCGCTCAACCAGATGGGTGCTCACATCCAGCTCTACCGGGAGTGCCTGGGCGGCTCGGCGTGCCGCTTCGGGCAGCGCAACTTCCTGCACTCGGCGGTCGTCTCCGGCCCCACCAAGCTCCAGGGCGCCGATCTGGTCATCCCCGACCTGCGCGGCGGGTTCTCGTACCTGATCGCGGCGCTGGCGGCCGAGGGCACCTCGCGGGTGCACGGCATCGACCTCATCAACCGCGGCTACGAGAACTTCATGGAGAAGCTCGTGGAGCTGGGCGCGAAGGTCGAACTGCCGAACGGCGACCTGGTCTAGCACCGACCGGTCCCGGGGCCCGCGAGGGGCCCCGGGAAGGCCGAAGGGCGGCCACCCCGCACGGGGGTGGCCGCCCTTGGTCGTTCTACGTACCACTGCCGTCCCGAGGGCCTGCGCGGCCCTCGGCACAAGGGCGGTACTACTTGCCCTTGGCGGCTTCCTTGAGCTTGGAGCCCGCGGAGACCTTCACGCTGTAGCCGGCCGGGATCTGGATGGGGTCGCCGGTCTGCGGGTTGCGCGCGGTGCGAGCGGCACGGTGGGTGCGCTCGAAGGTCAGGAAGCCGGGGATGGTGACCTTCTCGTCGCCCTTGGCGACGATCTCGCCGACGGTCTCGGCGAGCGCGGCCAGAACGGCGTCGGCGTCCTTGCGGGTCACCTCGGCGCGCTCGGACAGAGCGGCCACCAGCTCACTGCGGTTCATGTTGTACTCCCGTGTTCAACTTGCCTTAGAGGCGTGAGATCGAAGCCGATGCTGCCAGGGCCCTCGGACAGTCCCCGGACCCGGGTCTGAACGTCAGACCCTCTCGCCCGGTTACGCATCCTGCCCCCACCAGCGGCGGGAAAGCCAATCCGGCACCCGCCAGGGTCACACGAAAAGCTCCACAGTCACGCCGCGGTGACGCTCCGTCCGCACCCGTCGTTCCGGTGGATGCGGACCGCGGGCCCCGCGGGCATCCCCGCAACCCTAGAGGCGCCCGACCGGGCCCGCATCCCGCGACGCGCCGGGATCAGGCGGAGGTGGTTGCCGTCACAGGGGCGGAGGCCGCCTTGCGGACGGCGCCGGCGACCGCGCCCGCGACCTTGTCGTTGAACACCGACGGGATGATGTAGTTCGCGTTGAGCTCGTCCTCGCCGACGACGTCGGCCAGCGCGGTGGCGGCGGCCAGCATCATGCCCGTGTCCACGGTGCGGGACTGGGCGTCCAGCAGACCGCGGAAGACGCCCGGGAAGACCAGCACGTTGTTGATCTGGTTGGGGAAGTCGGAGCGGCCGGTGGCCACGACGGCGGCGGTCTGCCGGGCGACGGCCGGGTCCACCTCCGGGTCGGGGTTCGCGAGCGCGAACACGATCGCGCCCTCCGCCATGGCGGCCACGTCGTCGCCGCTCAGGACGTTCGGGGCCGAGACGCCGATGAACACGTCGGCGCCGACCACGGCCTCCTTGAGGGTGCCCGTGTAGCCCTCGGGGTTGGTGTTGTCGGCGATCCAGCGCAGCGGGGAGTCGGGCGCCGCGTCGACGAGGTCGGGGCGGTCCGCGTGCACGACGCCGTTGATGTCGGCGCTCACCGCGTTCT
This sequence comes from Streptomyces sp. NPDC058279, assembly GCF_042881255.1. Classification (NCBI taxonomy): domain Bacteria; kingdom Bacillati; phylum Actinomycetota; class Actinomycetes; order Kitasatosporales; family Streptomycetaceae; genus Streptomyces; species Streptomyces sp. NPDC058279. The sequence continues at coordinate 57,754 of NZ_JBHVYA010000008.1, read as the reverse complement.
TCACGCCCGCCGCGAGGAGCAGCTTGAGGATGGCGGTGCCGGCCGCGCCGGCGCCGGACATGACGACCTTGATGTCGCCAACTGCCTTGCCCACTACGCGAAGTGCGTTGGTCAGCGCGGCGAGGACGACGATGGCGGTGCCGTGCTGGTCGTCGTGGAAGACGGGGATGTCGAGGGCCTCGCGCAGCCGGGCCTCGATCTCGAAGCAGCGCGGCGCGGAGATGTCCTCCAGGTTGATGCCGGCGAAGCCGGGCGCGATGGCCTTGACGACGGCGACGATCTCGTCGGCGTCCTGCGTGTCGAGGCAGATCGGCCAGGCGTCGATCCCGGCGAAGCGCTTGAAGAGGGCCGCCTTGCCCTCCATGACGGGCAGCGCGGCCATCGGGCCGATGTTGCCCAGGCCCAGCACGGCGGAGCCGTCCGTCACGACTGCGACGGAGTTGCGCTTGATGGTCAGGCGGCGCGCGTCCTCGGGGTTCTCGGCGATGGCCGTGCAGACGCGGGCGACGCCCGGGGTGTAGATCATCGACAGGTCGTCGCGGTTGCGGATGGGGTGCTTGGACGACATCTCGATCTTGCCGCCGAGGTGCATCAGGAAGGTGCGGTCGGAGACCTTGCCCAGGCTGACGCCCTCGATGCCGCGCAGCTTCTCGACGATCTCGTCGGCGTGCGCGGTGGAGGTCGCGGCGATGGTGACGTCGATACGGAGCTTCTCGTGGCCGGACGCGGTGACGTCGAGGCCGGTGACGGATCCTCCGGACGACTCCACGGCGGTGGTGAGCTGGGAGACCGCGGTTCCGCTCGCGGGCACTTCCAGGCGGACCGTCATCGAGTACGAGACGCTGGGCGCCGTTGCCATGGCCGTGTTCCTCTTCTGTCCCTGGTTTTTCTGTACACAGGGTCCCGCGCGGCCCACCCAACGATGGCAGGTGCGGCAGGACCTGTTGTCCGATCGTCCCACCTACCAGCCGGTACAAGGTAACCAGCTACAAATTTCGGAAGAACTCTTCCACCATACGAGATTTCGAGGTAGTGCGAAACCCCGGGAGCCACGCAAAACAGGTCTGCCCCTCCGCGACCGCGGAGGGGCAGACCTGTTTTCTCACGTTGAAACACCGACCCGCCATGCTCGCCTCGCGGCAAGTGGTCGCTCTAGGCGACGAAGGTTGGGCCCGGGGGCTTGGATCGAGCCGGTGTCGTAACCAGGCTAACAAAGGATCGCCGAAAGCGGTCCCCCTGTCGGGGGTTGTCCCCGCCACCACACCCCCGGCCGCGGGCCATCCGGCCCAGTGGCCCGGGACCGGCCGCCGGTCGGGTACCGCCGGGGGCCGCCGGGGCCCTCGATCAGCCCCCGTCCGGCGTCAGCAGCGCGGGCACGCCCGAGGCGTCGGGGGTGTCACGGGCGGTGGAGACCACCGTCAGCTGCTGCGTCGCCCGCGTCAGGGCCACGTACAGCACCCGCAGCCCGGCCGGCGACTCCTCGGCGATCTCCGCCGGGGAGACCACCACCGTGGCGTCGTACTCCAGCCCCTTGGCCTCCAGGCTGCCCAGCGCCACCGCCCTGCCGCCCAGCTCCGCCAGCCATCCCGCGGCCTCCGCGCGCCGGTCCATGGCCACGACCACGCCGACCGTGCCGTCCACCTGCTCCAGCAGCCGCCGCGTCTCCTCCCGCACCGCCCGGCCGAGGTCGCCCTCGGCGGCCGTGAAACGGGGCTCCAGGCCCGTCGAACGCACCGCCCGGGGCGGCTCCATCCCCGGCATCGCCCACCGCAGCACGCGGGAGGCGACCTCCGCGACCTCCGCCGGGTTGCGGTAGTTCACGGTCAGCGTGAACTTCCGCCGCGGCCGGGTGCCCAGCGCCTCGTCCCGCGCCGCGGCGGCCTCCTGCGGATCCGTCCAGGACGACTGGGCCGGGTCACCGACCACCGTCCAGGTGCCGTGCCGGCCCCGGCGGCCCACCATCCGCCACTGCATCGGCGTCAGGTCCTGCGCCTCGTCCACGATGACGTGCGCGTACTCGGTGCGCTCCGCCGCGATCCGCTCCGCCCGCTCCCACTGGGTCTCCTCGCGGGTCGGCATCAGCTCCTCCAACCCGCTGAGCTGGTCCAACGGGTCCAGGTCCCGCTTGCGGCGGGGCCGCGCGGGCGCGCCCAGCAGCTGCTGGAGCTCATCCAGCAGCGCCACGTCGTGCACCGAGAGCGGCCCCTTGCCGTCCGGGCCGATCCGGCGCAGCGAACGCGCCAGCAAGCGGGCCTCGCGCGGGTTCAGCTCCCGGCGCGACCAGCGGCCGAGCTTGCGTTCGTCCGCCATCGCGGCCAGCACCGCGCGCGGGGTCAGCTCGGGCCACCAGGCGTTCAGGAAGTCGATGAAGGCGTCTTCCGAGGAGATGTCCTCGTCGAACGCGGAGCGCAGCTCGGCGGCCAGCTCCGGGTCGCTGTGCCGCCCGTTGGCGCCGGACTTGGCGTACAGGGCGTCCAGCAGCAGCTTGCGGGCGCGCGGACGCAGCAGGTTGACCGGCGCGGTGCCGCCCAGCACGTTCTGCCGGATGCGGTTCAGTTCGCCGGCCTCCAGCTCCTGGCGCCGCCCGAAGGCCACGACGCGCAGCCGGTCGGGGGCGCGGCCGGTGGCACCGCCGAGCTCCAGGGCGCCCCGTACCGCCTTGCGCAGCACCCTCGGCATCCGGGAGGAGCCCTTGACGCGGGCCACGGCCGGCTCGTCGTACGTGGTCGCCTCGGCCCCGTCGACGAGCGAGCCCAGCGCCCGGATGGCGACCTGCCCCTCCTCGCCGAGGGAGGGCAGCACGCCCTCGGTGTAGGCGACGAGCAGCGGCGTCGGCGAGACGATGAGGATGCCGCCCGAGTAGCGCCGCCGGTCCTGGTACAGGAGGTAGGCGGCGCGGTGCAGGGCCACCGCGGTCTTCCCGGTGCCGGGGCCGCCGGCCACCTCCGCGACGGACGCGGCGGGGGCCCGGATCACCAGGTCCTGCTCGGCCTGGATGGAGGAGACGATGTCCCGCATGGAGTGCGTACGGGCCCGCCCGAGCGCGGCCATCAGCGCGCCGTCGCCGATGACGGGCAGCTCCTCCCCGTCGAGGAACGCGGTGACCTCGGGGCGCATCAGGTCGTCCTCGACGCCGAGCACCTTGCGCCCCTTGGAGCGGATCACCCGGCGGCGCACGACCCGGCCGGGGTCCTTCGGCGTCGACCGGTAGAACGGCGCGGCCGCCGGGGCCCGCCAGTCGATCACCAGCGGCGCGTAGTCGGAGTCGAGTACGCCGATGCGCCCGATGTGCAGGGTCTCGGCGATGTCGGCGGTGAGATCGGCGCGGATGGCGTCGTCGGCGGGCTCGACGGAGGTGTACGCCCCGTCGGGGCCGCGTTCGCCGTCCTTGCCGAGGACCAGGTCGACGCGGCCGAACAGGAAGTCCTCGAACTCGTTGTTCAGCCGGTTGAGGTGGATCCCGGCGCGGAAGACCTGCGCGTCGCGCTCGGCGAGCGCGCCGGGCGTGCCGACCTGACCGCGCTGGGCGGCGTCGTTCATCAGGAACTCGGCCTCGTGGATCTTCTCCTCTAGGCGTCGGTACACCCGGTCGAGATGCGTCTGCTCGACCGCGATCTCCCGATCGCGGACGGAATCCGCCGTGCTGTCGACAGCGGCATTCTGCGCGGCCACCAAGGCCCCCTTCTGACGTGCATGGGCGACCGTCAACCGTACGCGAAGCGGGGCCGGGTCCGCACGCCCGTTCCGGGACCGTTCGCGGATCGCCGGGAAGATCACCGCGAACGGCGTCCCGGGCGGGCCCCCGCGCTACGCGGATTCGGCCGCCAGGACGCGCCGGCGGTGGCGGGCGACCCGCTCGCGGTTGCCGCACACCTCGCTGGAGCACCAGCGGCGGCGGTGGCCGCGCGAGGTGTCGAGGTAGACGCGCGCGCAGCCCTCGCCCTCGCAGGCGCGCAACAGCGCCCGGTCGCCGGGGTCGGTGAGCAGCTCGACGGCGTCCCGGGCGACCGCGGCGAGCAGCCCGGAGCACTCGACCCCGCCGCACAACTCCCGTACAAGGTTCCCTTCTTGGTCGCGCACCGCACACAGCCCCGGGGGTGGACCGGCGGCCGCCGCGTTGACCCGGGCCAGGGCGTCCTCGGCGGGCCCGGCCCCGCGCAGCTCGGCCCGTACGAGGCTCTCCACATCGGCCCGCAGCTCCCGGAAGGCCACCACCCAGTCGGGCCCGACCAGCCCGAGCGGGGTCCGGTCGGGGACCAGTCCGGCCCCGACGAGCCACAACCGCAGCTCGTCGCCGTCCCGGATGCCCTCGGCGCCCCGCCGGGGCGCGAAGGTGGCCAGCAGGTCCAGGCAGACCCGCCCGGAGTCGAACCACATACCGGTCACCGCCTCGGTTGCCGTGGGTCGCCTCCCCAGAGTGCCCGTCAGGTGCCGGTTCGGCTAGGCCCTGTCGTAGGGGTTGTCCGGCGGGTTGTCGTGGAGCAGCCGCTGGAAGAGGCGGTGGTCGCGCCAGGCGCCGTCGATGTGCAGGTAGCGCGGCGCGAGCCCGAACTGCTCGAAGCCGGCTTTGGCGAGGACCCGTTGGGAGGCCACGTTGTCGACGAGGGTGCCCGCCTCGATCCGGTGCAGCCCGACCTCGTCGCGGGCGATCCGGCAGACCTCCTCCAGGGCGGCGGTGGCCAGCCCCTTGCCGGCCCACTCCCGGTCCACCCAGTAGCCGACGCCGCCGCTGCGGAAGGGGCCGAGCGCGATGCTCCCGAGGTTGATGGCGCCGACGGGCGTGTCGCCCGCGACGAGGACGAACGGCAGCAGCCGGCCACCGTCCCGGTCGGCCAGCAGCGCCGTGATCCGCTCCCGCTGGCCGGCCTCGGTGTAGTACCCCTCGGGCCGTCGCGGCTCGAACGGCGCCATGTACTCCCGGTTCCGCGCGAGCGCCCCGGCCAACCCCGCGGCGTCATCGATGGTGACGCCCCTCATCTCCACCCCGTTGATCATCACGCCGGCACGCTAACCCGCGCCCCCGTCCCCACACCAGACCCGGCGGCCGACCCGGGCGCCCCGGCCCCGCGGAACCCGCTACACCCCCGGCGGGACCCCGTACCCGTCCCCGCCCGCGTCCAGCGACAGCCGGTACCCCCGCTTCACCACCGTCTGGATCAGCCTCGGCACCCCCAGCGCCGCCCGCAGCCGCGCCATCGCCGTCTCCACGGCGTGCTCGTCGCGCCCCGCCCCCGGCAGCACCCGCAGCAGTTCCGCCCGCCCCACGACCCACCCCGGCCGCCGCGCCAGCGCCCCCAGCAGCGCCATCCCCGCCGGCGGCACCGGTCGCAGCTCCGCGTCGACGAGCACCCCGTGGCCCCGGATCTCCAGCCGGTGCCCCGCCACCGGCAGGACCCTGGCCCGCCCCGGCAGCTCCTGGCACAGCACCTGCACCAGCGGCCCGATCCGGAACCGCTCCGGCTGCACCGTCGCCACCCCCTCCGCCTGGAGCGGCAGCGCCGTCACCGGCCCCACGCACGCCGACAGCACGTCCCCGCGCAGCCCCTCCAGTACGGCCTCCCGCATTCCCCGCCCCTCCGCCCGGGACAGCAGCGAGGCCGCCGCCGGGGCGGAGGTGAAGGCGAGGGCGTCGACCCCGCCGGTGGCGACGGCGTCCAGGAGCCGGTCCAGCGGGGCCGGGTCCTCCGGCGGCATCCACCGGTACACCGGTACGACCACCACCTCCGCCCCGGCCGCCCGCAGCGTCTCGACGAACCCCGGCAGCGGCTCGCCGTGCAACTGGAGCGCGACGCGCCGCCCGGCCACTCCCCCGGCGAGCAGCCGGTCCAGCACTTCGGCGAGGGACTCGGACCCCGGCGACCATGCCTCCACCAGCCCGGCGGCCCGTACGGCGCCCTTGACCTTCGGCCCGCGCGCCAGCAGCTCCGTGGCCCGCAGCCGATCGAGCAGTTCCTCGCCGATCCCCCAGCCGTCGGCGGCCTCGATCCACCCGCGGAACCCGATCGCGGTGGTGGCGACCACCACGTCCGGGGTGCGTCGGATCAACTCCTTCGTGGCCTCCATGAGTTCACCGTCGTCGGCAAGCGGCACGATCCGCAGGGCCGGCGCGTGCAACACGGTCGCGCCGCGCCGGCGCAGCAGGGCGATCAGCTCGTCGGCGCGGCGGGCGGCGGTGACCCCGACCGTGAACCCGGAGAGAGGGCCGGTGGCCGTTTCCGTGGCGGCGTCGTCGTCCATAGTGGTGTCCTGCCTCGCGCATGGGGTCGTCACGTGTGTCGCTCAACGGGAACCGAGCCTGCCAAATCGCCGTGACGGACTCGGTTCCGCCGTATTTCGCGGCCGTTAACCGCCGTTACACCGGGGTGAGCTGCTGCTTCGTCGCCGTCCCGGTCACCGGCTGGTCCGCGGCGGCCGGTCGGCGAAGGTATACCGCCCAGGTCACGGCGCAGCACACGGCGTAGAAGCCGAGGAAGGTGACGAAGGCGGCGGTGCCCGATCCGCCGTCCGTGAACGCCTGCCGGAACACCAGGTTGATGCCGAGCCCGCCGAGGGCTCCCACGGCGCCGATCAGTCCCATGGACGCCCCGGAGAGCCGGCGTCCCCAGGCGGCGGCGTCCTCGCCCGTCATCCCGCGGGCCAGCGCCTTCGCCTGGAAGATCCCGGGGATCATCTTGTACGTGGAGCCGTTGCCGAGCCCGCTCAGCGCGAACAGGGCCACGAAGCCGACGAGGAACACGGGCAGCGACTCGCGGACCGAGGCCAGTACGACCACCCCCGTCGCCGCCGCCATCGCGACGAACGTCGCCAGGGTGATCCGCGCCCCGCCCAGCCGGTCGGCGAGCGCCCCGCCCACCGGGCGGACGAGCGAACCGAGGAGCGGTCCGATGAAGGTGAGGGAGGCGGCCTGGAGGGGGGTCCGGCCGAACTGGGTCTGCAGGACCAGCCCGAAGGCGAAGCTGTAGCCGATGAAGGAGCCGAAGGTGCCCACGTAGAGGAACGCCATGATCCAGGTGTGCGGGTCGCGCGCCGCGTCCCGTACGGCGCCGCCGTCGCCGCGCACCGGTGCCAGGTTGTCCATGCGGACGAGGGCCAGCGCCGCGGCGGCGAGGATCAGCGGCACGTACGCGGCGAGCAGCAGCCGCGGGTGCCTGGCCCCGGCGGTCCCGATGACCAGCAGGGCGACGAGCTGCACCACCGGTACGCCGATGTTGCCGCCGCCCGCGTTCAGACCGAGCGCCCACCCCTTCTTGCGCAGCGGGAAGAAGGCGTTGATGTTGGTCATGGACGAGGCGAAGTTGCCGCCGCCCACGCCGGTCAGGGCGGCGACCGCGACGAAGACCCCGTAGGGGGTGCCGGGTTCCATCACCACGAGCGCGGCCACGGTCGGCGCGAGGAGCAGCAGGGCGCTGACGACGGTCCAGTTCCGGCCGCCGAAGCGGGCGACGGCGAAGGTGTACGGGATGCGTACCAGCGCGCCGACGGCGGTGGCGGTCGCGATGAGGAAGAACTTCCCGGCGGGGTCGATCCCGTACCCGGGTCCCATGAAGAGCACCATCACGGACCAGAGGGACCAGATGGAGAACCCGATGTGCTCGGAGAACACCGAGTAGAGCAGGTTCCGGTTGGCGATCTTCTCTCCGGTCTCCTTCCAGAACGTCTCGTCCTCGGGGTCCCACCGCTCGATCCAGCGGCCCCTTTCGCGCGGTGCGGTCGTACCGGTGCTCATCACACGCCTCCACAGCTGTCGCGTCCGTGGTGACGACCGTAGGAACGGCGCGTTTCGGCCCCGGTCCCCGGCTGATGACCGCCGGGAAACCTTGCTCTCACCCGCCGCCGGGGGCGTCTGTGAGCGCGGCGGGGCGCCAAGCGCCCGGGGGCAGGTCCAGCCAGCCGCGGGCGGCGGCGCCGGCGGACGCGGCCGTGCGCAGGGCGTCGAGGCCGGGGTGGGCGAAGCCCTTGCGCCACACCATCGACAGCGGGGACAGCGGCACGGGGTCGACCAGCGGCCGTTTCGCGCAGCCGGGCAGGTCGGGGAAGTCGACGGTGACCAGGACGGGGTTGCGGGTCTTGGCCATGACCCGGCGGAACTCGTCCTTCCCGACGGCCACGGGCGCGGGCGGCGCCAGTGCGATGCCCCGCCCGGCGAAGAGTTCCCGGGCGAGCCCGGTCCACTCCAGGGTGCGCGGGTTCCCGGCCCCGGCGTACACGGTCTCCCCGGCCAGCGCCGCGAGCGGTACGTCGTCGCGCGCGGCCAGGGGGTGCCCCTCGGGCAGCAGCACGGCGAGCGGCTCGTACCGGACGGGCCGGTGCGCGAGACGGGCCCGCAGCGCGGGGGCCAGGCCGTCGGCGTACCCGAAGGACACGTCCAGGCGCCCGGCGGCGATCTCGGCGGCGGCGTGCGTGAGCCCGCTCTCGAAGCGGGCCATCAGCTCGCAGGCGGGGGCGAGTTCGCGGGCGTGTTCCAGGACGGTGCGGGCGGTGCTGGGGCCGTCGGTGTTCAGGTCGACGAGCAGGGCCCGGGGTCCGGCGAAGGCGGCGGCGAGTTCCTCGTGTGCGGCGAGCACCTTGCGGGCGGGCGCCAGCAGCCGCTCCCCGTCCGCGGTGAGTTCCACGGCGCGGGTGGTACGCAGGAACAGCGGGGCGCCGAGGAGCTGTTCGAGCCGTCGTACGTCCCGGCTCAGCGCCTGCTGCGCCACGTACAGGCGGGCCGCGGCGCGGGTGAAGTGGCGCTCTTCGGCGACGGCGACGAACCCGCGCAGCAGCCGGGGTTCCACATCACGGGGGATCACCCCGGGAGACTAACAACAGGAAGCGGTGAATGGCCCCGGAACAGGTGTTGGACCCCGTGGGCCGGGCGGCCGGAGGCTGTTCCCATGCCGTACGCGACCCCGACCCGCAGCCCCCTCATGACCGTCTCCGGTTCCACCCTCGTGCACGCCCCCGTCCCGCGCCCCTCGCACCGCTCGGCCCCGGCCCGCCGGCCCGGCCCGTACCGGCGGCTGTTCGCCGTGCCCGGGGCGCGCGCCTTCACCGCCGGGAACCTGCTCGCCCGGCTGCCCATGGGCATGTTCGGGATCAGCGCGGTGATGATGATCGCCGGCCAGCGGGGTTCGTACGCGCTGGCCGGGGCCGTCACCGCGACCGGGATGGCGGCCACCGCGCTGGTCGCGCCCTGGACGGCCCGGCTGGTCGACCGCCACGGCCAGGCCCGGATCGCCGTCCCGGCCACGCTGATCGCGGTGCTGGGCTCGCTGGCCCTGGTGCTGAGCGTCCGCGCCCACGCACCGGCCTGGACCCTGTTCGCCTCGTACGCGGCGACCGCCACCACCCCCAACATCGGCGGCATGTCCCGCGCCCGCTGGACCCACCTGCTGCGCGAGCGCCCCGCCGAACACCATGCGGCGATGTCCTTCGAACAGGCCGCCGACGAACTGTGCTACATGCTGGGGCCGGTCGTCGCGGCGTTCCTCTGCTCGGCCGTCTTCCCCGAGGCCGGCACCCTCACGGGGGCCGCCCTGCTGCTCACGGGGATGCTGCTCTTCACGTCCCGGCGGGCCACCGAGCCACCGGTGTCCGCCCTGCGCCCGCCCGGCTCGGCGCTGCGCGCGGTGGCTCCGCTGTTGCCGCTGTTCCTCGCGCTCGGCACGATGTTCGGCGCGCTGGAGGTCACCTCGATCGCGCATCTCGGCGCCCTGGGCCTCGGCGCCGTCTCCGGTCCGGTCCTGGCCCTCCAGGCCCTGGGCTCCTGCGTGGCCGGTCTCCGCTACGGGGCCGTGCGCCCGCGCTCCCTGACCGCCTGCCTCCCGGCGCTGGTCGCGGCGATGACCCTGCCGTGGGCGGCGGCCACGACGGGCTCGCTGCCGCTGCTGGCGACGGCCCTGCTGCTGGCCGGCGTGGCGACGGCCCCGACGATGGTGACGGCGATGTCCCGCGTCCAGGCCGTCACCCCGCCCGGCCGCCTCAACGAAGGCATGACGGTCGCCGTCACCGCGATCCTCGGGGGCATCGCCCTCGGCTCTGCCGCCGCCGGCCGGCTGATCGACCAGCTCGGCACCCCGGCGGCCTATGCCCTCCCCCCGGCCGCCGCACTCTTGGCCTTCTTCATCTCGGCCCATCGCCGGCGGTCGCGCTAGCGGTACGGCTTTTCGGTACGTACCCTGTACCGTAATCCGGTACGAGTGAACTGGGAGCGTGGACCATGTCGATAAGCGCCAGCGAAGCCCGCGCGAGCCTCTTCCCGCTCATCGAGCGGGTGAACACCGATCACGATCCGGTGCGCATCACCTCTCGTCACGGGGACGCCGTCCTCATGTCCGCCGACGACTACGACTCCTGGCAGGAGACCGTCTACCTCCTGCGCTCGCCGGCCAACGCCCAGCGCCTGATGGAAGCCGTCGCACGCGACCGGGCAGCGACCCCCGTCGTCGCCAAGACGATGGACGAATTGCGCGAGCTGGCCGGGGGCGAGGAGTGAGGAGCGTCCACTTCGACGCCGACGCCTGGGAGGATTTCCTCTTCCGGCCGGCCGCCGACCGGAAGATGGCCCGCCGGATCACCCGCCTGATCGGGGAGATCCAGCGTGATCCGTTCACCGGCATCGGCAAACCCGAACCGCTGAAGGGCGAGCTGTCGGGCTACTGGTCCCGCCGGATCGACGACGAACACCGGCTGGTGTACCGCGCCGACGACAAGGAAGTGAAGATCCTCAAGGCCCGCTATCACTACTGACGCTTCGGCCGGGCCGGGCATGACGAAGGCCCCGCAGTCCGATGACTGCGGGGCCTTCGCCCACATGGGATGAGTGGAGATGGCGGGAATCGAACCCGCGTCCAACGGTGCAGAAGCAGGGCTTCTCCGAGCGCAGTCCGCTGCGCTTTTCTCGGCCCCGGAGATCACACGGACAAGTCTCCGACGGGCTCAGTCACTGTTTGGTTTCCCTCAGGCCCCCGTGACCGGGGCTAGAGGTTTAGATCCCTAGTTGACGCCAGGATCCGGACCGGGACCACTTCCGGGCTGACGCTCCTCACAGAGGCTTCAGCTCACTGTTATTAGGCAGCGAGGGTGAAGCGGGAGTTATCGCTCTTGGTGTTGGCGATTATTTTTTGCGACATAGGGTTAACGAGATCATTGCCGCTTCCTCGGCTCGCTTCCCCTGCATCGACATCCGCTGTCGAAACCGATCATCCCCATGTTTTTTTGACAAACCGCGCCACCCGGGGGCGGTGCGGTGCTGAACCCCATGGTACGCGAAGTGGACCACGGGATGCCAGGTGATTAAACCCGCGCCGCCGCGCGCCCGACCACCCGACCGCCGGGCGGCCTACACCGTGCCGCGCTGCTTGCGGCGGATCGCCGAGATCGCGCGGTTCGTCTCGCGGGTGTCCTGCTTCTCGCGCAGCGTCTGACGCTTGTCGTACTCCTTCTTGCCCTTCGCCAGCGCGATCTCGATCTTCGCCCGGCCGTCCTTGAAGTACAGCGTCAGCGGCACGATCGTGTGGCCGGACTCGTCCGCCTTGCGCTCCAGCTTGTCGATCTCCTCCCGGTGCATCAGGAGCTTGCGCTTGCGCCGGGCGCTGTGGTTGGTCCACGTCCCCTGGCTGTACTCCGGCACGTGCACGTTGTAGAGCCACGCCTCGTTGCCCTCCACCGACACGAAGCCGTCCACGAGCGAGGCCCGGCCCTGGCGCAGGGACTTGACCTCGGTGCCCGTGAGCACGAGACCGCACTCGTAGGTGTCGATGATCGTGTAGTCGTGCCGCGCCTTCTTGTTCTGGGCGATCAGCTTCCGCCCTTTTTCCTTTGCCATAGTGCGGTCATTTTCGCACTACCGACCCACCCCGAGGCCACCCAATACCCGCCGGGCCCGGTCTTCGACGCCGTCGCCCGCCGTCAGGTCGGGCGCGATGCCGGTCCCGTCGATGCCGCGGCCCTGCGGGGTGCGGTACGTGCCCACGGTCAGCTCGGCGACCGAGCCGTCCGGCAGCCGCGTCGGCATCTGCACCGCGCCCTTGCCGAAGGTGTGGGTGCCGACCGTGACCGCCCGGCCGCGGTCCTGGAGGGCGCCGGTGACGAGCTCGGCCGCGCTCATCGTGCCCCCGTCGACCAGCGCCACCAAGGGCCGCGCGGTGTCGCCGCCCGGCTCGGCGTACAGCGCGCGCTCGGAGCCCCGTACGTCGTACGTCGCCACGAGCCCCCCGTCCAGGAAGGCGGAGGCGGCCGTGACGGCCTCGGCGACCAGGCCGCCCGGGTTGCCGCGCAGGTCCAGCAGGACGCCCGCGCCGGGCGGGGCCGCGCGGACGGCGTCCCGGACGCGCTCCCCCGAGCCCCGGGTGAAGGAGGCGACCTTGATGACGGTGGTGCCGTCGGTGAGACGCCGTACGGTCACGGGGTCGGCGCTCAGTCGCTCGCGGCGGACCGTCTCGGTGCGCTCGACGCCGTCCCGGCCCAGGCGCAGCACGACCGGGGTCCCGGCCGCGCCGCGCAGCATCGCCACCACCTCGGCGACGGAGCACCCGGTGACGGCCCGGCCGTCCACGTCGAGCAGCAGGTCCCCGGCGCGCAGGCCGGCCCGGGCGGCGGGGCTGCCGGGCTGGATCCTGTCGACCTCGACGCGGCCGTCGCGGCGGCGCCCGGCCCACACCCCGACGCCGGTCCAGTGGCCGTCGAGGTCCTCGGTGAAGGCGGCGTACTCCTTCGGGTCGTAGACGGCGGCCCAGCGGTCACCGCTACGGCTGACCTCCTCCTCGGCGGCCCGCTTGCCCGACCTGCCCTCGGCCACCGCCTCGGCGACGGCCCGGGCCACCGCGTCCCGGTCGGCGGTCGGTGGCCCGTCCCGGGGGACTTCGGCGGCGGCGGCCGCGGGGCGGGTGTCGGCCGGCAACCGCGGGGCGGCCTCGTCCGCGCCCCAACACCCGGTGCCGGCGCCCACGGTGACCGCCGCGAGGAAGGCCAACGTCAAAGCGGCCCCGCGACGCAGGTCGCGGGGCCGGAGACAGTGGACGGGGGGACCCGGCATGGCGCCGAGTCTAGGACAAGGCCCGGGCGCGCACGCCGCGTTGGGCGCACCTCACACGCGGCGCTCGTCACACGTCGGGGCTCGTCACACCTTGGGGCTCGTCACACCTTGAGATATTTGCGCAGCGCGACGAAGGCCGCCAGCGACGGCATGAGCAGGCCCACGACCAGCACCAGCGGCAGCTTCGTCAGGACGGAGTCCCAGCCGATGAAGTTGATCAGTTCCAGCTTGTGCCGCAGGTCCACCCCGTGGTCGATCACGAAGTACTGCACCAGGCCCAGCATCACGCACGCGAGACCCGCGCCGATCACGCCGGCGACGGCCGCCTCCATGATGAAGGGAACCTGGATGTAGAAGCCGGAGGCGCCCACGAGCCGCATGATCCCGGTCTCCCGCCGACGACTGAACGCCGAGACGCGCACCGTGTTGACGATCAGCAGCAACGCCACGATCAGCATGATCAGCATGATGCCGAGCGCCGCGATGTTGAGGGTGCCGAGGAGGCTGAACAGGTTGTCCACCTCGGAGCTCTGGTCGGCCACCGACTGGACGCCGTCCCGGCCGGCGAACGCGGAGGTGATGACCTGGTACTTCTCCGGGTTCTTCAGCTTGACCCGAAAGGAGTCCGGCATCTGGTCGGGGGTGACGACCGAGGCCAGCGCGGTCTGCCCGTACCGCTCCTTGTAATGCTTGTACGCCTCGTCCGAGGACTCGTACGTGACGCTCTGCACGACGTCCAGCTTCTTGAGGTCGGCCCCGATCTGCTGCCGCTGCTCGGGGGTCACCGCCCCCTTGGCGCACGTGGTGCTCCCACCGGCGGTCCCGCCGCTCCCCGACTTCCCCGGGTCGTTCTTCTGCGCCTCCGCGTCCTTCTGCGCTTCGGCGGCGTTCTCCGCGTCGCTCTTGTTGCAGAGGTAGACGGTGACGTTGACCTTGTCGTACCAGTACCCCTTCATCGCGCTGACCTGGTCGCGCATGAGCAGGGAGCCACCGAACAGGGCCAGCGACAGGGCCACGGAGATGATGACCGCGAAGGTCATGGTGAGATTGCGACGGAGACCGACGCCGATCTCCGACATGACGAACTGGGCGCGCATGGCGTCCTTTCAGTGCTGGTAGCCGTAGACGCCGCGCGACTGGTCGCGCACGAGACGGCCCTGTTCGAGTTCGATGACGCGCTTGCGCATCTGGTCCACGATCTGCTGGTCGTGCGTCGCCATGATCACCGTGGTGCCGGTCCGGTTGATCCGGTCGAGCAGCTTCATGATGCCGACGGAGGTCTGCGGGTCGAGGTTGCCGGTCGGCTCGTCCGCGATCAGCAGGGCCGGGCGGTTGACGAAGGCCCGGGCGATGGCGACGCGCTGCTGTTCACCGCCGGACAGCTCGCCGGGCATCCGGCCCTCCTTGCCGCCCAGGCCCACCAGCTCCAGGACCTGGGGGACGGCCTTGCGGATCTCGCCGCGCGGCTTGCCGATGACCTCCTGCGCGAAGGCGACGTTCTCGGCCACCGTCTTGTTGGGCAGGAGGCGGAAGTCCTGGAACACGGTCCCCAGCTGGCGCCGCATGTGCGGGACCTTCCAGTTGGAGAGCTTCGCGAGGTCCTTGCCCAGCACGTGGACCTGTCCGTGGCTGGCCCGCTCCTCGCGCAGCACCAGCCGCAGGAACGTGGACTTGCCGGAGCCGGAGGAGCCGACGAGGAAGACGAACTCACCCTTCGCGATCTCCAGCGAGACATCTCTGAGTGCGGGGCGGCTCTGCTTCGGGTAGGACTTGGAGACGTTGTCGAATCGGATCACGGGTGCACCACGGTCGCCGGGAGTAGGTGTGCGTGACCATACGCGAACGGGCGCGGGGTGTGGGCCCGGCCACCACAGTTGCCCGATATGTCCACGGGTCGCGGGCGGGCGGGACGGTGATTGCCCGGACGGGCCGCGCCGAATGTCGCCGGAGCCGGCACAGTGGTAGGGGGAACGGACTCGTTCCCCGCGCCGTTGTACCGGTAGCCGTCACACCGGTGAGCGTCGTACCGGTGGTCGTACCGGCTGTACCAGGGGACGAGAGGAGGAGCGCATGACATATGACCGGCTCGTGTGCGCGAACTGCGCCGCACCCGTGAGCCAGGGCCGCTGCCCTGTGTGCCGGGCGAACCGGGAGCGCCTCCAGCAGGAGAGCCCCTTCGCAGGCATGAACCCGATGGCGCTCATCGCGCTGCTGGTGGTGCTGGTCGCCGCCCTCGCGGTGGTGGCCAGGGCCGCGTAGTACCGCGCCCGCGTCCCGATCGGACGTCACCGCACCGTACGAACGGCGAGGGCCCGGACACCGTGGGGTGTCCGGGCCCTCGCCACGTCCGGGTGGGTATCGCGTCCCGGTGGGTATCGCGTCCCGGTGGGTTACGCGGTCTGCTCCTGCTGCTTGCGCCAGCGGATGCCGGCCTCCAGGAAGCCGTCGATCTCGCCGTCGAGGACCGCCTGCGGGTTGCCGACCTCGAACTCCGTCCGCAGGTCCTTGACCATCTGGTACGGGTGCAGCACGTAGGACCGCATCTGGTTGCCCCAGGAGCTGCCGCCGTCCTTGAGGGCGTCCATCCTGGCCTGCTCCTCCTGGCGGCGCCGCTCCAGCAGCTTGGCCTGGAGCACGTTCATCGCGCTGGCCTTGTTCTGGATCTGCGAGCGCTCGTTCTGGCAGGAGACGACGATGCCGGTCGGCAGGTGCGTGATGCGCACCGCCGAGTCCGTGGTGTTGACGCCCTGGCCGCCGGGGCCGGAGGCGCGGTACACGTCGATGCGCAGCTCGCCCTCGTCGATCTCGACGTGGTCGCTGGACTCGACGACCGGCAGCACCTCGACGCCCGCGAAGGACGTCTGGCGGCGGCCCTGGTTGTCGAAGGGCGAGATCCGCACGAGGCGGTGCGTGCCCTGCTCGACGGAGAGGGTGCCGTAGGCGTACGGGGCCTTGACCACGAAGGTGGTCGACTTGATGCCGGCCTCTTCGGCGTACGAGGTCTCGTACACCTCGGTGGCGTAGCCGTGCCGCTCCGCCCAGCGCAGGTACATGCGCTGGAGGCGCTCGGCGAAGTCGGAGGCGTCGACGCCGCCGGCCTCGGCGCGGATGTTGACCAGGGCCTCGCGCTCGGCGTACTCGCCGGAGAGCAGGGTCCGGACCTCCATCTCGTCCAGCGCCTTGCGCACGGAGACCAGCTCGGCCTCCGCCTCCGCGAGGGTGTCCGCGTCGTCCATCTCCTGGGCGAGCTCGAACAGCACGGCGAGGTCGTCGATGCGCCCGCGCAGTGTCTCGGTCTTGCGCACCTCGGCCTGGAGGTGCGAAAGCTTGCTCGTGATCTTCTGGGCGGCCTCCGGGTCGTCCCACAGGGACGGCGCGGCCGCCTGCTCCTCGAGCACGGCGATATCTGCCCTCAGCTTGTCGAGGTCCAGGACGGCCTCGATCGACCCCATGGTCGAGGAGAGGGACTTCAGCTCTTCGGAAACATCGACGACTGCCACGGGTCCAGCGTAGCCGGTCCGCCGGCGGCACTCTCCGGCCAGGCCGGATCGGCCCGTACAGATCACGGTGGGTACGGGCGTACGCTCACCGTATGACCGTTCTACTCGTGAAGCGCCGCCATGTGGATCACATGCGTGTCACCACCACGAGCTGTCTGCCGCCGGACCTCGCACAAGCCTGATCAAACCCGATCCGACTTCGGTCCTGTACGCGGCTACGCGGCCCCCCGGCGCCACCCTTGCCGACGGCCTTCCCCACCCGCTGCCCCCGCCACCTCCGGGGAACAGGACCCCGTGACATCCGAAACGGAGCCGTCATGCCGTCCGCGCACCCCTCTCCTTCGTCCTCCTCCGCTTCCCCGGCCTCCGCCGTCCCCTCGCTCGCGGTCATCGACCTGTCCCGGGCGGACGATCCCGCCGAGCGCGCCGACTTCCTCAAGCAGTTGCACGCCGCCGCCCGCGACACCGGGTTCCTGTACCTGACCGGGCACGGCATAACCGAGGCCGAAACAGCCCGCATCCTGGAGCTGACCAGGGCCTTCTTCGAGCTTCCCGAGGCGGACCGGCTGGCCGTCAGCAACCTGAACTCGCCCCACTTCCGCGGCTACACCCGGATCGGGCACGAACTGACCGGCGGGGCCTCGGACTGGCGGGACCAACTGGACGTCGGCGCGGAGCGGCCCGCGCCGGAGCTGGGGCCGGACGACCCGGCGTACCTGTGGCTGGAGGGGCCCAACCAGTGGCCCGAGGCGCTGCCGGAGCTGCGCGAGGTGGTGCTGGACTGGCAGGCGCGGCTCGCCTCCGTCGCCCACCGACTGCTCCGGGAGCTGCTGGCCTCGATCGGCGCCCCGCCGGACTTCTTCGACACGGCCTTCGCCGACCGGCCGCACCTGCACACGAAGCTGATCCGCTACCCGGGTTCGGACCCTTCCGGCGCGGACCAGGGCGTCGGCGCGCACAAGGACTACGGGTTCCTGACGCTGCTGCTCCAGGACTCGGTGGGCGGACTCCAGGTGGTGCGGGACGGCGGCTACGTCGACATCCCGCCGCGGCCGGGGGCGTTCGTCGTCAACCTCGGCGAGCTGCTGGAGATCGCGACGGAGGGCTACTTCACGGCCACCGACCACCGGGTGGTGAGCCCGCCGGGGGCGGTGGAGCGGTTCTCGGTGCCGTTCTTCTACAACCCGCGGTTGGACGCGGTGGTGGAGACGGTGCCGGGCGACTACCTGCGGGCGGCGCCGGGCGTGGCGCACGACGCGTCGAACCCGCTGCACGCGGAGTACGGCCGCAACGAGCTGAAGGGCTGGGTCCGCGCCCACCCCGGGGTGGCGCGTCGCTGGCACCCGGAGCTGGTCTCGGCGTAGGGCCGATCCCACGGCCACGGCCGGGACCTGCGGCCGGGCCGGGGCCCCGGCCCGAAGCTACGGGCGGGCCGGGGCGGAGTGCTTGGCGTCCCGGGGGGCGGGGGCGCCGTCGGAGTCGCCCGACACCGCGAGCCAGGTGCCGACGCCGACCGCCGCGGCCAGCGTCACCGCCGACACCGACAGCACCAGCCGGCGCCTGCGCACCGCCTCGGCCCGGTGCCGCGCGGAGCCCGGCCGGTGACCGCCGGCCGGGCGCGGCACCCGGGCCGTGCCCAGCGCGCCGCCCGCCAGCTCGTCCGGGCCCGGCACCCGCATCGAGGTGTGCGTGTCCCGGTTGGAGTCGGTGGCCGAGCCGGGGACGAGCGGCACCACGCCCCGCCGCCGCGTCAGGTCGGCGGGGACGGTCTCCTCGGCCTCCGCGGGCTCCTGCTCCGCGTCGTCCGGCTCGTCCACGTCCAGCGGGGGCATCCCCGCCAGCAGCGGCAGCAGGTCCCGTAGCCGGGCCGACAGCTCGGACGCCCGCAGCCGTGACGCCGGCGCCTTGGCCAGGCACTGCACCATCAGCTGCCACAGCTCGTCCGGGATGCCGGGCAGCGGGACGACGGTCTCGGTGACGTGCCGGCGCAACACCGCGCCGGGGTGACCGCCGCCGAAGGGGGTGAACCCGGCGAGCAGCTCGTAGAGCACCGTGGCCAGGGCGTATATGTCGACCGCCGCGCGCGGGGGCAGCCCCTCGACGATCTCCGGGGCCAGGTAGTCCGGTGTGCCGATGATCCGGGTGCTGGGCGCCGACGCCCGGCCCGCCGCGGTCCGGCGCGGCGAGTCGATCAGCTTGGCGACGCCGAAGTCGGTCAGCAGCGCGGGGTGGGCGCCACCGGGGCCGAGCGGGCCCTGCATGTCCAGCAGGACGTTCTCCGGCTTGACGTCGCGGTGCACGACGCCCGCCGCGTGGGCGGCGGCCAGCGCGTCGGCGACGTCCGCGACGATGGCCACGGCCGCCTCGGGGGCCAGCCGCCGCTCCCGGTCGAGGCGCGTGCGCAGGTCCGTACCCCGGACCAGGTCCATGACGAGGGCGAGGTCGTCTCCGTCCACGACGAGGTCGCGGACGGAGACGACGTGCGGGTGGTCCAGGCCGAGCAGCGCACTGCGCTCCTGGACGAAGCGTCCGACCAGCTCCTGGTCGGACGCGAGGTCCTCGCGCAGCAGTTTGACGGCGACGGGCCCGTCCGGCCCCTCGCCCAGCCACACCGTGCCCGCGCTGCCGCGCCCAAGGATCTGGTGCGCGGTGTACCGGCTGCCGATCTTCCGTGCCACGACTGCTCCCTCAGCGGCTGGCGTACGCACCAAAGCTACGCGGCCGGGTGCGGGTTTTAGGCCAGTAGGGGGTCCGATTCGCGGCGACCTTCACTTCTGCGGGCGAAATCACGTCCCGGAAGTCGACAAATCCACGAAGTCGGCGCCGAGTCGGTCGGGACGGCGTCGTGACGGTGGATCAGGAGCCTTGGCCACCGGCGGAGTCGCCGAGGGTGGAGACCCAGTCGGCGGCGTCCCGGCCCCAGGTCCACAGTTGGTCCCACCACCCCTTGCCGGTGCCGATCCACTCCTGGAGCGGGGTCAGCTCCCACACCAACCAGCCGGCGACGAAGAACAGCAGGATCATCACCAGGCAGCCCTTGAGGCAGCCGAGCCCGGGGATGCGGACCGGGTTGGCGCTGCGCCGGCGCGGCTCGCGCGGCTCCCGGGGGGCCGGCTGCTGCGGCGGCGGGGCCTGCGGCCGGGTCGGCTGCTGCCGGTACTGGGGCTGCTGCGGAGCCTGGGGCTGCTGCTGCGGCTGCCGGTACTGGGGTTGCTGCTGCTGGGGCTGGTACTGGGGTTGCTGCTGGTATTGGGGAGGCTGCTGGTACTGCGGCGGCTGGGACTGGTACTGCTGTGGCTGCTGGTACTGCTGCGGCTGCCGGTACGGGGGCTGCTGGGGCGGCGGGGGAGCCTGCCGCTGCGGGCGGCGGCGCAGCGGGTCGTCGTCGGGGCTGAGGTACTGCATCTGCGTCTGCTCGTTGCGGTCGCGGGCCGCGCGCATCTGCGACTGCCACGGGTGCGGTTGGTCCGGCCGCTCCACCGGCGGCATGACGGACGTCGCGTCGGCGGCCGGCGCCCCGGTGCTCGGCAGCACGGTCGTCGCGTCGGCCCCGCCGACGGGGGGCATCACGCTGGTCATGGCGTTGGGGTCGTAGGCGCCGCCCATCGGGGACGACGCGCCCGCGGGCAGCACCTGGGTCGGGTCGGCGGCGCCCGGCGCCGTCGGTACCGGCGCGGGCGAGGGGTCGGGCGCCAGCAGCGCGCCCACGCCCAGCGCGGCCTCCACCTCGGCGGGCGAGGAGTGCACGCCGATGCCCGAGGCGACCACGCGCAGGCCGCGGGCCAGGCTTTCGGCGCTGGGCCGCTCGTCCGGCTCCTTGCTCAGGCAGTGCCGGATCACCGTCCAGACCGGCTCGGGAAGGCTCGGCGGGCGCTGCGGCTCCTCGCTGAGGTGGCGGTGGAGCACTTCGAGCGCGGTGCCGCCGGCGAACGGCGGGCGGCCGGTGACCAGTTCGTAGAGCAGGATGCCGGCGCCGTAGATGTCGACCGCGGAGGTCTGCGGGCGGCCCTCGGCGGACTCGGGCGCGACGTAGGCGGGGGTGCCGACGAACTCGTGCGTGCGCGTCAGGCCCGGGGAGTCGGCGAGGCGGGCGATGCCGAAGTCCGTGAGCATCGGCTTCATCTGGCCGTGGCGCTCGTCGAGGAGGACGTTGGCGGGCTTCAGGTCCCGGTGCACGACGCCGTCGGCGTGGCTGGCGGCGAGCGCGTCCGCGATCTGGGCGGTCAGCAGGCTCGCGGCGACGGGGCTGAACGGGCCGTTCTCGCGGAGGTAGCGGTGCAGGTCGGGACCGTCGATCAGGTCCATGACCAGGGCCAGCAGGTCGCCCTCGACGACGAGGTCGCGCGTGCGGACGATGTTGGGGTGCGTCAGGCGCAGCAGGACCGAACGCTCGCGCAGGAAGCGCATGACGATGTCCGGGTCCTGGGCCAGCTCCTCCTTGAGGACCTTGATGGCCACGGTCTCGCCGGGCTGTCCGGCGACGGCTGCCTCGGCGCCGGCGGCCTCCCGCTGGCGGGCCCGCCAGACGGTACCGGTGGCGCCGCGCCCGAGGGGCTCCTCAAGCAGGTACTTGCTGCCCACTGGCCGCACGTCTCGCGCTCCCCTGCTGTCGTGTTTCTGTCGTCTGGTTTCGGATGATTCCGAGCTGTGTTTTCCGGCCCACTCTAGGGGGTGTACCGAGGGAAGACGCCGAGCGGCGGAGGTTGGTTGCCGCACATATGTGCGAAGGGTGAGGTTTGCGGGGTATGCCGGAGGCGATTTTCGGCAGGCCGTTGACCGTATGTGTGCGATGAGCGCGCGGGGCGATGATCAATCAAGATCATTTATTGCCGGGGTCCGGGCGTGTTGTCCGTGACAGGTGCGAGGATGCACCCGTACGGAACGGCCGGGACGGGAGCCCTGCCTTCCGGCAGACCTGACCGGACGACGCGTCCGTGCCGGGCGGGGGGTGATCGGGCGGGCTCGCCCGGCCGTCCCCTTTCCCGGGCGCGCGCACCGTGCACTGCGCTCCGCGCAGAAGGGACCGCTGACGGCGATGCAGATCCGGCTGACCGTCCTCGGGTCGCGCAGCGGCCACCAGACCGCGACCGCGCCCGCCGGCTGTGACGTGCTCGTCACCGCGCCCGCGGGTACCGCGCTGGCCGCGGTCGCCTCGGCGCTCGCGGCGACCGTGGGCGGTCCCGACACGGGCGGCACCGTGGTCCTGTACGCGGGCGCCGAACGGCTCGACCCCCAGCGCCGGATGCTGGGCGAGCCGCCGCTGGTGGACGGGGCCGTGCTGGCGCTGCACATGCCGGTGCCGGACGTCGTGCCGGCGCTGCCCGAGGAGGGTCTGGACGCCCCGCAACTACGGGTCGTGGCCGGACCGGACGCGGGCGGGGTGCACCTGCTGCACCCGGGGGCGGTCCGGATCGGACGGTCCTCGGACGCGGACGTACCGCTCGACGACCCGGACGTGTCCCGGCTGCACTGCACGGTGACGGTCCTGCCGGACGGGCGGGTGACGGTGGCGGACCTCGGCTCGACGAACGGCACGACGCTGGACGGGGCCTCGGTGGGCGCGCGGGCGGTGTCGCTGGCGCCCGGCTCGCTGCTGCGCGTCGGCGAATCGACCCTCCGACTGGCCGCGGGGAACACGGAGCCCGTCCTGCCGTTGACGCCGGACACGGAGGGACACCTGGCCCTGCCCGGGGTCTCCGACGGTGTGCGGGAGCCGGACGCGGGGCGGCCGGCCGCGGGCGGTCACGCCGCCCCGGGCGCGGAGGCGGACGGGCGGTACGAGGCGTCCGCCGCCGGGACGACCGGACACGCCGGATACTCGGGTCACGGCGACTCCGGGACGGGGTCCACGAGCGGCGCCGGCCGGCACGACGGGCCGGGCGCGGGCGCCCATGGCGAGGCGGACGTGAGCGCGGGGCGGGGTGGCCCCGCGGGGCTGATCCCCCACCCCGCCCCTTCCCGGAACGGGGGCTCCGCCCCCGACCCCGAGGTTCCGCACGCCGGGAGCGGCCAAGACGGTGGCGTTCGCCCCGGCGCCGCCGGCACGGCGTGGCCCACCGCCGGGCCGGACACCGCGACCCCGTACCGCGCCGCTCCGGCGCAGCCCGCTACGGGCTGGGCGGCCGACGCCCCCGACGGGCCGGGGTCCGGCGGAGCACCGCGCCCTCCCGTCGGCGGGTACCCCGGAGCCTCCGGTTCGGGCCGGCCCGCCCCCGCCCCTGCCGCTTCCGGCGCGAGCCACCCCGGCGGGCCCGGTACGGGCCGGCCCGAGCCGGACCGGCCGGATGCCTCCCGCGCACCGCACCCCTCCGCCGCGCACCACCCCGGCGCCCCCCGCGCGGGTTGGTCGGCCGTTGCCGCCGCCGGCCCGGAAGCCCGGCCCGGCGGGACCCCTTACCCCGGCGCCCACGGCGGCCCGGCGTCGGACCCCGGGCCCGGCCGGCCCGGTGGGACCTCCTACCCGGGGCCCCACGGCCCCGCGGCGCCGAGCTCCGCGGACGGGCCGGGAGCGCAGCCCGCCGGCACCCCGCGCCATGACGCCCACGGCGTCCCCGCGCCGGACCCCGGGCGCCGCCCGGACGGTGGGGCTGTCCGATCCGCCCCGGCCGGGCCCGAGGCCCGGTCCGGCGCCGCGCACGTCCCTCACGGCGAGGCCGCCCGTACGGCGTGGCCCACTCCCGCTCACGGTTCCCCCGCCCCGCAAGGGCCACGGCCGGGGGCCCCGGGCGCCGGTGGACGGCCCGACCCCCTGTCCGTCGGCGGCGGGACGCCTCGGGTGGGCGCTCCCGCCGCGGTCTGGCCCACGCCCGGCGGGTCGGCCGTGCCCGCCGGAGCCGGTCGGCGGCGCGGGATCGGGGCCTGGGCGCGCAAGTGGGTGCGCGGGGAGGACATCGCCGAGCCGGCCGTCGAGGCCGAGGCGCCGCCCGTCGCCCCGCCCGCCGCCGACGACCCCGCCGCGCTGCTGCTCGCCGCGCTCGGGCCCACCGGCCGGCTCTGGTCGCGCCCGCCCGGCGCCCTCGATGTCGGCCTCGGCGCCGGCAGCCGCGTCGACCTGCGCGAGGCCGGCGCCCTCGGCATCGCGGGGCCGCGCCCCCGCCTCACCGGGGTGGCCCGCTCCGTGATCGCCCAGCTCGCCGCCCTCCACTCCCCCGCGCAGTTGGAGATCGTGCTGCTCGCGATGGACCCGGCCACCGACTGGAACTGGGTCGGCTGGCTCCCGCACGTCCGCCCCGCCCACGGCCAGCACTGCCGTCTGCTGCTCGCCCACGACCGCGAGCAGGCCGCTGCCCGCACCGGCGAGCTGACCCGGCGCCTCGACGACAGCCCCCTCGGCACCGGCTGGGCCACGGCCGGCCCCGAGGCGGTCCGCCGGGCCGCGTCCGCGTACGAGGGCCCGTACACCCTCGTCGTCCTCGACGGCGACCCCGGCACCGGCGCCCTCCGCGAGGTGACCGCGCGGCTCGCCTCGCACGGCCCGGCCGCCGGCGTCCACCTCCTGGCACTCGCCGAGGCCCCGGCCGCCACCCCCGCGAGCCCGCTCGCCGAGACGTACGAGGCGGCCTGCGCGAGCACCCCCGCCTTCCGGGCCTGCGGGGCGGTCGCCGTGCTCAGCGGCGAGGTCGCCACCGCCGTACGGACCTTCCCGGTCAGCGGCGGCGCGCCCGTCCGCCCCGGCACGACGGCCGTCGCCGACGCCGTCTCCGCCGCCTGGGCGGAGCGGTTCGCCCGCGCCCTGGCGCCGCTGCGCGCCGAGCCGGTCGCCGCCGGCGGCTACCGGCCGGCCGCCGTCAGCCTGCCCCAGACCTCCCGGCTGCTCGACGAACTCGGCCTGGCCCGGGCCACCCCGGCGTCGCTGATGGCCCGCTGGGCCGCCGCCACCGGGCAGGGCCAGACCGTCGGCGGGCTCGCGGAGGCCGTGCTAGGCGCCGGCCGGCGCGGCCCCGTCGGGGTGGAGCTGGTCCACGACGGCCCGCACCTGCTCATCGAGGGACCGCCGGGGAGCGGGCGTACGGAGTTGCTCCGCTCGATCGCCGCCTCCCTGTCCGCCGGGGCCCGTCCCGACCGGCTCGGCCTGCTGCTGATCGACGGGGCCGGCGGCGAGCGCGGTGAGGGGTTGCTGCCCTGCACCGAGCTGCCGCACGTCTCGGCGCACCTGGTCGCCTCCGACCCGCTGCGCATGCGCGAGTTCGCGCAGGCGCTGGGCGCCGAGCTCAAGCGCCGGCACGAGCTGCTGGACGGCGTGACGTTCACCGAGTGGCACGCCCGGCGCGAGGTCTCGGACCGGATGGTCTCGCCCCGCAGGCCCGCCCCGGAGGAGGGCCGGAGCGCGGCCCGGTCCTCGGGCGCCATCGGCGACGAGGACTCCCAGCGCACCGGCACCCTGCGACTGCGCGCCTCCGCCCCCCGGACCGGAGCGGCCGCCGGGCCCGGTCCGCTGCCGCGCCTGGTGGTCCTCGTGGACGACTTCGACGCGCTGGTCGCGCCCGGCCTGGGCAGTACGGGCCGGCCCGCGGCCGGTTCGGTGGTCCGCATCCTGGAGGGCCTGGCCCGCGAGGGCGCCCGGCTCGGGGTGCACCTGGTGGCCACCAGCGCCCGCCCGGACCGGACGGCCGGCACGGAACCGGCCCGCCTCGCCACGCTGCGGGTCGAACTGGACGCCCCCGACCAGCCCGGCCCCGGCCGGGGCCTGCTCCACTACGCCGACGGCCGAACGGTCCCCTTCCAGGGCGGCCGGGTCACCGGGCGCATTCCCCGGACCGCCACGTCGAGGCCGACCGTGGTCCCGCTGGAGTGGCGGCGGATGGGTGATCCACCGGCCCGCCGGCCGGTCCGCGAGTTGGGCAACGGTCCGACCGACCTGGCGCTGCTGGCCAGTGCCCTGGACCGGGCCTCGCACCTGGTCTCCGCGATACCCGTGCTGTTCCCGGCGGCCCCCTGAGACCGGGCGCGCCCCGCCGGGAGCGCCCCGAACCGGTCCCCGCCGCCCCGCGAGGCGCTATTGCGGGGGTGCGCCGCTCGGCGTAGACCTTGTGGCACGGAACACACCACGAGCACACCGGCATCGGGGGCAGAGCCATGCGCAGGGAGCACGGAACCGGCCACACGGAAGCCAGCGGGGGGCGTCGGGGCAGCCGCCGTACGAGGGCACACGCCTGGGCGGCCCTGGTGGCGACGGGCGCGCTGGCGCTCACCGCGTGCGGCGGGGGCGGCGACAAGGCGGACCCGCCGGCGGGCTCCGGGCCCTCGGCCGGTCCGCGGGTGGCGCTGCCGCAGCTGACCGGCGAGAAGCTGGAGGTCGCGGCGGTCTGGACGGGCCCGGAGCAGGCCAACTTCACGAAGGTGTTGAAGGAGTTCGAGAAGCGCACGGGCGCCACCGTCACCTTCGTCCCGGCCCAGGACCCGATCGTCACCTTCCTCGGTTCGAAGATCGCGGGCGGGCAGCCGCCGGACGTGGCGCTGCTGCCGCAGGTCGGGGCGCTGGTCTCGGCGGTGCGGAACAAGTGGGTGCAGCCGGTGGGTCCGGAGGCCAAGGCCGAGCTGGAGAAGAACTACTCGCAGGGTTGGAAGACGCTGGGCGCGGTCGACGGCACCCAGTACGGCGTGTACTACAAGGCGGCCAACAAGTCGCTGGTCTGGTACAACGCGAAGGCGTTCGAGGCGGCGGGCGTGCAGCCGCCGAAGACGTGGAAGGACCTGATCACGGCGGCGGACACGCTCTCCGCGTCCGGCACCCCGGCGGTGTCGGTGGCCGGTGCGGACGGCTGGACCCTGACGGACTGGTTCGAGAACGTCTACCTCTCCCAGGCCGGCCCGGAGAAGTACGACAAGCTGGCGAAGCACGAGATCAAGTGGACGGACGACAGCGTCAAGCAGGCGCTGACGACGCTCGGCGAGCTGTTCGGCCGCAAGGACTACCTGGCGGGCGGGCAGAGCGGCGCCCTGGCGACCGAGTTCCCGAAGTCCGTGACGCAGACCTTCACCGGCGGTGACCGGCCGGCGGCCGCGATGGTCTTCGAGGGCGACTTCGTGGCGGTGAACATCGCGCAGACGGAGGCGAAGGTCGGCAAGGAGGCGCTCGTCTTCCCGTTCCCCGCGGTCGGCGGCGGCAAGGCGCCGGTCGTCTCCGGCGGTGACGTGGCGGTCGCGCTCAAGCCGTCCAAGGGCGCGCAGGCACTGCTGACGTTCCTGGCCTCGCCGGACGCGGCGGAGATCCAGGCCCGCGAGGGCGGTTTCATCTCGCCGAACAAGTCGGTCGATCCCGCCGCGTACCCGAACGACATCCAGCGGGGCATCGCGAAGGCGCTGATCGCGGCGGGCGACGACTTCCGCTTCGACATGTCGGACCAGGCTCCGGCGGCCTTCGGCGGGACGCCGGGCGCGGGTGAGTGGAAGGACCTCCAGGACTTCCTGGCGAACCCGTCGGACGTGGCGGGCGCGCAGGCGAAGCTGGAGGCGGACGCGGCCAAGGCGTTCGGGAACTGACCCGGTGGCGCCCCCCGACGTCTCACGGGCGGGGGAGGTCAGGCGCCGCCGGCTCATAGCGGCGGCGTTCCTGCTCCCCGCGCTGGTCCTGCTGGGTGCGCTCGTCGTGCACCCCATCGGCTACTCGCTCTACCGCAGCTTCTTCGACCGTTCGGGCGACACCTTCGTCGGCGGCGACAACTACGTGGAGATCCTGCGGGACGACACGATCCGCACGGCGCTGCGGAACACCGCGCTGTGGGTGGTGCTGGCCCCGACCACCGCCACGGCCCTCGGGCTGATCTTCGCGGTGCTCACCGAACGGGTGCGCTGGGGCACGGCGTTCAAGCTGCTGGTGTTCATGCCGATGGCGATCTCGATGCTGGCGGCGGGCATCATCTTCCGGCTGGTCTACGACCAGGACCCGCACCGCGGTGTGGCGAACGCCGTGTGGGTCGGGGTGCACGACACCTTCGCCGAGTCCTCGGCCTTCCCGAAGGCCCGTCCGGGCCGGGACTCCCCGCTGGTGGCGGTCGCGGGCGGGGCGTTCGAGACCCGTGACCCGGTGCGCGCGGGCACGCCGGTACCCGTCCCGCTGGTCGGTGTGGCCCCCGACGCCCTGCCCAAGAAGACCCGTACGGCCAGGGCCCCGGCCGCCGAGCCCGGCAAGGTGACCGGCACGGTCTGGCAGGACTTCACCCGGGGCGGCGGCGGCCGGACGAACACGGTCGACCCCACGGAGTCGGCGCTCGCGGGGATGCGGATCGAGGCGGTCAAGGACGGCCGGGTGGTGGAGCGGACCACCGCCCGCTCCGACGGCACCTTCACCCTGTCCGGGAAGGCCGACGGGGCGCGGCTGCGGCTGCCCGCGTCGAACTTCCGCGAGGCGTACGCGGGGGTGGCGTGGCTCGGTCCGACGCTGGTGACCCCGGCGGTGATCGGGGCGTACGTGTGGATGTGGGCCGGGTTCGCGATGGTGCTGATCGGGGCCGGGCTGGCCTCCGTACCGCGGGAGCTGCTGGAGGCGGCGCGGGTGGACGGGGCGAACGAGTGGCAGGTGTTCCGGCGGATCACCGTGCCGCTGCTGGCGCCCGTACTCGCGGTCGTCCTCGTCACCCTCGTCATCAACGTGATGAAGATCTTCGACCTGGTGTTCGTGATCGCGCCGGGCGCGGTGCAGGACGACGCGAACGTGCTGGCGCTGCAGTTGTACCGCACCTCCTTCGGGACGGACGCCGATCAGGGGCTGGGCAGCGCGATCGCCGTGCTGCTGCTGGTGCTGGTGGTGCCGGTCATGCTCTACAACATCCGCCGGATGCGCCGGGAGGCCCGCCGATGAGCGCCGCACCGTGGTCCTGGTCCCCGCAGGGCTTGGCCGCCCGGCTGGCCGGCGGAGCACTGCGTGTCTTCCTGGTCCTCGCGGGCCTGTTCTGGCTGCTGCCCACGCTGGGCCTGCTGATCTCGTCGTTCCTCTCGCCCACCGACCTGAACAAGGGCGGCTGGTGGCAGGCGCTGAGCGCGCCCGCGCGGTTGACGGCGGACAACTACGCGCACCTGCTGTCCAACGAGACGATCACCGGCTCGTTGCTGAGCACCGTCGCGATCACCGTTCCGGCGACCCTGCTCGTGGTCACCCTGGGCGCGTTCGCCGGGTACGCGTTCGCGTGGCTGGAGTTCCCGGGCCGCGACTGGCTGTTCCTGATCGTCGTCGGGCTGCTGGTGGTTCCCGTGCAGGTGGCGTTGATCCCGGTGTCGAAACTGTTCGGCGCGATCGGACTGTTCGAGACGACGGCCGGGGTGGTGCTGTTCCACACGGCCTTCGGGCTGCCGTTCGCGGTGTTCCTGCTGCGGAACTTCTTCGCGGAGATCCCGCGCGAGTTGCTGGAGGCGGCGCGGCTGGACGGCGCGGGCGAACTGCGGCTGTTCACGCAGGTGGTGCTGCCGCTGGGCGGTCCGGCGATCGCCTCGCTCGGCATCTTCCAGTTCCTGTGGGTGTGGAACGACATGCTGGTGGCGCTCGTCTTCGCGGATTCCACGCACCCGCCGATCACGGTGGCGCTCCAGCAGCAGGTACGGCAGTTCGGCAACAACATCGACGTGCTGGCGCCGGGCGCGTTCGTGTCGATGGTGGTGCCGCTGGTCGTCTTCTTCGCGTTCCAGCGGCAGTTCGTGTCGGGGGTGACGGCCGGGGCGATCAAATGAACCACCGGCCCCGGCCCCGGCCCCGTCGCCGTCGCCGTCGCCGGAGCTCACGCCGAGTTCGGCCCTCCGGGCGTAGCGCCTTACCCGGCGGCGGCCTTCAGGCCCGCGACCACCGACCGCGCCAGTTCGTCGAGGTACGAGGCGGGGACCTCGTCGCGGACCACGACCTGCCGCCAGTACAGCGGGCCGATCGCCAGGTCCAGCGCCCGGCCCGGGTCCGTGCCCGGCGCCAGCTCGCCGCGGGCGACGGCCTCGGAGACGATCCCCTCCGCCATGCCCCGCTCGCCGGCCAGCAGCGCACCGCGCACCGCGTCGGCGATCTCGGGCTGGCGGGCCGCCTCCACCAGCAGGTCGGGGATGACCGCCGACGCCACGGGGTGGCGCAGGACATGGGACATGACCTCCAGCAGGGCCCGTACGTCCCCGTACAGCGAGCCCGTCGCCGGTACCGGGAGCCCGTCGGTCGCGAAGGCTCCGACCAGGTCCAGCACAAGGTGCAGCTTGGACTTCCAGCGCCGGTAGACGGCCGTCTTGCCGACGCCCGCGCGGCGCGCGATGCCCTCGATCGACATCCGGGCGAAGCCGACCGTCGCCAGTTCCTCCAGGACCGCCGCCCGGATCGCCCGGGTCACGTCCTCGCGCAGGACGGCGGCCCCCGCCGGTGCGCGGCGGGGGGCGGCGGGCTCGGAGACGGTGGCGGCGGGGTCGGAGGTCATGGAACAGAGCATAACGGCGCGGGCCGCTCCCACCCCGTCGCGACGATACGGTTGCGTCTCGACGCGTAGACACCTACTCTCGGCGTCACGACGATACGTAACCGTTCCGTCGGACGTCCGACGTGTCTCCCGTCGAAAGCGACCCCGTGACCGTGACCGTGCCCCCCGTGACCGCACCGCCGCCGCTGACGGCGAAGCCGATGACACCGGCAGAGCTGGCCGCCGCCCACGGCCTGACCCTCAGCGGCGCCCGCCCCTCCCTCCCCCGCTACGTCGCGCAACTGTGGGAGCGCCGCCACTTCGTGACGGCGTACGCCACCGCCCGCATGCACGCCACGTACAGCGCGGCCCGCCTCGGCCAGGTCTGGCACCTGGCCACCCCGCTGCTCAACGCGGCCGTCTACTACTTCATCTTCGGCGTGATCATGAACGCCGGGCACCAGGTGGCGGACTACATCCCCTTCCTGATCACCGGCGTGTTCGTGTGGGACTTCATCGGAAGCTCCGTCAACGCCGGCACCCGCGCCGTCCACAGCAACCTCGGCCTGGTCCGCGCCCTGCACTTCCCCCGCGCGGCCCTGCCCCTCTCCACGGTCATCCAGCTCTTCCAGCAGCTGCTCGTCACCGTGGGCGCCCTGGTCATCCTGCTGCTCGCGCTCGGCCAGACACCCGGCCCGTCCTGGCTCCTCGCGGCGCCGGCCCTGCTGCTGTGCGCCGTCTTCTGCGCCGGCTGCGCCCTGGCCATGGCGCGCATCGGCAGCAAGAACCCCGACGTCAGCCAGTTGATGCCGTTCATCCTGCGCACCTGGATGTACTCCTCGGGCGTGATGTGGTCCATCGAGCAGACGCTCAAGTCGGACCACCTGCCGCACTGGGTGACCACGGCCCTCCAGATCAACCCGGCGGCCGTCTACATCGACCTGATGCGCTTCGCGCTGATCGACAGCTTCAAGGCGGGATCGCTCCCGCACCACGTGTGGCCGATCGCCATCGGCTGGGCCCTGATCGCGGGTCTCGGCGGTTTCGTCTTCTTCTGGAAGGCAGAAGAGGAGTACGGACGTGGCTGACACCACCATCCCCGGCGCCATCCCCACCGTCATCGCGGACGAGGTCCACGTCGTCTACAAGGTGTACGGCACCGGCACCCGCAAGGGCGGCGCGACCGCCGCCCTGAGCCGGATCATCTCCCGCAAGCCCGCCCCGGGCGTCCGCGAGGTCCACGCCGTCAAGGGCGTCAGCTTCACCGCCTACAAGGGCGAGGCCATCGGCCTCATCGGCTCCAACGGCTCGGGCAAGTCCACCCTGCTCGCGGCGATCGCCGGCCTCCAGCCCGTGGCCCGCGGCCGGGTCTACTCCCACGGCCAGCCCTCGCTCCTCGGGGTGAACGCCGCCCTGATGAACGACCTGACGGGCGAGCGCAACGTCATACTCGGCGGCCTCGCGATGGGCATGTCCAAGCAGCAGATCCACGAGCGCTACCAGGACATCGTCGACTTCTCCGGCATCAACGAGAAGGGCGACTTCATCTCCCTGCCCATGCGCACCTACTCCTCCGGCATGGGCGCCCGGCTGCGCTTCTCCATCGCCGCGGCCAAGGACCACGACGTCCTGATGATCGACGAGGCGTTGGCCACCGGCGACGCCGCCTTCCAGCGCCGCAGCCAGGACCGCATCGCGGAGCTGCGCAAGAGCGCCGGCACCGTCTTCCTCGTCAGCCATTCCATCGGCACCGTCCGCGAGACCTGCGACCGGGCGATCTGGCTGGAATCGGGGGTCCTGCGCATGGACGGCCCCGCCGACGAGGTCTGCGACGCCTACGAGGCCTTCACCCGATCCGGCTGAGACCCACGCAAAAAGCGGGCGGCCCCGGGACCTTTCGGTCCCGGGGCCGCCCGCTTCACCGTTCGGCGAAGCGCACCGCTCAGCCGTGCGAGCGCAGCAGCGACCGCATCGTCCGCATCGCGACGGACAGGTTCGCCAGGTCGAAGTCGTCCGACCCGCGGATCTCGTCCAGGGTCGTCCGCGCCCGGCCGATGATCGCCGCGTTGCGCTCCTCCCACGCCTTGAAGCGCTCCTCGGGAGTCGCGTCGCCGTTGCCGGCCGCCAGCACGTCGGCGGTCAGCGCCGCGTGCGCCGCGAACAGGTCCTCGCGGATGGAGGCGCGGGCCATGGACTGCCAGCGGTCGGCCCGCGGCAGCTCGATGATCCGGTCCATCAGCTGGGTGATGTCCAGGCGGTCGGCCAGGTCGTAGTAGACCTCCGCGACGTCCAGCGGGTCGACACCCGTGCGGTCGGCGATCGCGACGATGTCGAGCGTCGGGAACGCGGACGAGAAGCCGGCCACCTTGGCCGCCAGCTCCTGCGGCACGCCCTCGCCGGTCAGCTCGTCCATGATCGACTGGTACCACTCCAGGTCCGCGCCGCGCACCAGCTTGGGCAGTTCCGCCCAGACCTGGCTCACCCGGTCACCGAAGAGCTCGATGGTCTCGGTGATCTCCAACGGCTGCGGCCGGTTGTTGAGCAGCCAGCGGGTGCCGCGCTCGACCAGGCGCCGCGAGTGCAGCCGCACCCGGGTCTGGACACTGGCCGCGACCTGGTTGTCCAGCGCCTCGACCGCGTCCCAGACCTCGGCCAGGCCGAAGATCTCGCGGGCCGCGAGCTGCGCCCGGACGATCTCCTCCGTGGCCGCTCCGGTCTCCTCGCGCAGGCGGTGCAGGAACGTCGAACCACCCGTGTTGACGGTGTCGTTGACCAGCAGGGTGGTGATGATCTCCCGGCGCAGCGCGTGCGCGTCGATCTGCTCGCCGAACTTCTCCCGCAGCGGGGCCGGGAAGTAGGCGTGCAGCAGGCGGCGCAGGTACGGGTCGTCCGGCAGCACCGTGTGGATCAGCTCGTCCGCCACCGTGATCTTGGTGTAGGCGAACAGGACGGCCAGTTCCGGCTGGGTCAGACCCTTGCCGTTGTTGAGCAGCTCGCGGATCTGCCGGTCGGTGGGCAGGAACTCCAGCGCCCGGTCCAGCCGGCCCTCACGACCCAGCCGGCGCATGAAGCGCTGCTGGGCGTGGAGCAGGCTGGGGGCCTGCGCCGAGCCGTTGGCCAGGGCCACGTTCTGCGCGTAGTTGTTGCGCAGCACCAGGGTGCCGACCTCGTCGGTCATCTCGGCGAGCAGCGCGTTGCGCTGCTTGACGGTCATGTCGCCGTCCGCGACCACCGAGTTGAGCAGGATCTTGATGTTCACCTCGTGGTCGGAGGTGTCCACGCCGGCGCTGTTGTCGATGGCGTCGGTGTTGACCTTGCCGCCCTCGCCGCCGGCCCCGACCCGGGCGAACTCGATGCGGCCGAGCTGGGTCAGACCCAGGTTGCCGCCCTCGCCGATGACCTGGGCGCGCACGTCGGCACCGTTGACGCGGATCGCGTCGTTGGCCTTGTCGCCGACGTCGGCGTGCGTCTCGGCCGTCGCCTTGACGTACGTACCGATGCCGCCGTTCCACAGCAGGTCCACGGGGGCCTTGAGGATGGCCTGCATCAGCTCGGCCGGCGTCAGCTTCGAGACGCCCGCCTCGATGCCGAGGGCCTCCCGCATGTGCGCGTTGACCGGGATGGCCTTCGCCGTACGCGGGTGGACGCCGCCGCCCGCCGAGAGCAGCGCGGTGTCGTAGTCGGCCCACGAGGAACGCGGCAGGTCGAACAGGCGCCGGCGTTCGGCGTAGGAGGTCGCCGCGTCCGGGTGCGGGTCGATGAAGATGTGCCGGTGGTCGAAGGCCGCCACCAGGCGGATGTGCTCGGAGAGCAGCATGCCGTTGCCGAACACGTCACCCGACATGTCGCCGACGCCGACGACCGTGAAGTCCTCGGTCTGCGTGTCGTGGCCCAGCTCGCGGAAGTGCCGCTTCACGGACTCCCAGGCGCCGCGGGCGGTGATGCCCATGCCCTTGTGGTCGTAGCCCGCGCTGCCGCCGGAGGCGAAGGCGTCGCCCAGCCAGAAGCCGTACGCCTCCGCGACCCCGTTGGCGATGTCGGAGAAGGTCGCGGTGCCCTTGTCGGCGGCGACGACGAGGTACGTGTCGTCCTCGTCGTGCCGGACGACGCCCTTCGGCGGCACGACCTCACCGGCGACCATGTTGTCGGTGATGTCGAGCAGCGCCGAGATGAAGATCTTGTACGAGGCGATGCCCTCGGCGAGCCAGGCGTCGCGGTCCACCGACGGGTCCGGCAGGTTCTTCGCGACGAAGCCGCCCTTCGCGCCGACCGGCACGATCACGGTGTTCTTGACCATCTGCGCCTTGACCAGGCCGAGGACCTCCGTTCGGAAGTCCTCACGCCGGTCGGACCAGCGCAGGCCGCCTCGGGCGACCTTGCCGAAGCGCAGGTGGACGCCCTCGACGCGCGGCGAGTACACCCAGATCTCGAAGGCGGGGCGCG
Organism: Streptomyces sp. NPDC058279; assembly: GCF_042881255.1. Classification (NCBI taxonomy): domain Bacteria; kingdom Bacillati; phylum Actinomycetota; class Actinomycetes; order Kitasatosporales; family Streptomycetaceae; genus Streptomyces; species Streptomyces sp. NPDC058279. The sequence goes on along the minus strand of NZ_JBHVYA010000008.1, from coordinate 23,438 downwards.
GGGCCGGCAGGTCCGGGATGGCCTGCGGGTCGAACTTCATCGACACGTACGCGTGCGGCTCGCCCGCGTCGTTCATCTGGAAGAAGTTGGTGCGCAGCGTCGCCTTGATGAGCGTCAGGAAGGAGCGCAGGATGCGGTCCTCGTCCAGCGAGGCGACCTGGTCCAGGGCCCCGTCCAGCTCCTCCAGCATCGCGTCGACCAGCTCGGTGCCGGCGGTCTGCCGGGCCGGGGACATCCGCGCCTCGAAGAGCGAGACCAGCAGCCGGGTGGTGTGGACGTTGTTGCGGAGGGTGTCCTCCATGTAGTCCTGGCTGAAGGTGGACCCGGCCTGACGCAGGTACTTGGCGTACGCGCGCAGCACCACGGCCTGTCGCCAGGTGAGCCCGGCGCTCAGCACCAGGGTGTTGAAGTTGTCGTTCTCCGCCTGCCCCTGCCAGACCGCCGAGAAGGCGTCCTGGAAGCGCTCGCGGGCGTCGTCGCCGAGGTGGCCGTCGCCACTGCCCGAGGACACCGGCATCCGCAGACCGAAGTCGTAGATCCACGCGTGGGTGCGGTCGCTGCACCGCAGCTCGTACGGCCGCTCGTCGGTGACCTCGACGCCCAGCCGCTGGAGCACCGGCAGCACGGCGGACAGGGAGACCTGCTCGCCCTGCCGGTAGATCTTGAAGCGGCGCTCGCCGGGGCCTGCGCCGACCGGCTCGTACAGCGAGAGGTCGAACTCCCGGTCGCTCTCGGACAGCCGCTCCAGGCGGACCAGGTCGGCGACGGCGGCGCGCGGGGAGTGGTCGGCCTTGTAACCCTCGGGGAAGGAGTTCCCGTAGCGGCGCAGCAGCTCGGCGGCGCGCTCCTCACCGGTCTCCGCGATCAGCGCCTCGCCGAAGCCGTCGGCCCAGGAGCGGGCGGCCTCCACCAGCCGGGCCTCGATGCGCTCCACGTCGGCGTCGGTCAGCGCGGGCAGCTCGGTGCCCTGCGGGACGCGGACGACGAAGTGGATGCGGGAGAGGATCGACTCGGTGTTCCAGGCGGTGAAGTCGACGCTGGTGCCGTTCAGCTCCTCCTGGAGGATGGAGATCAGGCGCAGCCGGACGCCGGTGGTGTACCGGTCGCGCGGCAGGTAGACCAGCGCGGAGTAGTAGCGCCCGTACTCGTCCTGGCGCAGGTACAGCCGCAGCCGGCGGCGCTCCTGGAGGTACAGGACGGAGGTGACGATCTCGCGGAGCTTGTCGACCGGGGTCTGGAACAGCTCGTCGCGCGGGTAGGTCTCCAGGATCTGGAGCAGGTCGCGGCCGTCGTGGCTGTTGGGCGAGAACCCGGCGCCTTCGAGGACCTCGGCGACCTTGCGGCGGATCACGGGCACGCGGCGCACCGACTCGGTGTACGCGGCGGAGGAGAACAGCCCGAGGAAGCGGCGCTCGCCGACGACGTTGCCCTCGGCGTCGAACTTCTTGACGCCGACGTAGTCCAGGTACGAGGGACGGTGCACGGTGGCGCGGCTGTTGGCCTTGGTCAGCACCAGCAGCCGGTGCTCGCGGGCCTTGGCGCGGGCGTCGGCCGGCAGCCGGTTGAAGGACGGCGAGACGGGGTGCGCGTCCTCCTGGCCGTGGTGCAGCGGGTCGGAGCGCAGGATGCCGAGACCGGTGCCGGGCACGGCGGTCAGCGCGTCGCCGTCGACGAGGTTGTACTCGCGGAAGCCGAGGAAGGTGAAGTGGTCGTCGGCGAGCCAGCGCAGCAGCTCACGGGCCTCTTCCGACTCGTACTCGCGCAGGTCGGGCGCGGTCGGCTCGTTCGGCAGTTCGTCGGCGAGGCGCAGCGCCGCGTCGCGCATCTTCTCCCAGTCCTCGACGGCCTCGCGCACGTCGGACAGGACGCGCTGGAGGTCGGCGGTGATCTGCTTGAGGTCGGCGCGGTCGGTCTCGCGGTCGATCTCGACGTGGATCCAGGACTCGACGAGGGAGTCGTGGGGGCGCGCGGTGCGGGGGCCGTGGGCGTCGCAGTCCGGGCCGAGGATCTCGATGAGCTTGCCGGTCAGGTCACGGCGGACGACGACCTGGGGGTGGATCACGACGTGGATCCCGCGGCCCTGGCGCGACAGCTCGTTGGTGACGCTGTCCACGAGGAAGGGCATGTCGTCGGTCACGACCTCGACGACCGAGTGGCTGGAGGTCCAGCCGTTCTCCTCGACCGTGGGGGTGTGCACGCGCACCATCGCCTTGCCCTGCGGGCGCTGCTCGGCGAGCCGGTAGTGGGAGAGTGCGGCCCCGAACACGTCGACCGGATCCCGGTCCAGCAGGTCCTCGGGGGCGGTGTGCAGGTAGTACCGCTGGAGGTAGGCGAGCGTCGTGCCCGGGTCGGGACGCTCCCCTCGTTCGGACCCAGTCGGAAGTAGCCCCCCGGCCGGGCTGTTCTCAGCTACCCGTGCCGCCCGCGCGAGCAGCTCGGCCTTTGCTTCGTCCAGCTTGGTCTGCATGTCCTCTGGCTCCTGTCGCGCGCCATTGCGTGACGTAGGTGAAGGAAGGAATGACATAGCGCCGCGAGGCGGGGTGTCCGTTCGGGATCGACGCTATGTCGTCGAGAGAGGCGACCGGGAGGGAATCGGCCATGATCGGCGGCACGTCCCGGCAGCGGGGATCAGCGAAGGCCCGGGCACGGTCGTGCGCCGGGCGCGTGCCGGGGGCGTCAGTACCCCCGATGGTTATCGCGCTGATCACGGGTACCAGGCTATCCCCCTTGACCCCCGACTCGTCACGAGCGGCTTCTGTACAAATCGGGGGGTCGAATTTTGCCGCTCCGGACAGCGACGGACGGCCCCGTACGTGCAGGCCCACGACCACCGTCCGGATCAAGGCGTTATCCGGCCATCTCCCGGGCTATGGCCACGGCCTCGGCGAGCGTGTCGACCACGGGCACACCGGCCGATTCCAGACTGCGGCGACTGTGCGATCCACCGGTGTAAAGGACCGCCCGCGCGCCCACGTGGGCGGCCGCGAGCGCGTCGTCCAGGGCGTCGCCGATCAACACGCACCGGTCCGCGGTCACCCCGGCGGATTCCAGGGCGGTCAGGTGGCGTACGAGGTGCCCCGCCTTGGTGGTGTGCGAGGGCCCGGTGCGCCCGTCGACGCGCAGGAAGTGCCGCTCTATGCCGAGGGTGCGCACCAGCGGCATCAGCCTCTCGTGCGGCGCCAGCGACAGCAGGGACTGGGTGGCCCCGGCGCCCTCCCAGTCCCGCAGCAACTCCAGGGCGCCCGCGGCGAGCCCGACGGCGTCCGCCGCGGACCAGTAGTGCCGGTGGAAGGTCTCGTCCATGACGAGCCACTCCGCGTCCGTGGGCATCCGGCCCATCAGCCGCTCGTAGAACTTCGGCACCGGTACGACGTACAGCTCGCGGTACGTCTCCAGGGTGATCGGGTCGAACCCGAACTCGGCGAAGGAGGCGTTGGTGGCGGCCAGGACGGCGTCGACGTCGTGGAGCAGGGTCCCGTTCCAGTCCCAGACCAGGTGGGGGTGGGGGGCGTGCGGCGGTCGCGGGCTCACGGGAGCAGCCCCGGGATCTCCTGGACGCCGAACCACAGGAGCTCGTGGTCCTCGGCGCCGTCCACGACGAAGCGGGCGTCGTCGTCCCCTCCGTCGGCGGCCTCGACGGCTCCGGCGGCGGCCTCCACGTCGGCCGACGCGTCATCGGCGTCGACGTGCACGGCCGCGGCGACGGTCAGCCGTACGGTCCGGGCCAGGCTGACCTGCCCGAGGGTGGCCTCGTCCACACCCGGAACGGCGGCGGCGGCCTTGTCGTCGACGTCGACGGCCACGACGACGCGCTTGCGCGGGGCGGCCGGGTCGGCGGCGAGCAGCCGCAGCGAGGCTTCGGCGGCCCGGCTGAGGGCCGCGTACTCCAACTCCTCGATGTCGTCCGAGACGTACCATTCCCGCAGTCCGGGCGTGACGGCGTACGCGCGCAGCGGCGCGGGGCCCAGCTCGCCGGCCTTGTGCACCTCGGCGAGCCCGGAGAGGGTCAGGGGGACGTACACGCGCATGGCCGGCCGCTTTCGTTAGTCGGAAAACCCCCTCAGGATACGGCGACCGTCGCCCTGCGCGTCCGACCGGGGGAGGCTCCTGTCCCCCTTCGGGCACGATCCGCCGGCGGCGCCGCGTCCACCCCGGACCCGCGCACACCGACCGCGCCACCCCGGCCGGCGCGGGTCGCCCCCCTGATAGGTGAACGCCCCGGTCGACGCCGACGCGCGCCGGGGCGATTGCGGAGCGTGACGAGGTGCCCGTACAAGTTCCCCGTACCTAGTGACCGCCCGGCATCCGCACGGACCGGGCCCGGCCTTCTCGGGGACGACCGCCATGACCACCAGGACCAGGACCACCACCCGCCCTCCGGGCCGCCGCGACCAACGGGCCCCCGGCGCAGGGCGCCGCCCGCGCGGCCCGCACGACTGGTTCGCGGAACGCCTCCTGGCCGTCCTCAGCGGCCGCCGCCCGGTCCACTCGCTCCTGGGCCACACGGTCGGCCCCGCGTACGACCAGCTGATCACCCTGGCCCCCGCGGACCCCCGTCGCGACCGCCTCACCCCGGTCCTGCGCCACTGCGGCCGCTTCTACCCGGGCCCGGGCGTCATCGAAGCCTTCGCCCGCATCGCCACGGGCGACCGCGTCTCGGCGATGGCCTTCCGCCTCGAACAGGGCCCCGACCTCCGCTGGCGCTGCGCCGCCATCGAAATCCACGGCCCGCGCCTCTGACCCCGCCGGCGTTTGAGGCACGCAGCAAAATAGCCCCGCCGGCGTTTGAGGCGCGGGGCAAAATCAGCCTCGCCGGCGTTTGAGGCGCGGGGGCCTGGGGCGGAGCCCCGGAAAGCCCGGCGCAGCCGGGGCCCCCAGCGGCGCCGCACCCGGCCGACACCCCACGCCACATTCAGCCCCGCCGGCGTTTGAGGCGCGGGGGCCGGGGGGCCGAGCCCCGCGAAGCCCGGCCACCGCGCCCCCGGCCCCCGCACCCGCCCCACGCAAACGCCGCCGGGGCCGGACACCCGTTCAACGGTGTCCGACCCCGGCGGCAAGCAACATCAACGGCGGCGGCTACTTCTTCCGACGCCGCCCACCCGACGCCTTCTGCGCCTTGCGCCGCTCCGCCCGCGTCATCCCGACCCCGGCCTCCTCGCCGTCCCCGTCGGCGTCGGCGTCGAAGTCGCCCTCGACGACCCCGCCCTCCCCGTCCACCGTCGGAGCCGAGAAGTGCAGCCGGTCCGGCCGCTGCGGGGCGTCCAGCCCCTTCGCCCGGATCTCCGGCTTGGCCGGCGCCGGCACGGTGTCCTGCACCGGAAGCTCCTCGACGTGCTGCTCCACCTGGACCTCCAGGTTGAACAGGTAGCCGACGGACTCCTCCTTGATGCCCTCCTGCATGGCGTTGAACATGTCGAAGCCCTCGCGCTGGTACTCGACCAGCGGGTCCTTCTGGGCCATCGCCCGCAGGCCGATGCCCTCCTGGAGGTAGTCCATCTCGTACAGGTGCTCACGCCACTTGCGGTCCAGCACCGACAGCACCACGCGCCGCTCCAGCTCGCGCATGATGTCGGAGCCGAGCGCCTTCTCGCGCTCCGCGTACTGCTCGTGGATGTCGTCCTTGACGGACTCCGCGATGAACTCGGCGGTGATGCCCGCCCGGTCGCCCGCGGCCTCCTCCAGCTCCTCCACGGTGACCTTCACCGGGTACAGCTGCCGGAAGGCGCCCCACAGCCGGTCCAGGTCCCACTCCTCGGCGAAGCCCTCCACCGTCTCCGCCGCGATGTAGGCGTCGATGGTGTCGTCCATCATGTGGCGGACCTGCTCCTGGAGGTCCTCGCCCTCCAGGACGCGCCGGCGCTCGCGGTAGATGACCTCGCGCTGGTTGTTGAGGACCTCGTCGTACTTGAGGACGTTCTTGCGCGTCTCGAAGTTCTGCGTCTCGACCTGCGACTGGGCCGACGCGATCGCGCGCGTCACCATCTTGTTCTCGATCGGGACGTCGTCCGGCACGTTCGCCATCGCCATGACCCGTTCGACCATCTGCGCCTTGAACAGGCGCATCAGGTCGTCGCCCAGCGAGAGGTAGAACCGGGACTCGCCCGGGTCGCCCTGGCGGCCGGAGCGACCGCGCAGCTGGTTGTCGATACGGCGCGACTCGTGCCGCTCGGTGCCCAGCACGTACAGCCCGCCGAGCTCCTTGACCTCCTCGAACTCCGCCTTCACCGCCGCCTCGGCCCGCTTGAGCGCCTCGGGAAGGGCGTGCGCCCACTCCTCGATGTGCTCCTCCGGGTCCAGGCCGCGCTGGCGCAGCTCCGCCTCGGCGAGGTCGTCGGGGTTGCCGCCGAGCTTGATGTCGGTACCACGACCGGCCATGTTCGTGGCGACCGTGACCGCGCCGCGGCGACCGGCCTGGGCGACGATCGACGCCTCGCGCTCGTGCTGCTTCGCGTTCAGCACCTCGTGCGGGACGCCGCGCTTGGACAGCTGCTGGGAGAGGTACTCGGACTTCTCGACCGACGTCGTACCGACGAGGATCGGCTGGCCCTTCTCGTGCTTCTCCGCAATGTCGTCGACGACGGCGGCGAACTTGGCGACCTCGGTCCGGTAGATGAGGTCGGGCTGGTCCTTGCGGACCATCGCGCGGTTGGTCGGGATCGGGACGACACCGAGCTTGTAGATCTGGTGGAACTCGGCGGCCTCGGTCATGGCCGTACCGGTCATGCCCGACAGCTTGGTGTAGAGGCGGAAGAAGTTCTGGAGGGTGATCGTGGCGAGGGTCTGGTTCTCGTCCTTGATGTCCACCCCTTCCTTCGCCTCGATCGCCTGGTGCATGCCCTCGTTGTAGCGGCGGCCGGCGAGGATACGGCCGGTGTGCTCGTCGACGATCATGACTTCGCCGTCGATGACGACGTAGTCCTTGTCGATCTTGAACAGTTCCTTGGCCTTGATGGCGTTGTTCAGGTAACCGACGAGCGGGGTGTTCACCGACTCGTACAGGTTGTCGATGCCCAGCCAGTCCTCGACCTTCGCCACGCCCGTCTCGTGGATGGCGACGGTGCGCTTCTTCTCGTCGACCTCGTAGTCGCCGGTCTCCTCGATGCCCTTGAGCGGGTTGCCCGGCTCGCCCTTGGTCAGGCGGGTGACGAGCTTGGCGAAGTCGGCGTACCACTTCGTCGCCTGGTCGGCCGGGCCGGAGATGATCAGCGGCGTACGGGCCTCGTCGACCAGGATCGAGTCGACCTCGTCGACCACGGCGAAGTTGTGGCCGCGCTGCACCAGCTCGTCCTTCGACCACGCCATGTTGTCGCGCAGGTAGTCGAAGCCGAACTCGTTGTTCGTGCCGTACGTGATGTCGCAGTTGTACTGCTCGCGGCGCTGGGCCGGCGACATGTTCGCCAGGATGCAGCCGACTTCGAGGCCGAGGAACTTGTGCACCCGGCCCATCAGCTCGGAGTCGCGCTCGGCGAGGTAGTCGTTCACCGTGATCAGGTGGACGCCCTTGCCGGACAGCGCGTTCAGGTACGCGGGCAGCGTGCCGACGAGGGTCTTGCCCTCACCGGTCTTCATCTCGGCGACGTAGCCGAGGTGCAGCGCCGCGCCGCCCATGATCTGTACGTCGTAGTGCCGCTGGCCCAGGACGCGCTTCGCGGCCTCGCGAACGGTCGCGAACGCCTCGGGCAGCAGGTCGTCCAGGCTCTCGCCGTCCTGGTACCGCTGCTTGTACTCGTCCGTGAGCGCCCGCAACTCGGCGTCGGAGAGGTTGACGAAGTCCTCTTCGATGGAGTTGACCTGGTCCGCGATGCGGTGCAGTTTGCGCAGGATCTTGCCTTCGCCTGCACGCATGAGCTTGTTGAAGACGGACACCGAGGTTTGTCTCCTTGCCGGTCGGGCCTGGCACTGGTTCGTACACGGGCACGGAGGGTGGGCCCCACCGCAACGGCCATCGTAAGCGAGGACGCGGTCGCGTCGGGAGGTCCGCACTATCCGCAGGGCACGGGTGCCCGGAATGAGAACGTACGGGGGGCACGGAAGGTGCCGGTGTGAGCGAAAACTGTTCGCCCGTGCCCCGCGCCGGCGGCAGAATCCGTTCATGGACCCCACCACCTTGAGCACGGAGCGCCTGAGCCTGCGGCCCTTCGTCCCGGCCGACGAGGACGAGGTCCACGCCGCCGCGCAGGACCCGGACATCCAGCGCTGGACCATGGTCCCCTCCCCGTACGAGCGCGACCACGCCCGCAGCTTCGTCGGCGAGATCGTCCCGGCCGGCTGGCGCGAGGACACCGGCTACAGCTTCGCCGTGCGGCTGGGCGCCGAGGGACCGCTGGTCGCGGCCGTCGGTGTCCACGTACGCGGCCCGGACGCGTACGAGATCGGCTACTGGGCCACCAAGGAGCACCGCGGCCACGGCTACATGACGGAGGCCGTGCGCGCCGTCGCCCACTGGGCCTTCACGGAGGTCGGCGCGGTCCGGCTCGAATGGCGCGCCGAGGTCGGCAACCACGGCTCCCGGGCCGTCGCGGAAAAGGCCGGCTTCCGCGTCGAGGGACTCCTGCGCGCCGCCCACCTGCACCGCGGCACCGCCCGCGACTGCTGGGTCGGCGCGCTGCTCCCCTCGGACCTGGGCCTGCCTTCCGCGCTCCCCTACCTGCCCGCTGTCAGTGGCACGCCCTAGGGTGCGGCCATGACGAGCACACCGCGGCCGACCGTGTCCCTGTCCGCCGACGAGGCGCGCCGGATCGCCCTGCGCGCGCAGGGCTTCCTGGGGGCGCCCGACCGCCGGGGCGGTGTCCGCGGGGTGCTGCGCCACCTGGGTGCCGTACAACTGGACACGATCTCGGTGCTGGCCCGCTCGCACGAGCTGATCCCGTACGCGCGCCTGGGCGCGGTGGGCCGCGACACCGTCGAGCGGGCCTACTGGTCCGACCGCCACGCCTTCGAGTACTGGTCCCACGCGGCCTGCGTCCTGCCCATCGAGGAGTGGCCGCACTTCGCCTTCCGCCGCCGGGCCCGCCGGGCGCGCGGCCACCGCTGGCACGTCCTGCGGGACAAGGAACGCTCGACGCGGGCCGTCCTGGACCGCCTCAAGGCCGACGGCCCGCTGACCTCGACCCAACTCGGCGGCGCCAAGAACGGCGGCGAGTGGTTCGAGTGGTCCGAGACCAAGATCGCGGTGGAGTGGCTGTTGGACACCGGCGAGGTGGTCTGCTCCGAGCGGCGCGGCTGGAAGCGGGTCTACGACCTCCCCGGGCGGGCGGTCCCCGACGCGCTGCTCCACGACGACCTGGACGACCACGAGTGCCTGCGCCGTCTCGTCGCCCTCGCCGGACACAGCCTGGGCGTCGGCACCCGCGCGGACATCGCCGACTACCACCGCCTCAAGGGTGACCAGGTCGACGCGGTGATCGCGGACTCGGGCCTGGTTCCGGTCACCGTCGAGGGGTGGGGCCGCGACCGTGGGGCGGGGGCCGCCTGGGCCGACCCGGCGGCGCTCGCGAGCACCCCGCGCGGCCGGCACCGCACGACGCTGCTGTCCCCGTTCGACTCCCTGGTGTGGGACCGGCCCCGTACCGAGCGGATCTTCGACTTCACACACCGGCTGGAGGCGTACGTTCCCAAGCCGAAGCGGATACACGGCTACTTCGCCATGCCCCTGCTGGCCGGCGGCCGGCTCCAGGGCCGGGTCGACCCGGCCCGCGAGGGCTCCACCCTGGTGGCCCGACAGCTCTCCCTGACCACGCCCAAGGCCGCCCGCCCCATGGCCGAGGCCCTGCTGGAGGCGGCGTCGTGGGTCGGCTGCGACGGGGTCCGCGTGGAACGCGCGGGCGCCCCGGCGGAGGCGGCGGCGGTCACGGCGGAACTGGCCGCGTTGACCTGACACCGCCCCCCGGCTACCTGATTTCGAGGATCTTCTCGCGCATCGCGTACACCACGGCCTCCATCCTGGAGTGCAGTTGCAGCTTCTCCAGGATGTTGCGCACGTGGTTCTTCACGGTGTTCTCGGAGATGAACAACTCCTTGGCGATGTCACGGTTGTTCATCCCCGTGGCCACCAGTTTGAGGACCTCCAGCTCGCGGTCGGTGAGCCGGGGCGCCGGCACCAGCCGGCGCTCGTCCGTCCGCTGGATCATCGACTTGAACTCGGTCAGCAGCTTGGACGCCATCGAAGGGCTGATCTGCGACTGGCCGTCCGCCACCGCCCGGATGGCCGTCGCGACCTCGTCCGTCGAGATCTCCTTCAACAGGTATCCCGTCGCGCCCGCCTTGATCGCGTCGTAGAGGTCCGCCTCCTCGTCGCTGATCGTCAGCATGATGATCTTCGCGGAGGGTGCCACCTCCTTGATCGAGGTGCATGCCTCGATACCGCCGCGCCGGGGCATCCGCACGTCCATGAGGATGATGTCCGGCAGCAGATCGGCGGCCTTGTCCACCGCTTCCGCCCCGTCCCCCGCCTCGCCGACGACCTGGATGTCCTCCTCCTGGGCGAGGACGATCTCCAGCCCGCGCCGGAAGAGGGCGTGGTCGTCGACCACGAGCACCCGGATCGGCTCCCCGGCCGATCCGTCCTGCGGGGCGTCCGCGTGGCCGGCCGCCACGCGCCCCGCCTCACGACAGCCCGCGCCGTCGTCACCGCGTACCGGCCCGAAGCTGTCCGCCATCATTCCTCCCCCTGCATGTGCCGAGCTGCTGACCTGCTCATCTGCCGACCGCTCGTGCTGCCTGTCGGGTCAACCGGACGGCCTGGGCCGCCGCTTGACTGCCCGCCATGATTCCATGCCCGGGGCTCGGGGAGGGGCCCCATCGGGGGGCCGACTGGCTCATACGTGTCATACGAGTGCCCCCGCGGAGGCCGGACGGCGCTCCGCGGGGGCAGGGTTCGAACACTCAGCCGCCGAGCGAGCCGCCCGCGCCGCCGCGCGGTTCCTCCGTGCTGGAGGCACCGTCGGGGTTGACGTGGATGACGCCGTAGTCGTAAGCGTGCCGGCGGTAGACGACGCTCGGCAGCTTGGTGTCGGCGTCGACGAACAGGTAGAAGTCGTGGCCGACCAGCTCCATCTCGTACAGAGCCTGGTCGAGCGACATGGGTGCGGCGGAGTGGGTCTTCTCGCGGACGATGAGGGGGCCTTCGCCCTGCACCTCAAGGGACCCGATCCGGGTGGTCGGGACCCCGTCCGTCTTCTCCTCGGAGACCGGCTCCCCGTTGCTGTTGAGCTGCGCGACGCCCGGCACGACGTCGGCGACCTCGGCCGCCGAGAGCCTTCCGTTGCCGCGGCGGGTGTAACGCTTGTCGTGCTGCTTGCGCAGCCGGGCCTCCAGCTTGTCCTGAGCCAGGTCCAGCGCCGCGTACGGGTCTGCTGCCGCGGCCTCGGCCCGGATCACCGGGCCCCGCGAGTGCAGGGTGATCTCCACGCGGTCGGAACGGTCGGCCTGGCGCGGGTTGTGCTCCTTGGACACCTCGACGTCCAAGCTGATCACCTTGGCGTCGAGCTTCTGGATCCGCTCGGGATTCAGCTTCGCTGCCACGTGCTTGCGGAACCGCTCGGGCACTTCGGTCTTGCGGCCCTTGACGACGATGTCCACGCAGAACTCCGTTCCCGGATAGCTCCGCCTCTTGGGGCGAAGCGTCTCCCTTTCGCACCAGGCTCCGGTGAGCACCAGAGCCTCGGACTTGGCGACTTTCACCTCCTCCTCCCCCATCGGCAAGATCCACATCCCACCGACTTCGGAGCAGAGAGACACCCTCTGACACGAAGATTCCAAAAACGGGCGGGTCGGTGCTCCGATGACGTGGGGCCCAAGGATCGCCAGTCCTCACAACCGAACATATCTCTCAATGCCGGTTGCCGGCACCCGCTACCGGAACATACCTCCGTTCGTTTCCGTTCAGCCGAATTCTTCCTCTTGTGCGCCTCGTGGGCATCTCTTGTCACCAGTAACGATGCGCCTTCCCCCCGGGTTCCACATCTATGCGATCCGTCGCCGTTTTCCCCGCCCACGCGGGAATCCGTCGCCCGGACCGGCCCCGAAGGAGTCCGCGGGCGCCGCCACCACCGCAGCCCCCGTCACGCGCAGCCCGCCCGCCCGCAGCGCCCGCGCCGCCTCCGCGAGCGTGGCCCCGGTCGTCATCACGTCGTCCACCACCACGATCCGCGCCCCACCCGCCGACCGCACCCCGGCGGCCCGCGCCGCCAAGGCCCCGGCCAGGTTCTCCCACCGCTCCCGGGCCCCCAGACCCGCCTGGTCCGCGACCCGCCGACGCAACCGCAGCACGGGAACCACCCGCGCGGGCACACCCGCCCGGCGCAGCCGCGCCGACGCGGCCAGCGCGATCCTGCGCGCCGGGTCATGGCCCCGCGCGCGGGTCTGGCGACGGGTCGAAGGCACCGGTACGAGGACCAGTCCCCCCGCCTCCCCCACCCCGCCCCGCCCACCCGCACCGCCCGCCAGCACGGCCGCCGCCAGGGCGGCGCCGAGGGGGCCCGCCAGGGGAAGCGCGCCGCGCTCCTTGTGGGCCAGCACCACGGCCCGTACCGCGTCCCCGTACGCGGCGCCCGCGTGCACCACCGGCAGGCCGGCCGGCGCCGCCGCGGGCCGGGCCCGTCCGGCACCGCCGCCGGCCAGGGCGGCCCGGCACCGCGCGCACAGCACCACCCGCGGCGCCCCGCACCCGGCGCAGTCGACCGGCAGCACCAGCCCGGTCAGTTCCTGCCACCACCCCCGCATGGAAGGACTCTGCCCCGGCCGGAACGCGCCCGCCACCCCTGTGGAAAACCCGCCGCGACGGCCCCCCGCCGGGGAACGCGCGGCGTCCGTTAGCCCGGATAGACCGGGGCCCGGCCACCCGCCGCCACCGTGCGCCACTGCGCCCCCGGCGGCAGCCACACGATGCCGTCCTCGTCGGAGAACGCCACCACCGGCTTCTCCTCGTCCTCGGTCGTCGCGACCCCGGCCAGCCCGGACGCACCGGGCAGGCTCGCGGCCGCCGTGGACCCGTCGGACAGCATGTAGCGGGCCTGCTGGATCCCGCCGCTCTCCCGGCCCACCACGAGCAGCCGGCCCCGCGGCCCCCAGCTCATCGCCATCACGTCCGCCATCTGCGGGGCCGCCGGGCGCAGCTCGCGCACCGACACCGGCGAGGTGTCCGCCTTGCCGTCGGGCCGCTCGATCCGCCCGGTGTAGAGGTTCTTGCGGCCGTCCTTCTCGACGAGCAGCGCGATCCGCACCCCGTCGGGGGAGGCCTTGAGGGCGGTGACGCGACCGCCGTCCAGCCCGGCCACGTCCACCTTCTGCGGTGTCCCGGTGCCGCCCGGCACCCGCCACAGCCCCGGGTTCTGCGGGTCGAGGTCCGCGACCCACAGGTCGCCGCGGGTGTCCCAGCTCGGCGCGGTCAGCTTGCCGGTCCTGCCCGCCGGCAGCGGCAGCGGCTGCGGCATGGGCCCGGCCGTCGTCAGCGTCACCACGTACAGCCCGTGCCCGTCCTCGGAGACGACCGCGGCCCGCTTCTCGTCGTAGGTGACGGCCGCGGACCCCACCCGGAACCCGGTGGCGCCGGACAACGGCCCGGGCGCGAGTTCCGGCTTGTCCTGCTGCTGGTCCTCGGCGTTGACGTTGAGGGACATCCGCACCAGCCGGAAGTCCTTGTCGACGTAGTACTGGTGCTCGGGACTCTGCGCCGGGTTGGCGATCGCCACGGCGGCATTGCGCGTGACCCAGCACAGCGACGTCTTCCCGTCGGGGCGCAGCAGTTCCACGCGCTCCAGCCGGGAGGCCGTCAGGTCCCTGATCGTGTAGAGGAGTTGGGTCGCCATCTTCTGGCACTGCGGCTGCGCGACGTTCTTCGCCTTGTCGTTCAGCGGCACGCGCAGCGTGTTCTGACCGTCGTACGAGAGGGACTTGGTGCCCGCGCGCAGTTCCGTCCCGGTGGGGAAACTGGAAGTGACGACCGGGGCCAGCCATTTGGAGGGTCCGGCGAGCAGCGACTGCACGGTCTGGGTGGTGGGGTCCATCCGCGAGTCGGGGTCGCTGCGCTGGCGCACGTACACCGGATCGGCGACGAGCGTGCCGCCCGCGAAGTAGTACTTGTTGACGGGCTTGTAGATGCGCTGGAAGTCGGACTCGCTGAGGACGAGGCTGCTCGGCGGCGTCGCGATCCGCCACTGGTCCTTCTCCCGCACCAGTTGCAGGTACTCCTCGTAGCGCACCCCGCCGGTCTCCGGCTGGTAGGCGCTGCGTTCGTCCACCGTCGCCAGCTTCTTGCCGGTGACCTTCCACCGCGTGTCGTCGGGCTCCTTGGAACCCTGGACGGGGAAGCGGTCGAGGCCCCCGGAGAGCACGGTGACGGCCGAGCCGGGCTTCCAGTTCTTCGCGGCGTCCTCGGTGAGGTACTTGCGGGCCGTCTCCAGCTGGGGGTCGTCGCTGGTCATGGCCTCCAGGAAGCCGTCGACGATGTCGGCGGCGCTGGCCTTGTCCGCGGGCGGCACGCCGAACACCCGTACCTGCGAGTCGACGCCCTGTGATGCCTGGACCTGCCGGATCTCGCCGCTGTCGGGCATCGAGGCGCAGCCGGCGAGCAGCAGTGCGAGCGCGCCGAGCACGGCGTGCGCCCGCAGGGTCGCCGACCGCCGGCCACCCGTCCGCCGGGCCTGTACGTGTGCCGGCCCGCGCTCAGCGTCCACCGGGTCCATCCTCCTGTGCTGACTGATCGGCCGCTGCCCGGTCGGCCCCGGACTGACCGGCCACCGGCTGGTCGGCCGCCGACTGGTCGGCCGCCGACTGGTCCGCGGGGCGCGCCACGACCCGGGACCCGTTCCCGGGCAGCGCCGTCGGATCGGCGGGAACCGGCATCGCGGTGGTCACCGCCGGGCGCGGCGGTATCGGGGAACGGTCGGCCGGTCGGGGCCGGTCACCGCCGGGTCCGCCCGCGCCGTTGCCGGAGCCGGCGCGCGCCGCCGCCTCGGCGGCGGCCCTGGCCCGGTTGGCGCGGGAGTCCTCGGGTTCCAGCGGGATCGGGGAGCCGCGCAGCGGTTCGTCGGCGGTGCGCGGCAGGGTGAGCCGGAACTGGGAGCCGCCGCCGGGCTCGCCCCACGCCTGGAGCCAGCCTCCGTGCAGCCGCGCGTCCTCGACGGCGATGGACAGGCCGAGGCCGGTCCCGCCGGTGGTGCGGGCGCGGGCGGGGTCGGCGCGCCAGAACCGGTTGAAGACGCGGGTGGCCTCGCCGGGCTTGAGGCCGACCCCGTAGTCCCGTACGGCCACGGCCACGGCGCCGCCCGCGGACGCGAGCCGGACCACCACGTCGCGGCCCTCCCCGTGTTCGACGGCGTTGACGACGAGGTTGCGCAGCACCCGCTCGACGCGCCGCGAGTCGGCTTCGGCGATGACGGGCTGGGTGTCGCCGAGGACCCGGATGCGGGTGCCCTTGTGTTCGGCCAGCGGTTCGGCGCCGTCGATGACGCGGCGTACGACGTCCCGCAGGTCGATGGGTTCGGCCTCCAGGGCGGCGGCGCCCGCGTCGAAGCGGCTGATCTCCAGCAGGTCGGACAGCAGCGACTCGAAGCGGTCGAGCTGTCCGGCGAGGAGTTCGGCGGAGCGGGCGGTGACGGGATCGAAGTCGACGCGGGCGTCGTGGATGACGTCGGCGGCCATGCGGACGGTGGTCAGCGGGGTCCGCAGCTCGTGGGAGACGTCGGAGACGAACCGGCGCTGCATCCGCGACAGGTCCTCCAACTGCTGGATCTTGTGCTGGAGGTTCTGGGCCATCTTGTTGAAGGCTTCGCCCAGCCGGGCGATGTCGTCCTCGCCGGTGACCTTCATCCGCTCCTGGAGCCGTCCGGCGGAGAGCCGTTCGGCGATCCCGGCGGCCATCCGGACGGGGGTGACGACCTGGCGTACGACGAGCCAGGCGATCGCGCCGAGCAGGACGACGACGAACAGGCCGGCGGTGGCGATGGTGGCCTTGATGAGGTTGAGGGACTCCTCTTCCTGGGTCAGCGGGAAGAGGTAGTACAGGTCGTAGGGGTCGCCGTTGATGTCGGCGAGCCGTTTGCCGATGACCAGCGCGGGCGCGGGGGCCTTCTCCCCGGAGCCGGCCGTGTAGCGGATCTCCGAGAAGGTCTTGAAGGTGCCGGTGGCGTGGTTGACCGCCCGGCGCAGGGTGATGGGGACGCTGGCGGTCGGATCGACGTTGCCGGAGGCGCGGGCGCCCTTGACGCCTTGGGCGCCGGGCGCGGCCGGTTCGCCGGCCCCCGCGCCGAGCGCGGCGACCTCGAAGGCGGTCTGGCCGCCGCTGGCGAGCTGCTTGACGAGGGAGTTCATCCAGGTGCTGGCGTCGCGGCCGATCTTGTTGTCGGTGGCGTCGGAGCCATCGGCGGCGAGGGGGGTGTTGGCCTTCTCCTGCGCGACGGCGAACCCGCCCGCGGCCTGGCTCTGGGCGGCCTCCTCCTTGGCGTCGAGGAGGCCCTTGCTGACCTGGGCGATGACGACGAAGCCCAGGGCGAGGACGACGGTGAGCGAGAGCAGCAGGGTCGCCGCGACGACCCGGAGCTGGATGTTGCGCCGCCAGAGCCGGACAGCCGGAAGCAGCGGCCGGCGTACGAGGCGTACGCACAGCCGCAGCACGGGGCTGCCGGCCACTCGGTCCTTGAGCAGCCGGCCGCCCCGCAGCACTCCCCGACGGGAGCCGCCCCGGGACGTGCCGGGCGGCACGTCAGCTCGGTCCGGCCTTGTAGCCGACACCGCGGACCGTCACGACGATCTCGGGGCGCTCGGGGTCCTTCTCGACCTTGGAGCGCAACCGCTGCACGTGCACGTTGACCAGGCGGGTGTCCGCCGCGTGCCGGTATCCCCAGACCTGCTCCAGCAGCACCTCGCGGGTGAACACCTGCCAGGGCTTGCGCGCGAGGGCGACCAGCAGGTCGAACTCGAGCGGGGTCAGGGCGATGGAGGCACCGTCGCGCTTGACGGAGTGCCCGGCCACGTCGATGACCAGGTCACCGATGGCCAGCTGCTCGGGTGCCGGCTCCTCCGAGCGGCGCAGGCGGGCCCGGATGCGGGCCACCAGCTCCTTCGGCTTGAACGGCTTGACGATGTAGTCGTCGGCCCCGGACTCCAGGCCCACGACGACGTCGACCGTGTCGCTCTTCGCCGTGAGCATGACGATCGGCACCCCCGACTCGGCCCGGATCAGCCTGCAGACCTCTATGCCGTCCCGTCCGGGCAGCATGAGGTCGAGCAGTACCAGATCCGGCTTCGCCTCCCGAAAGGCAGCCAGCGCCTTGTCACCGTCCGCTACGAACGACGGCTCAAAACCTTCTCCACGCAGCACAATGCCGAGCATCTCGGCCAGCGCGGTGTCGTCGTCGACGACAAGGACTCGTCCCTTCATGGTTGACATCATCCCATTAGCTAATCGTTACCTGGCGGTGAGCTGTCCCACAGCCAAAAGGGCTGGAAATCGCCCCCCGGACCTGCGTGGCGATCAGGCCGACCAGTCTGCCCCGTATCCGGGCGACAATTGAAGGCGCGAAGGCACCGGATCTCGGGGAGCACCCCGCCCGCTCCGCGGTCCCACGTGGCACGATGGCAGCCGACCAGCGCCCCGCCGCAGTAGACGCACGTCAAGGAGCGAGATGAACGACTCTCCGGGCTGGGCTTCGCCCGGGTCCTCCCCGTCGGAAGGCGCGGGCGGCCACACCGGTCAGGGCGGCACGGGCGGCCAGGGCACGCCGGAGGGCATACAGCCCCCCGCGCAGCCCGCCGCGGACTCCAAGTGGTCCGACGCCCAGCCGCCGCCCGGCCAGTGGTCCAGCCCCGGCGCCCAGGCCCCCGCTCCGGCCGACGCGGCCCCGCAGCAGCAGCCGCAGGGCGGCTGGGGATCGTACGGCCCCCAGCCGGGTCAGCCCGGGCAGCCCGGCCAGGCACCACAGTACGGATCGCCCTACGGCGGCCAGTACGGCTACCCCGGCGGCCCCGCCGGCCCCTGGGGCCCGCCCCCGGCCGCCAAGCCCGGCGTGATCCCGCTGCGCCCCCTCGGCCTGGGCGAACTGCTCGACGGCGCGGTCTCCACCATGCGCACCCACTGGCGCTCGGTGCTCTCCGTCAGCCTCGTCGTCGGCGTCCTCATCGAGGTCGGCAACGTACTCATCAACAAGTTCGCGTTGGCGGACCTCAGCACCGCCTCCGCCACCGGCGAGGACCCCGAGCAGATACTGCGCGGCATCCGCGACGCCGTCGTCCCCGTCCTCGCCAACGGATTCCTCCAGCTCGTCCTCGGCATCCTCGCCAGCGCGCTGCTCACCGTCATCTACAGCCGCGCCGTGATCGGCCGGCGGATCACGCTCGGCGAGGCATGGCGCGAAGCGCGCCCCCGCCTGCTCCCGCTGGCCGGACTGACCGTGCTCCTGGCGGCCGGCGCGGTCGTCCTCTTCGTCGCGCTGATCCTGCCGGGGGTGCTCATGAAGAGCATCGGCGTCGCCCTCCTCGGTTTCCTCGTGTCCGTGCCGCTCTTCATCTGGCTCTGGTTCCGCTTCCTGCTGGCCTCACCGGCCCTGATGCTGGAGCGGGCCGGGATCTTCACGGCGCTCAAGCGGTCCGACAAGCTCGTCAAGGGCTCCTGGTGGCGCGTCTTCGGCATCACCCTGCTGACGGGGCTCATCACCGGCCTCGTGTCCATGGTGATCGCCGTGCCGTTCACCCTCCTCGCGGTGCTCAGCGGCGTGGGCGATCTCAGCGGCCTCACCGACGGCTCCTTCGCCATGTCGTGGTCGTTCCTGCTGATCAGCGGCATCGGCTCGATCATCAGCCTCACGGTCGTCCTGCCGATCTCGGCGGGCATCACCGTCCTGCTCTACATCGACCAGCGCATCCGCCGCGAGGCCCTCGACCTGGAACTCGCCCGGGCCGCCGGCCTGCAGGACTACGGAAGCCCCGCCGGCGCAGGGTACGGAGGCTGACACACCGATGAGCACGGGGGGACTCATCATCACCGCCGCCACACCGCCGGTGACGACTCCGCGCGACGCCGCCCGCGAGGCGGCCGAACGGGAACTGTCCAAGCCGCTGTACCACCAGAACGATCCGAGCCCGCTCCAGCGCGTCCTGGACCGGCTCTGGGACTGGTTGGGCGACTTCTTCGACCGTGCCGCCGGGTCGACCCCGGGCGGCACGGTCGGCCTGGTCGCCGTCGTGCTGCTGGCCATCGCGGCCATCGGCGCCCTGTGGTGGCGGCTCGGCACCCCCCGCCGCGCCGTCACCGGCGCCGGGACCCTCTTCGAGGCGGGCGCGCGCACCGCCGCCGACCACCGGGCCGCCGCCGACGCGCACGCCGCCGCCGGCCGCTGGACCGAAGCCGTCCAGGAACGCATGCGCGCCGTCGTCCGTTCCCTGGAGGAGCGCACGCTCCTCGACCCCCGCCCCGGCCGCACCGCCGACGAGGCGGCGGCCGAAGCGGCCCACAGCCTCCCGCACCACGCCGACGAGCTGCGCGCCGCGGCCCACGCCTTCGACGACGTCACCTACGGCGGTCGCACCGGCGACCCCGACATCTACGGCCGCCTGCGCACCCTCGACCTGACCCTGGAACGCGCCACGCCGCTCCTGACGGGACCCACGGCATGACCGGCCCCACGCACATCGCCGCGCCCACCGCCGCGACCCCCCAGGACCCCGCCACGACGGCGCCTCCCGCGCCCCCGGCCGCGCCCCGGGCCACCACCCTCTGGGCCCGCTCCCGGGGCTTCCTGGCCGCCCTGGGCGTCCTCCTGGTGGGCGGTGTCACCGTGGCCGCCCTCCACTCCGACGCACACCACGGCGACCTCGACCCCCGCTCCGCCGATCCATACGGCAGCCGCGCCGTCGCCGAGCTCCTCAAGGCCCGCGGCGTCACCAGCCGCGTCGTCACCACCGCCGACGAGGCGGCCGCCGCCGCCGGCCCCCGCACCACCGTGCTGGTCACCGACCCCGACGCGCTCGACTCGTCCCGGCGGCACACCCTGCGCGCCGCCGCCAACACCTCCGGCGGCCGGACCGTGCTCCTCGCGCCGACCGGCACCGGCCTCACCGACCTGGCCCCCGCCTCGACCGCCCCCGGCTACGCCGACCGCAGCGCCCTCACCCCCGACTGCGCGCTGCCCGCCGCCCGCGCCGCCGGCCGCGCCACCACCGGAGACGGCCCCCGCTACACCACCGACCTCCCCGGAGCCACCGCCTGCTACCCCGACGGCGGCCACCCCACCCTGCTCGTCCTGCCCGCCATCGCCAAGGGCGGCGACACCGTCGTCCTCGGCTCCGCGAGCATCCTGCACAACCGGAGCCTGGCCAAGGAGGGCAACGCCTCCCTCGCCCTCCAACTCCTCGGCACCCGCCCCGAACTCGTCTGGTACCTGCCCGAACCGGCCGAACAGACCGGCCGGGACGCCCCCGAGGAGAAGAGCCTCCTCGACCTCGTACCGTCCGGCTGGACCTGGGCCCTGCTCCAACTCTTCGTGGCCGCCGCCCTCGCCGCCCTCTGGCGCGGCCGCCGCCTCGGCCCGCTCGTCACCGAGAACCTCCCCGTCGCCGTCCGCGCCTCCGAGGCCACCGAAGGCCGCGCCCGCCTCTACCGCAAGGCCGGAGCCCGCGACCGGGCGGCGACCGTACTGCGCACCGCCACCCGCGAACGCCTCGCCGCGCTCGTCGGCGTCCCCGCCATCCAGGCCCACGAACCGGCCGCCCTGCTCCCCGCCGTGTCCGCCCGGCTCACCGCCGACCGCGCCACGGACCTCACCACCCTGCTCTTCGGCCCCACCCCCTCCGACGACGCGGCACTCGTCGCGCTCGCCGACCACCTCGACGCCCTCGAAAGAGAGGTCCGCACCTCATGACGGCCACCACGGACAGCGCCCGTTCCTCCCTGGAAGCGCTCCGCACCGAGATCGCGAAGGCCGTGGTCGGCCAGGACTCCGCCGTCACCGGTCTCGTCGTCGCCCTCCTGTGCCGGGGCCACGTCCTCCTCGAAGGCGTCCCCGGCGTCGCCAAGACCCTCCTCGTCCGGGCCCTCGCCGCGTCCCTCGAACTCGACACCAAGCGCGTCCAGTTCACCCCCGACCTGATGCCCGGTGACGTCACCGGCTCCCTGGTCTACGACGCCCGCACCGCCGAGTTCTCCTTCCAGAACGGTCCGGTCTTCACCAACCTCCTGCTCGCCGACGAGATCAACCGCACGCCGCCCAAGACCCAGTCCTCCCTCCTGGAGGCCATGGAGGAACGCCAGGTCACCGTCGACGGCGTCCCCCGCAAGCTCCCCGAGCCGTTCCTCGTCGCCGCCACCATGAACCCGGTCGAGTACGAGGGCACCTACCCCCTCCCCGAAGCCCAACTGGACCGTTTCCTCCTCAAACTGACGGTCCCGCTGCCGTCCCGCGAGGACGAGATCGGCGTCCTGACCCGGCACGCCGCCGGCTTCAACCCGCGCGACCTGCACGCCGCCGGCATCCGCCCGGTGGCCGGGCCCGCCGAACTCGAAGCCGCCCGCAAGGCCGTCGAGAGCACCACCGTCTCCCCCGAGATCGCCGCGTATGTCGTCGACATCTGCCGCGCCACCCGCGAATCGCCGTCCCTGACCCTCGGCGTCTCCCCGCGCGGCGCGACCGCCCTGCTCGCCACCGCCCGCGCCTGGGCCTGGCTCACCGGCCGCGACTACGTCACCCCCGACGACGTGAAGGCCCTCGCCCTGCCGACGCTGCGCCACCGCGTCCAACTGCGCCCGGAAGCCGAGATGGAAGGCGTCTCCGCCGACGCGGTCATCTCCGCGATCCTGTCTCACGTCCACGTCCCCCGCTGATGGCCCTCACCGGACGCGCCGCCCTGCTGGCGGCCCTCGGCAGCCTCCCCGTCGGCCTCCTCGAACCGAGCTGGACGGGCCTCCTCGCGGTCAACGGCGCCCTCGGCCTGGCCTGCGCCGTCGACTACGCCCTGGCGGCGCCCGTCCGCACGCTGCGCCTGGCCCGTTCCGGGGACACGTCGGTCCGCCTGGGCGAGCCGGCCGAGGTCCACCTCACCGTCACCAACCCCGCCGGCCGGACCCTGCGGGCCCGCGTCCGCGACGCCTGGCCCCCGAGCAGCTGGCTCCCCGGCACCGAACCCGCCGCGTCGCGCCACGACCTGGTCGTCCCGGCCGGTGAACGCCGCCGCCTCACCACCCGCCTGCGGCCCACCCGCCGCGGCGACCGCCGGGCCGACCGCGTCACGATCCGCTCCTACGGCCCCCTCGGGCTCCTCTCCCGCCAGGGCACCCACACCGTGCCGTGGACGGTCCGGGTCCTGCCCCCGTTCACCAGCCGCAAGCACCTCCCGTCACGCCTGGCCCGCCTCCGCGAACTCGACGGCCGCACCAGCCTCCTGACGCGCGGTGAGGGCACCGAGTTCGACAGCCTCCGCGACTACCTCCCCGGCGACGACACCCGCTCCATCGACTGGCGCGCCACCGCCCGCGGCCGGCGGGTCGCCGTCCGCACCTGGCGTCCCGAACGCGACCGCCACATCCTCATCTGCCTCGACACCGGCCGCACCTCGGCCGGCCGCGTCGGTGACGCACCCCGCCTGGACTCCGCCATGGACGCGGCCCTGCTCCTGACCGCCCTGGCCACCCGCGCCGGCGACCGCGTGGACCTCTTGGCCCACGACCGCCGCGCCCGCACCCAGGTCCAAGGCCGCTCCGCCGCCGACACCCTGCCGGCCTTCGTCAACGCCATGGCCACCCTGGAACCCGAGCTCGTCGAAACCGACTCCCGCGCCCTCGTCTCCACCATCCTGCGCAGCGCCCCGCGCCGTTCCCTGGTCGTCCTCGTGACGAGTCTGGACGCCGCCCCCGTCGAGGAGGGCCTCCTCCCGGTCCTGCCGCGCCTCACCCAGCGCCACACGGTCGTCCTCGCCTCCGTCGCGGACCCGCACATCGCCGACATGGCCCGGTCCCGCGGCACGCTCGACTCCGTCTACGACGCCGCTGCCGCCACCCAGTCCCAGTCCCAACGCCGCCGCACCGCGGACCACCTCACCCGCCTCGGCGTCCACGTGGTCGACGCCACCCCGGACACCCTGGCCCCCGCCCTGGCCGACGCCTACCTCACCCTCAAGGCGGCCGGCCGCCTCTGACCTCCCGGGGACACCATGGCCGAGTTCACCCCACGAACAGGTGCGCCGCATGAGCGCTTTCGCCGAGTAGCTCGCGGAGCTGGCCGAGCAGCAGCATGACCGGTGAATAGGTTCCCTACGCCTTCGGCGACACCGTCCTCGCCGGCCGCTCGACACGCGCAGCCTCAAGAGCTACCCCGCCACCCGGCATAGCGGCTTGCTCCCCATATCCGGCCGGTAAACGCAGAAAAGCCCCGCACCGAACCCGATAACGGGCTGGTGCGGGGCTTTCCCACAATGATTGTTCGGCGGCGTCCTACTCTCCCACAGGGTCC